>JAJZUL010000047.1 GCA_021848545.1 Pseudomonadota bacterium
CCGCGAAATGGACGGACAAGGGTCTATCCCCGCACGTGCGGGGGAACCCCTTCATCATAAGGTGTTGATTTCGATAAACAATGTCAAAGAACGCCGGAAATCGCCGGCTTTCGCGTCTCAGGTCGGCAGAGCGCGTCGTACCAGCAGCATGGCGTCATGGGCGACGATGGTTTTGGGGGGCTCGCCCAGGCTCGCCAGCCCCAGACCGCCATTGGCGGCGCTGTCGGCCCAGGTCATGACGATGCTGCCCTGGCGCAGATGGCCGTACCAATCGCTCAAAACGTCCCACAGGCGGGTCCTGACGCCGGCGCTCATGCGGGGGTGGGCATAAACGCCCGCCGCCAGTTCCAGCATGATCGATCCCAGAAAACCGCGATAGCGCGCCTCGACATCGCGAGTGATGACCACCACCATCGGCATCATTCCGTCTCCCCGGCGACGGCGTCCTTGTTCGGCCCGACCAGGGTCTTGATGCGGTCGATCATGGAGGGGATGACGTCGCGCTGCCGGAACAGTCTGGCCGCCCGTTGGCGGGTCAGGCGCTCGATGGGCTCGCCGGTCTCCCGCGCCTGCCGCACCGCCCCGAAAGCGATGTCCAGGGTCACGTCGTGTCGATACAGATCGGCGATATCCAGCACGAAGGATTGACCCGAATCTTCGTGGATGAATCCCAGTTGGGGAATGGCGCCGACGCTGGCGACGGCAATGCAGGCCGCCGCGCGCATGGCGCTGGCGGCGTGGTTGATGGCCTGGTTGGGCAGGTCCCCCGCGTTGGGATCGTCGCGATCGTAATTGCGGCCCTTCCACGCTATGCCGAAACGCTCGGCGGCAAGCTGATAGCTGCGCTTGATGCGGGCGCCCTCCTGGCCGCGCAGGACGGCGATGTCGCGGGTCCGCACGATTTCATCGAAGCGGATCGCATACATGGCCCGCGCCACCGCCATGCGGCTGTCGGGATCGGCCCATGCCGTCACCTGGGCGCGCGCCAGGGCGGAGCTGTCGGGCATCAGGGGTGGGGCCGTATAGAAGCGCACGCCGCCCTCGCCGATGGCGGCCAGCGCGCAGCCGTGACGCGCCAGCAGCCGCAGGGCATCGTGGGTGACGCTCGATCCCGGTCCCAGCAGAAGGATGGAGAGGGATTGGTGCGGTATCTGGTAATCGCCGGTGGCCAGTTCGCCGCCACCCGCGGTCACGAACCGCAGGCATCCGTCCTCGACCTCCAGCCGTCCGCGATCCAGCCAGACCAGACCGTGGCGGTCGCCATGGGGAATCCGCGCCTTTTCCAGTCCCAGGCGGCCGCTCAGCATCTATGGGCTCGCCGGACGCAGCAGCAGCATGCCGTACCCATAGGCGGTATGGCGGCCGACGCCCTTGGCCAGCCGTTCGGCAAAGGCGACGCCGTCGGTCACCGTCAGCTCGCCGTGAAAGGTGACGTCCGGTCCCTGGGTGGTGCCGCGTCGAACGGCGGTCGTCCGTTCAAAGCGCATCATTCGGGCCGTTTCCACGTTTGCCGCGCCGTCCAGCCGTTCGGCCAGCCAGCCCCGGTAGACGTCTTCCCGCCAACGCCGTTCTTCCGGCGGCGGCGGGCCGTCGGGAAAGCGACGCAACGCCTCCACCAGGAACGCGTCGATTTCGGCACCCTTGCGGAAGGGGGGCGGCGGTTCGCGTCCCTCGCGGCTCTTGTCCTCCAGGGGTTTGTGAAGGCGCCGGATCGGGCGAACGCGGATGTCGAAGGCCAGGCGCCGCCCCTGGCGCCAGCTTTCGGGCATGGATTTGGCGGCCAGACGCCGGGGGTCGATCACCGCCAGCGCGTCGGGCATCGCCGTGTCCCCGGCGGTTTCGCGCAAGGTGGTTTCGTCGGATTTGGTATAGGCGTAAAGGGTGGCCGTGCGCCCGCCCGGCGCCGCCATCATGCGGAACGGTTGCAGGACGCTTTTGCCGAAGGTTTCGCACAGCAGATGGTGAAAAGCTTTGCCCTCGTCCCCGGCGATTCCCCGTTCAGCGGACCAGCGCCGGAAATCGCGCAGATCGATGGGCAGGCTGATCATGAACAGCGCGGTCATGCGGCGGCCCTTTCCGGATTGATCCATCCTTCGACCACCTTGCGGGTCCCGCCATGCAGACCGGTGCGCCAGTTGCGCCGATCGGGAAGGTCGAGGATGCGGTCAACACTCGCGCCGGTTTCCGGCCCTTCGCCCACGGGCCAGACGGCGCGCAGATCGCCGTCGCCCGGCACCAGCCGCAGCGCGTCGAAAGCGGTGGCGGCGACGATGACGGCGCGGCGTAGCGGACCGGACGGCAGGCACGGTTTGCGGCCGATGAACAAGGGTCGTGCCGGTCGGTCCAACGCCGCGGCAAGCCGGTCGATATCCAACCCGGACCCGGCGCCGGTCAGCCGCAGGACGACGCTCACCGACCCGTCCATGTGATAATCGCGCTGACGGCGATGCGGGGCGTTGAGGCTGCCGCCCGCCCGTTCCTCGACCACCCCCCAGGTCGTCCAGCCCCGTTTGTCCTCGCCGAGCTGGGCATTCTGCATGTCGGTCAGCAATCCCGCCGGATGTTCGCGGTCGCGGCGGGCGGCGAAGACCAGCCGGTCCTGCAGGGCCTGCAATTTGTCCCCGTCACCCCGCCCATATCCCAGGGCATTGCCCAGCAGCCCGGTGAGCATGGACAGGGACGGAAAGTCGCGGGTCGGGCCGATATGGTCGATGGCCACGTCGCCGAAGGCCATCAACGGCGCTTCCAGGACCAGAACCAGCCAGCGATGGCCGTCAGACATCGGGGGTGCCTTCCACCTGAGCGCCCGCCCAGGTGGCCAGGGCGGTCAGGGACAGCCGGTCGAGCCCGGAATCCGGCGGGCTGGTCAGCGGAGTCCCGGCCAGGGACAGATAGCGGCGCGCCTCGCCGGTTTCATAGGTGTCGTCGAATGCCGCAAGCTGGCGGTCGAGGGCGGATACCGCCTCTCCCAGATCGTGATGGACGGGCGAACGGAAGGCGGTGGCCAGCGAGCGCGGCTGGCGGTCGCCGGCCTCGATCAGCATCAGATCGGCCCGGCCATAGGGCGCGGTGGAGCCCAGCTTGGCGCCGGGCGAGATTTCGGCGATGAGATGGGTGAGGTTGTGGACGATCCGCGCGGCAAGATCGCGATCCCCGCCGCAATTGGCGATCAGGGCCGGCAGATCGACGACCACATAGCCATAGAACAGACCGCAGGTCAGCTCGGTCTCCTGGATGGTGTCGGCGCCGCTGTCATCCTCGTCGTGCTTGAGATCATCGACGGCGGTGAAGTAATCGTCCTCGTTTTCCGAGGCATGGACGGTGAAGGCATGGGCGACATGGACCGGCGCGTCGATATTGGCGGCCGGATCGGAGGTGACCATGCGCCCGAACAAGGCGGCGGCAAGGCCGCCGGGCAGGGCGGCATTTTCGCTCATCGCCTTGAAATTCTTGTCTTTCCGCCACGCCTCCACCGCTTTTTCGGCCGACTTGGCGTCGGTGACGGTACCGGCGATCTCTTCGGCCCGCGCCGCCAGCCAGGCGAGTTCCGGTTCCCCCAGCAGCAGGGTCTGGCGGCTCTTCTTGCCCTTGTCGGCCTTTTCGCCATAGACGAGCTTTTGAAAGGCCGGTTCAAGCGCGTTTACGATGTCATCGGCGAAGCGCCCTTTCAGGGGCGCGATCACCTTCTCCGTCACCAATTCGCGCGACCGGAAGGAATCGACAAAACCGTCCAGGGTCCGCAACGCATAAGGGTCGTCGGCCATCCGCCAATGTCGCTTCAGGCATTGGGAGGAAATGCGGGTGCGGCCGGCGCCGCCATAGACCAACCGTTTGGCCTGACCCGTATCGTCCCGGTTGAGCAGGGCGGCGGTGTAGGAATGCAGGGTATGGATTTGCAGAAAGCGGGGACGGGTCATGCGGCATCATCCTTTTGGGAATCGGGGCGGGCGGCATCAAGCCGGCGGTAATAATCGGCGGCCAGCTTGCGCGGCCATTTCACGTCGTCGGAAAACAGCAGATGGGCGATATCCCGGCAATCGACGCCGCTGAAATCGCGGCTGGCGGCCAGTCGGCGCGCCATGCGTTCCAGGGCGTCGCCACGTCGGTCGAAGGGCAAAGCGAGAAAACGGGCGAGACGGGCTTCCGACAAATCCGCGTCGCACAGCGCCAATCCCAAGGGACGCTTGGGATCGTGGAACGGACGACGGTGTCCCGGCTCTCCTTTCGGGGTCAGCAAGGCCAGGATTTTCACCAATCGCAGTCCCTTGTCATCGGGCCGGGTCAGGCCGTGCTTGGTGGCGATTTTCCAGAACGCGATTTCCCCCGGACCGGCCACAACCATGTGGTGCAAATGGGCGAGGTCGCCGGGATCGAGTCCCAGCAAGGTGCCCGACAGGCGGACGGCCACCTCGCTCAAGGTCGGCGTCTTTTCCTCAGGCGGCATTGGTCACCTCGCTGTTTTCGCTTTTGGCCGGGAATATTTCGGGATGGGCTTTGCGGACCATGGCCCACAGCATTGACCGCGCCCGCGCTTCGGCGCGCGGGCGATACAGGGACGGCCCCGGCATGATCGGCAGGAATTGCTCGAAGATGGCCTGCGTCCGTTCCCACAGACGGGCGGCGAACGCCGTTTTTTCCTGATCCACCGCCGCCGATCCTTGATCCTGGGCCTCGAACCGCCGCCATAGATGGTCGAAGAAAATGGTGTCGGCGAAGTGGCCGAGCCGCGTGCGGGGCTCCTTGGCATGGGCATAGCTGTCCCGCGAGATTTTTTCCCGTTCGCCGCCGACGGCGGCCAGCACCAGGGTATAGGACAGCGCCTTGTCGAAATCGGCGATGGTCTCGGCCTGCGCCTTCGCCATCTGGTGCAAGGCGTCCCGCCGGTCCGGCGACCACAGGGCGCGGGCGACCTTGCCCGACAGGGGCAGGGCGCGGGATTTGAACCCCTCGGTTTTGGAATTGCCCCGCGCCAACGCCGCCGCCACCAGCACCAGGGGGGTTTGCGGGGTTTCGAACGATGCCGGCCGGGCCAGCAACGGAAGCGCCCAATTGCCGGATAGAAGCAATTCGATCAGGGTCCGGTAATCGAAATCGCCACCGGCCAGGGTGAAGCTCTTGTTTTCCGTCTTGTGGACCGGCGCCCAGGGATCGCCCAAGGCGCCGTTAAGGGGCTTGGCCTGGATGCGCGGCGCCGTGGACAGGCCTTTCACGGCCGACAGACGATCCCCATGTTCCACCAGCCGGATGCGGCGGCAGATTTCGACGAACCACAAATCCAGGTCCCGGGTCCGCAATTGTTCGCCGTCCAACCAGGGCACCGTCCAGGTCAGGCCGATGCCCCCGGTTTCCGGATAATCGAGCCCGCTTTCCTCCAGCGCCGTTGGTCGCGTTGCCAACAGAACGCGCACATCGCGGCGAAACCAGGCGCCGGGGCGGGGGGTCATGGATTTCGCATTGTCTTCCGGTAACGGCGCCAGCGTGACCATCGGCCGCGAGGACGAGCCGCCATTCATGCGGGCGATGCCGTGATTGTCGCGTCCGCCATAGCCTTCGCCGGTTTGCAGCGACACCAGGGCGTACAGCCAATCCTGGGGCTCTCCGTCACGCGCCACGCTTTGCTTGATATCGTGATTCTTGGAGGTGATCAGCAAATCCAGCGCGTCCGGCGTGGGGACGTCGCCCGCCAGCTTGATCCCGTCGGGGACCGGCGGCTGAAGAAAGGCGGGGCGGCTCCAATCCCGAACCGCCAGACACCAGGGTTCGTCATCGGGGAAATCGGGGGTGAGGCCGCGCAGCAGCGCGACCCAGGCGGCTTCGTCCTCCGGGATGACGTCCGTCTTCGCTTGATGGAGGGCCAGCGCCGCCATTTGGACGAGACCCATGTGCCACGCCGGGGCCTGGTGAGGGCGCAGAGCGGGAAAGCTCTCCACCCCGTCGCGGGACAGGGCCGCCAGCACGCCGGGCAGGGTCAGGCGTCCGAGCGGGGCGGCATCGATGAGCCGGTCGGAAAGCAGATTATGCATCTGGCTTTCCGACCGCCATCGTTTGTCCCCACAAGCGTGGGGGATCGGTCAGCGTCACACGAGACAAGGGGCTATCCCCGGAACGATGGGGGGAGCGGGCTTCGGTCCGAAGTTCGGCTTCAGCCTGAATCTCGAATGAGGCAATCACCCTAACCCAGGTCGCGACCTTCCGTATATCGACCGCCAACGCGGACTGAAAAAAAACGCTGGTACGCATCGTCTTTCTCCCGTGGGCAAACCGCCCGCTCCTCCATAAGTAGCGTGAATTTCTATCATGTCAAGAACTTGTCTGTAGTAACGCTCTGGCTAGACCGTACCCATCATATCGGAAGCGAGTGCCACCCACGGAAAACGACAGAACTTCCCCGTCCGCCATCGGACGGACCGGCTCCGTCGCGTCCATTCCCCGCGACCAATGCGCCGGCAGCGTTATGCTGTTGATCCGTTGTTTGAACGGCCCAACAACCGGTTCGGTGAAGCGGATGACCACGCCTTCCGCGCCCAACCGTGTGCGTATCCTTTCCTCGTCATCGGGGAACATGTGGTCGCCGAAGGGCCTGTCCACGGGCAGACACACCTTGCCGGCCGCGCCGACATCGGCGAGATCCCGGCCGTACACCTCGTCCCAATAACGTCGCCACGGGTCTCCCATTTCCGCGGTCAGGGCCGCGATCGCGTCGGGATGGGTCGCGCTTTCCACCAGGAAACGGTTCATCGTCGGAATGACCCAGACGGGATGATCGTGGATCAGGCGTCGGGTCAGTTCACAGGCGTGGAGGTTGCGGTAGATTCCGTCTCCGCTTTTGAGCTGCCCCAGGCCGTTATCGAAGGCCGGCGCGGCCAGACGGTCCAACCCGTCCTGGGGCGACAATATGGTGCAATGGGGCTGGTCGAATCCGGCCGGACGCGCCAGATCACGATGGCGATGCAGGCGGCCGATCCGTTGCAGCAGCACATCGATCGGGCATAGATCGGTGACCAGAACGTCGGCGTCGATATCAAGGGATTGCTCCAGGGTCTGGGTGCCGACGACGATGATGCCGTCTTGTCCGCGCGTGGTGGGGGACAGCGCCTGTTCCACCGCCTCGTCCAGCAATCGGCGGTCCTCGGGCGCGAAGCGGGAATGGTGGAGGGCTGGGCCGTCCGCCACTTGCCACAGCAGGGCCTCGCCGCCGCTTTCCCGGATCGCCGCGACGGTTTCCATGGCCGCCGTCACCGTGTTGCGGATGACCAACACGCGGGCGCCTTGGGTCGCCGCGGGAATTGCCGCCTTCGCCGCTTCAGCGGCCGACCAGGACGGGGCAAGGGTGACGGCGACCCGTTTTTGGGCTTCGGGACCATCCGACTCCGCCACGGCCAGGGGAGGGCCGCTTTGTCCCCAGATCGCGGGATAGGGCGTGGCGATGCTTTCCGCCAAAGCGGGCGGCGCGGCCCGTCGTCCGTCCCGCCATCGCGCCCGCGCCGCCGACCCCAGGGTCGCCGACATCAGCATGGCATGTCCGCCCTGGGCCAGATGCCGGGTCAGCAGGGCGGCCTGGATTTCGGTCATGTACGGGTCCGACGCATGGACCTCGTCGATCACCAGCAGCACCCGCGACAAGGCGGCGGCCCGCAAATGGGCATGCTTTACCTGCAGTCCGGCCAGCATCGCCTGATCGGCGGTGCCGACGGCGATGGTGGCGGCCAGGAAGCGGTTGGCGCGTTCCGCCGCCCAGCGGGCCAGACGCCGGGGCTCGCCGTTTCCGTCCTCATCATCCCAGCGCACCTTGAAATCGGGCAGCGCCTGTCCTTCCGCTTCGCCGGATTTGAGATAGCCGGGGACGGCCAGCACGGCCTGTGGCGCATCGGCGCCGAACAGGGCGCCCATGGCCTGATGGACCCGCCCCTGAATCTGCTTGGCCGCCGCCCGCGTCGGCAGGGCGAAATAAAGACCGTCCACCATCCCCGCCTCGAACAGGCGGGCGAAGCGCCACAGGGCGGCCTCGGTCTTGCCCGAGCCGGTCTCCGCCTCCAGGATGATCAATGGGTCGTCGAGCGGCCAATCCCCGACGCGGCGTTGCGCCGGTCGGGGCGTGCGGCCGGGGGCCAGGGTCGAAAAATCGGCGCGGCCCTGGACCGCGTCGCGCCAACGGCCGGCATCCAGGCCGATCTCGGCCATGGCGCGGCGGGCCTTGGCGCGCGCCACGTTCATATAATCGGGATCGAGATGGGGGACGAAATCGAACACGTCCCGCGACGAGCCGATCCAGTCGGCCAGCGACACCAGCCCGCATAACAAATGCTGGAAGGCCGGCCGTTCGGGAAGGGGCGGGCCGGCAGCGGTGAAGGCGTCCGGGAACCAGGTCGGCATCAACGCGCCGATCTGCGCCGACGCCGCGACCGGGTCGTAGGCGGCCTTCGGGACCGCGCGCCAATCCCTGGTCGCTCTGTCCTCGATGCGAAAGGGTCTGCCGTGATGGGCGATCACGGCGTGGAGGAGACGCTCCATCGCTTCCTCGTCGCCCCAGCGCGCCAGAACCTCCACATTCAGATTGCGCGCGATCCTTTCGTCAACGCTGGTCGATAAGAACAGCGCGGCGCCTTCCTGGACATGGCCATGCCGGTCGATGGGCGACCAGATGTCCGGACTCCAGCCGCCTTTGGCCTGAAAGCCGGGATGCAGCTTGCCGCAATCATGCAGAAAGGCGAAAACGGCCAGCCGTGCGATATGGATCGGCGTCAGGGTTTGGTCGGCCGCCTTCTCCATCCGGGCGCGCACGACCGGCAAGGTGGCGATGACCTCGAAGCACGCCGCCACATCGGCGCAATGATGCGCCAGGTGGTGGCTTGTCCCCTCGTCATATTTCCCCCAGGGCAAACCGTATTTCCCGGCCAGATGCGTATCGTCGGCAGCCAGAGGCTTAAATCCCGCCCATTTCCCCCGAAAAATTAAACGTAAAGACGGCGGTTCCTGTCAATACGGCAACCATAAATTTTCGTATCCTTGCTCCCGCTGTGCTGTTGAATTTTCCGGTTGGCGGGACGATAACGGTTCCACCGGCCCGACGTAGAAAACTCGCCATTGCAACGGGGCGGCGGAAACGCTGCCGAAATGAGGGGACTAGGGCGTCCCTCCGGGCCGGCAAGGCCGCTCAATTCTTTAGTCTGGCGATGCAGCCGCTATCCCCGCGCAGGCGGGGGAACCACGCTCAACGAGCACTTCCGAGGAATGGCGACGGGTCTATCCCCGCACATGCGGGGGAACCGAAGATTCCGGACGGGTCTGTCGCTTTCGACGGGGTCTATCCCCGCACATGCGGGGGAACCTACAAAGGACCAGAAGGACAAATATTAGTCCCGGGTCTATCCCCGCACATGCGGGGGAACCCAGGAATTCACCTTCACCGCGGCGGCCACCATGGGTCTATCCCCGCACATGCGGGGGAACCTTCAGCAGGGCGTACTTGCCCTTGCCGGTCTTGGGTCTATCCCCGCACATGCGGGGGAACCCGTATGGCCCTCCGTGCTGGGCCGGATTCGCCGGGTCTATCCCCGCACATGCGGGGGAACCTTCATCGTCCGGTTCCCCTTCTATCGCTTCTGGGGTCTATCCCCGCACATGCGGGGGAACCTCCCTATCGTCATGTTCAGTGTGATCCCACGCGGGTCTATCCCCGCACATGCGGGGGAACCGGATCGCAGGCACAGCCATTCGGCTTTGGAACGGGTCTATCCCCGCACATGCGGGGGAACCCACGGCTGGCCCGCATTCTGGGTTGCGCTAAACGGTCTATCCCCGCACATGCGGGGGAACCCCATTCTGCCGCCGGCCCATCCTCGCGATGGCGGGTCTATCCCCGCACATGCGGGGGAACCAAATTCTGGATCAGGACCGATTGCCGGGCGCCGGGTCTATCCCCGCACATGCGGGGGAACCAGCTTGGCAACCTCTTCCCGGTCGAGCGTCGGGGGTCTATCCCCGCACATGCGGGGGAACCGGACGATAAGATCGCCGCTCCATTCTGTCAGCGGGTCTATCCCCGCACATGCGGGGGAACCTCGACCCGTCTTGATTCGTAATTCTGCCGTAGGGGTCTATCCCCGCACATGCGGGGGAACCCACAGACGCTCGCGCTGACCCTCGGGGGCCTGGGGTCTATCCCCGCACATGCGGGGGAACCGCGTATCCGGCGATGACATTTCCGGCCCCCGCGGGTCTATCCCCGCACATGCGGGGGAACCGTGGCATCCCTCAGCCGATCCATTTCCTTCTGGGGTCTATCCCCGCACATGCGGGGGAACCCGACCGGCTTCCGCCGGCCGACGTAGGGCCGCGGGTCTATCCCCGCACATGCGGGGGAACCCCTTACCAATGGACAGGTCGCGTAATGGCGACGGGTCTATCCCCGCACATGCGGGGGAACCGACCGTTGCGCCTCCAGCAGATCGATCTGCATGGGTCTATCCCCGCACATGCGGGGGAACCCCCATAAAGGCGGCGCTATTGGCGTCAAAAGCGGGTCTATCCCCGCACATGCGGGGGAACCTCGATGACGGGGCTACAGGCCGAATAATCGTGGGGTCTATCCCCGCACATGCGGGGGAACCTTGGTCAAGCTGGCTTTTTCCCTGTTCGATTACGGTCTATCCCCGCACATGCGGGGGAACCCGCGCGGGTCGCCAGCTTGCGCAGATCGTCGCGGGTCTATCCCCGCACATGCGGGGGAACCTCGTAGTTGTTCCCCTCCGCTTTGAATTTCGCGGGTCTATCCCCGCACATGCGGGGGAACCGTCGGAGAGGGCAGCGGTGGCGGCGGCGGATAGGGTCTATCCCCGCACATGCGGGGGAACCGGACATCGAATCCGAGCACGATCATCGACCCGGGGTCTATCCCCGCACATGCGGGGGAACCGTCGAGGGCGCCAGGAAGATATGAAGGGAGCCGGGTCTATCCCCGCACATGCGGGGGAACCCTCCGTAGACCGAACATGGCGCCGCACAGCATCGGTCTATCCCCGCACATGCGGGGGAACCAAGCCCAGCTCTTCGAAATGGCTTCGGATGTCGGGTCTATCCCCGCACATGCGGGGGAACCTGCTACTTGACGCCTTGAGGCTGGGTGGTCGTGGGTCTATCCCCGCACATGCGGGGGAACCATCCAGGATATTCGCCTAAACGCCACGGACTAAGGTCTATCCCCGCACATGCGGGGGAACCGGTACGCCTCGGTTTCGTGGAGTGTACAAACTGGGTCTATCCCCGCACATGCGGGGGAACCAGCCACACTGCCTAAGCGCTTGAAACCGCTTGGGGTCTATCCCCGCACATGCGGGGGAACCGTACTTTGTAACGATGGCTTGGCGCATGATCGGGGTCTATCCCCGCACATGCGGGGGAACCTCCTCAGACCTAGCCACACTGCCTAAGCGCTTGGGGTCTATCCCCGCACATGCGGGGGAACCTCCGGCACGGTGGGATTGGCGAAGCATGCGGGGGGTCTATCCCCGCACATGCGGGGGAACCGCCTCGTGTCCATAATCCACTCTCCTATCTGCGGGTCTATCCCCGCACATGCGGGGGAACCTTCTGCGCCCCATATTGTATCCACACATTCCAGGGTCTATCCCCGCACATGCGGGGGAACCAGGATGGCCGCCTATTACAACGAGCACGATCCGGGTCTATCCCCGCACATGCGGGGGAACCACATGGAGAACCACAACGGCTCGCAACTGGCGGGGTCTATCCCCGCACATGCGGGGGAACCCCCGAACAGACTTCCGAGGGTGCACTGCATGAGGGTCTATCCCCGCACATGCGGGGGAACCTCCTCAAGGGCGCAGCCACCATCGCCGGCATTGGGTCTATCCCCGCACATGCGGGGGAACCATGGTCACGCTTTCGCCGGTCGTATAGCCATGGGGTCTATCCCCGCACATGCGGGGGAACCAATCTCGCCTTTCTTCATTGAGAATTCCTTCATGGGTCTATCCCCGCACATGCGGGGGAACCTGTACATTTTCGACATTCGAATGCCTCTTCGTGGGTCTATCCCCGCACATGCGGGGGAACCCGATCATCCAGCAGCACGGTCGCTATGGCATGGGGTCTATCCCCGCACATGCGGGGGAACCAAATGGGCGCTTGATGGCCTTTCGGTAGGGTGGGGTCTATCCCCGCACATGCGGGGGAACCACGCGGGCCGAGCGCGATGCGGAAACGCTGGGGGGTCTATCCCCGCACATGCGGGGGAACCGCCCATGTGGGATCGGCTGGGGCTTCACTGTGGGGTCTATCCCCGCACATGCGGGGGAACCCGAATTTGTCTTGACATTGTTGGGACAAGTGTAGGTCTATCCCCGCACATGCGGGGGAACCTCTCCATCATAACGCGTTGATTTTTATAAACACTGTCAAAGAGCGTCGAATAAGGTCCGGCGATCATCATCCCGAAACGCCGTAAGTTTGCCGAATCCTTTCGCGTTCGGGAAGGTCGGAGGCATCGTGGATCAGGGCCGGGCGCCATACGCCCTGTTGGGTCGGCCAAAGTGGGGGGATTTCGTGACATGGCCTTTCGGCGTCACCCCCCGAAACGGACGAAACCCCAAGGTTTCCCTTGGGGTTTCGATGGTGGGCGGTACTGGGATTGAACCAGTGACCCCTACGATGTCAACGTAGTGCTCTCCCGCTGAGCTAACCGCCCTTATATGGACCCGCGCGCCGATGGGCGCTTGGCCGAGGGCCGCGTTTCTATCGCCTTTTCGCCGGCTTTGCAAGCCCCACGGCCCCGTGCCGGCGGGGTCGCGTTTGGGGGGCGGATTGGCGGCAGGCCGCGACTTGGCGCTTCGGTTCTCGCGAACGCGATCAAATCGGTGCAAGCGAGGGAAATCCGGGTTAATTAGTTGAACATGGACAGCCAGATCCTTTCCGCTGCCGACGAGGCCGACATCCTGACCGTCACCGCGCCGTTGGCGCCACTGGTGCCGGTGGTGTTCGCGTCGCCCCATTCGGGGGCCGATTACCCGGCCTCGTTCGTCGCCGCCTCGCGCCTGGACCCGTCGTCGTTGCGCCGGTCCGAGGACAGTTTCGTCGATGAATTGTTCGCTTCCGCCCCCGCCCATGGGGCGCCGCTGCTGGCGGCCAAATTTCCCCGCGCCTTCGTCGACGCCAATCGCGAACCGTACGAACTCGATCCGGCGATGTTCTCCGGCCCCCTGCCGCCCCAGGCCAATATCCGTTCGCCGCGGGTGGCCGCCGGTCTCGGCACCATCGCCCGGGTGGTGGCCAGCGGCGCCGAGATTTATCGCGACAAGCTGCCGGTGGCCGAGGCGGAACGGCGCATCGAACGGTATTACCGCCCCTATCACGCCCGTCTGTCCGGGCTGGTCGAAGGGGCGCGCGAACGGTTCGGCTGGTGTCTGGTGGTGGATTGCCATTCCATGCCTTCGGTGGGCGGGCCGTGCGACCGCGACAAAGGGACGACGCGGGTCGATGTGGTGCTGGGCGATTGTTTCGGCGGTTCGTGCATGCCGCCCATCGCCCAGGCGGCGTCCGAGACCTTTTTGCGTTTGGGCTACCGGGTGGTGCGCAACACCCCCTATGCCGGCGGCTTCACCACCCGCCAATACGGCCGCCCCGGCCACGGCTATCAATCGCTTCAGATCGAACTGAACCGCGCGCTCTACATGGACGAGGCCTCGCACCGGAAAAACGCCAATTTCGCCCGTCTGGCCGCCGATCTGGAACAGGTGGTGGCGGCGCTGACGGCGGCGGCGCTGACGGCGACTGATTCCGACAGGCTGGCGGCGCAATGACCCGCCCGCCCGCGACGCCGCTGGCGGTGTCGGTGCGCGACGCCACCGAGGCCGACATGGCCGAAATCCAGTCCATCTACACGTTCTACGTCACCCGGACCGCGGCGTCGTTCGAGGAGGAGCCGCCTTCGGTGGCGGAAATGACCCGGCGGCTGGCGGCGACGCGGGAGCGCGGCATGCCCTATCTGGTGGCCGAGGAAAAGGGCGCGGTGCTGGGATATTGCTATGCCGGACCGTGGCGGGAACGCTCGGCCTATCGCTACACGGTCGAGGATTCCATTTATGTGGCGCCCTATGTGGTCCGCCGCGGCATCGGCAGGATTTTGCTGACGGCGCTGATCGACCGTTGCACCCGGCTGGGCTATCGGCAGATGATCGCGGTCATCGGCGATTCCGCCAATCAGGGATCGATCGGTCTGCATCGCAGCCTGGGTTTTCGTCAGGAGGGTGTTTTGCGCGGGGTGGGATTGAAGTTCGGCCGCTGGGTCGATGTGGTCATCATGCACCGGGTTCTGTCCGGCGACGACCGGCCGTTGCCCGACGGCGCCACCGCGCCGCCCCTGCCGGCGCATGAGGATAGCGCGCCGCTCCTGCCGACGCACGAGGATCAACGGCGATGAAGGCCCGGGATCATAGCGGCGCATCGCCCGCGCTGCTGTTGTTGTCGGGGGCGCTGGCGGTTCTGGTGGGAATCGGGCTGGTTCTTCACGGCCAACAATCCGCCGCGCCGGTGACATCGGAGCGGGCGCCGGCCGCCGCCCAGGCCGCGCAGACGGCGGCGCCGGCGGACGCGCTGGTTCTGAGCGTGGCCCAGCAAAATCTGGCGGGATTGGTGGCCAAAAGCCTGCCGCAGCGGCATTTCCGGGAAGAGGTCACCGGCTTCGGCACCGTGCTCGATCTGCAGGGCCTGACCGGGCTGGTGGGACGGATGGCAACGGCGAAGGCCGGCCTGCTGGGGGCCAAGGCGCGGATGGCGGCCTCCAAAGCCGCCTACCAGCGGGCGAAAAATCTGTACCAGGATCATTTCAACGTCTCGGCCGCCCAGCTTCAGGCGGCCAAGGCCAAATTCGCCGAGGATCGGGCGGCGGTGGCCATGGTCCAGGCGCGCATCGGCGCCCTGGCCACCACCGCCGTGCAAAGCTGGGGGCCGGTGCTGGGGAAGGCGGTCTCGGACGGTTCGCCGCTGCTGTCGCGCCTGCTGGCCGGCCGTGACGTTCTGGTGCGGGTGGCGGTGCCGTCGGGGCGGACCGTCGATTGGGCGCGGCCCCTGGCCCGCGCGATTCGGCCCGATGGCAAGCGCATCGGCCTGACCCTGGTGTCGCAGGCGGCCAGCACCGATTCCCGCATCCAGGGCGAAAGCGACCTGTTCGCGGCGCCGGCCGAACGCGGCCTGCAACCCGGTCTGGACGTGACCGTGCGCCTGTCCTCGGGACGGGGCGCCATGGGAACGGCGGTGCCGGCGCCGGCCCTGGTGTGGTGGCGGGGACGGGCCTGGATCTATGTCAAATCCGGCGCCGACGGCTTCCGGCGCCATCCGGTCGCCACCAATGATCCCCTGCCGGGCGGCGGCTATATGGTCGCCGGCCTCGGTCCCCATGCCGCGGTGGTGGTGAAAGGCGCGCAGACCTTGCTGTCGCGGGAGGTTCTGGGCGGTAACCCGGCCCAAGCCGGGGATGCGGATTGACTTCTGACGGCGTGCGGATGCGAGTGACCGGCATCGCGCTGGGCCATCCGCGTCTGATCCTGTTTCTGGCGGGGCTGGTGGCGATCGCCGGGCTGCTGGCGGCCTCGCGCATGCCGCTGCGCCTGTTTCCCGCTCTGCCGTCCCCCGTCGTGATCATCCGGACCCCGGCGCCGGGCCTGACGCCGAAAGCGGTCGAGCATTTGGTCACCCGCCCCCTGGAACGGCGGCTGCTGGGCATGGATGGGCTGGTCCGTCTGCGTTCCTGGTCGCTCTCGGGCCTGTCGTCGGTGACCGTGCGCTTTCAGGGCGGCGGCGATGTCGGACGCGACCGGCGGCTGGTCGCCGAGCGGCTGGTCACTGCGGCCCGCGATCTGCCGTCCGGGGTGGGGACGCCGTGGATGATGCCGGCGGCGGACCCGACCGGTCCGGCGCTGGTGGCGGCGTTGACCTCGTCCAAGCGCGATCTCATGACGATGCGCGATCTTGCCGCCCATCTGGTGCGGCCGCGCCTGTTGGCGGTGCCGGGGGTGGCGCGGGTGGCGATTTTCGGCGGCGGCGCCCGGTCCTATCAAATCCGGGTGGAACCGGACCGGCTGATCCGCTTCCGCATCGGCTTCGATCAGGTGATCGCCGCCGCCCGCCATGCCACCGGCCTGGCGGCCAGCGGCTTCATCGACACCCCCAACCAGCGGATCGTTCTGGCCAGTCATGGCCAGGCCGGCGGCGTCGCCGGCCTGGCGGCGACGGTGGTGCGAAGCGGCGCCGGCGGGACGGCGGTCACCCTGGGCGATGTCGCCCGCGTGGTGGCGGCGCCGCTGCCGGCTCAAAGCGGCGCGGCGATCATGGGCCGTCCGGCGGTCCGCATCGAGATATACCGGCAACCGGATGCCGACCCGATTCCGCTCAATCGGGCTTTGTCCCGGGTTTTGGCCCGCCTTGCCCCGGTTTTGGCGCAAGACGGCGTGCAGCTTGATCCCGACGTGGTGAATTCCGCGGGAATCGTCGCCAAGAGCGCCGCCGGTTTCGGCCGGGCGGCGGCCATGGGCGGTCTGCTGGTGGCGGCGACCGTCCTGCTGCTGTTCTTCGATCTGCCGGTGGCGGCGATCGCGCTGGCGGCGGCCGTCTTGTCGCTGCTGGCGGCGATCCTGGTCCTGTACGCCGTGGGAATGAGCGCCAATCTCATGGTTCTGGGCGGCATGACGATCGCGTTCGCCGTGGTGGTGAATGATGCGCTGGCCGGCCTTGTGCCGCTGTTGCGCCGCCTGCGCGAAGGGCGCCTGTCGCCGTCGCCGGCCGGGACGGTGATGATGGCCTGGGGCGAAGTGGATGGATGGGGCGCGGCGGCGGCGGCCGGTCTGGTGGCGCTGTTGCCGCTTTTCGTCCTCGGTGGCGGACCGGGGGCCTGGGTCACGCCGCTGGCGGCGGCCTATGGGGCGGCGGCGGCGGCGGCGTTGGCGATATCGGTCACGGTCACGCCGGTTCTGGCGATGGCGCTGTTGGCCGGGCGCGAACGCCGCGATCAATCCTGGTTTTTTCTGCGTCTGACCCGCCGCTGTCGCGGACCCGTGCGCCGGCTGGTGGAACATCCGCGTCTGGCCGCTTTTTGGGTTCTGATGGCGCTGGTCGCTTTGGCGATCTTGCCGGCGTTGGGGATGGGGCCGCGTCCACTTGCGCGCCTGGGTCCGCTGGTCGTTCATATGGCGGCGCTGCCCGGCACCTCCGTCGCCCAATCCCTGCGCCTGGGCCGTCAGGTGACGGCGGCGCTCCGCGCCGTGCCCGGCGTGGTGACCGTGTCCCAACGGCTCGGCCGCGCGCCCGGCGCCGGGTCCCTGGTCGGGTCCTGGATCAGCCGCTTCGACGTGACCCTGGGACGGGGACGCCATCCCGGCATCGTGTCGCGCGTCCGCGCGGCGCTGGCGCCCATCCCCGGCATCCGCGTCGCGGTGGGGTGGGGACTGGCCGGGCGGGTCGATCCTCCCCGCATTCTGGCGATCACCGCGACGGGCGACGATCTCGGCGATCTTGACGGGACCGCCAAGCGGATCGTCGGCGTTCTGCGAAAAGTGCCCGGCGTCGAAAATCCGACATTGGGTCTGGGCGCCTTTGTCCCGCAAATGAATATCGGCCTGCGGCCGGCCGAACTACGTCGATGGGGGGTCCGCCCGGCCCAGGTGCTGAACATGGTGGGCGCGGCCTTCGCCGGTCGCATCGTCGGCCATATCTATCGCGGCGACCGCGCCATCCCCGTGTTGGTGCAGATGGCCGCCGGCGCCGACAATCCGCCGGCCGCGGTGGCGGGACTGCTTCTGCGCGCCCCCTCCGGCAGCTTCGTGCGGCTGGGGCAGCTCGCGCAGGTCGGCATGGGCCAGGGGCCGGCCGGGATCAGCCATCATGACGGCATACGGACGGTTTCGGTGACCGCCATGATCACCGATGGCGGCAAAGGCATGGCCGCCGCCAAGGCGGCCATCGCCCGGACGATCAAGCCGCCGGCGGGGGTAAGCCTGTCCTATGGCGGGAGGACGGCGCGGCCGTCGGGGTGGGTGGTGCTGGCCGGTCTGGCGGCGTTGACGGTCGCGGGGGCGCTGCTGTCGCCGGTCGTGGGCGGCGGCCGGGGACTGGCTCTGCTTCTGGCGATTCTGCCGCCATCCCTGCTGGGGGGCGTGGCGGTGGCGGCGGCCAGCGGCGGCCTGTCGCCGGCGGCCCTGGTGGGGCTGGCGGCGGTGCTGGTTCTCGCGTTACGCCAAGGCACCCTGTTGCTGGCGCGTTATCGGCGTCTGGTGGGCGTGGACGGCGAGATCTGGGATGCGGCTTCGGCGGCGCGCGGCGCCTTGGAGGGTCTGCCGTCCCTGGCCGCGACCGCGCTGGCGACCGGCCTGGGGCTGGCGCCGGCGCTGGGAACGGGTGTGGGCCTTGGGGCGGTGGCGGTGATTTTGGCCGGATTGGCGAGTACGGCCGGCGCCGTCCTGCTGGTGCTGCCGGCGTTGGCGCTGCGCTGGGGGCGGTTCGATCAGGCCAGATAATGCTCGATCCAGCGGCGCAATTCCTGGGCGGGCATGGCGCCGGCCTGACGGGCGATTTCCCGGCCGCCCTGGATCAGAACCAGGGTGGGGATGGCCTGGATGCCGAACCGGGCGGCGATCTGGGGCTCGGCTTCGGTATCGACCTTGGCGAAGCGCAAATAGGGTTCCAGATCGCGGGCGGCCGCTTCGAACACGGGGGCCATCGCCTTGCAGGGGCCGCACCACGACGCCCAGAAGTCCACCAGCAACGGCAGATCGATGGCGCCGGCATGGCGATCGAAACGGGCGGCGGTCAGCGCCAGGGGATGGCCGGTGAACAGAAGCTTGCCGCAATGGCCGCATTTGCCCTCGGTGGCGGGACGGTCCGCGGGCACCCGGTTCAGGGTATCGCAATGGGGACAGGGGATGATCTTGCTCGGCATCGAATCCATCCATGGAAAATTGCCCTAATGGATGTAGCGCGGATTCGCCAAAGCGAAAGGGCGCCATGCCGTCCGCTCAAATTTTTGACCGACGCCCCCCCCCATTCTCGACCTACGGCACCTGGAGGAGCGCAGCGACGACTATGCGCGTTGAGCGCGCCGGAGCGAGCGGAGCGAGTGAGGATAAGCCAAGCGCGAGCGCCGGCGTTTGAGGCCCAACCAACAAATTTAGCGCCCAACAACCAACCAACAACCAACAAACCTAATTCAAATCAACCGCATACTTCTTCAGATCTTCCAGGGCGCAATAATCCAGCGCCTTTTCGTGGGTGGCGCGCAGCACCACGCGGGGCGCCATGCCGTCGGTCAGGGCTTCCTGCCAACGCGGCGCGCACAGGCACCAGCGGTCCCCCGGTTGCAGGCCGGGAAAGCCGAAATGCGGCGCCGGTGTGGACAAATCGTTGCCGCGGCCAGCCGAATAGGTCAGGAATTCGGCGCTCACCACCACGCAGACGGTGTGGCTGCCCACATCCTGGGGACCGGTGTCGCAACAGCCGTTGCGGTAGAAGCCGGTCACCGGCCGGCTGGAACAGGGTTCGAGGGTGCCGCCCAGCACGTTGCGCCGGGGGGCGCGCCGACCGTCGTCTCCACTGTCTCGTGGCATGGCTTCGGCTCCGTCCGTTGACGCGAAAAGGATAGCCGGCGGCGGGGCCAAGTCAAACATTGCATCGGGCGCGGCGCCGGGTCATGGTCGCGGCGACGGGAGGACAGCGATGGCGTCTTATGTTCTGGTGGCGGATTGGCGCGAATCCATGACCGGCTGCGAAGCGACGGAAATCCGCCCCCCGGTGGTGATGAGCGCCCAGGCGGCGCGGGCGCAGGCGGCGGCCTGGGCCTGCGCCCTGGTCAAGGACGGTTTCGACAAGGTGGTGGTGCGGATCGAAACCGCCGACGGCGCTCAGCTCGATTGGTGCGTGGTGGACGGGGCCGGCAACGCGGCGTGGCAGAACGTGGCGGTGTAAGGCCGAATCCGGAAATCAGGGCAATTGCGCCAGACTGACGCTTGCCGGCAGACCGCTCGCCGGCGGAGCCGGGCTTGCGGGCGCGGTCAGGCCGCTGTCTTCGGGCGCGGGCGCCTCGATCATCTGTGGTGGTGGCGGCGGTGGCGGGTATTGCTGCGGCATCACCACCATCTGGGGCGGCCCGTAATAGACCGGCGGCGGGTGCGGGCGCCAAAAGGGCCGGAAACGAAAACCGCCGTCGTCATCGTCGAAACGCGGCGGCGGGCGCCGCCAATGGTGAAAACCGTCGCGATCACCGCCGAAATGAAAGCCGAATCGCCATTCCTGGGCGGTCGCGGCGGACGGAGCGACGAGGACGCCGCCAGCAACGGCAAGACCCAGGGCGAGCGCCACCAGACGCGCCCGGCGTTTGACTCTGTTCGCGATTGCCGTTTCACCGCTCATGCGGACAGTTTACCACCCGGCGGACACGGAAAGAAATCGCGCCGTCACGCGCGGCGGGCGGCTTGTTCGGCCAGGAACGAGGACATGGTATCGATCAGGCGGATGGCGCCGGGCAGGCGGCCATGGGCGTCGCGCTGGGCGATGTCGGTCGGCTCCAGGGTCCGCCACCAGACGATCAACTGGCGGATCAGGGCGCGGGCGGGAACCTGCCCGGGGGTGAGGCCGCGAAAAGGATTGACGCCGAAGGCGCGGTCCACGTCCTCGAAACAGAATTGGATGTAATCGGCGTCCGAACCGAAATCCACCGGCCGATCCGGCGCGCGATCGACCATGCGCCGCTCGCTGAGTTCAGGAATGTACTCTTTCATCGTCTACCGCCTTTTCCCCATAGATTTGGGGGCGGCGGCGGCTTTCAAGAGGGGGGATGCAGGAAAGCGCGGGTTTCGGCCACCGCCTCGGCCAGGCCGACCTTGGCGACGCGGACCCCTTCGGGGAAGGCGCCGGCCAGACGCGACGGCATCATCGGGTCGAGCAGCACGAACAGGCCGTGATCCCCGGCCCGGCGCACCAGCCGGCCGAACGCCTGTTTCAGGCGCAGGCGCGTGATCATGTCGTCATAGGCGCGTCCACCGAAATGACGGCGCCGGGCCTGATGCAGCAGATCGGGGCGCGGCCACGGCACCCGGTCGAAGACGATCAGGCGCAGCGACCGGCCGGGCACGTCGACTCCGTCCCTGATCGCATCCGTGCCCAGCAGGCAGGCATCCTCCTCGGCGCGGAAGATGTCGACCAGGGTGGCGGTGTCCATATGGTCCACATGCTGGGCCAGCAGCGGCAGGCCGGCCTGATCCAGGGCGCCCTGGATGCGGCGGTGGACGCCCTTCAGCCGGGAAACGGCGGTGAACAGACCCAGCGCCCCGCCGCCGGCGGCCAGGAACAGGGTGCGATAGGCGGCCGCCACCTGATCGAGATCGTCCTTGCGCACATCGTTCACCACCAGCACGCGGGTCGCCTGGGCGTAATCGAAGGGCGAGGACAGGGCGGCCCGCACGGCGGGGTCGGGCAGATGCAGGGCGCCGGTGCGCCGTTCGGCGGCCCGCCAATCGGCCTCGACATCGCCGGACCCGTCGCGCAGGGTGGCCGAGGTCACCAGCACCCCATGGGCCGGTTCCATCACCGCGGCGGCGAAGGGTTTGGTGGGGTCGAGCCAATGGCGGTGCATGCCGACATCGATTTCGCGTCCCTCGATGCGTTCGATCCCGAACCAATCGACGAATTGTTCCGGCGCCCGTCCGGTGCCGAGATCGTCGAGCATCCCCCGCCAGCCGGCCGCCGGCAGCAGCACGCGGCGTTCGATGGAGCGACCGATCCCCTCGATGCGGGCGCGGGTGGCGCTGTCCAGCTCGGCGGCTTCGCTATCGAGCAGCGTCTTCAGCCCCCGCGCCAGAGTCAGAAGCGGCGTGCCCAGCCGTTCCAGCGCCGCCGCCAGGGCGGTGGCGGCCTCGACCACCCCCTCGCCGGCGGGCAGGCAGGCGGTTTCCAGGGAATAGGGGCCTTCGGTGCCGGTGGCGCGGGCCAGCACCTGACGGCGGATCAGGGACAGAAAGGTTTCGGCCGGCCCCCTGGGGGAATCCTCGGCCAGGCGTTGCTGCCAGCCCGGTCCCGGCAAGGCGCGGGCGGCGGCCAGCGCGTCGTCCAGGGCGGCGCCGGCTTCCTCGGCATGGCCGACCAGATCCTCGACCCGGCGTTTCAGCCCACGCGCCCGCGACCGGGCGGTTTCGCCCTCCGGCCCCAGCATCCAGCGCCGCATCTCCGCCGCCTCCATGCCGCTGAGATGGGAGGAAAAGGCGCCGTCGGCGGCATCGAACAGATGGTGGCCCTCGTCGAACACCAGCCGGGTGGGGGCATAGCCGTCGTCCAGACCGCCCAAAGCCGCCTGAACCATCACCAGGGCATGGTTGGCCACGACGATATCGGCGTGCCGCGCCCGCCGCACCGTCCGCTCGATGAAGCAGCGGCTGTAATGGGAACAGGCGGAATAGATGCATTCGCCGCGGCGGTCCGCCAGTCCCAGGGTGCGGGCGCGGCCCAGCAGATCGGCCAGCCACGAGGGGAAATCGCCGCCCACCATGTCGCCGTCGCGGGTGGCCAGAGCCCAGCGGGCCATCAGCACCGTGGCCGGCGACGGCGCCCGGTTCAATTGTTCCTCGTAATTGAGCAGGCACAGGTAATTCTCGCGGCCCTTGCGCACCACCACGCGGCGGGTCTTTTCGGCCGGGTCGGGAAACAGGCGTTCCAGTTCGCCGTCGAGCTGGCGCTGGAGATTGCGGGTATAGGTGGCGATCCAGACCGGCGCGTGGTTCTTTTCCGCCCACAGGCTGGCCGGGGCGATGTAGCCCAGGGTCTTGCCGGTGCCGGTGCCGGCCTCGGCCAGCACCAGACGGGGGTGGCCGGCCTCGTCGCGGGGCTGAAAGGCCAGGGTCGCGGCCGAGGCGTAATCGGCCTGGGACGGGCGCTGCTCGGCGCCGTCGCCCAGCATCAAGGCCAG
Organism: Pseudomonadota bacterium; assembly: GCA_021848545.1. Taxonomy (GTDB): domain Bacteria; phylum Pseudomonadota; class Alphaproteobacteria; order Rhodospirillales; family Magnetospirillaceae; genus JAJZUL01. The sequence goes on from JAJZUL010000047.1 coordinate 22,961, forward strand.
GCGCTTCAAACTTTCGCCGGGGTCCA
>JAJZUL010000008.1 GCA_021848545.1 Pseudomonadota bacterium
CGCCGGCGATCTGACCAACGCCAACATGAATACGGAAAGCGCCAACATGCTGGCCCTTCAGACCCAGCAGCAGCTCGGTATCTCCTCGCTGTCCCTGGCGTCGCAGGCTCAGCAGTCGATCCTCAAGCTGTTCCCGTAAGCGGATCGTGTTATGGTGTGGGGGCGGCTTCGGCCGCCCCCTTTTTTTTGGATTCACCACCCCCTCCATGTCTCTGAAAATCAGTCTCGCCCCAGGTGAAAGTGTCGTCATCGGTAAAGCCAAGGTCGAAAATGGCGATGATCGCCGTTGCACCTTGATCGTGACCGGAGAAGAGGTGGTTCTGCGCGGACGCCGGGTCATGCGCGAACAGGATGCGACGACCCCTTTGAAACGCCTGTACTTCGTGGTGCAGGCCATATATCTTACGGATTACAAGTCTCTTTTGACTCCGCTTTTTATGGATGTCTTGCGGGAGGCTCTTCAATCTTGGCCGGAAATGGCGGTGCCGATTGTGACGGTGGGCGAATTGATCGGGGAGGGGAAATATTACGAAGCCCTTAGCAAGACCTACGAATTGGTGGAACAGGAATCCGGCCGGGACACGGACCCTCGCGAGAAAGGGTAGGGTATGAGCTACGATCAAGTCGAACGCGACGTCTTGAGCGGACGCAGCCTGGAAGCGCGCGCCTTGTTTCGCAGCGCTCAGCGATTGAGCGACGCCATTCAGTCGACGGATCGCGAACGATTGTTCGAGGCGGTCAGCCTCAATAACAAATTGTGGCTTCTTTTTTTCAGCGAAATCGAAACCGGCCGCGTGCAGCTTCCGCCGGAGGTCGCCCGCAATATCGGCGCCCTGGCCCGTTATGTGCTGAACTGCTCCATACGCGCCTTTTCCCGCGACGCGGAAACCCTGGAATCCCTGGTGACCATCAACCGCCGCATCGCCATCGGCCTGTCGACCGACGGGCCGGCGGAGGCAAGCTCGGCTGCGTCCCACGCCGCGCCAACATCGCCCCCCCAACCGACGGCCCCGTCGCCCATCCAGGGCGGCTTGTCGATCAAGGCGTAAGAGCCCGACCCGAAAGTCATCATGGCGGCCTGCAAATGGCGGTTTTCTGCGCTTCCGCTGCTCACGTACATGAAGTACGCTCCGCTGCGGTTCTCGAAAACCGCCATTTTCGGCTCACCCTGCCGACTTTCGGGTCGGGCTCTAAGATCCGGCAGCCCCCGAACGAAACCGCTTTGCGATCGGTCGAAAACCGCGCGCGATGGTCGCGATGACATGAATTCGTGGGCGACGGGAGCGGACGAGGCGCCGGAGGCGGCGAAACAGGGGATCATCAGGTGAGTCGAGATCAGCCGACGCGGCCCGTTCCCGCCCAGACCAATCCGGCACCGGGGACCTTGTCGGACGACGATTTCCAACGTCAGGCGCAAGACGCCCTGTCTGCGCACCGGGCCGGCCGCTACCACGAAGCGATCGCCCATTACCAAAGCCTGCTGGCCCATCGCCCCGCTCTGGCCGCCCTGCACAGCAATCTGGGCGAGGCTCTTCTCGCCCTGGGTCGCATTGACGAGGCCGCGGATTCCTGCCGCCGCGCCGTCGCCATCGCACCGTCGGCCCCCGCTTTCACCCTGTTGGGCGCGGCCCTGTTCGCCCAGGGCCATGCGGAAGAGGCGATCGACGCCTGTGGCGACGCCTTGCGTCTCGATCCCCGGCAGCTTGCGGCCCGCCTTACGCTTGCCGCCGCCCTGTTCGGCGCCGGCCGCCTGACGGAGGCGGATCAGGCCTGCCGCCAGGCCATCGCCCAGGCCCCCACCGCCAAGGCGTTTCTGTTGCTGGGCCGGATCGCCACGGCGGCGGGAGACGGGAACGGCGCGCTGGACGCCGCCCGCCGGGCCGCCGCCGCGGATCCGAATTCGGTCGATGCCGCCATGGCGCTGGGCGCCGCCCTCAATGACCGGCACCTTTACGCCGAAGCCGAAACGGCGTTCCGCCACGTCATCGGCCTGAAGCCCGACAGCGCCCTCGCTTATTCCAATTTGGGCAGCGTCCTGATCGAGCTGGGCCGCGAAACCGAGGCCCTCGACCTCTGCCGACGCGCCGTCGCCCTTGATCCCGGACTGGCCGCCGCTCACGGCAATCTCGGCCTCGCCGCCTTCACCAGCCGCCAATGGGAAACGGCGACGGCGGCCTTTCGCCAGTCGTTGCGCCTGGACCCGTCCGACGCCGGAATCCACATCAATTACGGGACTTGCCTGCAAAACGGCGGTTGGGTGCGCGACGCCGCCGACCAGTACCGGGAGGCGTTGACCCTTGCGCCGTCCAGCCCCAACGCGCTTCGCAGCCTTCTGCTCAACGCGGCCTATCGGGACGATCTGGACATCGCCGCCTTCAACCGCATCCATCGCGAGGCCGGCGCCGCCTTCGCCCGGCCGGCCGTCATCGCGCCGCTTTCGGTCGATGCCGATCCCGAACGCCGTCTGCGCATCGGCTATGTCTCGTCGGATTTCCGGAGCCATCCGGTCGCCGGCAACATGCTGCCCTTCTGGCGCCATCGCGACCGCGAAGGTTTCAGCCAGATCTTCTATGCCGATGTCGCCCAACCCGACGCGACCACCGACGAAATCCGGGGACTGGCCGACGGGTGGCACGACATTCGCGGTCTGGACGCCGCGGCCGTCGCCGATCTCGTCCGCGCCGATCGCATCGACATCCTGGTCCTTCTCGCCGGGCGGTTCGATCGCAATCGCCCCGATCTGGCCTGCCACCGCGCCGCCCCCATCCAGATCAGCCTGCATGATGTCGGCACGTCGGGTCTGGCGGAGATGGATTACATCGTCGGCGATCGTTGGCTGCTGCCCAAGGGCGGGCCGGAATATTTCTCCGAACGAATCTTGCGGCTGCCGCAATTCTACGTCGCCGACTGGCCCCGCGATCTGCCCGATCTGTCCGAAGGCCGCTGGACCGGACCGGTGGTGTTCGGCAGCTTCAACGCGCCGGCCAAGATCGGCGACCGGGTCCTGGCCTGCTGGGGCCGCATTTTGGCGGCGCTGCCCGAATCGCGGCTGGTCCTGAAACATACCGACTCGTTCAACCGCGAGGATCTGCGCGACCGCGTCCGCACCGCCATAACCGGCGCGGGGGCGTCCGCCGACCAGATCGTCTTCGTCACCGCCAAGGAATCGGGGCGCGTGTTCCTGTCCCGCTATAACGGGATCGACGTGGCGCTGGACCCTTTTCCGTTCAGCGGCGCGACCACCAGCTTCACGGCGCTGGCCATGGGGGTGCCGGTGGTGACGCGGCCCATGGATCGCATGGTCAGCCGTTGGACCGGGGCGATGCTGTCCCGCCTGGGCCTGGGCGAATTGATCGCCCGCTCCGACGACGATTATGTGGAAACGGCCATCCGCGTCGGCAGCAACGTCGATTCGTGGCGATCCCGGCGGGGGGACATCCGCGCCCGGCTGGCCGCCTCGCCGATGGTCAGAGGCGCCCATTGGGCCCGGCACCTGGAACGCCTGTACCGGGCGGTATGGCGGCGCCATTGCCGGACCGTTGCCGCGCCCCGACCGGCACCGGCGGCGGCAGATACCGACCGCGAAATCGCCGCTTTGGCCGCCCGGGCCGCCCGGCTGTTCGAGACGGGACACCCCGATGAGGCCGTGGCCGTTCTCGACCGGGCGCTGCTCCTGGCCCCCGGCTGGGCGGGGGGGCATTGCGACCGGGGGGTGCTGTTGATGGCGGCGGGTCGCCCCACCGAAGCCGTCACCGCCTATCGCCGGGCCATCGCCCTGGATTCCACCCTGGCCATGGCCCATTCCAACCTCGCCGCCGCCCTGCTCGACGGCGGCGAGCCCGCCGCCGCCATCGAAGCGGCGCGGGCCGCCCTGGCGCTGGCCCCCGATCTGGCCGACGCCCATTACAATCTGGCCGGCGGGCTGGCCGATCTGGCGCGCTACGAGGAGGCGGTCGAGGCCTATCGCCGCGCCCTGGCGCTGGCCCCCGCCCATAGGGACGCCGCCTTCAATCTCGGCCTTGCCCTCAACAGCCTGAAGCGATGGGACGAAGCCGCTTCGGTTCTGGAGGCGTTGATCCGGCGCCATCCCGACCATACGGGCGCCCAACAGGCCCTGGGCGCGGCGCTGTCGGGTCTGAAGCGCCACGAAGAGGCGCAGGCGATCTATCGGCGGATGATCGCGCTGTCGCCCACCCATATCCCCGCCTATACCGACCTCGCCGTCGCCCTGATGGTCACGCGCCGTTTCGACGAAGCCGCCGATGTCTGCCGTCGCGCCCTGGAAATCGATCCCGATTCGGTCATGGCCCGGTGCGGATTGGCCGATGCCCTGGCGCGACGGAACCAATTCGCCGACAGCATGGCGGAAAGCGAACGCGCCCTCGACCTCGATCCGGGAAACAAGACCGCTTATCAGCTCCTGTTCGGAGCGGCGCTCTACCGCGAGGATCTGAGTGCCGAAGCCCTTGTCGATCTCCATCGCCGCCGTTCCGTCCCCTTTCCCCGTCCCGACGCGACCCCCGCCGCCACCGATCCCGATCCCGAGCGCCGCCTGCGGATCGGTTTCGTCTCGGCGGATTTCCACGGCCATCCGGTGGCCGGCAATCTGATGCCGGTCCTCGCCCACCACGACCGCGACCGTTTCGCCCTGTATTTCTATGCCGACGTGGACGAACCGGACGCCGTTACCGGCGAATTCAAGGCTCTGGCCGAAGGCTGGCGCGATATACGGGGGCTGGACGACGAAGGGGTCGCGGCGAAGATCCGCGCCGACAGGATCGACATCCTGGTGCTGCTGGCCGGCCGTTTCGAGGGCAACCGCCCGACCCTGTCCCTTTACCGGGCGGCGCCGGTGCAGATCAGCATGCATGACGGCGGCACGTCCGGCTTTCGCGAGATGGATTACTTCATCGCCGACCCATGGCTGGTGCCGTTCGATACCAATGAGTTCTTCGTAGAACGGGTTTTGCGCCTGCCCCTGTTCTATATTCGCGACCTGCCCCCCGAACTGCCCGATATCGCCGATCGCGGGGACGGGCCGCCGGTCTTCGGCAGCTTCCACAATCCCGCCAAGCTCAATAGCCGGGTCCTCGCCTTGTGGGGCCGTATTCTGGCCGCGCTCCCCGAAAGCCGGCTGGTTCTGAAATACGAGGGACAGTTCGGCGACGAGGCGGTGCGCCGGCGGGTCCTGGCCGGGCTCGCGGCCGGCGGCGCGGCCCCCGGCCAGGTCACCATGCCGCAGGGCGGCCGGGAGGCGGGCGGCGCATTCCTGGCCCGCCACAACGATGTCGACCTGGCCCTCGATCCCTTTCCCTTCTCCGGCTCGACCGCCAGTTTCATGGCGCTGGCCATGGGCGTGCCGGTGGTGACCCGCCCCGCGGATGGTCTGGCCAGCCGCATGACCGCGACCATCCTGCATGCCGTCGGCCTGGACGAACTGGTCGCCCGCTCCGACGAGGATTACGTGGACATCGTCCTGGGAATCGCCGGCGATATCGGCCGGTGGCGATCCCGGCGCCGGGACATCCGCGACCGGATCAAATCCTCGTCGCTGGTCGATGGCGGCCGCTGGGCGCGCTGGATCGAACGCCTGTACCGGGCGGTCTGGCGCCGCTATTGCCGCCGGGCGGCGCTGACCCCGGCCGACATCGCCCGCCTCGCCGCCGACGCGATGGAAAGCGACAAGGCCGGCCGCCTGACCGAAACCGTCCGCCTGCTCCACCAACTGATCGCCGCCAAACCCGATTTCGCCGAGGCCCATTCCAATCTCGGGAGTGTTTTCAAGCGGTTGGGGCATAACCGGCGGACGGCGGTCGAATTTCGCCGGACCGTCGCCCTGAAACCCGACGACGCGACGGCATGGTCCAATCTCGGCTCGGCGCTGATCGATTCCTACGCCTACGCCGAAGCGGAAACGGCGTGCCGGCGGGCGATCGCTCTCGATCCCCGGCTGGTCGATGCCCATGTCAATCTCAGCGTGGTGGTCTTCCTGCTGGGACGGGTGGCCGAAACCATGGCCATTCACGAGACCCTGCTTGGCCTGTGCCCGAATCATGTCGGCATCGCCCGAACCCGGCTTTTGGCGGCGATGTACCGGGACGATCTCGACACGCGGGCGCTGGCCGACCTGCACCGGGACTACGGGCGCATGTTCGACGTCGCCGTCGTCGCGGAGCCGCCGGCCGATTCCGACCCCGAACGGCGCCTGCGGGTGGGGCTGCTGTCCTCGGACTTCCACCATCATCCGGTCGCTTACAACCTGCTGCCGGCCCTCGCCCATCGCGACCGCCGCACCCTGGAACTGTTCGTCTATGCCGATGACGACGCGCCCGACAAGACGACCGACCGGGTCCGGGCCGAGGCCGACCATTGGCGCGATGTCGGCCGCCGGACGGATGCCGATATCGCCGCCGCGATCCGGGCCGACCATATCGACATCCTGGTCATTCTGGCGGGACGGTTCGATCAGAACCGGCCGAACGTCGCCTGCCACCGGGCGGCACCGGTGCAGATCAGCATGCATGACGTCGCCACCTCCGGCCTGCGGGAGATGGATTACATCATCGGCGATTCCGCGCTGATTCCGCGCCATACGCCCGAATGGTTCAGCGAACGCCCGTTGCGCCTGCCCTGTTTCCATCTGCACGACATGCCGGGCGATCTGCCCGCCATCGCCATGACCCGCGCTCCCGGACCGCCGGTTTTCGGCTGTTTCAACAACCCGAAGAAGATCAGTCCCGCCACGCTCCGGCTGTGGGGCCGCATCCTGGCCGCCGATCCCGGCTCGCGCCTGATGCTGCACTATGTAGGCAGCTACCGGGCGCCCGATCTGCGCCGGCGGATCATCGCCGATCTGGTCGCGGCGGGCGCGCGCGCGCGTCAGGTCGAATTCGGGTTCACCGATGAGCCGGGCCCGGTATTCCTGGATCGTTACAACCGGATCGACGTCGCCCTGGACCCGTTCCCCTTCAGCGGATCGACCACCACCTTCCAGGCTCTGTCCATGGGGGTGCCGGTGGTCACTCTGCCGTTGGACCGCATGGTCAGCCGCTGGAGCCTGTCGATCCTGCGCGCCATCGGTCTGGAGGAATGGGCCGCATCCTCGGAAGAGGCCTATGTGGACACGGCGCTGAGGCTGGCCCGCGACGCCGAGTCCTGGCGCGCCCGGCGTCCCGAAATCCGCGCCCGGCTGGCGGCCTCGGCGGTCACCGACGGCGCCGGCTACGCCCGCCATCTGGAGCGCCTGTTCCGCGCGACATGGCGCCGCGCCTGCCGAGGGAACCGGCCGGAGCCGGCCGATCCCGACCGGCTGGCCCGGGAGGCGATGGACCACCAGCGCGCCGGCCGCCTGGACCAAGCGGTGGCGACGCTGGAACGGTTGCTGGCCGTCCGACCGGATTTGGCGGCGGCCCGCGCCAATCTCGGCGTCGCGCTCAAGGATCTCGGCCGCCTGGACGAGGCGGTCACCGCCTTTACCGAAGCCGCCCGGCGAACGCCCGATGATCCCGTCATCCTGTCCAATCTCGGCGCCGCCCTGCTCGATCGCAGTGATTACGCGGGCGCCCGGGCCGCCCTGACGCGCGCCATCGATCTCAAACCGGATCTGGCCGAGGCCCACGGCAATCTCGGCGCCCTGTTGGCCCGTCTGGGGGAACACGCCGGGGCGATGGCGTGCTACGACAAGGCCCTGGCGCTCCACCCCGACGATATCGCCATCCGCAAGAAGCGGATGGCGTCGGCCCTTTATCGCGGCGATTACGACGACGCGGCGCTGAACGCCGTCCTGGCGGAGGCGGCCGACGCGCTGCCGGGACCGACCGGCCTGGCCCGCCCGTCCACCGATCCCGATCCCGACCGGCGGCTTCGGATCGGTCTGGTCTCGTCGGATTTCCACGAACACCCCTTGGCCCGAAACCTGTTGCCCGGCCTGGAGCACCACGATACCGGGCGGGTCGCGCTGTGCTTCTACAGCGACGTCGCCCGGCCCGATGCCGTGACCGCCCGCTTTCGCGCCCTGGCCGAAATCTGGCGCGACGTGGGCCGGCTGGACGACGCGGCCCTGGCGGAACGGATTCGCGCCGACAAGATCGACATCCTGGTGATCCTGGCGGGACGGTTCGATCGCAACCGGCCGGCGCTGGCCCGCCACCGCGCGGCGCCGATCCAGATCAGCATGCACGACGTGGCCACGTCGGGTCTGGCCGAGACGGATTACATCATCGGCGATCCCAGGTTGCTGCCGCGCCGCACCGCCGAATGGTTCAGCGAACGCCCGCTTCGCCTGTCCCATTTCTATCTGGCGGCGCCGCCCGCCAACCTGCCCGCCCTCGCCGAGACCAGGAACGGCCCGCCGGTCTTCGGCTGTTTCAACAATCCCGGCAAGATCACGGACCGCGTCCTCGCCATGTGGGGCCGCATCCTCGCCGCGTTGCCCGCCAGCCGTCTCGTGCTCGGCTATCTGGACGCCTATGGGGCACCCGAACAGCGCGACCGCATCCTCGCCGGCCTCGGCGCCCAGGGCGCCGCATTGGGCGAGCGAATCGTTTTCCAAACCCTCTACCAGCCCGATTCCGCCTTCCTTGAGCGCTATAACGGCATCGACGTGGCCCTGGACACCTTTCCCTTCAGCGGCTCGACCACCACCTTCCAGGCCCTGTCCATGGGCGTGCCGGTGGTGACCCGGCCCCTGGACCGCATGGTCAGCCGCTGGAGCGCCGCCCTGCTCGCCCCCCTGGGTCTGGAGGCGCTGATCGCCGACAGCGACGATTCCTATGTGGACATCGCCGTCGCCGCCGCCCGCGATGTGGAATCCTGGCGGGGCCGGCGGCGGGACATCCGCGCCCGACTGATCGCCTCGCCCTTCTGCGACCAGCGGCGTTGGGCGCGGCAGATGGAACGCCTGTACCGGGCGGTATGGCGCCGCCATTGCCGGATGGAAACCGGCCCCGGACCATCGCTCATCGCCCCCACCGGAGAAGACGAAATCGCCGCCCGCCGGCTTCAGGCCGAGGCCGGCGCCGCCTGGGGGCGGGGGGACCACGCCGAAGCCGTCGCCCTGCTCCGCCGCGCCCTGGCGCTCAATCCCGACGACGCCCGGGGACGGTGCGATCTCGGCTCGATGCTCAAGGCCCGGGGAGAGCGCGAGGAGGCCATCGCCGCCTACCGCAAGGCCATCGCCCTTGATCCCGGTCTGGCCATGGCCCATTCCAATCTCGGCGTCGCCCTGCAGGAGGCGGGACGGCTGGACGAAGCGGTCGATGCCTATGCCAGGGCCATCGCCACCGACCCCGGATTCGCCTCGGCCCGATCCAACCTCGCGGTCGCCCTGCTGGCCCTGGACCGGACCGAGGAATCCATCGCCGCCTGCCGCGACGCCATCGCCGCCATCCCCGGCCTTGCCGAAGCCCATTACAATCTCGGGCTGGCTTTGGACCGGGCGGGCGATGGCGCCGGCGCGGTGGCGGCCTGGACCCAGGCGACGTTGCTGAAGCCCGATTACCCGGCCGCCTTCATCCAGCTGGCCTTCGGCCTGAAGGCGCGGGACCGCCTCAAGGATGCCGTGGCCGCGGCCCGCCAGGCCGTCGCCCTGGCCCCGGATCTGGCCGAAACCCAGACCACGCTCGGCCGGATGCTGGTGGCCGACGAACGCTTCGACGATGCCGTCGAACCGTTCCGCCGGACGCTGGAGCTGGCCCCCGGCAATGCCGAGGCCTATACCGATCTCGGCGTCGCGCTGGACGGCGCCAAACGCTACGACGAGGCGCGAACGGTCTATGAACACGCGCTGGGCCGCGGGCTTGAGACCGCCGCCATCCACAGCAATCTCGGCATCGTCTACTGGCGGCTGGGCCGGTCCCGCGACGCGTTCGACCAGATGGAACTGGCCGTCCGCCTGGAACCGGACAACCCGCTTCATGCCCGCCTCCAGCTCTTGACCGCGATCTATCTGGAAGACATCGACAGCGACGCTTTCGCCGACCTTCACCGCCGTTTCGGCCGCACCTTCGGGGGGAAGGCAACGGGGCGGCCGGCCACCGATCCCGATCCGGAACGCCGGATCAGGATCGGCTTCCTGTCCTCGGATCTGGCCCGCCACCCGGTCGCGTCCAACCTGCTGCCGGTGTTGCCCCATTACGACCGCGACCGGGTGTCGCTCCATTTCTATGCTCAGAGGACCAAGGAGGACGGGTTCACCGCCGCCATCCGCGCCCAGGCCGACGGCTGGCGCATCGTCTCCGGTCTCGACGACGAAACGGTCGCCCGCCAGATCCGCGCCGACAAGATCGACATTCTGGTGATCATGGGCGGCCGTTTCGACGACAACCGGCCGACCGTGGCCTGCTGGCGGGCGGCGCCGATCCAGATCAGCCTGCATGACGGCGCCACGTCCGGCCTCGATGACATGGATTACATCATCGGCGATCCCTGGCTGACCCCCCGCGGGACCACCGAATATTTCTCCGAGCGGCCGCTGCGCCTGCCGTATTTCTATGTGGCCGACCTCCCGTCCGGGCTCCCCGAGCCGGTGGATCGTCGCGGGGACGGGCCGCCGGTCTTCGGCTGCTTCAACAATCCGGCCAAGATCGGCCCGCGCCTTCTGGGCCTGTGGGGCCGCATCCTGGCCGCCCTGCCCGACAGCCGGCTGATCCTGAAATACCAGGACGCCTATAATTCGACCGATCACCGGACGCGTTTCCTGGACGCCCTGGTCGGGGGCGGCGCCGCCCCGGACCAGGTGGTGTTCATCGGCCGCAAGGATTCCTTCGCCGATTTCATGGCCCGCTACAACGCCATCGACGTCGCCCTGGACACCTTCCCCTTCAGCGGGTCCACCACCACCTTCCAGGCCCTGGTCATGGGCACGCCCGTCGTCACCCGGCCGACGAACCGCATGATCAGTCGCTGGAGCGCTTCGATGCTCCACGCGCTGGATATGACCGAGTTGATCGCCGACAGCGACGAATCCTATGTGGACATCGCCGTCCGCACCGCCCGCGACGCCGCCCGCTGGTGGGCGCGCCGCCCGGCCATCCGCGCCCGGCTGACCGCCTCACCGCTTTGCGACGGCGCCCGCTGGGCGCGGCAGAGCGAACGCCTGTTCCGCGCCGTCTGGCGCCGCTATTGCCACGGCGCGCCCGCCATGCCGCCGGCGACGGCCGACGCCCCGGCCGAGACTCCGGCCGAGGCGCCCCTGGCGCCGGTCGCCGCGCCGAAAATGAGCAAGACCGACGAGCTCACCGCCAAGGCCGCCGGCCTTCACCGCGCCGGCCGCCTGGACGAGGCCGAACGCCTGTACCGGGAGGCTTTGGCCCTGGACCCGGACGAGCCCGTCGTCCTGCACTATCTGGGGGTTCTTCTTCACGACCGGGGCGACAGCGCCCATGCGGTCGAGCTGCTGGAACGGGCGGTCGCCCTGGCGCCGAAATGGCCGGAATTCCACGCCAATCTGGGGATGGTCCTGCGCAAACTGGGCCGAACCGACGAGGCCGCCGAAAGCTATCGCCGCTCGCTGGCGCTTCAGCCCGACAATGCGGTGACCCATTACAATCTCGGCAATCTGCTGGCGGCGGAGGGCCGGCTCGACGAAGCGCTGACGGCCTACCGGCGGGCGGTGGACCTGGCCCCCCATATTCCCGAATGCCAGAACGGGCTGGGCGCCACCCTGCGCCGCCTGGGCCGCACCGACGAGGCCATCGCCGCCCTGACCGAAGCCCTGCGCCAACGGCCCGCCTTCGCCGAAGCCCAAAACAATCTGGGCGCCTGCTTCTACGATCTGCGCGATCTCGACCGGGCGCGGGCCTGCTACGCCGAGGCGATCCGCATCAATCCCGATTACGCCGAGGCCCGCAAGAATCTGGGCGCGGCCCTGTACGAGCAGGGCGATACCGACGGCGCCATCGCCCAATATCGCGGGGCCATCGCCATCGCCCCCGCCTATGCCGACGCCCATTTCCATCTGGGCTGCGCCCTGCTGCGCCGGGGCGATTTCCCCCAGGGCTGGGCCGAATATGAATGGCGCCGCGAGATGCCCGCCTTTCCCGCCCAGACCTGGCCGGTCCCGGAATGGCGGGGCGAGCCGCTGGCGGGCCGCCGGCTGCTGCTGTACGGCGAACAGGGATATGGCGACATCATCCAGTTCGCCCGTTTCGCGCCGGTGCTGGCGGAAGCCGGCGCCCACGTCATCCTGTGCGTGGCGCCGGCGCTGATGCGTCTGATGCGAACCCTGTCCGGCGTGGGCGAAATCGTCGAGGTCAACCGGCCGCTGCCGCCCTTCGATTTCCATATCCCGCTGTTGAGCGTTCCCCATCGGCTGGGCCTGACCCTGGATACCATTCCCGCCGTCCCCTATCTGCGGGCCGAACCGGACGCCGCCGCGCGCTGGCGGAAACGGCTGGCGGCGCGGCCCGGTCTCAAGGTGGGGCTGGTCTGGGCGGGCAATCCCCGCCGCGACGACCGCGACAATTGGCTGGTGGATCGGCGCCGCTCGCTGTCGCTCGCCGCCTTCGCGCCGCTGGCCGGCACAGCCGGAATCACCCTGGTCAGCCTGCAAAAGGGCGAGCCGGCGGCGGAGGCGGGCCATCCGCCCCCAGGGCTCGATCTTTTCGACCCCATGGCCGAGATCGGGGATTTCGCCGACACCGCGGCGTTGATTTCGGCCCTCGATCTGGTGATCGGCGTCGATACCTCGGTCATCCATCTGGCCGGCGCCCTGGGCGTGCCGGTTTGGGTGCTGTCGCGTTACGACGGCTGCTGGCGCTGGCTGGAGAAAGGCGAGCGATCCCCCTGGTATCCCAGCCTGCGCCTGTTCCGGCAGGAAACGCCCGGCGACTGGACGGAAACCATCGCCCGCCTCGCCGGCGCGCTGGCCGAATTCGGGCGCGACCGGCCATGACCCGCAACAAACGCATTCTCAACGATCTCAACGAAGCGTCCCGCCTGTACCAGGGGGGCGATCCCGCCGGCGCCGCGCGGATCATGGGCAAACTCCTCGCCCGAGAGCCCAATTTCGCCGAGGGCCACGCCGATCACGGCGTGATGCTGGCCGCCGCCGGCCGGTTGGGCGACGCCGTCGCCGCCTGCCGCCGCGCCATCGCCTTGCAACCCGGCCTGGGCGCGGCCCATCTTCAACTCGCCGCCGCCCTGCTGGCCTTGAACCGGCCGGACGAAGCCCTGGCCCCGGCGCGCCGGGCCGCCATCCTGGCGCCCAACCAGTTGGAACCGGCCTTTCATCTGGCCACCGCCTTGTTTCTGACCGGCGATTTCACCGCCGCCGCCGCCGCCTTTCGCCGCGCCGCCGACATCGATCCCGGCAATGCCCGCATCCGCAACAATATCGGCCTCGCCCTCAAAGAGGCGGGACGGCTGGACGAATCCGCCGCCGCCTTCCGTGAGGCCATCGATCGCGACGATACCCTGGCCGACGCCTGGAACAATCTCGGCACCGTGCTGCAGGCCCAGGGCGCCGCCACGGAAGCCGGCGCCTGTTACGACCGGGCCCTGGCCCGGCAGCCGGGCACGCCGCTTTACGCCGCCAACACGCTGGTCGCCGCCCTTTACCGCGACGATATCGACCTGACCGAACTGGCCCGGCGCCATCTGACCTTCGGCCGGACCTTCGGCCGGGCCTTGCCGCGTCCGGCCGCCGCCGACCATGGCGACGACCGCCTGAAGATCGGCTTCGTCTCGTCCGATTTCCGCGACCATCCGGTCGCCATTAATCTGCTGCCCGGCCTTCGTCATCACGACCGCACGCGCATAGCGCTTCATTTCTACAGCGCGACCGTAAAGACCGACGCGGTGACGGAAAGCCTGCGCGCCCTGGCCGACGGCTGGCGCGAGATCGGCACCCTCGACGATGGCGGGGCCGCCGCGGCGATCCGCGCCGACGGGATCGACATCCTGGTGTTTCTGGCCGGGCGCTTCGACCATAACCGCCCGACCCTTGCCGAATGCCGCGCCGCGCCGATCCAGATCAGCCTGCACGACCCGGCGACATCGGGCCTGACCGCCATGGATTACATCATCGGCGATCCCGTGCTGCTGCCGCGTCTGGGAACCGAATTCTTCAGCGAGCGTCCGCTCCGCCTGCCTCACTTCTATCTGGCCGATCCGCCCCACGATTTGCCCGCCATCAGCCAGACCCGGAACGGGCCGCCGGTCTTCGGCTGTTTCAACAATCCCGCCAAGATCGGCCCCCGCGTCTTGGGCCTGTGGGGGCGCATTCTGGCCGCCCTGCCGGAAAGCCGGCTGGTGCTGAAATTCCTCGACCGCTATGCCGTTCCCTCGATCCGCCGGCGAATTCTCGAGACCCTGGTGGCGGCCGGGGCCAAGCCCGGGCAGATCGAATTTCTGACCGGCTGGGAGGAGCGGGGCGCGCTGCTGGAGCGCTACAATGGTATCGACGTGGCCCTGGACACCCTGCCCTTCAGCGGGTCCACCACCACCTTCCAGGCCCTGTGCATGGGCGTGCCGGTGGTCACGCGGCCCCTGGACCGCATGGTCAGCCGCTGGAGCGCCGCGCTTTTGGCCCCCCTGGCGCTGGACGAACTGATCGCCGACAGCGACGATTCCTATGTGGCGATCGCCATCCGGATGGCCGGGGAAGCCCCCCAGTGGCGGGGGCGCCGACATGAGATCAGCGCCCGGCTGGCGGCGTCGCCCTTTTGCGACGGCGCGCGCTGGGCGCGGCACATGGAACGGCTGTACCGCGCCGTCTGGCGCCGTCACCGCCGCGATCGGGACGGGCGCCCCACCCTGGCGGAAGCCCGGCAGCCGCTGATCGAGGGACGGTACCGGGATGCCGTCGCCGCCTATCGCCGGATCGTGACCCGCGCGCCCGATTCGGTGGAGGCCCAGGCCAATCTGGGCACCGCCCTCAAAGGTTTGGGCCTTCACCGGCTGGCCGCCGCCGCCTATGGCCGCGCCGTGGTGCTGGCGCCCGACAATGCCGAGATCCTGACCAATCTCGGCGAGCTTCTGACGGTGCTGAAACGGCCGGAAGAGGCGGAAGCCGCCTGCGCCCGCGCCGTCGCCCTGGCCCCCGGACTGGCCGAGGCCCATTACAATCGGGGCAACGCGCTGCGCTTCCTCGATCGCTATCCCGATGCCGAGGCCGCCTATACCCGGGCCCTGGCGCTGCGGCCCACCTTCGCCGACGCCCTCGTCAATCGCGGCTCGGTGCTGGCCTGGCTGGGGCGCCATGACGAGGCCCTGGCCGATTATCGCCGCGCGCTGGAACTGGCCCCCGACCGGGCCGAGACCCATCATGATCTCGGCAATCTTCTGATCGCCATCGGCCGTCCGGACGAAGCGGCCGTCCATTATCAGGCCGCCCTCGAATGCCGGCCCGATTTGATCGCGCCGGCCCGCGGCGTGCTGATGGCGGCGGCCTATCGCGACGATCTCGACCAGGAGGCATGGGCCGAAATCCACCGCGCCTTCGGCCGGCGCTTCGACCGCGACAATGGGGGGAATGCCTTCGCCAATTCCCCGGATTCCGAGCGCCCGCTGAGGATCGGGCTGCTTTCGTCGGATTTCCGCGGCCATCCCGTCGCCGTCAACCTGCTGCCGGTGCTGCGCCGCCACGACCGCCGGCGAATTTCCCTGTTCTTTTACGCCCAGGTCGGCAAGGCGGACGATATCACCGACCAGTGCAAGGCCCTGGCCGACGGCTGGCGCGATATCGCCGATCTCGACGACGAGGCGCTGGCCCGGCGCATCCGCGAGGACGGCATCGACATCCTGGTGCTGCTGGCCGGCCGCTTCGACGAAAACCGGCCCCAGGTGGCCGCCCGGCGGGCGGCGCCGGTGCAGATCAGCTTGCACGACGTCGCCACGTCGGGCCTGAAGGATATGGATTACATCATCGGCGATTCCCGGCTGATTCCCCGCCGGACCACCGAGTTTTTCACCGAACGGCCGCTGCGGCTGCCCCATTTCGCCATCGCCGATTTTCCCGCCGATCTGCCGGAGATCGAGGATGTCCGCGCCGACGCCCCCCCCGTCTTCGGCTCGTTCAACAACCCGGCGAAAATGACCCCGCGCGTGCTCGCTTTGTGGGGACGCATTCTCAAGGCCCTGCCGGAAAGCCGGCTGGTCCTCAAATTCCAGCGCCTCTATGCCAACGACACGGTGTCCCGCCGCATCCGGGACGGGATCGTCGCCGGCGGCGGCCAGGCCCACCAGATCGCGTTCCTGAGCGAAGCGGACAGCGCCGCCACCTTCATCAGGCGCTACAATGGCATCGACGTGGCGCTGGACACCTTTCCCTTCAGCGGATCGACCACCACCTTCCAGGCCCTGTGCATGGGCGTGCCGGTGGTCACGCGGCCCCTGGACCGCATGGTCAGCCGCTGGAGCGCGTCCATGCTCCACACCCTCGGTCTGGACGAATTGATCGCCGACAGCGACGATTCCTATGTGGACATCGCCGTCCGGGCGGCGACGAACGCCGCCGACTGGCGGGCGCGACGCCGGGAGATCAGCGCCCGGCTGGCCGCGTCGCCCCATTGCGCCCCCGCCCGCTGGGCGCGGCACATCGAACGGCTGTACCGCGCCGTCTGGCGCCGTCATTGCCGCCGGATCGCCGCGCGGACCGAAAGCGAACGGATGGCGGCGGCGGCGATGCACGCCCATGGGCGGGGCCGGCCCGAGGAGGCGGCCGCTTTGTTGCGAAAAGCCCTTCGGCTGAGCCCCGATTACGCCGAAGCCCAATGCGCCCTGGGCGCCACCCTGGCCGGACTGGGCCGCCTGGACGAAGCCATCGCCGCCTACGACAAGGCCGTTTCCCTCAAGCCCGATTTCGCCGTCGCCTGGTCCAATCTCGGGGTCGCCCGGCAGACCCTGGGGCAAATGGACGAAGCGGTCGTCGCCTACGATCGGGCCATCGCCGCCGATCCCGCCAATGCCGCCGCCCTGACCAATCTCGGTCTGGTCCTGACCGAACTGGGCCGCACCGACGAGGCGCTGGCCGCCTGTTCCCGCGCCATCGCCCTGGCGCCGGGCCAGGCCGAGGCCTGGTCCAATCTCGGTCTGGCGCTACGCATGGCCGGCCGCACCGACGAAGCCCTCGCCGCCCGGCGCCGGGCCGTCGCCATCGATCCCAATAACGCCAAAGGCCACCGCAATTTGGCCATGAGCCTGCTGCTGAACGGCGAATACCGCGAGGGGTTCGCCGAATTCGAATGGCGCCGCGCCCTGGGCGACTGCCCGCCCCCGGACTCGACGCGGCCGGAATGGCGGGGCGAGCCGGTGGCCGGACGCACACTCCTGCTTTACGGCGAGCAGGGGCTGGGCGATGTCATCCAGTTCGCCCGCTACGCCACGCCCCTGGCCGAAAGCGGGGCGCGGGTGATTTTAGCGGTGCCGCGTCCCCTGGCGCGTCTGCTGGCGACAATTCCCGGCGTGGCCGGAATCGCCGACCGCACGCCCCTGCCCGACCATGATTGGCATTTCCCGTTGCTCAGCCTGCCCCATCGGCTGGGCACCACCGTGGAGAGCGTTCCCGCCGCCTGCCCCTATGTCGCGGCCGACCCGGCGGCGAAAGCGGCGTGGCGGAAACGACTGGACGCCCTGCCCGGCCGCAAGGTGGGGCTGGTCTGGTCGGGCGATCCCCGCCCCCACGACGTGGCCTGCGCCCTGGTGGATAGGCGCCGTTCCCTGACCCTGGCGCAACTGGCGCCCCTGGCCGCCGTGCCCGGCATCACCCTGGTCAGCCTGCAAAAAGGCGCGCCGGCGGGTCAGGCCCGCACCCCGCCGCCGGGCATGGATCTGATCGACTGGATGGACGAGATCGACGATTTCGCCGATACCGCCGCCCTGGCCGACGCCCTCGATCTGGTGATCACCGTCGATACCTCGGTGGCCCATCTGGCCGGCGCCCTGGCCAAGCCGGTGTGGATATTGTCGCGGTTCGACGGGTGCTGGCGCTGGCTGTTGGAACGCGCCGATTCCCCCTGGTACCCCACCGCGCGCCTGTTCCGCCAGCCGGCGCCCGGCGATTGGAGCCCGGCCATCGCCGAGTTGGTCCGGGCGCTGACGTTTTGGATTGAATCGTGACGGCGGTCAGCCCGGCGCGCAGGTTTTGCCCGAACAGGTGTGCACCTCGACGGTGACGTGGCTGAGTTCGTCGAACCCCACCAGCAATTGCTTGTAATGGCTGGGATCGCGGGGGATGTGGGTGACCACCGAAACGATCGCCGCCCAATGGCCGGGGCCGACCCGCCACAAATGCAGGTCGGACAGCGCATTGTCGGCATCGGCCTCGATCGCGGCGCGCACCTGGGCCGACAGATCGCCGCCGTCGCCGCGATCGAGCAGAACCCCGCCGGTCTGTCGCAACAGGCCGATCGCCCATGACCCGACGACGGCGGCGCCGACCAGACCCATGACCGGATCCATCCACCAGGCCCCGGCATATTTGCCCAGCAACAGGGCGACGATGGCCAGGATCGAGGTGAAGGCGTCGGCCAGCACATGGACATAGGCCGCCCGCAGATTGTGGTCCTGATGACCATGATCATGCTCGTGGTGATGATCGTGGCCATGATCGTGATCGTGATCGTGATCGTGATGATGGTGGTCGTGGCCGTGCCCGCCCAGGATCCAGGCGCTGGCCAGATTGACGATCAGGCCCAGACTCGCCACCAGCAGGGCGCCGTTGAAATCGATGACCTGGACCTTGGTCAGGCGGGCCAGGGATTCCCACACCATCGCCACCGCCACCACGCCCAGCACGATGGCGCTGGCGAATCCGGCCAGATCGGTCACCTTGCCGGTACCGAAGGCGAAGCTGCGGTCGTCGGCGTGCCGGCGGGCGTAGACATAGGCGAAGGCGGCGATGCCCATGGCCCCGGCATGGGTGGACATGTGCCAGCCATCGGCCGTCAGGGCCATGGAATTGAAGGCCCAGCCGGCGACGAGTTCGGCGACCATGGTCACCAGGGTCAGGACCAGCACCACCTGGGTTCGCCGTTCCGCCGACGCCTCGATGCCCGTTTCATACCGATGGGCGTGCCGCCATTGGCTGAGATCGTGACTATGCATGCACCTTCCCTCGCTTGCCCGACTTCCACCCTCTATATGGGAACGACCGCGTCGCATCCCAGGACCAGGGGCATCTGGCCGCCGGCCGACAAAATGGATACCCTGCCGTGCCCCACTTTGCCAGGAGCCCCGTCGTGACCGCTACCCGTAAAATTCTGCTGCTCGGTTCCGGCGAACTCGGCCGCGAGTTCGTGATCTCGGCCAAGCGCCTGGGCGCCCATGTGGTGGCCTGCGATTCCTATGCGGGGGCCCCGGCCATGCAGGTGGCCGACGCGGCGGAGGTGTTTTCCATGCTCGACGGCGCCGAACTGGGCGCGGTGATCGAGCGCCACCGCCCCGATTTCATCGTCCCGGAAATCGAGGCCATCCGCACCGAGGTGCTGAAGGAATACGAGGATAAGGGCTATGCCGTGGTGCCTTCGGCGCGGGCCACCATGATGACCATGAACCGCGACCGCATCCGCGAAGTGGCGGCGACCGAACTGGGATTGGCGACCTCGCGCTATCTGTATGCCGAAAGCCTCGACGAGATGCGCGCCGCCGTGGCCGAGATCGGCATCCCCTGCGTGATCAAGCCGGTGATGTCGTCGTCGGGCAAGGGCCAGAGCGCGGTGACCCGGGCCGATCAGGTGAACGCCGCCTGGACTTACGCGGTCGCCGGCATGCGCGGCGACCGCAGCCGCGTCATCGTCGAGGCATTCGTCGATTTCGATTACGAGATCACCCTGCTGACGGTACGGACCCGCGACGGCGTGGTGTTCTGCGATCCCATCGGCCACCGCCAGGAGCGCGGCGATTACCAGGAAAGCTGGCAGCCCACCCCCATGACCGAGGCCGCCATCGCCGAAGCCCAACGCATGGCCAAGGCGGTGGTGGACAATCTCGGCGGCTACGGCCTGTTCGGCGTCGAATTCTTCGTCAAGGGCGACCAGGTGATCTTTTCCGAACTGTCGCCCCGGCCCCACGATACCGGCATGGTCACCCTGATTTCCCAGAACCTGTCGGAATTCGACCTGCACGCGCGGGCCATCCTCGGCCTGCCCATCCCCACCTTGACCCAGTTGGGAGCGGCGGCCTCGGCGGTGATCCTGGCCGACCGCGACTCCGCCGATTTCCATGTCGAGGGGCTGGCCGAGGCCCTGACCCCCGAGACCGCCGGCATCGAACTGGATCTGCGCATCTTCAACAAACCCACCACCCGACGCTGGCGCCGCATGGGCGTGACGTTGGCCCTGGCCCGCACCGGAACCGTCGAGGACGCCCGCGCGGCGGCGAAGAAGGCGGCGGAAAAGGTGAAACTGGTTTATAGTTGAAACACTATCGCCGGATTGAGCGAGGGGGCCACGATGAACCGGAATTTCGCATTTCGTTCGCTGCTGGTGATTGCGGTGACGGCGGGAGTGGGAATGATCCCGACCGCCCATGCCCAGGGCATGATGGACGGCGGGATGATGATGGGCGGCGGGATGATGGGATCGCGCGGCAACGCCGCGCCCGCACCGGGGAACGGCACCGCCGACACCGGACAGGCCCTGTTCCAAAGCCATTGCGCCATGTGCCACACCGTGGCGGCCGGCGCCGGCGACCGGTTCGGCCCCAATCTGCACGGCCTGTTCGGGCGCAAGGCCGGCACCGGACCAAGCTTCTCCTATTCGACGGCGATGAGGGAGTCGGGCGTGGTGTGGAACGGAACGACCCTCGACCATTTCCTGGCCGATCCCGCGAAGATCATCCCCGGCAACAGGATGCCGTTCGCCGGGCTGAAGGACGGCGCCGACCGTCAGGCCCTGGTCACCTATCTCGAACGGGCGACCCGATAACACCGTCGGCCTCGGCGTCCCTTTTTCCCAAGCCGATCAAAACGCGTCTTCCCAATGCTTGGACAGGCGCACCGCCGAATTGATCAGGCCGACCATGGAATAGGTCTGGGGGAAATTGCCCCACAATTCGCCGGTGACCGGATGAATGTCCTCGGACAACAGGCCCAGCGAGCTGCGCCGCTCCAGGACCGAGGTGAACAGGGTGCGGGCCTCGTCCCTGCGACCCAGCGCCGCCAGGGCGTCGATATACCAGAAGGTGCAGATGGTGAACGCGGTCTGGGGCGAGCCGAAATCGTCTTCGACCGCATAGCGCAGCAACAGGTCGCCGCGCTTCAGGGCCGCCCCCACCGCTTCGACCGTCGCGGCGAAGCGGGGATCGTCGGTGGCGAGAAAATCCAGCTCGTGCAGCAGCAGCAAAGTGGCGTCGAGATAATCGCCGTCGAATGTCGCGACGAAGGAATTCATCTGGGGATTCCAGGCCCGCCGTGAAATGTCGGCATGCAGCCGCGTCGCCTCCGCCCGCCAGAAGGCGGCCTGTTCGCTCCGTCCGATCATGTCGGCGATCTTGGCCAGACGGTCGCAGGCCGCCCAGCACATCAGGGCGGAAAAGGTATGGACCGCCGGCTTGTTGCGCAATTCCCACGGCCCCGCGTCGGGCTTGTCATAGACCGCCACCGCGCGGCGGCCCAGCTCCTCCATGCGGTCGAACAGCAACGGATCGCCCACCCGGCCCAGGCGCAGATCGAAAAAGGCGTGGGTGGCCGCCAGGACCACGCTGCCATAGACGTCGTTCTGGATCTGGAGATGGGCCTCGTTGCCGACCCGCACCGGCCCCATGCCGCGATAGCCGGGCAAGGCCGGCGCCACCCGTTCCCCCAGATCGGTGTTGCGGGTGATGGCGTAGCAGGGCTTGAGCGTATGCTCGTCGCCTTCGGCGACGATGTCGGTGATGTAGGCGAGGTAATCCTCCATGGTGCGGGTGGTGCCCAGGCGATTGAGGGCATGCACCACGAAATAGGCGTCCCGCAGCCAGCACAGCCGGTAATCCCAATTGCGCTGGGTCATCGGCGCTTCCGGAATCGAGGTGGTGAGCGCCGCGACGATCGCCCCGGTCTCCTCGAAATTGCACAATTTCAGGGTGATGGCGGCGCGAATCACCGCCTCCTGCCATTCGAAGGGGATGGATAGCGCCCGCACCCAACTGCGCCAATGGTCCAGCGTGCGTTCCAGAAACCGCCGCGCCGTATCCTCGATCCCGGCGTTCAGCCCCTCGTCGGGGCCGAAGAACAGGCTGAGCGGCCGGTCGATGACGAAGGAGGTTTCCTCCATGACATAGGACAGCGGCGCGTCGGTGGTCAGGCGCAAGGCCCCCGATTCGTTCTGGTAACGCAGATGGTTGGAGCCCACCGTCACCTGGGGCGTCACCGCGCCGTAATCGAAACGGGGGCGCACCCGGATGCGCACGCGCGGCTGGCCGCTGACCGGAATCAGGCGCCGCACCAGCATCGGCGGCCGGAACATGCGGTCGAATTGCGGAAAGCGGGGGGCGAAATCGAGGATGTCCACCACATTGCCGGCGCCGTCGGTCAGGCGCGTGGACACGACCGCCGAATTGTACAGGTAATGCTGCTGGCAGGCGGTCATGCCGATCAGTTCGATGGAAAAATAGCCGCCATTGGCCGGGTCCTCGGGACGCCAGGGCTGTTCGCCGTTCAGCAGGCTGTGAAAGACCGGATCGCTGTCGAGACGGGGAAGACCGGCCCAGACGACCGTCCCCACCCGATCGATCAAAGCGGAAACCGCGCAATTGCCGATAACGGCGAGATCAAGACTGGGCATACTGGGTCCTATTTAATCTTAGACATGCCGGCATGGACGATCCGTTCCTCGATACGGCTCCGTTTACGCATGCGCGCCGCATCGAACAGCATCCGGCCGGCCCAATAGTAAATGTTGTTCTCGCGCACCGATTCCCGCATCAGCATCATCCGGTCCCGTTGCAGATCGGCGGGCATCATCAGCGCCGTATGCAGCGCCTCGCCCATGGCCCGGGCATCGTAGGGATTGACGATCAGCGCCTCCAGCAATTCGCGCGAGGCGCCGACGAAGGTGCTGAGGATCAGAACCCCCTGCTCGTCGTCGCGGGCGGCGACGAATTCCTTGGCCACCAGATTCATCCCGTCATGAAGCGAGGTGACCACGGCGACATCGGCGGCCCGAAACAATTCGAACACCTGATGGGGCTCGTGATGGTGGGGCACCAGGATCACCGGCTTCCAATCCTCGGTCCCGAAGCGGCGATTGACCTGTTCGGCCAGTTCGGCGGTTTCGGTCTGCAGCGCCGTATAGGCGGGCAGGCGCGAGCGGGTCGGCGCCGCCACCTGAAGCAGGACGAAGCGTCCGATCCATTCGGGATGGGATTCCAGCAGCGCGGCGACGGCGTGAAAGCGATCGGGGATGCCCTTGGTGTAATCGAAGCGTTCGACGCCCACCGCAAGGCGCATGGTATCGGGCAGATGATAGCGGTCGCGCACGGTTTTCCGGCATTCCTCGACCGGAAGCTGGCCGACCAGGGCCGAAGGCGGCCATTCGATGGAAATGGGATAGGGCCGGACCAGGGCCGGCGTGCCGCCGATGCTGACCGTGCTGTGTTCGCGGTCGACCTGGCATTCGAGGTAACGGTCGGCGGTATCCAGGAAATTGTTGCAGTGAAAGCGGGTGTGGAAGCCGATGATCGAACTGCCCAGCAGCCCGGCCAGGATTTCCTCGCGGTGGGGACAGATGCCGAAGATTTCGGAATTGGGCCAGGGTATGTGCCAGAAGGTGATGATGGTCGCCTGGGGCAGATGCTCGCGGATCATGCGCGGCGCCAGGGCGAAATGATAATCCTGGACCAACACCAGCGGGTCCCCGGTCCGCGCCTCGGCCACCACCGCATCGGCGAATTTGCGGTTCACCTCGACATAGAATTCCCAGTCGGTGGCGCGAAAGATCGGCCGCACATAGGCGATATGGCACAGCGGCCACAGCCCCTCGTTGGCATAGCCGTAATAATACCCGTCCTGTTCCTCGTCCGACAGCCACACCCGGCGCAAGGTATAGGCCGGCCGGTCGGGCGGCACCTTCAGATGGTCGGCCGCATCCACCAGTTCGTGATCGGCCGACCCGCTGCCATGGGCGATCCACACGCCGCCGCAGGCGCGCATGATCGGCTCCAGGGCGGTGACCAGGCCGCTGGCGGGGCGCTGCATCACCACCTCGCCGTCCTGGTAATTGTGGATATAGGGCTCACGGTTGGAGAGGACCATGATTTCGGCGCCGGGCAATTCGTCGGCGACGGCGCGGCGCAAGGTCTCGGCGGTCCAATCGATGCGGATGGAATCGGCGGCCCCGCGCAAGAAATTGACGTCGCGCATCATCTTGCGCAGATCGCGCACCAGCGGCGCGATTTCGGGCGCCACCTGTTCGCCCGGCAGGGGCGTGCGGGTGACCAGGCTGTCCTTCATCGAGCGCACCCATTGGCGCAGGGTCACCCGCGCCACCAGAATGGTGACGGCGGCGAAGGCCAGCCCCAAAAGCGCCAGCCCGATCCCCAGATAAAGGTCGAAGCGGGCGCTGCGTTGGGCGATGAAGCGCAGATCGTTGAGGATGACCAGATATCCCGCCGGACGGCCCTTCACCACCAGGGGAAAGGTCGCGGCCAGCAGCGGGTCGCCCCGATCGAAGGCGGTGGTGAAAACGACACCGGCGGGATCGCCCCGGGGACAGGCCACGCGCGCCGGCCAGGCCCGCGAGGCGTGGACCAGCCGCCCCCGCGGACCGCACAGTCCCACCGCCAGAACCCGCTGGTCCATGGCGATGCGGCGGAACAGGGAATCCAGACCCCTGGTCCTGCCCTCGGCCATGTGGGTCAGCACCGTTTCCTGAACCGATTGGAAAATCAGACGCGAGCGCATCTCGACGTCGCTGCGGAACCATCCGGTCATCAGATGATCGACCACCGGAGTCATCGCCCAGGCGGTCACCGCCACGATCACGAGCAATGGTATGGCGAACCGCGCCGCCGTCTTCATCCGCGCTCCCCTGTCGCATTGCGCTTCATGAGGCCCGAAAACCTTAACACATCGCTTTGACGGAACATACCGATGCAATCATTGGACAGTCTTCCCGCTCTCGGATATCAGGATTCGGGGCGGGAACGATCACGGATAAGGAGGAACGCCCCGGTGACGGAACAAAAGGGCGGCGATTACCGGCTTTGTGACTGGCGGGTGCGAAGCACTCTTCCTTTGCCGGAGGTCACGCCCTGGACCGGCGAGACCGCGCGTCCCCCCGACATCGTCATCGCCGAAGCCGAATTGCCCGATTGTCTGGATGGCCCCGGACTGCCCAGCCGCGCCCTGATGGTGGGACGGGACGGGACGGTTCTGCTGCATATCCCCGGTCTGGTCCGGCTTCTGGTCAGGGCGGGGCGCGAAATCCTGGTCCACCGCCTGGGCGGTGATGCCGAAAGATCCTGGCGGCTGTTCGCGCTGGGGCCGGGGCTGGACATCCTGTGCCATCAGCGCGCCATTCTGCCGCTGCACGCCGCCGGCCTGCGCCGGGCCGGAAAGGCCGTCGCCATCGCCGGCCGGCGCGGCAGCGGCAAATCGACCCTGGCCCTGACCCTGGCCCAACGCGGCTACGACCCGGTGTCCGACGATTCGACGGCGGTGACGGCCGATGGGAAAGCGATGGTGCTGCCGGCCTATCCGCGCCTGAAACTGTGGCGCCCGGCGCTGGTGGCGGCGGGAGTGGACATCGAGGGGCTGGACCGCCTGCGCGACGGTTTGGAGAAATACGGCTGGCGGCCCGCGGCCGGGTTCGACCCGGCGCCGGCGCCCCTGGGCGCGGTGGTGATCCTGGATGAAGCCCCCGAACCGTCCCTGATCCGCCTGTCGCCGGAGGCGGCGCGTCCGGCCCTTCACGCCCAGATCTGCCGCCAGCGCATCGCCACCCTGATGGGATGTCGCGACCGCGTCGCCGCCCGGGTGGCGGCCCTCGCCGACACTGTTCCCGTCTATCGCCTGCGCCGGCCCAAACGGTTCGACCGAATGGCGGAGACGGCGGCGTTGATCGAGGACATGACGAAAACCGAATGGGAGGTGGCGCCGTGACCGCGCCCGGTATCGTCTGGATCGTTTCCTACCCCAAATCCGGCAATACCTGGGTGCGGCTGCTGCTGTCCAGTCTGGCGGCGGGGGGCGCGCTTCCCGACCTGTCCCGTCCCCTGCCCCATTGCCCCCATTCGGCGGCACGGGTCTGGATCGAAAGCGTCCTCGACATCCCCACCTCGGACCTGCTGAACGACGAGGTGACGGCCTTGCGCAAGGAGGCCATCCGCCGCGTGGCCCTGGTGAACAAGCCACCCTTCTGGCTGAAGGCCCACGATTCCTACGATTCCGACCTGTTCCCGGCCGAGGTGACGGCCGGCACCATCCATGTCCTTCGCGATCCGCGCGACGTGGCGCCGTCCTGGGCCGACCATATGGCGGTATCCCTGGACGAGGCCATCCGGCGGATGAACCTTCCCGATTTCACCATGGCCGTGACCGGCGCCGATTTCCGCCCCCAGGCCCGGCAAAGATTGGGCAGCTGGTCCGGGAACGTCACATCATGGCTGGACGGCCCGCCGGGGCCGGTCCTGACCCTGCGCTACGAGGACATGCAGGCCGACCCCGCTGACGCCGTCCGCCGGATCGGCGCGTTCGTCGACCTGCCCACCCCGCCCGACATCGTCGCGGCGACGGTCGCCGCCTGCGACTTCGCCCGCCTCAAGGCGGCGGAGCGGAAATCGGGATTCCTGGAACGCATGGGCCATCAGCGCAGGTTCTTCCGCCAGGGACGGGCCGGCGCCTGGCGCGACGATTTGAGCGAGGAGCAGGCCGATCGTCTGTGGCGGGCCCACGGCGCCGTCATGACCCGTCTGGGCTACGGCCGGGACGGGTCCAGCCCATGACCGGCGAACCAGGCCAGCATGCGGCGCCAGCCGTCCTTGGCCGGCCCCTCGCGGTAACTGGAACGGCAATCGGCGCAGAAGGCGTGCGGCGCGTCGGGGTAGACCTGGATTTCGACCGGCATCGATCCCGCCGACGCCACCTGACGCGCATGCTCCACCGTATCCAGCGGTATGCTTTGATCGGCGCCGCCGTAAAGCCCCAGAACCGGCGCCTTCAGCGCGCCGGCGACATCGACGGGATGGCGCGGCGTCATCGGCGTGATCGGTCCCGTCACCTTGCCGTACCAGGCCACCGCCGCCTTCAGGCCCGGCGCATGGGCGGCATACAGCCAGGCGATGCGCCCGCCCCAGCAAAAGCCGGTGATGCCCAGACGCGCCGGATCGCCGCCATGGGACGCGGCCCAATCCGCGCCGGCATCGAGATCGGCCAGCACCTGGGAATCGGCGATCTTGGGAAGGATGGTCGATAAAATGGCCTGGATGGACGCGATGGACGCGGGATCGCCCTGGCGGGCATAGAGCTCGGGGGCCACCGCCAGATAGCCCGCCTTGGCCAGACGGCGGCACAGATCGCGGATATGCTCGTGAACCCCGAAAATCTCCTGAACCACCAGGATGGTCGGAAACGGACCGTTGCCCAGGGGCCTGGCCGCATAGCCGGGAATGATATCCGCCTCGCCCGACGGCAGGTCGCGGGCGGGAATCTCGATCGGCCCGGAATCCAGCCCGTCGGCATCGGTCAGGATGGTGGTCTCCGCCACCGGCAGCAAGGCGGCGGCGAAGCCGGAATCGGACGGCGGATGGGGAGCGTCGTCGGTCATGAACCTGTCCTCCACCAATCTTGGTCCCCTGGTTTAACCCGCCTTTGCCGCTGGCGGCAAGTTTCCCCAGCCGCCGCCCAGGGCCTGATACAGACCGACCACCGCCTGCAGGCGCGACACCTGCGCCTGGGCCAGGGCATCCTGGGCCGCGTACAGCGCCTTTTGGGTGGTCAGCACCGAGGTGATGTCCACGATTCCCGCCCGGAACTGGTCGCGGGAAATGCGATAGGCCTTCAGCGAGGTGGCGACGTTGACCCGCTCGGCTTGCACCAGGGCGCGGGTGCGGCCCACGGCGATCAGGGCGTTCTCGACGTCGGAAAAGGCCGACACCACCGATTTGCGGTAATCGGCGAGCAATTCCTGATAGCGGCCCTTTTGCTGTTCCAATTGCCCCGACAGCTTGCCGCCGTCGAAGATGGTTTGCAGCACCGACGTCCCGAAGGAATAGACCAGCCCGGTATGGCTGATCAGGGTGTCCAGGGCGGCGCTGGCCAGCCCCCCCTGGGTGGTCAGGGAGATGGCGGGAAAGAACTGGGCGCGGGCATTGTCGATATCGGCATTGGCGGCGATCAATTGCTGTTCGGCGGACCGCACGTCGGGACGCCGGGCCAACAGATGCGACGGCAGCCCCGGCCGCACTTCGGGAACATGGATGGCGCCAAGCGAATCCGGCTTGCCGGCCAGGTCCGCCGGCATGGATTCGGGCATGCGCCCCACCAGCACCGCCAGGGCGTTGACGTCCTGGCGCAATTTTTCCTCCAGCGGCGGCAGGGTGGCTTCCTGGGCGGCGACCACGCTTTCCTGCTGGGCCACGTCCAGATCGGTGGCGGTGCCGACCCGGAAGCGGTTGCGGACGATGGCCAGCACCTGACGGGCGTTGGCCACCGTGCTTCGCGCCACCCGCAACCGTTCGGCCTGGCCCAACAGATCGAAATAGGTGTTGGCGACGGAAGCCTGAACCGTCAGACGGGTGGTCAGCAGATCGTCGCGGCTGGCCGCCGCCTGGGCCTTGGCGGCGCGCTCCAGCGCCCGGTTGGCGCCCCAGAAATCGAGCTCGTAACTGGCCGTCAGATCGAGGCTGAAACTGTTGGTGAGCGGCGCCCGCGACAGGATCGCATGATCCGGTCCGGACGACATCGACGAGCGCTGGCGGCTGGCGCCGGCCGAGGCGTTCAGGCTGGGCAACAAAGCGGCGCCGGCGACCCGGAGCTGGGCGTCGGCCTGACGCACCCGGGCGATGGCCGCGGCGACGTCGAAATTGGCCGCGTGGGCCTCGGCCATCAGCGTGTCCAGCCGCGCCGAACCGAAACTTTTCCACCAGTGGGCCGACGGCCACGAGCCGGTGGCCGCGGCGTTGGTCCAGGCTTTGGGAATGGCCGTCGCGGGACGGTGATAGGTCGGGCCCACCGAGCAGCCGGCCAACAGGCAGGCGGCGGCGAACCCCAGGGCGGCGGTGGGACGACGGGTCACGGGGCGATGGTCTCCGCTTTGGCCGCCCGCCGCCGGCGCATGCCCAAACGGTCGAGCGCCAGATAGACGACGGGCGTGGTGTAAAGGGTGAGGAGCTGCGACACCAGAAGCCCGCCCACCACGGCTATCCCTAGCGGCCGGCGCAGCGCGCCGCCGGTCCCCAGCGCCAAAGCCAAAGGCATGGCGCCCAACAGCGCGGTCAAGGTGGTCATGGTGATCGGCCGGAACCGCTGACGGCAGGCTTCCAGGATCGCCTCTTCCGGCGACAGGCCGTGATTGCGTTCCGCATCGATGGCGAAATCCACCAGAATGATGCCGTTCTTCTTGACGATGCCCATCAGCAAAATCACGCCGATGATGCTGATGACGGTCAGATCGGTGCCGGTCAGGATCAGGGCCAACAGGGCGCCGAGCCCCGCCGACGGCAGGGTCGAGAGAATGGTCAGGGGATGGCGGGTGCTTTCATACAGGACCCCCAGCACGATGTAGATGGTCAGCAGCGCCGCCAGGATCAGGATCGGCTCGCTCTTGACCGATTGGGCGAAGGCCTTGGCGTTGCCGGCGAAATTGGCGTGCACCGTCTCGGGCATGTGCATCGCGTCGGCATCGGCGCGGATGCGGGCCACCGCCGTGGACAGGGAGGTGCCCGGCGCCAGGTTGAAGGAGATGGTGGCGGACGGGAACTGGCCCTGATGGGTCACCGACAGGGGCGACGTGGCCGGCACGAACCGGGCCAGGGCGGACAGGGGCACCTGGGTGCCGTCGGCGGCGGGAACATAGAGGGCGGCCAGGGATTTCGCGCTTTTCTGGTAATCGGGCGAGACTTCCAGCACCACATGATACTGGTTGTCGCTGGTATAGATGGTCGAAACCTGACGCTGGGCGAAGGCGTCCTCCAGCACCTGATCGATATCGTTCATCGACACCCCCAGTTGGGCCGCCCGGGCGCGATCGACGGTCACCGTCACCTGCGGCGCCACCTTGTCCTGGTCGCTGGCCACGTCCTCCAGCCCCGGCGTCTTTTTCAAGCGGGCCATCAGCCGGGGCGTCCATTCCCGCAATTCCTTCAAGGATTCGTCCCACAAGGCGAACTGGTACAGGCCCTTGCCCAGGCGTCCGCCGATGCGCAGATCCTGGCCGGCGATCATGTAGGTGGCGACCCCGGGTATATGGGCCAGCTTCGGCCGCAGCCGGTTGATCACCTTCTGCACGCTGACGCGCTCGGAAAGGGGTTTCAGATTGACGAACATCCGTCCCTCATTGGCGGTGGACAAGCCGCCGCCGAGACCGACGAACGAGGCCAGATCGGCCACCGCCGGGTCTTTCAGGATGATGGCGGCGACCCGTTGCTGGAGCGCGGCCATGCGCTTGAAGGGAATGTCGGACCGGGCCTCGGTGATGACGATCATCATGCCGGTATCCTGGGGCGGAAACAGCCCCTTGGGGATCACCACGTAAAGAGCGATGGTGGCCACCACCGTCGCCCCCATCACGCCCAGCATCAGGCGCTGATGGCGCATCACCCATTTCAGCCCGGCCAGATAAAGGTCGCGGGCATGCGCCATCGCCGCCTCGCCCGCCCGCGCCACCCGCGACGGCGGACGGTGCCGGCGATGCATCATCAGCCAGGCGTAGATCGCGGGCGTGACGGTCAGGGAAATCAGCGCCGAGGACAGGATGGCGACGCTGAGCGTCACGGCGAACACCTGGAGCAGGCGGCCGATCACGCCGCCCATGAACAAAAGCGGGA
Organism: Pseudomonadota bacterium; assembly: GCA_021848545.1. GTDB lineage: Bacteria > Pseudomonadota > Alphaproteobacteria > Rhodospirillales > Magnetospirillaceae > JAJZUL01. Next base: position 30,904 of record JAJZUL010000008.1, read on the forward strand.
TGAACACCGCCACCAGGGACAGGCTGATGGAGATGACGGTGAACGTGATCTGGCCGGCGCCGGCGACCGCCGCCGTCAACGGTTCCTCGCCCCGCTCCACATGGCGGGCGATGTTCTCGATCATGACGATGGCGTCGTCCACCACGAACCCCACCGAGACGATCAGCGCCATCAGCGTGATATTGTCGAGGCTGTAGCCGATCACCCACATCACCGCGAAGGTCGCCGCCAGGGACAGGGGCACGGTGACGCTGGCGGCCAGGGTCGGGGTCATCCGGCCCAGGGACAGATAGACCACCAGGATCACCAGACCGATGGTGATCAGCAGCGTTTCTTCCACATGATCGAGATCGCCGCGGATGGAATTGGTGCGATCGGCCAGGATCGACACCGTGGTCCCTGCCGGCATCCAGCGGCGCAACTGGGGCAACGCGGCCGTGATGCGGTCGGCGGTGGCGACCACGTTGGCCGCCGCCTGCTTGGTGACGATCACCAGCACCGCCGGTTCCGAATCGTACCAGCCCTTCTGGCGATCGTCCTCGGACCCGTTGATCACCGAGCCCAGTTGCGAGATGCGCACGATATCGCCGTTCCGGGCCTTGACGACCAGCGGCCGGTAGGCCGAGGCCTCCAGCGGCAACTGATTGTTGACGGCGATCGCCATGCGTTGTTTCGGCCCGTCGAGAAAGCCGGTGGGACCGTCCACGTTGCTTTGGGCGATGGCGGTGCGCACCGTTTCCAACCCCGTGCCCATCGCCGCCAGCCGGGTGGGGTCGACCCGCACCCGCACCGCCGGTTTGCCCACGCCGCCGACGAAGACCTGGGCCACGCCCTCGATCTGGGAAATGCGCTGGGACAGGATGCGGTCGGCGGCATCGTAGACCTGGGCCGGCGCCAGGGTCTTCGAGGTCACCGCGAAGATCATGATCGGCGCATCCGCCGGGTTTATCTTGCGATAGGTCGGCGGCGACGGCAGATCGACCGGCAGATCGCCCAGCGACGCGTTGATCGCCGCCTGGACGTCGTGGGCGGCACCATCGACGTTCCGCGACAGGCCGAACTGGGCGACGATGGTGGTCGAGCCCTCGGACGAGGTCGAGGTCAGTTCCTCCAGCCCGGCGATCCGGCCCACCCTTCGTTCGATGGGCGCGGCCACCGTCGCCGCCATGGTCTCGGGATCGGCGCCGGGCAATCTGGCCGAGATCATGATGGTCGGCAGATTGATCGACGGCAGCGAGGCCACCGGCAATTGGAAGAACGCCACCATGCCGGTCAGGAACAGACCCAGCGCCAGCAACATGGTGCCCACGGGACGGCGGATGAACTGCGCCGACAAGCCCATGGCCCTACTCCGCGCCGTCCGTCTGGGACAGGGAGACATCCGGCAGGGTCAAAGGGCCGGTCACCGCGCCGCCGCCCAGACGGCGGCGCAGGCGTTCAAGGGCCAGATAGATGACCGGCGTGGTGTACAGCGTCAGCCATTGCGACACCAGCAGGCCGCCGACGATGGCGACGCCCAGCGGCTGGCGCAACTCCGAGCCGGTGCCGGTGCCCAGCGCCAGGGGCAGGGCGCCGAACAGGGCGGCCATGGTGGTCATCATGATCGGCCGGAAACGCAGCAAACTGGCCTGAAAGATGGCGGCCTCGGGCGATTTTCCCTGCTCGCGCTCCGCCTCCAGCGCGAAATCGATCATCATGATGGCGTTCTTCTTGACGATGCCCATCAGCAGAATGATGCCGATCAGGGCCACCAGCGACAGATCGTCGCCGACCAGGATCAGCGCCACCAGCGCCCCCACCCCCGCCGAGGGCAAAGTGGACAGGATGGTCAGCGGATGGACGGTGCTTTCGTACAGAACGCCCAGCACGATGTAGATCACCACCACCGCCGCTCCGATCAGCCACGGCTCGTCGGCGAGCGACGAGCGGAATTCGGCGGCGTCGCCGGAAAAGGCGCCGACCATGGTGTCGGGCATGTTCAGGGATTTTTCGGCGCGGTTGATGGCGTCCACCGCCTCTCCCAGGGACGCGCCCGGCGCCAGATTGAAGGACAGGGTCACCGAGGGGAACTGGCCCTGGCGGGTGATCACCAGCGGCGCCGTTTTCCGGGTGAAGGTGGCGAAGGCCGAAAGCGGCACCAGGGCGCCGGTACTGGCGCGCACATAGATGGATTTCAACGCCTGCGGACCGGCGCGGTAGCGGGGCGTCACCTCCAGGATCACGTGATACTGGTTGGCCTGGGAATAGACGGTGGTCACCTGGCGCTGGCCGAACGCGTCGTACAGGGTGTCGTCGACGGCCTGGGGCAGGACCCCCAGCCGCGCCGCCTGGGCGCGGTCGATGGCGACGTCGGCCACCAGCCCGTCCGGCTGCTGGTCGGTGGCGACGTCGGTCAGCATGGGCAGGGCCTTCAGCTTGGCCTCCAGCCGGGGCGCCAGCCGGGCCAGCGCGTCGGCGTCGGTGTCGGTCAAGGTGTACTGGTATTGGGTGCGGCTGGGCCGGGGCGATAATTGGATGTCCTGGGCCGATTTCATATGGACGGAAATACCGGGCACGCGGGCCAGCTTCGCCGCCAACCGGTCGATGATGGCGGTGGCCGAGGCGCTGCGCCGATCGCGAGGCTTCAGCACGATGGTCATGTGGCCGGTATTCAGCGTGGGATTGACCGTGCCCGCCCCCAGGAACGAAGTGACGGCGGTGACATCCGGGTCGGTGCGGACCAGATCGGCCACCGCCTGCTGGCGCTTGGCCATCAGGGCGAAGGAAATGCCGGGCGGCCCGTCGGTGGTGGCGACGATCAGCGAGGTGTCCTGCTCGGGCAGGAACCCTTTGGGGATGGCCACATACAGCAGCACCGTCCCCACCAGGGTGGCCAGGGTCACCATCAGGGTGGCCCGCTGATGACGCAGCACCCAGGAGAGGCTGCGCTCGTAAGAACGGCGCAGGGCCAGAAAGAAGCCGCCCTCCTCCGCCTCGCGATGGCCGCCCTTCAGCAGATGGCCGCACATCATCGGCGTCAGGGTCAGGGACACCACGGCCGACATGACCACGGCGATGGTCAGCGTCAGGGCGAATTCGCGGAACAGGCGGCCGACGATGCCCGACATGAACAACAGGGGGATGAACACCGCCACCAGCGAGACCGTCAGCGAGACGATGGTGAAGCCGATCTCCTTCGCCCCTTTCAGCGCGGCCACCAGCGGCGGGTCGCCCTTTTCGATGTAGCGGACGATGTTCTCGATCATGACGATGGCGTCGTCCACCACGAAGCCCGCCGAAATGGTCAGCGCCATCAGCGACAGATTGTCGAGGCTGAACCCGGCCACCGCCATGACCCCGAAGGTGCCCACCAGCGACATGGGCAGGGCGATGGCGGGAATAAGGGTCGCCCGCGCGCTTTTCAGGAACAGGGCGATGACCAGCACCACCAGGGCCATGGTCAACAGCAGGGTGAACTGGACGTCGCGGACCGAGGCGCGGATGGTCTCGGTGCGGTCGGCGAGCGGCGTGACCGTGATTCCCGCCGGCAAGGCCTGGGTGATTTGCGGCAGGGCGGCGCGGATGCGATCCACCGTTTCGACGATGTTGGCGCCGGGCTGACGCTGGATGTCCAGCAGCACCGCCCGCTTGCCGTCATACCAGCCGGCCACCTGGGAATTCTCGACCCCCTCCACCACCCGTCCGACATCCTTGACGCGGACCGGGGCGCCGGTGGTGGGGTTGGTGGCGATGATCAGATCGTCATATTGTTTCGTATCGGTGATCTGGTCGTTGGCCCCCACCGATTGCGCCTGATATTCCCCATCGAAACTGCCCTTGGGCAGGGCGACGTTGGCCTTGGAAATGGCGGTGCGCACGTCCTCCAGGGTCAGGCCGTAGCCGGCCAGACGGGCGGGATCGATCTCCACCCGCCAGGCCGGACGCTCGCCGCCCTCGATCAGCACCCGGCCGACGCCGCTGATCTGGGACAGTTTCTGCACCAGCAACGTGTCGGCGGCCTCGTCGAGCGCGGTGATCGGCAGGGTCTTCGAGGTCAGCGCCAGGGACAGGATCGGGGTGTCGGCCGGGTTGACCTTGGAATAGGTGGGCGGATAGGGCAGGTTGGGCGGCAGCACCCCATGGGCGGCGTCGATGGCCGCCTGCACGTCCTCGGCGGCATCGTCCAGACTTTTGCCCAGGACGAATTGCAGGGTGATGGCGCTGGTCCCGTCCGAGCTGGTCGAGGTCATGGTCTGCAACCCCGGAATCTGACCGAAGGTGCGTTCCAGGGGCGCGGTCAACAGCGAGGCCACGGTCTGGGCGCTGGCGCCGGGCAATTGGGTGGTGACCTGGATGGTGGGAAAACTCACCTGGGGCAATGCCGCCACCGGCAACAGCCGGTAGCCCAGCAATCCCAGCAGGGCGACGCCCAAAGCCAGCAGCCAGGTGGCCACCGGCCTGCGGACGAACGGCCCGGAAATGTTCATTGACCGGCGCTCCCGCCCGCCGGGGCGGGAATGACCTTGGACCCGTCCTTCAGCTTGCCGGCGCCCACCGAGACCACCGTCGCGCCCGCGGCCAGACCCTTGGACACCAGCGCCCGCCCGCCCTCGATCTGGGCCACCGTCACCGGCCGCATGCTCACCGTGCGATCGGCGCCGACCAGGAAGACGTAGGCGCCCTCGGGACCGTGGCGGATGGCGGTGGCCGGCACGACGATGCCGTCATGGACGGTCCGCACCAGCAGGCGGACATTGACGAAGGCGCCGGGCCACAGGCGCAGATCGGGATTGGGCATCACCGCCTTCAGACGGATGGTGCCGGTGGTGCCGTCCACCTGATTGTCCACCGTTTCCAGATGGCCGCGATCGATCACTTTTTCGCCGTCATCCTCCACCGCCAGCACCGGCAACGGAGTCTTGCGGCCGATCACCTGGGGCAGATCCTGCTGGGGCAGGGAAAACAGCACGGCGATGGGCTGCATCTGGGTCAGCACGACGATGCCGTTGGTATCGGTGGTATGGACGATATTGCCGGCATCGACCTGCCTGAGGCCGGCGCGGCCGGTGATGGGCGCGGTGATGGTGGTGTAACCGAGCTGGGTGGCGGCACTGTCCATGGACGCCTGATCGGCGCTCACGGTGGCGACGAGTTGCGCCACCTGGGACCGGGTCTGGGAGACGGTCTGGGCGGAAACCGCGCTGCCCAGACTCAGGTAGCGGGCAAGGTCGCTTTTGGCCTGGGCCAACTGGGCGCGGTCCCGGTCCCGAATCGCCTTGTCCTGGTCATACTGGGCCTGATAGAGGCGCGGATCGATCCTGGCCAGCACCTGGCCGGCCTTGACGGTCTCGCCCTCCTTGAAATCGATGCTGGTCAGTTCGCCATTGACCTGGGCGCGGACGGTCACCGTGTTGTAGGCCTGGACCGTGCCCAATCCGTCCAGATAGACGGGAACGTTCTCGGCCTTCGCGGTGGCCACCACCACCGAGACCGGCCCGCCGTTTCCGGGCGGCCGCTTGGCCCCGTTGCGTTCGGTGGCCAATCGCCACGCCAAGCCGGCCGCCAGAACCACCGCCAAGCCAATAACGATCGTGCGAATCCGGGGCACGTCCACCTCCTCCGTCCGCCGGCGATCCCCCCGCCAGCCATTTTTACGGCGAGATCACAGCCGCGACCAGAGCCGGATCAATATCTAAACGGAGGATGTGTCGGAACTGTCTCCGGGGATATTTCAGACTGTAACAGCCTATCCCTGGCTTTGGGACGATGATTGCGACAAGGCCTGGGACAGGGCGTTCAGCAGATCGCTGCCGCTGGTGCCCGAGCCGGTGCCGGTTCCCGACGCGGAATTGCCCAGCAGCGACGACAGCAGAGTGTTGACGGTGGACGAAGCGCCGGTGCCGGTGCCGGTCTGCCCGCTCGCCCCCAAGGCCGACAGCAGCGAATCGAGAGACGATGAGCCGCTTTGGCCGGTGCCGGTCTGCCCGCCGCCCCCCAGGGCCGACAGCAGCGAATCCAGGGAGGAATTGCCGCTTGAGCCGGACGTCTGCCCCATCAGCGACGCCAGAGCGCCCAGGGACGAGGAGGATTGCGAACCCGAGCCGCCGTTCAACAGATCGAGCAGCGAAGTCCCCTGCATCATCGACGCGGTCAGGGCCTGGATTTGCGACTGGATCTGGCCGGACGCGCCGGCGCCGCCGTCCAACGCCTGCTGAAGGGCGGAGGTGGCCCGGGCGATGACCGTGCGGGTCGCGGTCGGATCGGTCGAATAGGCCTGTTGCAGGGTCTGGGTGTTCACGGCCAGGGTGCCGTCCGATTGGACGGTCAGGCCGATATCGGCCAGGGTCGAAATCGACCCGCCGCCGAAACTCTGTCCGGCGATGGTCTGAATGGTCTGCGCCAGGGACGCGCCGGCGCCGCTGCCCGACAGGCCTTCCTGCGACAGGCCGGTGACCAGGGAATTGACCGTATCGGCCAGGCTTTGGGCGGCGGTATTGGCGTCGCCCAGCCCCTGCGGCACGGAAATGCTGGTGGCGCCCAGGGCCGAAAGGGTCAGCACCACGCCGCTGGCGATGGGGGCGTTGTCATTGGACCCGTTGGTCTTGGCCACGCCGTTCACGCTGTATTGGGCGTCCTGGGCCGTCTGGGTCGCAGTCAGGCCGCCGCCGGAAGCGGTGGGATCGTAGGACAGGCCGGGTATGCCGGAAACGGTGAAGGCGTTGGCGGTGCCGCCGGCATTGCCGGTCAATTGCAGCTGGGACTGGCCGTCGGCGGTCTGCACCACCGATGCCGTCACCCCGGCATTGGCGGCGTTGACGGCGGCGGCGATGCCGTTCAGCGATCCGTCGGTGATCGAGACCGGAACCGCGCTCCCGCCGGTGGTGATGGTCATGGTGCCGGGATCGACCACCTGGGTATCGGCGGCGGCATAGGAGCCGCTGACCAGGGTCTGGGGCTGGGCCAGTTGCGTCACGTTCACCTGATAGCTGGTCTGCGGCCCGTTGATGCCGGTGGCGAAGCTGTTCTGGTCGGCCAGATTGCCGAGTTGGCTTTCGGCCTGCCCCACCAGCCGGCCCAACTGGCTGTAGCCCAGCAATTGGGTGGTGGCCTGCTGCTGGCTGAGCGACAGCATATAGGAGGGATCGCTGGCGGACGCCGTCGTTTGCGTCGCCGCGTTGCTCGACGCGGTCGCGGTCGAAGACGACGGGGTCTGGGTGGACGAGGTCTGGCTCGTCTGCGCCTGCAACAGCGAAGACAGGAGGGAGGAAAGACCCGACACCGACATGGCGATATCCTTATGCCGCGAAACGCTTCCCGGCGCCCCCGGGAACGCCGTTCCGGCGGCCATGCAAGCCGCGTTCCGGTGAATCGCGACGGATGTTTCGGTCGGTTTCCACCGCTCCGCACCGCCCACGGCGCGCAAAGCCGGGAAAAAATTGCCGCCTCGAACCCAAAAGACGGCAAACTTTGCCTGGATTTATTGGTAGCGCTCCAACGCCTCCACCAGCTTTTCCACCCCACGGAAAGCCCCGGCCAGATCGATATAGGCGGCCCGCAAGGTGGCGGCGTCGGGACTGGGAGTGCCCCCCAGGCGATTGCCTTGCAGCATGCGCGCCGCCGCCGCCAGGCTTTGACCTTTGACGAAGGTGGCGATGCGGCGCACCTCGGCATAATGCTCGACCGCCTGGCTGACCAGGGCGGGCGGCAGCAGAGTCAAACCGTCGCCGGCCGCGGTAAAGCCCATGCTCAAGGATTCCAGCGCCGAAACCGCCGCGACGAACGACACGCCGGCCTCGGCGTTGGGCGGAGCCGGCACCCGTTCGAAGGCGCGGCGACGCGCCGCCAGTTCCGCCGCCAGCACGGTCGCGGCCGAACGGCGTCGCGCCGCGCGCTCGGCGCGGCCGTTGCGGACCAAAGCCAGGAAACCGCCGATGCCACCCAACAGCCCGCCCAACGCCACCAGCAACCCCGCCGCCCACAGCGGCACGACGAAAACCGGCGGCGGCGGCGCGGATACGGTGGGGGCCGGAACGGCGGGCGGCGTTTGCGCCGGAATGTCGGTTTTGGGCTGCGCCGGAACGACGGTTTCGGTTGGCGCCGGGACGGTTGTCCGGGTTTGCGCCGGGACGGCTGTCTCGGTTTGCGCCGGGACGGTTGTCTCGGTTTGCGCCGGAACGGTTGTCTCGGTTTGCGCCGGAACGGCGCGGGCCGTCGCGACCGGAGCGGGTGGCGCCAGCTTTTCCGCCAGAACCGGCACCTGGGCCGCCGCTTTCGGCGGCGGCGGCGCGCCGGCGGACGAAGACGGGGAAGCCGCCGCCATTGGGACGAACGCGACCGAAGCGGCGATTACAGCCGCGGCAAAGGGGAAACCGGGACTGATCTGGGGCATGGGACAGGCTTGTAACAGGGTTGGGCGGACCATCCGCGCGCGCAGCATAGACGAAAGCGCGGCCCGACGAAAAGACCCGGGCCGGACCCGCCTTTCAAATTCCGCCGCCGCTCTGCCCCGATTGCCGGTCGACGATGCGACCGGGCGGAAAGATCACGGTCGCGGTGGTCCCGGCGCCGACGACGCTTTCCAGACGCAACTGCCCCTGATGGGCCACCACCAGCGTTTTGGCCAGGGGCAGCCCCAGACCGGTTCCCTCGAACCGTCGCGACAGGCGGGAATCCACCTGCACGAACGGTTCCATCACCCGTTCCAGATCTTCGGCGCTCATGCCGATGCCGGTATCGCGGATGACGAGAACGAACCCCTCCGCTTCCAGGCGGGCGGCGGCGATGACCTGTCCGCCCTCCTCGGTGAATTTGACGGCATTGGACAACAGGTTGAGAACGATCTGGCGAACGCGGCGTTCGTCGGCGAAAAGCGGAGGCAGATCGGCCGGCAGGGTATCGACCATTTCGATGCCGTGATTGTGGGCGCGCGTCGCCATCATCCGCATCGCCGAACGCACGATGGCCACCACATCCACCTCGCCCTCGACCAGATCGGTCATGCCCACCTCGGCCTTGGACATGTCGAGGACGTCGTTGATCAATTCAAGAAGATGCACGCCGCTATCGTTGATGTCGTCCACATAGCTTCGGTACTGAGCCGGTTCCAGCGGCCCGTAGATTTCGTGTTTCATCATCTCGGAAAAGCCGATGACGGCGTTGAGCGGCGTGCGCAATTCGTGGCTGATATTGGCGAGAAAGGTCGCCTTGGCGCGATTGCCCCGTTCGGCCGCCTCCTTGGCCTCGCGTAGCGTCTCCTCGGTGCGCCGGCGCTCGGTCACATCCGAGAAGGTCAGGATGGGACCGCCGCCCGGCATGGTCGTCGCCCGGACTTCGAGAACGGAGCCGTTGGGCCGGACGTAATCGAGCACCCGCGACCCCGCCCCCCGCAAACGGTCGAGCGGCACCACCGTATCGCCGGTGAAATAGCCCTGGCGGCCGAGATGGCGGATGAATCCGCCGAAGGTCGCCGCCGTTTGCACCGGCCCGTCGCCGGGCAGGTCCAGCAGATGCCGCGCCGCGCGATTGATCGCCGCCAGACGGTCGCGCTCGTCGAAAGCGACGATGCCCTGGGCGACGTTGTCGATGATGCCCTGACGCAGGGCCGATTGCGCCGCCAGTTCATGTTCATGCCATTTGAGGGCGGTGATGTCGCTGGCGGTCCCGCGAAAGGCGCGGCAATTGCCGCCGGTCGAGGCGGGGCGGCCGGACATCTCCACATAGCGGGTTTCGCCCGACGGCAGCACATAGCGCAGGACCAGCCCGCGGAACGGTTTGCCGGCGCGCATCAGGGCCAATTGCTCGTTCCATAGAACGGGGTCCGGGCATGACGAGTTGAGCTCGGTGAACGACCGCCCCAGAAAGAATTCCGGCCCCACCCCCAGCACCGGACGCACCCGGCCGGAAACGAAGGTGAACACCAGTCGCGCGTCGGTTTCCCAGAACCAGTCGGACGCGGCCTCGGCCAGATCCCGCAGGCGCTGCTCGCTTTCCACCAGGGCGCTTTCGATGCATTTGCGATCGGTGATGTCGCGCACCACCGCGATATAGGTCACGTCATTCCCCTGGCGCATGGTGCCCGCCGCCACTTCCAGGGGAAACAGAGTGCCGTTCTTGCGACGCCCTTCGACCTGGCGCAGGGGGCCGGGGGCGAAGGCGCCGACCCCATCGGCCGGATCGGCCAACAGCCGGGCGGCGTCGCTGCCGATGACCTCGTCGAGGCCGTAGCCGAAAATGCGGCAGGCGGCGGGATTGAGCGACAGCACGAAACCGGCCTGATCCAGGGCCACCAGCCCGTCCACCATGGTTTCCATGATGCCCCGCACCCAGGCGAGGCTGTCCGCCAGCGCCCGCTCGGCCTGCTTGCGCGGGGTGATGTCGGTCAATATGCGCAAATGCCCGCCATCGGCGGTGGGATAGGTGTTGACCGACACCCAGCGGCCATCGGCATGCTGGTGCTCGCGGACCACATCGCGCACCGCGGCCTCGCTGCCGTCGAAAAAGGCGCTGTCCCGGATGGCTTCCGGGGAAGAGGCGTCGCCGCCGTTGATATTGATATTGACGACCCACCCGGAATTGGCCAGCGCCCGCAGCACGGTGCGGAGATGGGTGCCCGGACGGGCCAGATCGTTGCAGGGACCGAGGGCTTCGACGTAGCGGTCGTTCCAGGTCACCAGCCGGTTGGCGGAATCATACAGGGCGACCGCGTCGCGGACGCCGCCCAGAGCGTCGAGCAGGCGGGTTTGCAGCACCGCCGCCCGCTCGCCCGCGCTTTCGGTCAGGGCCGCCTGGCGGCGCACCACCACCAGCAGCAGCGCCACAGCCATCACCATGGACAGAATCTGGCCGACGACGAAACCCCAGGTCGCCACATCGGCATGCATAGCGAGAAGCGGTCCCGCCGTTTGATACAGCCCACGGGCGAGAAAAGCGAAGCCGGCGGTCCGCCGGCCGGACAAGAACGGCGACCGCCTGGACAGAAACGCCCAGCCCGCCAAAAGCTGAGGCGGTCCGCCGATGCCGAAAATCGGCACGCCGGCCAGATCCAAAACATGGCGCAACCAGACCGCCGCCTGCCCCCAGCCGAGCACGACCGCCAGACCGGCCAAGGGCATGGTGATGCCGACCCGCCACCCCCGCAGGGAAAAGACGCCGACGACGGTAAGCAGCGCCGCGACGCCCTGCAACAGATCGGAGGCCGGCAACACCGGCGCCCCGAGAACGCCTTCGCCCAGAACCACGGCCTGGGAACAGGTGCCGACCAGAAAGGCCGCCGCCCACCAGCGGAACGCGCCCGGCACACCGGGCTGGGTCGCGCCATAGAGGGTGGACAGCGTCAAGACGGCTCCGCCTACCGTCGCCCCCAGCAACGCCGTCTGCAACGCGAAATCCATGGACGGAGCCTCATTTCCGACGACTCCCCGTCACCGTGCGGACACGGTTCCAGGATATCCAAGCCAACGGCGCGGTGCTATCCCCGTCCCGCCCCGCCTCGGGGCGCGCGGCCGGACGTCAATCGTCGTAGGCGACGAGACTGGTAACGGGGACGTCCTGCGCCTCGAGGCGCTTACGTCCCCCCAAAAACGTCAATTCGATGATGGTGGCGGCGCCCACCACTTCGGCGCCGACCTTGCGCAACAGGGTCACCCCGGCATCCAAGGTGCCGCCGGTCGCCAGCAGATCGTCCAGGATCACCACCCGGGCGCCCGGTTCCACCGCGCCTTCCTGAATCTCGATGACGTCGGTGCCGTATTCCAGGGCGTATTCATGGCGGATGGTGGCGCCGGGCAGCTTGCCCTTCTTGCGCAGCATGACGAAACCGCAGCCCAGCTTCAGCGCCAGCGGCGCCGCCACCAGGAACCCCCGCGATTCGATCCCGGCGAGAACGGTCGGATGGAACGCGCGCACATCGCGGGCCATCCGCCCCATCGCCACCTGCCAGGCGTCGGGATGGGCCAACAGGGTCGAAATATCGTAAAAAAGAATGCCCTTCTTCGGAAAATCCGGAATGCCGCGAATATGATCCTTGATATCCATAGTTGAAATCGTTCCCATCGGTTGTCGCCGCTCCGACTATCGGTCGAACGGCCTTTTTCCTTATCCTATGGCGGCGGGGAGGCGGTCAAGCCGCCGTCTCCCAGCAAACCCTCCAGCGCCGCCGCCACCGCCGTTCCCGGAATGCGATCCATGGCAGGCCCCCCCCAATCGGCGGCCTTGACCACAACCAATCGACTGGTGGCGGGGGCGAATTTTTCCCAGGCGGTGGGACCGAACAGCGACACCATCGGCACGTCGGCGGCGGCCAGCATATGGCCGGTGCCGGAATCGTTGGCCACCGCCGCGGTCAGGCGCCGCGCCAGGGCGATGGTCAGCAGGGGGCTGGTTTCCGAAGTCTCCTGAAGCGGCAGACGGGCGCCGGGCACGGCCTCGCGCACGCGGGCCTCCCACTCGGCCTCGGCCGGCCCCAACAGCACCACCGGCGTCAATCCGCGGCCCGCCAGATCGCCGGCCAGGGCGAGAAAGCGATCCAGGGGCCAGCGCTTTTCGACACCGCCGGCGCCGGGCGCCAATCCGACATAGCAGGGGCCGGGCGGCAACAAAGCGGCGGCCATGGCATCGAAGGCGGGGTCAGAGGGCAGGGACGCCGCTTGCGCGCCGCCGCCGCCGGCCAGATCGATCAGCGCCTGCATCTGCCCCGCCAGGGACGGCGGCTTGGCGCGCCGCTTCGGGCGACGGTCGGACAAATGATAGCCGGCCGCCGCCGACAGGAAACGGCCATGGCGGATACGCCGCAGGATCAGGGTGGTCAGCACCCGCCTTTGGGTATCGATGATCAGGTCGAAGCGCCGGCCGGCCAGGGGCCGCCGCCCCACCAGTTCGGCGGCGCGGATGCCCACCCCGGCATTCTCCACCACTTCGTCGATCAGCCCCGCGACCAGCGGCGCCAGCGAGCCGGCATAGACGCTGGTCCCCTTGCCCGCCAGCCAGGTGATGCGGGCATCGGGAAAAGCCCCGCGCAGGGCCCGCACGAAGGGCAGCTTCATCAGGCCGTCGCCGACCACGTCCAAGCCGACATAGACCAGGATGGTGGCGGGCACCGGGTCCATCGCGGTCAAGCTCCGCGCAGACGGGCGACGAAATCGTGCATGCCGACCTGACGGTCGCGCTTCAACCGTTCGGCGGCGAGAATGGCGGTCACGGCGGCGACCGAACGGTCCACCTCGCTATTGACGACGATGTAATCGTATTCGCGCCAATGGCTCATCTCGTCGCCGGCCTTGGCCATGCGGGCGGCCACCACTTCGGCCGAGTCCGAGGCCCGCGTGGTCAGACGGCGGCCCAGTTCCTCCACCGACGGCGGCAGGATGAACACCGAAACCAGATCGGCCCGGGCGTTCTGGGCCACCTGCTGGGTGCCCTGCCAATCGATGTCGAACAGCACGTCGCGACCCGCCGCCAGCGCCGCTTCCACCGGCGCCCTGGGGGTGCCGTAGTAATTGTCGAACACCCGGGCGTGTTCGAGAAACGCGCCGGCGGCCACCATTTCCTCGAACCGGGGCACGGCAACGAAATGATAATCCTTGCCGTCCACCTCGCCGGGGCGCGGGGCGCGGGTGGTGGCCGATACCGACATGGCGATGTGGGAATCCTGGGCCAGCAGGGCGCGGCACAAGGTGGTCTTGCCCGCCCCCGACGGCGAGGACAGAACCAGCATCAGACCGCGACGGTCCACCGCCGGAAGGTTGGCCGGGGCAAAAGATACGGCGTCGGTCATGACCCCCTCATTCGATATTCTGAATCTGTTCACGGAACTGGTCGATCACCGCCTTGAGATCCAGCCCGATCCGGGTCAGCTCGACATCGGAGGATTTCGAACACAGCGTGTTGGCTTCGCGATTGAATTCCTGGGACAGGAAATCGAGCTTGCGGCCGACCGCGCCGCCACCGGCGATCAGCTCGCGCGCCGCCCCCACATGGGCGGCCAGACGGTCCAATTCCTCGCGCACGTCGCCCTTGACCGCCAGCAGCGCCAATTCCTGGGCGATCCGCTCTTCCGGCGGGGACGGTATCGCCCCCAGCAGAGCGCCCAGCTGCGCCTTCAGACGCGCCGCCACCGCGTCGGGCCGCAACGCCGCCGTGGCCGCCGCCCGGCCCGCCAATTCGGCGATGGCATCGATCTGGCCGGTCAGCACCTCGGCCAGACGGCCGCCCTCGGCCCGGCGCATGGCGGCCAGGGCCGCCAAGGCCTCGTTCAGGGTGGCGATCATCGCCGTTTCGCGGGCGCCGCGTTCGGCCTCGTCGTCGTCCGCCTCGATTTCGGCCGGCTCGATCACCCCTTTGACCGCCAGCAACCCATCCCAGCGGGGCGCGGTCACATCCGGATGGCGCGCCCCCCACTCCCGGCACAGACCGAGCAGATCCTCCAGCAGGCGGGTATTGATCCGAACGCCGGACAGATCGGCCGGACGGATCACCGACAGGGATAATTGAACGTTGCCGCGTTTGAGATGCCGGGCAGCCGTCTCGCGCACCGACGCTTCCATTCCGTCATGACCGGGCGGCAGGCGCAGGCGCACCTCCAATCCGCGTCCGTTGACGCTTTTGGCCTCCCAGGTCCATTCCACGCGCGCGTCGCGCCCTTGGGCGCGGGCGTAGCCGGTCATGCTGGCGACGGTCAGCGTTCCCTCCCCTTTTTGCTTCGTATGGGGTTATAGCCGCAAGCGGCCCCGCCCAACAACCGTGCAGCGGAGCCCGGGCGCGGTTATGCTGTCGAACCTTTTGCGAGAATGGCGCGCCATGGCCCGTTTCACCCCACCCGCCGTCCTTCTGATCACCGGCGCCTCGTCCGGTCTGGGCGCGGCCTTGGCCCGGCGTTACGCCCGACCCGGCGCCACCCTGTTCCTATCGGGCCGTCATGCCGGCCGCCTGAACGAAGTGGCCGAGGCCTGCCGGGCGGCGGGGGCGGCCGTCCATGAACGGGCGATCGACGTCACCGACCGCGAATCCATGAAAAACTGGGTGGAAGAGGCGGACGGGGTTCGGCCCCTGGATCTGGTGATCGCCAATGCCGGCATCGCCGCCGGCACCGGCGACCATGGCGAGACGCCGGAACAGACCCGCGCCATCTTCGCCGTCAATGTGGAGGGCGTGATCAACACCGTGCTGCCGGCCTTGGCCGGCATGCGGACCCGCAAACGCGGCCATATCGCCATCATGAGCTCGCTGGCCGGCTTTCGCGGCATGCCGGGCGCGCCCGCTTATTGCGCCTCCAAGGCGGCGGTCCGTCTGTGGGGCGAGGGCTTGCGCGGCTGGCTGGCCGAGGACGGCGTGCGGGTCTCGGTGATCTGCCCCGGCTTCGTCACCACGCCGATGACCGACGTGAACCGCTTCCCCATGCCGTTCCTGATGAGCGCCGAACGCGCCGCCGCCATCATCCAGGCGGGGCTGGCCCGCGATCGGGGCCGCATCGTCTTTCCCCGCCGTCTGGCCCTGGGGGTTTATCTGCTGACCCTGATGCCCGATGCCTGGGCCGACCGCCTGACGCGGGGGTTGCCGCGCAAGGGCTGACCGGCAGAAGAGCGGGCGCGATAAACCCGCTCGTCGCGTCCTAATTCTTCTTGTCGCTGCCGTCCACGGCCGAAGTGACCACATGCGCCGTCTTTGAAACGGCGGCACCGGTGGCGTCCGCAGCCTTCGAGAGGGCGGAGCCGGTAGCGTCCGCCGCCCTCGAAAGGGCGGCACCGGTGGCGTTCGCGGCCCTCGAGACCGCCGTGTCGACGGTACTGGCGGTGGTCTTGGTCCTCGCGCATCCGCCAAGCCCCAGGATTCCGAGGATCAGCAGCACAGTTCCCGACATCCTGATCGTCATCGCACTCTCCCTCGCGACGCCGCGAAAGCGGCTCTCGCTTTATGACCAGGCCTGTCCCGGGCCGCGCTCAAACGCCGCGCGGGCTTGTCGCATTTTCCGGCTGATTCTATCAGATCGGAAAATGCTCTAGACCTTCTTCCAGGTGGTCCCGCCGGCGCCATCCTCCAGCACGATGCCGGCATCGGCCAGTTCCTGGCGGATGCGGTCGGCCTCGGCGAAGTCGCGGGCCTTGCGGGCCGCCGTGCGGGCGGCGATTTTCACCTCGATCGCGGCGGCCTCGTCGTCGTCTCCGCCCCGTCCGAACCAATCGGCCGGATCGCGGGTGAGCAGGCCCAGCAGATCGGCTCCCGCCAGCAACGCGCCTTTGGCTTTCGCCTTGGCGTCGGGGGTGTCGGCCTTGTTCAGCGCCCCGGCCAATTCGTGAAGATGGGCGATGGCCAGCGGCGTGTTGAGATCGTCCTCCAGCGCCGCCAGAACGGCGAGCGGCGGCTCCGCGCCCTCGGCCGGCAGATCGGCGGCGCCGGCCAGGGCCGTGTACAGCCGGTCCAAAGCGGCCTTGGCCCGCTTGAGCCCGGCCGCCGTCCAGTCGATCGGCTGGTGATAATGGGTGGACAGCATGGCCAGACGGATGGCCTCGCCCGGCGCCTCGGCCAGAAGATCGTGGACGGTGATGAAATTGCCCAGGGATTTGGACATCTTCTCGCCTTCGACCATCAGATAGCCGTTATGCAGCCAATAGCGGGCCAGGGGATGGCCGTTGGCGCAGGTGCTTTGGGCGATTTCGTTCTCGTGATGGGGGAACACCAGATCCTGGCCGCCGCCATGAATGTCGAAGGTATCGCCCAGATATTCGCGGCTCATGGCGCTGCATTCGATATGCCAGCCGGGACGGCCGCGGCCCCAGGGCGAATCCCAGCCCGGCAGATCGTCGGACGAAGGCTTCCATAGCACGAAATCGGCGGGATTGGCCTTGTAGGGCGCCACGTCGACGCGGGCGCCGGCGATCATCTCGTCCTGGGAGCGGCCCGACAGGCGACCGTAATCGGGCATGGAAGGCACCGAGAACAGCACATGGCCCTCGGCCACATAGGCATGACCCGTGGCCACCAGCCGCTCGATCATCGCCACCATCTGGGCGATATGGGCGGTGGCCCTGGGCTCGTCGGTGGGCGGCAGCACGTTCAGCGCGGCGATGTCGGCGTGGAACAGCCGGGTGGTTTCGCCGGTGATCTCGGCGATGGGCCGGCCGCTCTCGCGGGACCGCGCGTTGATCTTGTCATCGACGTCGGTGATGTTGCGGACATAGGTGACCGACGGATACAGGCGCTTCAGCAGCCGATAGAGCACGTCGAACACGATCACCGGCCGGGCGTTGCCGATATGGGCGCGGTCGTAGACGGTGGGGCCGCAGACGTAAAGGCCGACATGGCCGGGGGTGAGCGGCTCGAACGGCTCCTTGCCGCGGGTCAGGGTGTTGTAGAGAACCAGAGGCATCGTTCCCCTCTCCTTACGCGGCTTCGCCGGCCAACCGACGGACCGCCCGCTCGCGGCCGATCAGGGGCAGCAGGGACTTCAGGTCCGGTCCGGACTCGCGCCCGGTCAGGGCCAGACGCAGGGGGTGGAACAGGGCCTTGCCCTTGCGCCCGGTGTTTTCCTTCACCGATGCCGTCCAGGCGCCCCAGGTGGTTTCGTCCCACGGCTCGGACGGCAGCAAAGCGGCGGCGGCGGCCGCAAGTTCGCCATCCTCGATCACCGGCGCGCACGGCCCGGCCACCACCCGCCACCAATCGGCGGCTTCGGCCAGATGGGTCAGATTGCCCCGCACCGCCAGCCAGAAATCGGCGCCGGCCTCGCTCAGGCCCAGGGCGGCCAGACGCGGCGCCGCCTCGCTCCAATCCAGCCCGTGCAGCAGGCGGGCGTTGAGGTGATCCAGTTCGTGTTCGTCGAAACGCGGCGTGGCGCGCGAGAAATGGCTGAAATCGAACCCCTGAGCCAGATGGTCGAGATCGGGGGCCAGTTCGATGGCGTCCGACGTGCCCAGCCGGGCCAACAGCGACGTCAAAGCCAAGGGCTCGATCCCCCGCGCGCGCAGATCGCGCAGCGAGGCCGAGCCCAGCCGCTTCGACAGGCCCTGGCCTTCGGCATCGGTGAGCAGGGGCAGATGGGCGAAGGCCGGCGCCGTCGCCCCCAGCGCCTCGAACACCTGGATCTGGGCGGCGGTGTTGGTGACGTGATCCTCGCCCCGCACCACATGGGTCACGGCGAAATCGATGTCGTCCACCACGCTGGGCAGGGTGTAGAGAAAGGTGCCGTCGGCGCGGATCAGCACCGGATCGGACAGGGACGCGGCGTCGGCATGGGACGGGCCGCGCGCCAGATCGTCCCAGCGCACGTCGCCGGCATCGAGCAGGAACCGCCAATGGGGCCGCCGTCCCTCGGCCTCCAGCCGGGCGCGGTCGGCGTCCGACAAGGCCAGCCCGGCCCGGTCATAGACCGGCGGCAGGCGCCGCATCAGCAGCCGGCGGCGCTTGGCCTCCAATTCCTCGGGCGTTTCGTAGCAGGCGTACAACCGTCCCGCCGCCCGCAATCGTTGGGCCGCCGCCTCGTAGCGCTCAAGGCGTTCCGACTGAAACGCCGTCTCCTGCCAATCCAGACCCAGCCAGGCCAGATCCTCGGCGATGGCCGCCACGTATTCGGGCCGCGAGCGGTCGCGGTCGGTATCGTCGTAGCGCAGCAGCATCCGCCCGCCCCGGGCGCGGGCGAACAGCCAGTTGATCAGCGCCACCCGCGCATTGCCCACATGCAGCAGGCCGGTGGGGCTGGGGGCGAAACGGACGGTCACGGCGTTTCCCATCAGATCGCTCCGGTAAAACCATTGGTGATGGGATAGCGGCGCTCGCGGCCGAAGGAACGGCTGGTGATCTTCACCCCCGGCGGCGCCTGACGGCGCTTGTATTCGGCCCGGTCGAGCATGCGCCAGACCTGGCGCACCACCGTCTCGTCCCATCCCCGCGCCACCGTGCCCGCCACCGAGACCTCGCCTTCGATCAGACAGGCGAGAATGCCGTCCAGAACCTCGTAGGGCGGCAGGCTGTCCTGGTCGGTCTGGTCGGGGCGCAATTCGGCCGAAGGCGGCTTGACGATGACCCGTTCGGGCATCACCGGCCCGTCCGGCCCGCGCCCGCCCGGCGGCCGGGTCCGGTTGCGCCAGCGGCTCAAGGCGAAGACCGTGGTCTTGTAGACATCCTTCAACACCGCGAAACCGCCGCACATGTCGCCATACAACGTGGCGTAGCCGACGCTCATCTCGCTTTTGTTGCCGGTGGACAGCACCATCGGCCCGAAGGCGTTGGACAGGGCCATCAGAGTCAGGCCACGGGCGCGCGACTGGATGTTCTCTTCGGTGACGCCCGGCGCGCGGCCGCCGGCCACCGGCGCCAGCATGGCGTCGAACGCCGCCATCGCCGGTTCGATGCCCAGGATGTCGTAACGGCAGCCCAGCATTTCGGCCACCGCCTTGGCGTCCTCCAGGCTCTCGGCGCTGGTATAGGGCGACGGCATCATCACGCACCACACCCGCTCCGCCCCCAGGGCATCGACGGCGATGGCGGCCGCCAGCGCCGAATCGATGCCGCCCGACAGGCCCAGCACCACGCCGGGAAAACGGTTCTTGGCGACGTAATCGCCCAGGCCCGTCACCAGCGCCCGGTAGATGTCCTCTTCCCGCGCCGCGCCGCTTTGCCGGTCATCAATGGCTTGCGGCACCAATCCCCGTCCGTCGCGGCGCCAGGTCATGGTGACCGAAGCCTCGTCCCAGGCCGGCAGGCCCAAGACCCGCCGTCCCCGGACATCGAGCACGAAGGAGGCGCCGTCGAACACCAGTTCGTCCTGGCCGCCGACCTGATTGACATAGACCAGCGGCAGGCCGCTTTCGCTCACCCGCGCCGCGGCGTGGCCCAGCCGCACCCCGGCCTTGTCCAGTTCGAAGGGCGATCCGTTGGGAACGATCAGCAGTTCGGCGCCGTCATCGGCCAGGGCCCGGGCGACGTCGGCGTGCCACATATCCTCGCAGACCATCACCCCCAGCCGCAGACCGCGAAAGGCCACCGTCGCCGGCAGGGGGCCGGGCGCGAAGACGCGGACCTCGTCGAACACGCCGTAATTGGGCAGATGATGCTTGAGCGTCGTCGCCGCCACCCGCCCGCCTTCCAGCAGCAGGGCGGCGTTGTAACACCGTCCGTCCACCCGCCAGGGCGCGCCCACCAGCAGCGCCGGGCCGCCGTCTCCGGTCACCTCCGCGAGATCGGCGACGCCCGCCTCCACCGCGTCCAGGAACGCCGCCTTCAACACCAGATCCTCCGGCGGGTAGCCGGACACCGTCAGTTCGGGAAACACCGCCAGATGGGCGCCGTCCCGCGCCGCGACGGTTCGCGCCGCCAATATGCGGGCGACATTGCCGGCGACGTCGCCGACGACGGGATTGATCTGGGCCAGGGTCAGGGCAAAATCTTCGGACATGAACGGCTAGCCTGGATTTCCAACGCCGTGCGTCCCTTACGGCAGTGACGGGCGCCTGTCAAACTCTTCCCCAAACTCCGCTTCGCCCCGGCACAATACAAAACCCCGGAACGGCCGGGCGCGGCGCGGAAAAAGGTCGTACATACGCCTGGAACCGAAACCATCCCTTATCCGGCTGGAGGCGCCGGGATGGATTTCCGATACTTGCAAACAGACCAACCGCATCCCGCGATGGACTTCCGCGCGAAGCGCGATGGGTTTCCGCGCGAAAGAGGTCCGAAGGCCATGCCCCGCCCACCCCTGCCGATCAGCGACGATATCGATGGCGTGATTCAGGCGATCACGAAGTTCAAGGCCGGCGCGTGGACCGGCCGGACCGGAATCGACGGGGAGTTCGACCGGGCGGTTTCCGGTCTGGTGACGGCGGTGAGCGGCGGCGGGCGCCGCACCACGGGGATTCCGGTCGCGGCCAACGACAATGGCCCGATTACGGAGCGGCGGGAAAAAGAGGGATTCTGAAATCCGGTGGCGTCCGGGAGGCGCGTCCTCCGTCGGGACAGCCAGAGGGCGCGACGCACTCCCCCCCCGCGTCGCGCCCTCCCCATTTTTTCTTGTGTTCTAAAAATTGGTGGCCTGGCGCTCGACCGCATGGGCGTTGCGATCGGCCTTGAGCTGGTCGGCGATGAGAAAGGCCAGTTCCAGCGCCTGGGTGGCGTTGAGGCGGGGATCGCAATGGGTATGGTAGCGATCGCCCAGGCTGGCCTCGGTCACCGACACCGCGCCGCCCACGCATTCGGTGACGTCCTGGCCGGTCATCTCGATGTGAACGCCGCCGGCATGGGTGCCTTCGGCCTTGTGGACGGCGAAAAAGGCGCGAACCTCGGCCAGGATGCGATCGAACAGGCGGGTCTTGTACCCCGACGCCGCGCGGACCGTATTGGCGTGCATGGGATCGCAGCTCCACACCACCTTGCGGCCTTCGCGCGCCACGCGGCGCACCAGCGCCGGCAGCTTGTCCTCCAGGTTTTCCGGTCCCATGCGGGTGATCAGCGTGATCCGCCCGGCGCGATTGTCGGGATTGAGCCGGTCGATCAGACGCAACAGATCGTCGCCGGCCATGCCGGGGCCGACCTTGAAGCCGATGGGATTTTTCACCCCGCGCAGGAATTCCACATGGGCGCCGTCCAGCCGCCGGGTCCGTTCGCCGATCCACAGGAAATGCGCCGAACAATCGTAGCAATCGCCAGAGGTCGAATCGATGCGGGTCAACGCCTGCTCGTAGGGCAGCAACAGCGCCTCGTGCGAGGTGAAGAACTCGGTTTCGCGAATCTGGGGCGTGGTTTCCGACGACAGGCCGCAGGCCTCCATGAAGGACAGGGTCTCGGACAGGCGATTGGCCAGATCCTCGTACAGGCGCCCCTGCAACGACCCGGCGACGCAGCCCAGCGTCCACTGATGAACCTTGCGCAGATCGGCGAAGCCGCCGCTGGCGAAGGCCCGCAGCAGGTTCAGGGTGGCCGCCGACTGGTTATAGGCGCGCACCATGCGCTCGGGGTCGGGAATCCGGGCCTCGGGAGTGAAATCGATGCCGTTGACGATGTCGCCGCGATAGCTGGGCAGGCTGACGCCGTCCTTGGTCTCGGTCTCCGCCGAACGCGGCTTGGCGAACTGGCCGGCCATGCGGCCGAGCTTGACCACCGGCATGGCGGCGCCGTAGGTCAGCACCACCGCCATCTGCAACATCACCCGAAAGGTGTCGCGAATGGTATTGGCGCGGAATTCGGCGAAGCTTTCGGCGCAATCGCCGCCCTGAAGCAGGAACGCCTTCCCGTCCGCCACCCGCGCCAGATTGCTTTCCAGACGCCGCGCCTCGCCGGCGAACACCAGCGGCGGAAAGGCGGCCAGGGTCGCTTCGACATGGGCCAGGCGTTCCTGGTCGGGGTAGGTGGGAACGTTGTCGATCGGCGCCTTGCGCCAACCGTCCGGCGTCCAGGGATCGGCCATGCTGTCCTCGTGATCGCGACGAAACGGGGTCCGGCGGCCGCACCGCGCTTCGCCCATGGTCCTAGATATCAACGCCCCATCGGCGCCGTTCATCGGGCCGGACCCGATGCATTGCCTGGGGAGAAACCGTACTATATACGATGGGAACGCCCCCCATTCCAGCGCGGCGATGCGAAATGGCAGGGTAATCGGGTGAAGGCGCGTTGGAGCGGAGCGACTAGGCCGTTGAGGCCGCCGCAGCGTGCGGAGAGGCTCCATCGGGGCCTCGGAGCGCAAGCGAGGATAGCCAAGGGCGCGGACGCGCCCGCCCGGCGATTGAGGGAAATATACATAATCCAGGGGAAGCGGGTTCACCCGATTCCCCTGTGCGAAATGGAGACGAGATGGACCAGGATACGCGCGCCAGCCACTGGCAAAAAGTCTGGACCGACAAGCCCGCCGACCGGACCAGCTGGTTCCAGGACGAACCGGCGCCGTCCCTGGCGATGATCGATGCCGCGGCGATCAGCCCGCCCGCATCGGTCATCGATGTCGGCGGCGGCGCGTCCGCCCTGGCCGATCGCCTGCTGGACCGGGGCTTCGCCGATCTCGCCGTGCTCGACATCGCGCCCCAGGCCATGGAGCGTTCCCGAACCCGTCTGGGCGCGCGGGCGGGCGACGTGCGCTGGATCGCCTCGGACATCCTGACCTGGAGTCCCGATCGCCGCTGGGACGTGTGGCACGACCGCGCCCTGGTCCATTTCCTCACCGATCCCGCCGAACAGGCGCGCTATCGCGAACAGGTGACGGCGGCCCTGGCGCCGGGGGGCACGGCCATCCTCGCCGCCTTTGCCCTCGACGGGCCGGAAAAATGCTCGAATCTCCCGGTCCAACGCCATGACGGCGCCAGTCTTGCCGCCCTGATGGGGCCGGATTTCCGCCTGGAACAGGAAATCCGGCAGGATCACGTCACCCCGGCCAGCGCCACCCAGCGCTTTTGCTGGTGCCGATTCCGCCGCGCCTGACATCCGGCGAAAACCACAATTTTTATATGAACTATCAACCGTCCGCTGTTGACGCTGGAGCCCCATGCGGCGCTCCTTTAGACTGGTCCTGACGGAAGACGGATAGGACCGGACGCCATGGCCGCGACCGAGAAGAAGATGCAGGACCGCGTCGAAATCAGCGAGCAACTGCGCCAGGAATTCGTCGACGAGACCATCGATACCCTGCAATCCCTGGACACGACCATCGAGGAGGGGCGCGCCGGCCGGCTGAACGGGACCGATGTGGCCACCCGTTTCCGACGCAACGCCCTGCTGTTGCGGGGACAGGCGGCCAATTTCGGCTTTACCGCCCTGGCGGCGATGGCGCACCGGCTCGACGAATATCTGGCCGACGCCCCCGATCCCTTGCCGCCCCGTGTGTGGGAGGATTTGCGCGGCTTCATCGACCGGATGACGGAAATGGTCGATGGCCATTTGGCCCCCGACGCCGATCCGGCCGAGATCATCCGCACCCTGCCGCCCAAACTGAAGGTCGATTTCGGCGAGATCGAAATCCACAACGTCGAAGTCATGCTGGTGATGCCCGCCGGCGCCCAGACCCGCTTCGTCGAACGCGAAATGCAGCAATGCGGCTACCGGGTGTCGATCGTGTCCGACACCATCCTGGCCTTCGCCATGATCACCCAGACCGATCCCGATCTGGTGATCGTTTCGGCGGTGATGCCGGCGCTGGACGGGATCGACCTGGCCATCGCCCTGACCGCGATGCCGTCCACCCGCAACATTCCCATCGCCGTCATCACCAGCCTCGACCCCGGCGACGAACAGTTGAAATTGTTGCCCCGGCGGATTCCGGTGGTCTACAAGGGACCCAGCTTCGGCGACGATCTTTTCCGGGCGCTGGACGATCTGTTTCTGATCTGAACGACGGATTCCAGGGATGAGCGACGATAACGGCCTTTCCGCGGAGGATCGCCGCGGCCTGTACCGCGCCATCCTGTCGCGGCGCGACGTGCGCAGCCAGTTCGTTCCCGACCCCATCGCCGACGAGGTGCTGGCGCGGGTGCTGACCGCCGCCCATTGGGCGCCGTCGGTGGGATTCATGCAGCCCTGGAGCTTCATCCTGGTGCGCGACCCCGCCCAGCGCCGGCGGATCAAGACGGCCTTCGACCGCGCCAATGAAGAGGCGGCGTTGATGTTCGAGGGAGAACGGCGCGAGCGCTACCGCTCCTTGAAGCTGGAAGGCATTCTCGACGCTCCGGTCAATCTGTGCATCACCTGCGACCGCGACCGCATCGGCCCGGTGGTGCTGGGGCGCACCCACAATCCCGAAATGGACGTCTATTCCACCGTCTGCGCCGTCGAGAATTTGTGGCTGGCCGCCCGCGCCGAAGGGCTGGGGGTAGGCTGGGTCAGCATCATCGATGAAAGCGCGCTGAAAACCATTTTGGAATTGCCGGAACGGGTGGTGCCGGTGGCCTATCTGTGCCTGGGCCGGGTCAGCGCCTTTCTGCCCAAGCCGGAACTGGAGACCAAAGGCTGGCGGCAGCGGCTGCCGCTGGACTCCCTGGTGGTCCATGAACGCTGGGACGGGCCGGCGCCGAAGGACGACCGCCTGGACGAGGCGTTGCGTCGCGCCCAGAAGGACGCCGAGGACGGCACTCTGGGAAGCTGATCATTCCACCGGAACCGGCGCCGGTCGCGATATCCCCGGCAGAAACCGGCCAGCCACGGCGATGAGCGCCGCCAATCCCGCCAGCAGCGCGAACAGGGCGCCGAGGCCGCCGGAAGAGCCGCCCATCACCGCCACCAGCGGCACCGCCAGACTGGCGACCCCGAATCCCAGCACATATTTGAATCCGAAGGCGGTACCCCGCCAGCGGGCCGGCGCCGCGCGGGCCACCAGCAAATTTTCCGCCGGAATCGCCGACAGGTTGGCGGTCACCGCCAACGCCGCCGCCGCCACCAGCCCCACCCCCGACAGGCCCGCCACCGCCAGCAGCAACGGCAATTGAGCCAAGGCCGCGCCGATATAGATCCGTTTGGGGGGATGACGGTCGGCGAGGTGACCGGCGGCGATCTGCGCCAGACCGGCCACCAGATAGATGACGCTGACCGCCATCGACACCGCGACGACGCCCCCTCCCGAACCGCCATCGCCCAAACGCTCGGCCAGCACCTTCGGCAGAGCCGCCTGGGTCGCCTGATAGATCAGGCCGGCGGAAAGCATGGTCACCGCCAGAACCTGGCCGGCCCGCCGGGCCTCGCCCGGCGCCGGCGGCGGGTGCGGCCGGCGATCGGCCTTGGTTTCGACCACACGGCCGAGGCGGATGGCGACGGCGAAAGCGAACCCCACCAGCAGGCAGACCGCGCCGGGCGCGATGAAGGCCGCCCGCCAGCCGCCGGTCGCCCCCAGACCGGCGGTGACCAGCCCGGCCAGGGCCGGTCCCAACCCGCCGAACACGCCGTTGATGCCGATGGCCCGGCCGCGATTTTCCGCGCTTTGGATCAGCCAGGCGATGCCCACCGGATGGTAGATCGATCCGAACAGCCCGACCAACGCCAGCGCCGCCGCCAGACTCCAGGGGCCGGTGGCCAGCCCGGCGGCGATGGCGCCGGCGCCCAGGCCGAAAAAATAGACCACCATCATCCCCACCCGGCTCCAGCGGTCGCCCAGCCAGCCGGCGGCCGGCGCCGCCACCCCGTACAACACCTTGGCCACGACGATCAGCACCAGCACGCGCCCGTAGGACAGGCCCAGATCGGCCGGCAGGCTCAGGGCGGCGACGATATAAAAAATCGGCTCGAACAGATGGGAAAAGGTGTGGGCCACCGCCGCGAAGGCCAGAGCGGCCCCGGTCGAAGGGGTGGTGGAGCGGTTTCGCATGGGTGGCGTCGCAAGAGGGAAAGGGCCGCCATCGTGCCACCGGCCGGCCGACGCCGCAATCCGCTGCCTTTATCTTTTCATACGACAAATCAACCGTAGAACAATACACTCTCGGTCAGAGCGACGCGCCTGAAATCTGAAACGTCTGGCTAAATCTTGGACGCGTCGCTCCGGCGAGCATTGAGCGAGCGGCCAAGCGCGCGGACGCGCGCGTCCGGCGAGGGCCAAATATAAAGCGTTTCACCCCTGCAACGGGAGGCGGTTATGGTTTTCAAATCCGTCGAGGCCTATCTCGACGCCCTGCGCCAGGATTCCAACCTCACCATGCTCCCCCTGGGATTGGTGGCGGAACTGAAGGGGATCAGCCGGTCGGCGGTCTCGGAACAGATCAAATCGGGGGCGTTGAGCGGAATCGTCGTCAAAGGACGACGCAAGACCTGGCGCGGCGTCCAGCCCGACGCCCTGTTCGCCCAGGAACGGCGCATCCAGGAAGAGGCCCGCGAGCGGCGCGAACAATTGCTGGCGGCGCTGGTCGCCCATGCCGGCGCCAAGCGCACGGTGCCCTACGCCACGATCATGGAGCCGCTGGGCATGGCGCCGAAAAACCCCCGCCATCGGGCCGAGATCGGCGATCTGCTGGCCGAGGCGTCGAAGCGAAGCCATGCCGATCACGGCTTCATGATCGGCGCCATCGTCGTGCAGAAATCCTCGGGCCAGCCCAACCGGCTGTTCTTCCAATTGGCCCGAGAACTGGGCGAACTGGCCGAGGGCGCCGACGAGACCCTGTTCTGGCAGGCCCAGTGCGAGCGGGTCTTCGCCCATTACGCCGCGACGGCGCCGGCGGCAGCGGCACCCGCTCCGGCCAAACCGAAGAAAACGCCGAAGCCGAAGGCGGCGGTCAAGCCCAAGACGGCAGCGGCTGATGCCGCGAAGCCCGAGCGAACGGAGTGAGCGCCCGGCTACTCGAGGGCGGGTTTGACATAAAAATCAGGCGCGGGCGCGCATCAGCCGCCAGGCGGCGAGGATTCCCACCGCCACCACCAGGACGATGATGGTGCCCAGCGCGTTGATTTCGGGGGAAACCCCCATGCGGACCGAGGAGAACACCTCGATCGGCAAGGTGGTGGCGCCGGGTCCGGTCACGAACTGGGCCACCACCACGTCGTCGAGGGAGAGCGTGAAGGCCAGCAGCCAGCCCGCCGCCAAAGACGGCGCCAGCAGCGGCAGGGTGATCAGGGCGAAGGCCTTGGCAGGCCGCGCCCCCAGATCCATCGCCGCCTCTTCCAGGGAATGGTCCATCTGGCCCAGACGGGCGCGGACCACCACCGCCACATAGGTCATGGCGATGGTGGCATGGGCGATGACCAGGGTGGTGAAGCCGCGCTGGGACGGCCAGCCGACGGTCTGTCCCAAAGCCACGAACATCAGCAACAAGGCCAGGCCGATGATGACGTCGGGCATCACCAGGGGCGCGGCGATCAGCGCCATGAACAGATTCCGCCCGCGAAAATCGCCGAACCGCACCAGGGCCACCGCCGCCAGGGTTCCCAACACCAGGGCCAGGGTGGCGCTGGTGGCCGCCACCTTGAGGCTGAGCCAGGCGGCGTCGAGAAAACGGGGATCGTGGGCCAGCACCCCGTACCAGCGGGTCGACAGCCCGCCCCAGATCACCACCAGGCGCGATTTGTTGAACGACCACACCATCAGCACCAGGATCGGCAGATACAGAAAGGCGTAGCCGAACCCCAGCAGGCTGAGCAGACCCAGCCGGGAGGCGCCGACCATGCGCGCCCCGTTTTCACCCCCCGCCGCGGTCACGACCCGGCCTCGACGGTTCGGGCCAGACGCCGCTGCAACCGTTGCAGCAGGGCCAGCGGCACAATCAGCGCCACCAGCAACGCCACCGCCAGGGCCGAGGCGGTGGGCCAGTCGCGGTCGAGCGCGAACACGTCCCACAGGGCCTTGCCCAGCATGTTGGAGCCGCTGCCGCCCAGCAGGTCGGGAATGACGTATTCGCCCACCGCCGGAATGAACACCAGCAGACAACCGGCGACGATCCCCGGAAACGACAAGGGCAGGGTCACCGACAGAAAGGTGCGCCAGGGCCGCGCCCCGAGATCGGCGGCGGCCTCCAGCAGGGCCGGGTCCTGGCGTTCCAGGGTCGCGTAGAGCGGCAGGATCATGAAGGGCAGATAGGAATAGACGATGCCGATATAGACCGCGGTCGGCGTGTCGAGGATCACCAGGGAGTGATGGATGATTCCTAAGCTTTTCAGCAGCAGATTGAGCAGCCCCTGATCCTTGAGAATGCCCATCCAGGCATAGACCCGGATCAGGAACGAGGTCCAGAACGGCAGGATCACCAGCATCAGCAGCAGATTGCGCCGGTCGGGACGCGCCCGGGCGATGGCCAGGGCCATGGGATAGCCCAACCCCAGGCACAGCAGGGTGGAGATGGCGGCGATCTTCAGGGACCCGAAATAGGCCGCGACATAGAGATCGTCGCGGAACAGCCGGGCGAAATTGTTGAACGTGATGTTGGCCGCAGGCCAGTGGTGGCGCCAGACCACCACGGGTTCGTAAGGCGGAATGCCGATGCGGGCATGGGACAGGCTGATGGCCGCCACGATCAGGAACGGGGCCAGGAAGAACAGCGCCAGCCACAGGAAGGGCAGCGCCACCACCAGCCGCGCCCCCCAGAGATTGGCCCGCCCTCCGCTCACGGCACCACCCGCGCCGCCGACGGGGGAATGGCCAGGAATACCGCCTCGCCGCGATCGATGGCCGCCGCGTCATGGCCGAAATTGGCGGCGGTGACCAGCACCGACCGGCCGCCGGCCAATTCCACCCGATATTGCGAGGCGTCGCCGTGATAGGCGACGGCCGCCACCGTTCCTGTCAGCACCGCATCCGTCCCCGCCGGCGGCGTCCGGCTCAGCGCGATCCGTTCCGGCCGCACCATCAGCGTCACCGGGCCGCCGGCGCGATCGCCGCTCTCGCCGTCGAGGGCGGCCAGCAGCGGCGCCGCCAGCCCCTCGACGGCGACCGCCAGATGCCCGTCGCGATAGCCGGCGGCGGTCCCTTCGAAGAAATTGGCGGTGCCGATGAAATCGGCCACCTGCCGCCCCGCCGGGCGCTCGTAGATGTCGCGCGGACGCCCCACCTGGAGAATGCGGCCGTTCTCCATCACCGCGATGCGGGTCGACAGGGTCATCGCCTCCTCCTGGTCGTGGGTGACCATGACGAAGGTGAGTCCGACCTCGTTCTGAATGCGCATCAGTTCGAACTGGGTACGCTGGCGCAGTCTTTTGTCGAGGGCCGCCAGGGGTTCGTCCAGCAGCACCACCTTGGGACGCTTGACCAGGCAGCGGGCCAGGGCCACGCGCTGGCGCTGGCCGCCCGACAATTGTCCGGGGCGGCGCCGCCCCAACCCCTCCAACTGCACCAGGGCCAGCATGGCGGCCACCCGCTCGCGGATTTCCGCCCGCTTCACCCCGTCCTGGCGCAGGCCGAAGGCGATATTGTCCTCGACGCTCATATGGGGGAACAGGGCGTAGGACTGGAACATCATGTTCACCGGCCGCCCATAGGCCGGCGTTCCGGTCATGTCGGCCCCGCCGATCAGGATACGCCCGGCGCTGGGACTTTCCAGCCCGGCCATCATCCTCAGCAGAGTGCTTTTTCCGCAGCCGGACGGTCCCAGCAGCGAAAAGAACTCGCCCTCGGCGATGGCGAGATCGACCCCGTCCACCGCCGTCACCGTTCCGAACAGCTTGGTCACGCCCTCCAGGCGCAATGCCGGTTCACCGGCCGCGAGCCCGGCCATGGCTACCGGAGACCGGCGCGGAAGCGGGTCCAGGCGCGGGTCCGCTTGCGCTCGAAGGCGAAGGAGGCCGGCGGCAGGGCCGAGAACAGCCGTTTTTCCACCGCGGGCGGCGGATAGATCACCGGATCGTCCTTGATCGACGGCTTGACGTATTTGAGCGAGGCCGGCACCGCGTTGGCGTAGCCCACCGCATTGGTGATGTCGCCGATCACGTCGGGGCGCAGGATGAAATTGATGAATTCCTCGGCGGCGCGGGGATGGGGAGCGTCCTTGGGAATGGCCATGACGTCGATATTGACCACCGCGCCCTGTTTGGGAATGACGATGGCGATCTTGCGCTTGTCGCCGGCCTCCTCGGCGCGGCGGCGCACCTGCACCAGATCGCCGACATAGCCCTGGGCCACGCAGATGTCGCCCGACACCAGATCGTCCCGGTATTTTTCGCTGTTGAGATAGCGGTAATCGTGCCGGAGCGGGGTCAGCGCGTCCATCGCCGCCTTCAGCGCCGCATCGTCCTGTTCCTCGGGATCGCGGCCAAGATAATCGAGCATCGCCGGCACCACTTCCAGCGGCGTGTCGAGCAGGGTCACCCCGCATTTCTTGAGCACCGAGACCACCTTGGGATCGAACAGCATCGCCCAGGAATTGACCGGCGCGTCGGGCAGCAGCTTCTTCACTTCCGCCACGTTATAGCCGATGCCGGTGGCCGCCATCATATAGGGCACGCCGTGGGCGTTGCCGGGATCGACCTTGGCCAGCCGGGCCATCACCCGCTTGTCCAGCCCCTTGGCGTTGGGAATGCGGGCGTAATCGAGCTTGCGGTAGATGCCGGCCTTGACCTGCTGGGCGAAGAACGGCGACGAGGATGGAAACACCACGTCATAGCCGGAATCCCCGGTCATCAGCTTGGCGTCCAGGGTTTCGTTGTCGCCATAGGTGTCGTAACGGACCTTGATGCCGGTGGCCTTGGTGAAGCGCGCCAGCGTATCGGGCGCGATATAGGCGGACCAGTTATAGACATTGACCACCCGCTCCTTCGCCGCCGCGCCGGCGGCGGTCAGAGCCAGAAGTCCCAACAAAACGGCAAAGCGAACGGACAGACGAACGGACATGGCGCTTCCCCTTGCCAACCAACCCGAACATGACGGCGGGCGCGGCATGGGCGGAATTTACCGCATGGCCCGCGTCTCGAGTCAATCGGGGAACAACGGCGCCCGAGGGCGATCAAGGTTGCAATGAAGAGCCGGTTAGCGGAGAGTGACGCATATTATTGCACCCTCACCCTTACACCGCCGGTCGATGTCATGGGCTTGTCTACGATCCTTGTCATTACATTGGCGGCGGGTGTTGTCTTGGTGGTTGGGGGCGGCCTTGTGATGTACATGGCCAACCTTGTAAAAAGCGCCTATGAAATCAAGGTCCAGATCAATTCCGACGTGGATGATCGCCTGACCAAAATGGCCGACGATCTGGACAAGAAGTCCAAATGGATCAAGCGCGATCTGCTGGAAGAGTTGGAAAAAAGCAAGGCGGCTCTGTTCACCGAGAACGCCACCAAGCTCCAGGCCCTGGCCGATCCCCTGACCAAGCGCACCGAGGCATTGGAAACGGCCCTGCGCGGCGAGCGCGGCGAATGGGTCAAGGCCGTCGATTCCGATCGGCAAAGTCTCGGCAATCTCGATGCCCGCCTCAAGCTGATTCGCCGCGACATCAAGCGGATCGAGGAAAAGCTGGGGTTGGAGAGCGCCGCCGAGGCCGGCGCGGCCCCGCAACCGGCCGGCAAGCCGGATACGGCCGCCGCCCCGGGCAAAGAGTCCACGCCGGCGCAGGCCAAGCCTGAAGCGGAAAAAAAACCGGCCAGCCCCTATTCCGGCGGCCTCACCCTGCCCGATCTGGGTTGAAATCCCGCGTCACCGCAAAGAGCGCGATGATAGGGCATGAACGGTCCATCCGGGGCCGGATGCGATCGATCGCCAGGGTCATCGGGTGAAGGCGCATTGGAGCGGAGCGACCAGACCGTTGAGGCCGCCGCAGCGTGCGGAGAGGCCCCATCGGGGCCCCGGAGCGCAAGCGAAGATAACCCAGAGATCGCGCAAGCGAAGATAACCCAGAGATCGCGCAAGCGAAGATAACCCAGAGATCGCGCAAGCGAGGATAGCCAAGGGCGCGGACGCGCCCGCCCGGCGATTGAGGGAAATATACATAACCCAGGGGAAGCGGGTTCACCCGATTCCCCTGGATCGATCGCGGAGCCGTAACGACATCGGGCCGGCGCCAAAGGCGCCGGCCCGATGTTCGAACCAACCCGATATATCGGATCAGCGGCTGGCGATGGACATCCCTTGGCGCATGGCGGCGACCGGACCCCGGGCGGCCCGCGCCTTCACCTGAGCCTCGGCCTGGGCCACGGACATGCCGGTGGGCGACGCCTCGGCGATCTGGACGGTGCTGACCAGATGGCTCACCGAAGCCTGCATGGGACGCAGGAAGGTGGCGGGATAGACCCCCATCCACAGAACCACCACCAGCAGCGGGGCGAAGACGGCGATTTCGCGGGCGCTCATATCCAGGATGCCCATCAGATCCGGGCGCACCAGCTTGCCCAGCACCACCCGACGATACAGATAGAGCATGTAGGCCGCGCTCAGCACCATGCCGGTGGCCGCCACCGCCGAAACCCACATCTTCGCCTTGAACAGGCCCACCAGCACCAGGAACTCGCCGACGAAGCCCGAGGTTCCGGGCAGGCCCGCGGCCGCCAGGATGAAGATCATGAAAATCGCCGCGTATTTGGGCATGCGGCTGGCCAGACCGCCGAAGCGGGCGATGTCCATGGTGTGGACGCGGTCATAGACGACGCCCGCGCACAGGAACAGGGCCGCGGTGATGATCCCCTGGGACAGCATTTGCAGCAGCGCCCCTTCGACCCCCTGGGTGGTCACCGAGAACACGCCGGCGGTGACGAAACCCATATGAGCGATCGAGGAATAGGCGATCAGCTTCTTCATGTCGGTCTGAACCAGGGTCACCAGCGAGATGTAGATCACGGCGACCACCGACAGGACATAGATCGCCGGCGTGAAATAGGCCGAGGCCTGGGGCAGAAGCGTCAGGGAGAAACGCAGGAACCCGTAGCCGCCGCCCATCTTCAGCAGCATCATGATCACCGAGCCGGTGGTGGGCGCCTCGGTATAGGCGTCGGGCAGCCAGGTATGGACCGGCCACATCGGCAGCTTGACGGCGAACGAGGCGAAGAAGGCCAC
The DNA here is from genome assembly GCA_021848545.1 of Pseudomonadota bacterium. Lineage (GTDB taxonomy): Bacteria > Pseudomonadota > Alphaproteobacteria > Rhodospirillales > Magnetospirillaceae > JAJZUL01. The sequence continues at coordinate 64,232 of JAJZUL010000008.1, forward strand.
CCACAGCCAGATCTGGGTGGAAAGCGGGAAGCTATGCGCCATCAACAGGCGGATATCGGTGGTATGCGCCTGATAATACATGGTCATCATCGCCACCAGCATCAGCACCGAGCCGGCCAGGGTGAACAGGAAGAACTTGAACACCGCATAGGTCCGCCGCGGCCCGCCCCACACGCCGATGATCAGGAACATCGGGATCAGGACGCCCTCGAAGAACACGTAGAACAGCACCAGATCGAGGGCCAGGAACATGCCCACCGTCATGGTTTCCAGAACCAGGAAGGCGATCATGTATTCCTTGACCCGGGTCCGGACCGCACCCACCGAGGCCAGAATGCAGATCGGGGTCAGGAAGGTGGACAGCAGCACGAACCAGATGGAAATCCCGTCCACCCCCAGCGCCCAGCGCATGCCGCCGCCCGATCCCAGGGATGGCAGCCAGGACGCCGATTCCTTCAGCTGAAAGGCCGATGTGGCCGGATTGAAGGCGACCAAAATCAGCAGCGACAGGATAAAGGTCGCCAGGGACGTCAACAGCGCCACGGCGCGGGCGTTGCGGGCCACCAATTTGGGGTCGTCGCCCCGGATGGCCATGACGAACACCGCGCCTACCAGCGGCAGGAACGTGGTCAACGAAAGCAGATGCCAGTGATCCATAGGGGCCTTCCTGAAGGTCTACGCTCATTCATTGCGGACCTGTTCAGCGCCACGGACAGTCCAGCCCCCCATCCGGCGCGCAGGTCGCGCACGACACCCACGCCCCCTCGGCGTCGCCATTTCGAGCATGGCGAAGCAGCCGTATGTCGGCCGCCTTACATATTAGGTGTGCGGCATATATCGGCCCTTTTGTGTTGCGACGCAACAGAAGAAGCCATGCGCCACAAGCACCATGCCCTTGACGATATGGACATGGACAATAGGGTCAAAGGCCCCGTAAGTTGCCGGCGCCGCAACGTTTACCCGCGGATACCCGCCATTTTTCGCTATGATTGCGCCGTCGCTTGCGGTGATGGTTTTTCAGATGTCTGGCGTTTTTGAGCCGACATCCGCCATGTGCGGCGCAGCGCCCTTCGGCGCGGCGCAACAAAACGCATCGAACCCGGAAGATTGCCGATCAGTACAGGTGCTGGCCGCCGGTGACGAAAACCTCGGTACCGGTGACATAGGAAAAATCGTCGGTGCACAGGCGATAGATGGTGCCGGCGACATCCTCGGTGGTGCCCATGCGGTCCAGCGGGATGCGCGGCACCAGGGCTTCGTATTCGGCCGAAACCATCTCGGTGCGGATTTCACCCGGCGCCACCGCGTTGACCCTGACGCCGAGCTGGGCGAATTCCACCGCCATTTCGCGGGTCAATCCCGACAGGGCCGCTTTCGACGTGGAATAGGCCGACCCGGCAAAGGGATGGACGTAATGGCCGGCGATGGAGGTGACGTTGACCACCGCCCCCTGGCCGCGATGAAGCGCGCTGGCGAATCCGCGCGCCAGGCGCAACGGCGCGAAGAAATTCAGCTCGAACACCTGTTTCCAGCCGTCGATGGGACCGTTCAGCACCCCCAGACGCTCCCGATACGGGGTCTTGGGGCTGACGCCCGCATTGTTGATCAGCGCATGCAGGGGCTCGTCGCCCAAAAGCGCGTTGACCTGCTCGACGAAAGCGGTGGAACTGGCCGGATCGAACAGGTCGGTGGGGATGTGGATCGCCCAGTTGGGCACCCGCTTGCATTCGGGCGGCACATCGGCCCGCGCGCAGGTGATCACCCGCCAGCCTTCGGCCAGAAAGCGCCGGGCGACGGCGTGACCGATGCCGCGGCTGGCGCCGGTGATGACGACGGTGCGTAGCGTTCCGTCGGTGAGGGTCTGGGTCATTGCCGGGCTCCCCCGGCGGGGACCGGCACGGCCGAAACGGGCAGTTGCAGGCGCAGATCGGCGGCCGGCGCGGTCAGGCCGAGATCGACGGCCAGGGGCTCCAGGGCGACCGCCACATGGGCCAGACGGCCGGCCGTCGCCAGATCGCCGGCCCCGCGATCGAACAGATCGACCATCAGACGCAGCGGCGATTTCGGACGGGGATAATCCACCAGATCAAGGGCGCGGCCCGCCGGCAATTTCAGCAGCTTGCGCATTTCATCCTCGGCCACGCCGTACCCGCCCAGGGCGTCGACCAGCCCCAGATTTTTGGCATCGGCACCGCTCCAGATCCGGCCCCGCGCGATCGCGTCCATGCGGTCGGCCGGAATCTTGCGGGCGCGTTCGACCTTGGCGGTGAAGTCGGCATAGACATGGTCGAGCATGGCGTTGACCCGCGCCCATTGCGCCTTGGAGAACGGCGTGTTGGCGCTCCACATATCGGCATTGGCGCCCGCCTTCAGCATCCCCCAATGCACCCCCAGCTTTTTCCATAAGCCGGCGAGCACCAGCTTGCCGGCGAAGACGCCGATCGAGCCCGTGATGGTGCCCGGTTCGGCCACCAGCCTGTTCGCCGCCAGAGCGATGAAATAACCGCCCGACGCCGCGAGATTACCCATGGACACCACCACCGGCTTGCCGGCGGCCCGCGCCATTTCCACCTCGTGGCGCACGGTGTCCGAGGCGGTGTAATCGCCGCCGGGACTGTCGATGCGCAGCAGGATGCCCTTGACCCGGGGATCGGCCACGGCGGCGCGGATCGCCCCGGCGACGGAACCGGCGGCGAAATCAGGCTGGTCGGCCAGGGGACCGGCGGCGCGTCCGGCGTGGATGTCGCCGATCCCCGACACCACCGCGATCCGCGGCCCCGACGGATGCAAGGCTTCGTCGGCATAGGCGGCGATATCGATCCGGTTGGCCTTGGCCCCCGCGGCGATGCCGGCGGCGCGCCGGGCCGCGGCCAGGGCCTGTTCGCGATAGCCCAGCCGGTCCACCAGATGATCGGCCAGCGCTTCGTCGGCCATATAGGGCCCCTGCCCCAGCAGGTTGCGGACCGTCGCCGGCGGCAAACGCCGGGCCGCGGCGATGCCGGCCACGGTCTGATCGGTCCACGATGTCAGCAGCGCGCCCAGATTCTGGCGATAGGCGGGGGTGAAGGCCGATTGGGTAAAGGTGTCGATCGCCGCCTTATATTGATAGCGGGCGGAAAATTGCGGCTCGACGCCGATGCGCGACAGCGCATCCTTGAGAAACGGAGGCTGGGCTGCGTAGCCGGTCAGGCCGACATCCCCCGACGGCTGCAACCAGATGCGGCCGAAGGCCGACGCCAGATAATAAGCGAGCGTGCCCGAGGCGCCGCCGCCATCCAGAGTGGGCGCGAACAGCACCGCCGGCTTGCCCGACTTGCGGAACCGCAACACCGCATCGCGCAATTGCTGGATGTCGGCGATGCCGAGCCGGGTGCCCGGCAGCGTGGCGAACAGTCCCGACACCCGCGGGTCGACGGCGGCGCGGTCGAGCGCGGCCACGACCCGCCGCAGGCGGTAACTGCGCTCTCCCGCCAGCAGCGCCAGCGGATCGGCGCCATCCTGCCGGAACCGGGCGCCGAGATCGATGGTCAGCAGGGTATGGTCGGGCACCGCCGCCACCGGCGTCATCGCCTGGTGCAAACGGCCGATCCCCCACAGGGCCAGCCCGAACGAGGTCACCGTCAACAGACCGACGACCGCGAAAACGCCAATCACTATCCGACCGAAAAGACGCATGCACCCCGATTCCAGAAGCCATGACGACAGTAGCGCGAACCGCGGCGGCGATCCATCCCAACGGCGCCGTGACGCAGGGGAATCGGGTGACCCCGCTTCCCCTGCATTATGTATATTTCCCTCAATCGCCGGGCGGGCGCGTCCGCGCCCTTGGCTATCCTCGCTTGCGCTCCGAGGCCCCGATGGAGCCTCTCCGCACGCTGCGGCGGCCTCAACGGCCTAGTCGCTCCGCTCCAACGCGCCTTCACCCGATGACCCTGCGCCGTGACGCGCCGATTGACGGCGACGGCGTCCGCCGCGCGACGCCTTAATATAAGGCGCGACACCTTATATAATGTGTCGCTTATGTATATCGGCCATTTCCCATCGTAACGGGTGGCTCGCGGAACGCCCCCGCCCCACCCGATCACCGGGGAGCGGGTCCGGCGCCGGGCGCCATCGGAAATCAGGCGGCGCCGGACAAGGGACGGCGGATTTCCGCCGCGATGACGTCGCGGCGATGACGCACCCGTTCAAGATCGTAGCGAAGCTGCATTTCCAGCCAGAACCGTTCCGACGTCCCGAAATAATGGGACAGCCGCAACGCCATATCGACACAGATCGACCCTTCGCCCCCCACCAGCGCCATCAGACGATCACGGGGCAATTTGAGAGCATCCGCCAGGGTGGCGACGTCGACGCCGGCCGGCCTCAGAAACTCCTCCCTCAGGATTTCGCCCGGATGAATGACGGGGGTCATATCCGTCATGTCGATCTCTCCTCTTTTTTGAGTGCGCGGACGCGGGTCCGACGGCCCCGATTTCGGCGCCAGCGCGCCCCTTATACCGTCGCTCACGGTCTGCGACCGATCGCGAGCGGGTTTCGCTCAAACGCCGCGCGGGCTTGGACCCCATCCCCATGAGTCACTCTCATCGGGATTTGGTATTAGGCGACCGTCCGCCAGCCCTGGCCCGCGCCCCGGGTGGAATACACCAAAAAACACAGGCCGTACAACCAAGCATTGATGACAAAGGCGAATGATCGCGGTTTCAGCCCTCGGACACCACCGGCAATCCGGCGGCCCGCCAGGCATCCAACCCGCCCTTCATATGCATCGCCGTCGGATGGCCCGCCGCCAGCAGGGCACGCCCCACCTTTGCCGACCGGGTGCCCGCCAGGCAGGCCAGAACCGCGGTGCGATCGAAAAAACGCGGCCATTCGTCGGGATCGAATTGGCTTAAGGGATGCAGAAAGGCGCCGGCGATATGAGCGCGGGTCCATTCCTCGGGCTCGCGAACATCGATCAGCACCGCCTCGCCCGCCGCCAGCATGGTCGCCACCACGCCCGGCTCCAGCTCGATAAGAGCACTATTCACGTTGTTCATGTGTCATATCCGGGTGTTTAACGAATTTAATTCGATATACCACCCGTATGGGGCGGTTACAACGAAAATAACCATCTCTCATGTATTTTTCACACAATATACAGTATAATAAAGTGTATTAGGCCGGGCATGATGGCATTTCGGCGCGATTCCCCTGCAGCGAGCCACCTGGCGCCACGCTTTCAATCACCGGGGGGCACAAAGAATTTTCTGCGACAATGCCTTGACCACAGGCATCAACAAGCTTAACAAAGCGCGGGTTATGGACATGGGCGTGGGACCGTGGCGCGCGTAAACGCCATCGCGTTCGCATGTCTCGGGGGTTTTGATCGACGCAAACGCCGCGATCAATTGACGCCCGAACCTGTACTCCGCCGGCAAAAAAGCGAAGTGGCGCCAGACCCGGCGGGATCACCGAAGTGATCGCATGGGAACGACACGAACCCTGTGCGATCTATATTGAGTGTTTATAATTCTAAATTATACGATTTGTTTTTTTTGTAATTTTGTGGATCATGGTTAAGCGTGTTTTGCATGTGTATGGTTACAAAATGCAATTCCGACTGTGTTTGCTTTGGGGGGAGCCAGCGCAAATCCTGACCTTCGAGCCAGTGACGGCTGCGGGGTGACGCGCGTCACGCGCTGAAAAATTCTTAAAAAACATCTGGATTCGATGCCGTCGTTTCGGCATCTTGATCATATAATTATTCTAATATAAGTAAACCGTTATATGGTCTTTTGGCTGTAACCTATGGCCTTCGGGCTATTACAAGGACCGCATGGTCCTTGGGTATGAACCGTTTCATGGCCGCTGCCCGTTCGCGGGCTCCGGATCCGTGATGCCTTTGCGTGGGCTGATGAAGGAGCTGCTAGATATGGGTCGAAAGCTGCGTGCCGGGTTGCTGAAAACCGCGGCGTTGTGTCTTCCCGTCCTGCTTGGGGGTTGCAAGATGGTGCTGCTCGACCCCAAGGGACAGATCGGGCTGGACGAACGAAACCTGATCTTGCTGGCGCTCGGTCTGATGCTGCTGGTCGTGCTGCCCGTGATCTTCATGGCGCTGTTCTTCGCCTGGCATTATCGCGAATCGAACACCAAGGCGACCTACATGCCGGATTGGGGTCATTCGAACAAGATCGAGGCCGTCGTCTGGGGTGTGCCGATCATCATCATCTGCATTCTGGGTTACGTGACCTGGAAGACGACGCACCAGTTGGAGCCCTCGCGGCCGATCGCCTCGAAGAACAAGACCCTGGACGTCGAAGTGGTGTCGCTGGATTGGAAATGGCTGTTCATCTATCCGAAACAGAACATCGCCGTCGTCAACCAGCTGGCCTTCCCGGTCAATACGCCGGTCCGTTTCGACATCACGTCGGCCACGGTGATGAACTCGTTCTTCATTCCGCAAATCGGCAGCCAGATCTACGCCATGGCCGGCATGGATTCGAAGCTGCATCTGATCTCCGATAAGGTCGGCACCTATTTCGGCCTGTCGTCGGACTTCAGCGGCAAGGGGTTCTACGGAATGCATTTCAAGGCCAAGGTCATGACCGACGCCGGCTTCGCCGCCTGGGTGGCCAACGCCAAAAAGGCGCCGACCCAGCTCACCAAAGCCAACTACGAATTGCTGGCCAAGCCGAGCGAGAACAACCCCGTTCAGTTCTATTCCGGGGTCGATCCCGACCTGTTCGGAAACATTCTTTCGCAATACCTGAAACCGGGCATGAAGCCCACCAAAGCGGCCGTGAAGCCCTCCGCCCCGGGAGTTGCACATGTTGGGTAAGCTTAGCCTCTCCGTCATTCCGTTCGACAACCCCATCATTATGGGGGCTGTCGCCTTCATGGCGATCTGCGCCATAGCCATCGTCGGTTCCATCACCTACTACGGTAAGTGGAAGTGGTTGTGGACCGAGTACCTGACCTCCGTCGATCACAAGAAGATCGGCATCATGTATCTGGCGCTCGCCCTGGTCATGCTGGTGCGCGGTTTCACCGACGCCATCATGATGCGGTCGCAACAGGCTTTGTCCTTCGGGCCCAACCACGGCTATCTGCCGCCGCATCACTTCGACCAGATCTTCAGCGCCCACGGCGCCATCATGATCTTCTTCGTGGCGATGCCGCTGGTGGTCGGCCTGATGAACATCGCCGTGCCGCTTCAGATCGGCGCGCGCGACGTGGCCTTCCCGTTCATGAATTCGGTCAGCCTGTGGCTGACCGTCGTGGGCGTGGTGCTGATCAACCTGTCGCTGTTCATCGGCGAATTCGCCAAGGTCGGCTGGACCGCCTATCCGCCTTTGTCGGAACTGGCCTACAGCCCCGGTGTCGGCGTCGATTATTACCTCTGGTCGGTGCAGATCGCCGGTATCGGATCGCTGCTGACGGGCGTGAACTTCTTCGTGACCATCATGAAGATGCGCGCGCCTGGGATGAAGCTGATGGACATGCCGATCTTCTGCTGGAACGCCCTGTGCACCAACATGCTGATCCTGGCGGCCTTCCCGATCCTGACGGTGACCTTCGCCCTGCTGGCCCTGGACCGTTATCTCGGCATGCACTTCTTCACCAATAGCGCCGGCGGCGAGCCCATGCTCTACGTCAACCTGTATTGGGCCTGGGGTCACCCGGAAGTGTACATCCTGATCCTGCCGATCTTCGGCGTGTATTCGGAAGTCACCCAGACCTTCTCCGGCAAGAAGATTTTCGGCTACACCTCCATGGTCTGGGCGACGGTGGCCATCACCGTTCTGTCCTTCATCGTTTGGCTGCACCACTTCTTCACCATGGGTGCCGGCGCGGACGTCAACACCTTCTTCGGCATCTCCACGATGATCATCGCGGTGCCAACGGGCGTGAAGATGTTCAACTGGCTGTTCACCATGTATCGCGGTCGAATCCGGTTCACCACGCCGATGATGTGGACGGTGGCCTTCCTGGTCACCTTCTCGATCGGCGGCATGACCGGCGTTCTGCTGGCGGTGCCCGGCGCCGACTTCCTGTTGCACAACAGCCTGTTCCTGATCGCCCATTTCCATAACGTGATCATCGGCGGCGTGGTGTTCGGGTCCTTCGCCGGCATCACCTACTGGTGGCCGAAGGCCATGGGCTTCAAGCTGCACGAAGGCCTGGGCAAGATCGCCGTCTGGCTGTGGGTCATCGGCTTCTACGTCGCCTTCATGCCCCTGTACGTCCTGGGCTTCGAGGGCATGACCCGTCGTCTGGACCATTACGACAACCCCGCCTGGCATCCGTGGCTGATCGTCGCGGCCGTCGGCAGCTTCATCATCCTGCTGGCGGTGATCACCCAGGTCCTCCAGATCGTCCATTCCTTCCGGATTCGCGACCAGCTGCGCGATGTCACCGGCGATCCCTGGAACGGCCGTTCGCTGGAATGGGCGACCACGTCCCCGCCGCCCTTCTACAACTTCGCGGAAATTCCGGAAATTCACGGCCGCGACACGTTCTGGGAGGCCAAGAAGCAGGGCAAGGTCAAGAAGCCGTCCGCCTTCCACGACATCCATATGCCGCGCAATACGGGAGCGGGCGTCGTTGTCGGAGGGTTCTCCTTCCTCTTCGGGTTCGGGCTCATCTGGCACATTTGGTGGATGGTGGCCTTGGGCGTCCTCGGCATCATCGTCACCCTGTGGGTGCGTGCCGCGAATGACAACAAGGACTACTACGTCCCGGCGGCGGAAGTCGCCCAGATCGAACAGAGCCCTTCCTAACTTCAGCAGGATGATCGCGATCCATGTCTATTGATCTTCCCGGCGATTACTCGCTGACCGCACCAAAGCCCGACGCCCACGCGCACGGGCACCACGATCACGCAGAGGCCGACTCCAGGACGGTGTTCGGGTTCTGGATCTACATCATGACGGACTGCATCCTGTTCGCGAGCATCTTCGCGGCGTTCGTGGTCCTTCGCAATAACACCGCCGGCGGTCCGACCGGCAAGGAGATCTTCGATCTTCCTTACGTTCTCAAGGAAACCATGGCCCTGCTGTTCAGCAGCGTGACCTACGGGTTCGCGATGCTGGCGGCCTACAAGAACGACCGGTCCCGGACCCTGTTGTGGCTGGTCATCACCTTCCTGCTGGGGGCCACCTTCATCGGGATGGAAATCCACGAGTTCTACGGCCTGGTCGCCGCCGGTCACGGCCCCGATCAGAGCGCGTTCCTCTCGGGCTTCTTCACCCTGGTGGGCACCCACGGAACCCACGTCACCTTCGGTCTGATCTGGATGGCGACGATGATCTTCCAGGTGGCCAAGAACGGCCTTGGCGGTTCCGCCATGCGCCGTCTGACCCTGCTCAGCCTGTTCTGGCATTTCCTCGACATCGTGTGGATCGGCGTCTTCACGGTCGTCTATCTGACGGGGAGCGTTTTCTGATGGATAACAGCCACGCCCACGGCAGCCACCAGCCTGCCACCTTCCGGTCCTACGTCACCGGCTTCGTCCTGGCGGTCGTACTGACCCTGGCCTCGTTCTGGGTGGTGATGAACCCCAACATGTCGAAGGTCGACATCCTCATCACCATCGCCGTCCTGGCCTTGGTGCAGGTTGTCGTCCATCTGTACTACTTCCTGCACATGAGCATGGCCCCGGACAAGAAGTGGGACACCATCTCCTTCGCGTTCACGGCGATGCTCCTGTTCTTCGTCGTCGTCGGCAGCATCTGGATCATGGCCAACATGATGGCGACCCTGATGCCGTCGGCGAACATTCCGGGTCTGTCGGGCGGCATGTCGGGCATGTCGCATATGGCGCCCCATATGTAAGAGGATCGTTTTGATCGGAGGGCCGTTCCGGCTGCCCTCCGATCCCTTTCCGGGGGATCTGCTTATTCATGCCGTGACGCACGGGGACGCCACGGAATGACGTTTTCGGGAAGCGTTTGATGACCAAAGCGACGATCGCCGCCCGCGCGGCGGATTCTCTGGGTTCGATCTCCGGCGCCGATACGGCCGCGTCGGAGCCCCAATTCGCGGACGGTCCGATCCGTCGAATCGGAACGGCCTTCGCCGACTACATCCAGCTGGCCAAGCCCGGCATCATTTTCGGCAATCTGGTTTCGGTGGCCGGCGGGTTCTTCCTGGCGGCGCACGGCCAGTTCCATCTGATTCTGCTGCTCAAGGTGTTCGCCGGCGTATCGCTGGTCATCGCCGGAGGCTGCGCCTTCAACAACGTCATCGACCGCGACATCGACGGCAAGATGAAGCGGACCCGCAAGCGGGTTCTGGCCCAGGGCCGGGTATCGCCGGCCATGGCCCTGATCTACGGCGTCGCGCTCGGCGCGGGCGGTCTGGGGCTGCTGTACGGCGCCGTCAATCCCTTGTCCGCCCTCCTCGCCGCCATCGGCTTCGTCGTCTATGTCGGAATCTACAGCTTCTATCTCAAGCGCAATTCCACCTACAGCACCGTGGTCGGCAGCCTGTCGGGCGCCATGCCGCCGGTCATCGGCTACGTCGCCATCAGCGGGCATTTCGATCTGGGCGCGGCTCTGCTGCTGTTGACCTTCAGCCTGTGGCAGATGCCCCATTCCTACGCCATCGGCATCCTCTACCGCGACGATTACGCCGCCGCCAGCATTCCGGTGCTGCCGGTTCGCCACGGCCTGAAAACGGCCCGGCGCCATATCCTGGCCTATATCGCCGCCTTCGTCGCCGCGGCCAGCGGCCTGACCGTGGCCGGCTATACCGGCTACGCCTATCTGGCGGTGGCGATCCTGGGCGGCGCCTACTGGTTCTCCATGGCCCTGCCGGTCCCGGAAGAGGGCGATGTGCGGCGCTGGGCGCGACGCCTGTTCGGTTTTTCCATCCTCATCATCCTGGCGCTGAGCCTGCTGATGGGAATTGATTACCGGGTGGTGTGATACCGGTCGGCGCATGACACGACTCGCCGAAGGCACCTTCGTCGACCGGCAAGCCCGAGCGGCGCTTGAGCAAAACCGTCTCGGGTCATTTCATAGGCCGGGCGGTATGATCGTCTTCGGATTCGTCGGACGCCAGAACGCCGACCACCGGCGTGGTTCTGGGCATGGCGACGAACGGCCCTTGCAGGTCGGCCGGCACCGGCGGCCGGCGGCGCATGGCCCACAGGCCGAATGCCACCAGCGCCGCCGACGCCAGGGCGGTAAAGGCCATCAGGCCGGCGCCGCCCATCATTTTCACCGCCACCGAGGCCGCCAGGGGGCCGATGGTCGCCCCCACCGAATAGAGCAGAACCAGGGCGCCGCTGGCCGCCACCATCTCGGTGGCCTCCAGGCGGTCGTTGGTCTGGGCCACGCTTAAGGGATAGACCACGAACACCATGCCGCCGTACAGGACGGCGCCGGCCAACAGCCAGGGCAACAAATCCGGCGGCGCCACCGCCAGCCAGACACCGACCAGGGCCAGCCCGCCGAACACCCCCACCAGCACCCTGCGGCGGTCGAAATGGTCGGACAGCCATCCCAACGGCCACTGCAGCACCATACCCCCCAGAATGGTCGCGCCCATGAACAGGCCGGCATGGGCGCTGTCATAGCCCAGCCGCAGCGCGTAGACCGGCCCCAAGGTGTAAAGCGCGCCGCTGACCACGCCGCTGACCAGGGCCCCGGCCGCGCCCAGGGGCGATCCCTCGTAAAGCCGGCGCAGCCCCATGGACGCCACCGTCGGCAGTTCGGGCGGGGACTGGCGGGTCAGGGCCACGGGAATCAACGCCACCGACAGCAGAATCGAACTTGCGGCGAAGACCGCGCCACCCCCGTGATCCAGGCGCAACAGGAACTGGCCGGCGCCATAGCCGCCATACAGGCACACCATGTAGAAAGCCAGAATCTTGCCGCGATTGAGGGCCGTGGCCTTCTGGTTCAGCCAGCTTTCGACGCAGATCAGCACGCCGGCCATGCAATAGCCCTCGACCGCCCTCAACCCGCCCCAGGCCAGGGTGTCCGTGGTCAAGGCGTGCCCCAGGGCGGCGGCCGAAAAAAGCGACAGAAAGGCGGCGAAGGCGCGGATGTGACCGACCCGGCGGATCGCCCAATGGGCCGACAGCGACCCCAGGGTGAGCCCGAAGAAATAGGCGGCCATCACCGCCCCCAGGGTCACGGCGCCCACCGCCTCGGCATCCAACCGCAGGCTGAGCACCGTCGTCAGCGTGCCGGCGCCGCCCATGGCCAGGAACACCGCCAGAAACAAGGCCATCAGCGCCCGCAACGGGACCGATGGCCCCCTCGCCGCGACCGCCGGTTCGCCCTTTATCCCTCGCCCCAGCCGCATTGGCCGCGATGGCGTAACAGATGGTCGGCGAGAACGCAGGCCAGCATCGCCTCGGCGACCGGCACGGCGCGAATGGCGACGCAGGGATCGTGACGGCCGCGCGTGGATACTTCGACTTCGTTGCCGGCGCTATCGATGCTGCGCTTAGGGGTAAGGATCGAGCTGGTGGGCTTCACCGCCAGACGCACCACCACGTCCTGGCCGGTGGAGATGCCGCCCAGAATGCCGCCGGCCCGATTGGACAGGAACACCGGTTCGCCGTCGGGACCGATGCGCATTTCATCGGCATTGTCCTCGCCCGACAAGGCGGCGGCGGCGAAGCCGGCGCCGATTTCCACGCCCTTCACCGCGTTGATGCTCATCATCGCCTTGGCGATATCGGCGTCCAGCTTGTCATAGACCGGCGATCCCAACCCCACCGGCACGTTCGAGGCCACCACCTCGACCACGCCGCCGATCGACGATCCCCGCTTGCGCACCCCGTCCAGCAGCCCTTCCCAGCGCGCCGCGCTTTCGGCGTCGGGGCACCAGAACGGATTGTCGGCGCAGACGGCCCAGTCACGGCGATCGTCCGGCACCGCGTCGGCGCCCATTCGCACCATGGCGCCCTTGAGCGCGATCCCGCCCGCGACCAGTCCGTTCAGCACCACCCGGGCCACCGCCCCGGCCGCGACCCGCATCGCCGTTTCCCGCGCGGACGAACGGCCGCCGCCACGATAATCGCGCAGGCCGTATTTTTGCTGGTAGACCCAATCGGCATGGCCGGGACGGAAACGGTCCTTGATCTCGCCGTAATCGCCCGAGCGCTGATCGGTATTCTCGATCAGAAGGCCGATGGGGGTTCCGGTGGTCAGCCCTTCGAACACCCCCGACAGGATGCGGACCTGATCGGCCTCGCGGCGCTGGGTGGTGAAGCGGTTCTGTCCCGGCCGGCGCCGATCCAGCCAGGGCTGGATATCGGCCTCCGACAGGGCCAGACGCGGCGGCACGCCATCGATCACGCAGCCGATGGCGGGACCGTGGCTTTCCCCGAAGGTCGTGAAGCGGAACAGATGGCCGAACCCGTTACCCGACATCACCCCTCACCCTTCAACTCTTAAACGGCGGAGATATCCGGCGCGTCCGGCAGCTTCATGCCGATCACATGATACCCGCAATCGACATGGTGAGTCTCGCCGGTCACCCCCGAGGACAGGTCGCTGAGCAGATAGAGGCCGGCGCCGCCGATATCCTGAAGGGTCACGTTGCGCCGCAGCGGGCTGTTGTACTGGTTCCATTTCAGCATATAGCGGAAATCACCGATACCCGACGCCGCCAGAGTCTTGGCCGGGCCGGCCGACAGGGCGTTGACCCGGATTCCCCGATCCCCGAGACCGGCGGCGAGATAACGCACGCTGGCTTCCAGCGCCGCCTTGGCCACCCCCATCACGTTGTAGTGGGGCATGACCCGCTCCGCCCCGTAATAGGTCAGGGTCACCAGACTGCCGCCCTGATCCATCAATTCGGCGGCGCGACGCGCGACCGAGGTGAAGGAATAGACCGACACATGCATGGTGTTGAGAAAATTGTTCAGCGAGGTGTCCACATAGGCGCCGCGCAACTCCTCCTTGTCCGAATAGCCGATGGCATGGACAACGAAATCGAGACGGCCCCAGACCTCCTTGATCTTGGCGAAAGCGGCGTCCAGCGACGCTTCGTCGGCGACGTCACAGGGCAGCAGCAGGGTCGCGCCCGCTTCCTCCGCCAATGGCCGGACCCGCTTTTCGAAGGCCTCCGCCTGATAGGTGAAGGCCAGTTCGGCCCCCTGGGCGGCCGCGGCTTGGGCGATGCCCCAGGCCAGTGAACGGTCGTTGGCGACTCCCATGATCAGACCCTTGCGACCGGCCAGTAGCGGGGCGGGTGTAGTCATGCGGCCCTTTCTCCTCGTTCTTTATGGTTGGGGCGTAAGAAAACGGCCGGCATCCTACACGAAACGCGTAAGGTGGCAAAGCGGCAGACGGGCGCGGCCGGATGCGGGGTTGCGAATCATGGCGACGACCTTCACCAGGGCGGAAATCGTGCGACGGACCCGTGCGGGATCGTCCTTTCTGCGCTATGCCGCCCGGCGTTTCCTCTACGATCGCGCTTTTTACACCGCCGGGTCGCTCAGTTACACCTCATTATTGTCGCTGGTCCCGTTGATGGCCATCGGTTTGGCCGTTTTGGCGGTCTTTCCCGGTTTCGAGACGATCCGGTCGCAATTGCTGGATTGGATTCTGGCCAATTTCGTGCCGTCCCTCGGCGCGGCGGTTCGCCATGAATTCCTGCGCTTCGTCGCCAATGCCGGGCGGCTCAGCGCCATCGGCACCATCGGCCTGGCGGTGACGGCGGTGATGCTGCTGGGCGCCATCGAAACCGCGATGAATCAGATCTTCCGGGTCAGCCATCGCCGCCGGCTGGCGTCGCGGGCGGTGGTCTATTGGACGGTGCTGACCCTGGGGCCGCTGCTGATCGGCGCCTCGCTTTGGGTTCAGGGCTACCTTGCCGCCACCGCCCGTTCGCATCTCGGCCACGGCCTGGTGGACCGGCTGGCGCAGCCCCTGCCGATTTTGTTGTCCACTTTCGCCTTCATCGTCCTGTTCAAGCTGATGCCCAACCGGACGGTGCGGGCCGCCGACGCGGTGACCGGCGGACTGGCGGCGGCGCTGCTGTTCGCCATCCTGCGCTGGCTGTTCGGGTTCTATGTGGCGCGCGCCGGCACCTACGCGACCTTGTACGGCGCGCTCGCCGCCATTCCCCTGCTGCTGGTCTGGGCCTATCTGTCGTGGGTGGTGGTGCTGATCGGCGCCGAAATCACCGCCGCCTTGCCGGAATGGCGGGCCGGCTACGATCTTGCCGCCAGCAATCCGTCGGAACGGCGCCGCCTGACCCTGGCGCTGGCGATCCTGGCCCTGCTGCGCAAGGCCGGAACCGGCGGTCACGGCGCCTCGCGGCGGCGGATCATGGAATCCATACCCGCCGCCGAAGCCGATCTCGTCGTCGTGCTCCGCCGTCTGTCCGCCGCCGGCCTGGTGGCGACGGCCAGACACGGCCGTTATGCGCTGGCCCGCGATCCCGAAACGGTCACCCTGGCCATGCTGGTGAAGTCCCTGTCCCTGGACCCCGCCCTGGACGCGGCCACGGCCACCGCCGCGCCGTGGCGGGCCGAGGTCGAGCGGCGCCTCGACCTGCTCGCCCGCCACGATGCCGGCATCCCGGCCGTATCGCTGGCCGATCTCCTTGAGACGGAGGTCGTCAGAGAATCCCGCGCTCCAACTTCCACACCGCGCTCGGACGGGTGATGCCGCCGACCGAGCGGACCGGCACCGTGGCCGTCTGCCCGCCGGCCTTGACCACCAACTGGCCGGTCTCGGTATTGGCGGTCACGCTGTCGCCCAGCGGCTTGGTTTCCAGCGTTTCGGCAACGGTCAATCCCGGCCAGACGATCGCCGTCACGCCCTTGGTCGCGGCGATGGCGGCGGTCTGCCCCCAAGCCGACGACAGAGCGCCGACCTGGGCGCCCTCCTTGACCAGAATCATCTGCTGCAGATTGCCGGCGGCCTGCGCCGCCAGAGCGGCGCCGCCGTGCAGCGCGGTCATCAGGGGCTGTTGGCCGTGCTGAGCCATGATGCAGCCGATCAGCAGAACCTTCTTGCCGTTGACCTTGGGCTCGGTGGCGAAGACGAAGTTCGCGCCCACCTGGGACATGCTGCCGGTCTTGATGCCGATGATGCCGTCATGGCCGAGGATATAGTCGGTGTTATAGACCACGCCGCCGACCGGCAGGGTCGCCTGGGGCTGGGCGACGATCCCCTTGAAAGCCGGGATCGCCATGTCGGCCTCGGCGATTTTCACCTGGTCGAGGGCGCTGCCCGCCGTGCCCGGATCGACGCCCGCGGGATCGGCGTAATGGGTATGGGTCATCCCCAATTTCTTGGCGGTCTCGTTCATCTCCTGGACGAAGGCGCTTACGCTGCCCGCGTCCCAGCGCGCCAGCAGGGTGGCGATGTTGTCGCCGGACGGCAGCAGCAGCGCTTCGAGCAATTGCCGCTCGGTGATGACTTCGCCCTCCGCCACCGGGGCGACCGAATTGTGGGCGGCGACGTTTTCGCGATAGGTCGCCACGTCGGCGGCGGTGACGGTCACCTTCGGGCCGGAGGAATAGGGCCCCAAGGGGTGTTTCTGCAACGTCAGATAGGCGGTCATCAGCTTGGCCACGCTGGCCAGCGGCGCCACCTGGTCGGCATTCGACGACCCCATGACCCCGATTCCGGCCACGGCCACCGCCGCCGAACCCTGGGCCGGCCAGGTGATGTTCAGATTTCCCGGAACGCGGTACGCCGCCGGCGCCAGGGAGGTCTGCCGCAAGGCCGGCAACGGACGATGGATTTGATAGATCGCCGCGATCACGCCCACGACGAGGATGAACAAAATCGCGATACCGTATTTACGCATGCTGTAACTCCCAAGAGCGGAAGAGCCGGCCGGCTCCGCCCGTTTGATCATGCCGAATCTCGTTCTGGCCGAAGGCCCGTGGTTGAATGGGAAACTACCCTTTCTGGCGCCGACGGGGGTCATAAGGATGGCGCGGCCCCCATTTCTCGACGAATTTGCGCAGATCGGGATCGTTGTCGGGCAACACCACCCGCAAACTCACCAATTGATCGCCGCGTCCCCTGGAATCGGCGATGCCCTTGCCCTTCAGGCGCAGGATCGTACCCGCGTTGGAATTGGGCGGCACCGTCACGGTCACCGCCCCGTCGATGGTGGGGACCAAGACCTTGGCCCCCAGCACCGCCTCCTGCAGGCTGACCGCGACCTCGGCCAGGATATCGCGGTCGCGGCGCGAAAACACCGGGTCGGGGGCGATCTTGAGCTCGATATAGGCGTCGCCGTCGCCTTCGGGCGACGCGTGGCCCTGGCCTTTCAGCCGCAGGATCTGGCCATCCTCGGCGCCGGCGGGAATGCGCACCTCCAGGGTCTTGCCGGAGGTCAGCGCCACCCGCTTGGCGGCACCGGCCGCCGCCTCGACGAAGCTGACCGCGACCGTCTGGCGCAGGTCGCGGGGCTCGGACACCTTGCCGTCGGCCCGACCACCGCGATAAGCGCGGGCGCGATCGCGCCGACGCAGCAATTCGGCCAGGATATCATCGGCATCGTCGCCGAACGAAAAACCCCGCCGGGTGCGGGCGGAGCCGTAGGCGCCCTTGCGCGCGCCGCCGGCGCGCGGGCTGCCGCCGGCGTCGATCTCGCCACGATCGAACCGGCCGCGCCGCTCGGAATCGGACAGGAAATCATAAGCGGCCGAGACTTCCTTGAAGCGGTCCTCGGCATGGCGGTCACCGGGATTGAGGTCGGGATGAAACTCACGCGCCAACACGCGATAGGCCTGCTTGATATCCTCGGCCGTCGCGCTGCGCGCCACCCCCAATACCCCGTATGGATCTTTCACGGCCTCGGACCGCTCCCGCAATGGACAAGGCGGGGGCCGGCGCCTCCGCTTTTTCCTTGTGCCACGATCGCGTGGATCACTTCACCATTTTCCAGCTTCCGTCGGGCTGGCGGCAGGCGGTTCCATAAGCCTTCTGAGTCTGACCGCCGATGGTCACCGTGGTCTGGTACTCGCGGCAGTAATTGCCGGCTTCGTCATAACCGGCCCGGGTCGGGGTGAAGCTGCCGGAATGGCCGGATTGCGGGTTATCCCAAGTGATCTGCTGGCCGATCGGCGCGGTCCGCGCCTTGATTTCGGCCTGCTGGGCATACATCTGGTCGGCCTTGTCCAGGGATTTGCCGACCTCCGAGCCGAGATAGGCCCCGAGCAGCGTGCCCACCGCCGTCGCCGCCAGATTGCCGCTGCCGCGCCCGAACTGGGCACCGGCCAGCCCGCCCGCGACGGCGCCGAGCAAGGTGCCGGCGGTCTGCTTGGGGCCATAGGAATCAGGGCCGTAGGTATTGCCGCAGCCGGCCAGAAGACCTGCAGCCATAAGGACGATGACGGTTTTCTTGACCATGGTGCAGCCCCCTTTTCTTCCAACGAGGTGGTCGGCTTCCGGCGCGATCCCGGCCATCCCGTAACCGAAAATTTCGGCAAAGTTGAGGCGGGAGATTGGACAGGCCGGTCGACACTGCCTATTCTAGCGCGACGACCCGTTTTCAACCAGGGCCGCCCCATGGCCGACGCCACATCCGATACTACCACGCCCGACACCGCGCCATCGACCGCCGAACCATCGACCGCCGACAAGGCCGATACCGACCCCTTCGTCCTGTTCGCCGATTGGATGGCGGCGGCCGAGCGGCGCGAGATCAACGACGCCAACGCCATGGCCCTGGCCACCGCCGACGCGCAAGGCCGCCCGTCGGTACGAATGGTGCTGCTGAAAAGCTGGGACCCGCGCGGATTCGTCTTCTATACCAATCTCGAAAGCCGCAAGGGCGTCGAGCTGGCCGCCAATCCCTTCGGCGCCCTGTGCCTGCATTGGAAAAGCCTGAAGCGCCAGATTCGCGCCGAAGGCGCGGTGGCGCCGGTGACCGACGAGGAGGCCGACGCCTATTTCTCGTCGCGGCCGCGTTCAAGCCGCATCGGCGCCTGGGCGTCGCGGCAATCGCGCCCGCTGACGGGACGATTCGAGTTGGAACGCCGGGTGGCGGAACTGACCGCCCGCTTCGGCATCGGCGCCATTCCCCGCCCGCCCTACTGGTCCGGTTTCCGGCTGGTGCCCGAGCGCATCGAATTCTGGGAAGACCGCCCCTTTCGCCTGCACGACCGCTTCGCCTATGTCAAAGACGGCGAAATCTGGCGGCGCGACACCCTCTATCCGTAAAGACCGACCGATCATGACCGCCCTCACCGACGCCGACCATCCCGACGCCGGCCGCCTGATGCGGAAGGCCACCTATGCCTCGGTGGCCACCGCCACCGTCCTGATCGCCGCCAAGCTGGTCGCCTGGCTGATGACCGGATCGGTGGCCATGCTGTCGTCGCTGATCGATTCCGTGCTCGATGCCGGCGCGTCGGCCATCAATATGGTCGCGGTCCATCATTCGCTCACTCCCGCCGACAATGAACACCGCTTCGGCCACGGCAAGGCCGAGGCCCTGGCCGGTCTCGGACAGGCGATCATCATCACCGGCTCGGTGGGATTCCTGCTGATGGAAGCCATCGGCAAGCTGTCGCATCCGGCGGCGGTCAAGAACATCCCCGCCGGCATCGCCGTGATGGCGATCTCCATCGTGCTCACCATCGTCCTGTTGCGCTACCAGCGATACGTGGTGGCGAAAACCCGATCGGTGGCCATCGGCGCCGACGCCCTGCACTATTCCGGCGATCTGATGATCAACGGCAGCGTCATGGCCTCGCTGCTGCTGGAGCGTTATCTGGGATGGACCTTCGTCGATCCGGTGGCGGCGCTGCTCATCGCCGTCTTTCTGCTCAAAAGCGCCTGGGGCGTGGCGGTTTCATCGCTCGACATGCTGATGGACCGGGAATTGCCCGACGAGGACCGCCGGCGCATCCGCGCCATCGCCCGCGCCAATCCCATGGTCCGCAACGTCCACGATCTGCGCACCCGCACCGCCGGCCGTCGCGGCTTCATCCAGCTCCATCTGGAACTGGATGCCGATCTGCCCCTGCGCCAGGCCCACGCCATCGCCGACGAGGTCGAACTGGCGATCACCGCCGAGTTTCCGTCCTTCGAGGTGATGATCCACCAGGATCCGGCCGGCCTGCCCGAAGGGCATCCGCGCTTCAACGCCGGCGCAGCCCCCCGGCGATAACACGAAACACGTCGCGGGCGCGCGCAACAAAACGGGGGCGGCACCGGCCGCCCCCGCCTTGATGACGACGTCGAAAACGGAATGGGGTCAGTCCGCCTTTTCGCCGGACGGACCCAACGCCTTGGCCAGATCATAGACGTGGCGGCGCACCTGAGGGTCGGAAATCCGGTAATAAGCCCGGACCAGTTCCAGGGTTTCGCGCTGGGACATGACGTTGTCCTCGACCTCCGGCGGGTCTTCGGTGGCGCGCACCATATGGCGCGGGCTGGCGGTTTCCACCCCCTCGGCCATATCCTCGAAAAAATACGAGATCGGCACGTCGAGAACCCGGGACAGGTCGAACAGGCGGCTGGCGCCGATGCGATTGGCGCCCCGTTCGTATTTCTGCACCTGCTGGAAGGTCAGGCCCAAAGCCTCCCCCAACCTTTCCTGGCTCATGCCCAGCAACGTGCGGCGCAAGCGCACGCGGGCGCCCACATGAACGTCGATGGGGTTGGGCCGACCCGACGGCGTCCGGCCGCGACTGGCGCGACGCGACACCGGGACGATCGGAGAAGCGGAAGTTTGGGCCATGTCTTTATCACCTTGCCATCAATACGATTAATCTCATCAAGCCTCTGCGATCCATTGGCGATGAAACGATTACGCCTGATCCTGGAGAGGGCATCGCGTAAAAGATAGCGCTCCACGGTGTCGTTGCATAGATCATTATGCATACGCTATCCGGATATACGCGCAAATCGTGCGTACGGGGCTGTTTGAGGATCCCCCCCTATACCGATGCATGGGCATGGATACGGGATAAGACCGCCCCTCGGAAGGCCGGACGGCCTTAGAGCCCGACCCGAAAATCGCCGTGGCGGCCTGCAAATGGCGGTTTTCTGCGCTTCCGCTGCTCACGTACATGAAGTACGCTCCGCTGCGGTTCTCGAAAACCGCCATTTTCGGCTCACCCTGCCGACTTTCGGGTCGGGCTCTTACGCGAACGGGCGCGATCCGGAGCCGCGATACCGTTCGTATCGCGGTCCGATCCGATCACGGAACGGCGCTGCCGCTAAAGGCTCATGCCCCGTCCGGCACACCACCACCGCCGGCCGGTGGCGATCGTCGGTCAGCCGACGATCTCGCACTCGGAGAAGAAGAAAGCGATTTCCTTGGCCGCGTTCTCGGCCGAATCCGAACCGTGAACCGAATTGGCTTCGACGGATTCGGCGAAATCGGCCCGAATGGTGCCGGGCGCGGCATTGGCCGGATTGGTGGCGCCCATGATTTCGCGGTTGCGGGTCACGGCGTCTTCGCCTTCCAGAGCCTGGACCACCACCGGACCCGAGGTCATGAAGGCCACCAGATCGGGAAAGAACGAGCGTTCCCGGTGGATGCCGTAGAATTGCTCGGCCTGCTCCTTGGTCAGGCGCACCCGCTTCTGAGCGACGATGCGCAGGCCCGCCTCTTCGAAACGGGCATTGATCTTGCCGGTCAGATTGCGCCGGGTGGCGTCCGGCTTGATGATGGACAGGGTGCGTTCGATTGCCATTGCTGATCCCCTCGCAACGAATTGGGCGGCACGTCGGCGGCGGCAGGCCGGCCGATCGGCGACGGCGGGTTATACAATCATCGCGGCGGAGGGGCAACCGGCTGTGGCGAGGGGGAGCGTTGCGAACGCGCCATCCCCCACTCTCGACCTCTGGCACCCGGAGGCGCGGTACGCGACGACTATGCGCCCGAAGCGGAGCGGAGCACCAAAACCAGCGCGCCGCAGCGCCCGTAGGGCGCGAGGATAAGCCAAGCGCAAGCGCCGGCGCTTGAGGCCCAACCAAAAAACCAAAAAACCAAAAAACCAAAAAACCAACAAATCTTTGCAGCATCGCGCCGGCATGGTACAGACCCGGCGATGCTGCATATCAACGATCTGGTGCTGCGTATCGGCGGGCGGGTCCTGTTCGATCAGGCGACCGCCCACATACCGGCCGGGGAACGGGTCGGCCTGGTCGGGCGCAACGGCGCCGGCAAAACGACCCTGTTCCGGTTGATCGCCGGCGATCTGTCGCCCGACGGCGGCAGCGTGTCGATCCGTCCCCGCGCCCGCCTGGGCCAGGTCGCCCAGGAAATATCCGACAGTTCCGACCCCATCGGCGATTGGGTGCTTGCCGCCGATCGCGAGCGGACCGGGCTTTTATCGGAAAGCGCCCGGCTGGAGGCCGGTCATGGCGATCCCCAGCATCTGGCCGATATCCACGACCGCCTGAACGCCATCGACGCCCATGCGGCGCCGGCCCGCGCCGCCGCCATCCTGGCCGGGCTGGGGTTCGACGCGCAGGCGCAGGAACGCCCCCTGGTTTCGTTTTCCGGCGGCTGGCGGATGCGGGTGGCGTTGGCCGCCGCCCTGTTCGCCCGCCCCGATCTGCTGCTGCTGGACGAACCGACCAATCATCTTGATCTCGAAGCCGCCCTGTGGCTGCGCGCCTATCTCGCCACCTATCCGGGGACCCTGATCGTCATCAGCCACGACCGCGATCTCTTGAACGACGTGGCGGGACGCATCCTCCACCTGGACGGCGGCAAGCTCACGGCCTATGGCGGCAATTACGACAATTTCGAACGGGTCCGCCGCGAACGCCTGGATCTGGCCGCCAAGACCTATGCCAGCCAGATGGAACAGCGCCGCAAGATCCAATCCTTCATCGACCGCTTCCGCGCCAAGGCCACCAAGGCCGCCCAGGCCCAAAGCCGCATCAAGATGCTGGAACGGATGGGCCCCGCCATCCCGGTGATCGAGGACCGCACCCAGACTTTCGAATTTCCCGATCCCGCCCCCTTGCCGCCGCCGTTGATCGCCGTCGAGAACGGCGTGGTCGGCTATGGCGACCGGCCGGTGCTGAGGGACGTCGCCCTGCGCATCGACATGGATGACCGCATCGCCCTGTTGGGGGCCAACGGCAACGGCAAATCGACCCTGGCCAAGCTGCTGGCCGGACGGCTGGAGCTGTCGGCTGGCCGCATCACCCGGCCACCCCGCCTGAAGGTCGGCTATTTCGCCCAGCATCAGACCGACGACCTGGCGGTCGAGCGCACCGCTCTGGACCATATGCGCGGGGTCATGCCCGATTCGTCCGATACCGTGGTGCGCGCCCAGCTCGGCCGCTTCGGCTTTTCCCGCGAGCGTGCCGATATCGCCGTCGGCGCCCTGTCGGGCGGCGAGAAGGCCCGCCTGCTGCTGGCGCTGATGAGCCGGAACGCGCCGCATATGATGATCCTGGACGAACCCACCAATCATTTGGACATCGATGCCCGCGAGGCGCTGATGGCGGCGCTGAACGCCTATGAGGGCGCAGTGATTCTGGTCAGTCACGAAACCCGGCTGGTGGAGACGGTCGCCGACCGCCTGTGGCTGGTGGCCGACGGCACGGTGCGGCCTTTCGACGGCGATCTGGATGATTATCGCCGCCTGCTTTTGGAAAAGGCCCGCGACACCCGCCGTGGACCGGCCGGCGGCCCGATGGAAGGCAATAACGGATCGTCGCGGCGCGACGCCCGGCGCGACGCCGCCCAGATCCGGACCCGCCTCGCCCCCCTGCGGCGCCGCGCCGAGGCCGCCGACAAGGCGTTGCACAGTCTGGGGGAACGAAAAAAGGCGGTGGAAGCCAAACTGGCCGACCCCGCCCTCTATCAGGCCGACCCTGCCGCGCTTACCGCCTTCACCAGGGATCTGGCCGAGATCGATCGCGCCCTGGCCGAAGCCGAAAGCGAGTGGCTGGAAGCGCACGAGGCCTGGGACGAGGCGAAATCCGGGGCGCTCCAACCATGATTGATCGCCCCATAACAAACGGTACACTCCTTTCGTCGAGGATGGGATAATCGGCGTTATGGAAGCAGGTCCCTTTACGCCTTGGACCGACGAGGACGAACCGTCGGTCGACCGTCAGCCGTCAAACCCGCCGCCGACGGGCGCGCCGCCGCCCGGACGGCGGCTGCGGCGGCTGATGTGGCTGCTGGTCGCCGCCCTGGTGGTGGCCATGGTCGGCGCCGTCGCCGCCTATGTCCATCGCGGGCGCCGGGACGCCCTGGCGGAAGCGGCATTGCGCGCCGACGATACCTCGCGGCTTTTGCAGGAACATGTGGGGGGCCTGTTGCGGGCCACCGATTTCATCCTGACCCAGGCCGTGACCATCGGCCGGGCCGATCTCACCCGTACCGGCAATTACTGGGCGGAGCGGCGCCAGCTGGCCGCCCTGCAAAAGGGGTTGCCGGAAAAAGGCCACCTTTGGATCATCGCCGCCAACGGCACGCCCGTACTGGGAACCGGCCGACCGCTGGCCCACCCGGTCAATGTCGCCGACCGCGCCTATTTCCGCGCCAACCGCGCCGGCCAGGATCTGGTGGTGGGGCCGCTGATCATATCGCGGATGCACCACGTCCCGGTCTTCACCGTCAGCCGCCGCATCACCGACGCCAAGGGCCGCTTTCTCGGCATCGCCCTGGCCGACATCCGCTCGGACTATTTCGCCGATTTCTTCAAGGCCCTCAACCTGGGCTCCCGCGCCCGAATCGATATCATCGACACCAAGGGCCGCATCATCATGATCGAGCCGCCCTTGCCCATCCGCGAGGATCACAAGGTCGCCGCCGTGCAATTGCTGAAGGCGGCCGCCGCCAAACCGTCGGGAATTCTGCGGGTGGTGTCCCCCTATGACGGGATCGAGCGGGTATTCGGCTACCGGACCATTCCCCAATACGGGGTGATGGTCACCTGCGGCGTCGCCGTGCCCGACGCGCTCGCCACCTGGCACGGGGCCACCGGCGTGGTGCTGCCGGCGATGGCGGCGGTGGCCCTGGTTCTGGCCGCGCTGATCTTTTCCATCTTCCACGGCATCGACCGCGAACGCGGGCTGCTGCTGCGCCTGGAACACACCGTCCGCGAGCGGACCGAGGAAGCGCGCATGCAGGCCGCGGAAGCCCGGCGCGCCAATGAAAGCAAAACCCGTTTCCTGGCCGCCGCCAGCCACGATCTGCGCCAGCCGCTGCAGGCGGCCGGCATGTTCGTCGAAGTGCTGGCGTCGAAGCTGGAAGACACCCCCGACGCCGCCATTGCCGACAAGCTGCGCCATTCCATCGACGCCACAGCGACCTTGCTGTCCACCCTGCTGGACATCTCGACCCTGGAGGCGGGCAAAATCCACCCCAATATCGCCGCCTTTCCACTGATGCCGCTTCTGGCCAGCCTCGCCGATCAGATGGAGCCGGAAGCGACCCAGCGCGGCTTGTCGATCCGCGTCGCCCCCACATCGGCCTGGATCGCCAGCGACCCGGTGCTGTTGGAGCGCCTGCTGCGCAACCTGATGGTCAACGCGCTCCGCTATACCCGCAAAGGCGGCGTGCTGATCGGCGGCCGCCCTCGCCGCAACGGAACCGTGGCCATCCAGGTGGTCGATAGCGGCATCGGCATACCCGACGACAAGCGCGATGCCATTTTCGAGGATTTCGTCCATCTCGACGGTCAAAATCGCGGCGGCCCCGGCCTGGGCCTGGGCGTGGTCCGGCGAATGGCGCAATTGTTGAACCACCCGCTGGCCGTGACCTCGCGGATGGGACACGGCTCGACCTTCATGGTGATGGTGCCGACCGCCCCGCGCCCCAAGGCCATCGCCGCGTCCGACGACGTCGACGATTGCGAGACGGCGGCGCTATAGGGCGTGATGCGGAAAATCTGTGGCGCGACCCAGGCGTTGTAAATCCGCCCCGCGCCCTCGATGGGCGCTTGGAGCGCCGAGCGTCACAACCGGGATCAGCCCCAGGGTAATCGGGTGAAGGCGCGTTGGAGCGGAGCGACTAGGCCGTTGAGGCCGCCGCAGCGTAAGCGAGGATAGCCCAGGGCGCGGACGCGACCGCCCGGCGATTGAGGGAAATATACATAATGCAGGGGAAGCGGGTTCACCCGATTCCCCTGGAGCGGAGCGACTAGGCCGTTGAGGCCGCCGCAGCGCAAGCGAGGATAGCCAAGGGCGCGGACGCGCCCGCCCGGCGATTGAGGGAAAGATACATAACCCAGGGGAAGCGGGTTCACCCGATTCCCCTGGGATCAGCCCGCGCTGGTCTTCTGACCGAAGATGTTGTAGCCGTTCGTGCCGAACAGATTCGAGGCGGCATTTCCGAAAAGGTTGAAGGTACCGGCATTGAACAATTCCGGCGCGATCGTCTGGGCCGCCGCCGCCGCCTGCTCCTGCTGAAGCTGGGCCGGTTCCGGCGTGATCTGGTTGATATAATCGTTCCTGACCGTGCTGCCCTGGGACAGCTGCGCCGTGAAATTGATCTGTTCGTTCTGCGGCGCAGCGGAGGTGCGCTCCACCTTCACGAAGTAATTGCCCTGTTTGAGCTCGTAGGTCCCCTTGCTCAGCGCCGTGTAATTCTTGCTGGCCGCGCCCATGCCGCTTTTGCTGTCGGCGACCACCTGCCCGGACTGGCTGAGAATCTGGACGCGAAAATAATTTATATGCTTTCCCGCATACATCAGAAATTTCGTCTTGGTCGACGACAAGTTTTGAAAATAAAAGTACTGGGTGTTCGTCGTTTTATCCATATTGGACATAATGTCGATACGGCTGTCATTCTGACGCAGGAACCCGACATTTGTCGCCGAATTCATGGTCTGCTGGGCCACATCGTAATACGCCTTCTCCCACACCTTGCGGCCGGGGGTGGAAGACGTAGAGACATTGAGCGGATTGCTGGACGTTGAGGAAACGCTCGACATCGTCCGATCCTCCTTCTAGGGCGCGACCGAAATCCATTCTGGACCGGTTCAGCCTACAGCAAACCAGCCGGCCTTACCAGAACCGTTTCAGTTCAAACGGAGCCGGATGCCGGCCGACAGGGTCAATGTCCGGCGCCGCGCCATGCATCCAAGGTGGCGCGCACCTCTTGTTCCGCAGCGTGGCGATATTGCGTATCCTCGCCGGCGGGAGCGCCGGCCGCGCGCCAGGCGTCATCCCCGCATTCGCGGATGATGGCCGCCGTCGCCGCCGCCACCAGGCCCTCGACGACCTTGAGGTTGATCTCGACCAGCGACGTGACGCCGGCCACCGAGTAATCCCGGGCGAACCCCAACGTGACGCCGACCACATGATCGGCCAGGGCGCCGATATCGGCGCGGCTCTGCTCCAGCCCGTCGGCGTGAACGCGGCCGGCAACGCTTTTCAGGCCCACCCACACTTCCAGATTGCGGTACAACGCGCGCCCCAGGGCGGCGGCGCCCTCGGCCCGGCTGATTTCGTCGGCGGCCTCGGCCAGCGCCGAAGCGATCCCCTGGGCCGAAGTCAGACGCTCGATATCGCTGGTCCCCAGCACGAGCGCTTCCGGGTCACCGCCGGAGGCGGCCAGGGCCGAAACGGCGACCAATCCCTCATCGGTAGCGCCGGCCATCCCGACAGCAGCATGTCTGTTCATGGGCATCTCCCGTTCGATCGATTCCGCCCCGTTCCCCATCGGCGAAAGATTGCGCCGCACTCTCACAAAACGAAGCGGGAAGTTTTATCGCATCACACTAAAACGACAATATTAAACCATGGTTAACGCACATCCTACTTCACCAAGTCGGTCAATGTGCTCAACATTGCCTGCATCACCGAAATGACACGGGCCGACGCCGAATAGGCCTGCTGATAGGTGATCATATTGGTCACCTCTTGGTCGATGTTGACGCCGGCCGTCGATGAGTATTGGGTGTTCAGCGAACCGAGCAACGTGTTTTGTTGCGTGTATTGGTTTTGAGTGTTGGAGGCGTCGGTCGACGCCAGGGAAATAATCGACGACGCGTATCCGGTCATGGAATAGCTGCCGGACGCGATTCCGCCCGCCGACGGCATGCTGATGGTCTGGCTCATCGCATTGACCATGGCCAGCGTGGTGGTATTGTCGCCCTGCGACATATAGTACTGGTTGAGTGTCGAATTCCATTGCAGCGTGCCGCGGCTCATTGCCTGGGGATTGCCCAATATGTCCGAGCGCACCGCGATGCTCGACGCCGTATCGGTGGCGGCGGCCGACAGCCCGAGATCGGTGAGGATGCTTTTGCCCGACGCGTCCTGGGTGGCGGCGGCGCTGAGCTGCTCGCCCTGGGACTGGACGACCCGCAAACGATAGCCGGACCCGTCGGGCACCACTTCGGCGCGGACCCGGCTGGTCTGGGTCATGTTGAGCTGCGAACCCAGGGTGGCGGTGCCGCTGATGGTGCCGCCGCTGAAGCTGACGGTCAGAGGCACGCCGCGGCTGTCGGTGAGCCGCAACCGGTATTGCGTGGGCGAGGAATTGCCCTCGGTCACCGTCCCGGTCACCGTCCCCGAGGTCAGGGTGGTGGCGATCTGTTGCAGGCTGACCGTGCCGGGGCCGACGGTCTTGCTCACGACCGTGCCGTTGGCATCGCTGACGGTGATGGTGGCGGCGCTGGTCAGGGTGACGCTGTTGCTGTTCTGAAGCGCCGATTCATTGGTCTGGGTGTTGCTGTTGATGGTGTTGGCGATATCCTGGAGCGTCGATCCCGCCGGGATGGTCATGGTGTTGCCGATCTGACCGGCATTGTCGAACAGGCTCAGGGTCCGGCTGGTGGTGGTGGCGAAATTCGACGGCTGAATCGCCGAATCCATGATCGGATTGGGTCCGTTGGTGACCAGCAGATCGTTCAGGCCGAAGAAATTGGATACGCCTTGCACCGTCTGATCGGGAGTGCCGTCGCCGTTCACGTCATAGGAGACGGTGGCCGGGCTTTGGGTGGCGCCCGGCGTGCTTGACGTCTGATCGCGGAAGACCAGCGACGTCTGATTGGTGCTGCCCAGGTTGATGGCCATGTGACCGTTGGCATCCAACCCCACCGTCGCCGCCGAATAGGACCCGCCCTGAGCCCGAATCCAGGACTGCAGATGCTGGGAGAAGGCGGCGATCGACCAGGGTCCGCCCGACGCCTGCGGCTGCAGCTGGCCGTTGCCGGACCCGCCGGAATAATCGGTGGTCATGATGGTGTTGAGTGTGGTCTGGGCGATCTGATTGCCGCTGGAATCCATCAGCGCGATCACCGAATCGGCGCCGTTTTGCAGCGAAAAGGTCGAAATCGGATTGCCTTTCGCCACCTCCATCGAGCTGTTGCCCGAAGCGACGCTCAACACCGTATAGGTACCGTCATTGGCGCCGCTGCCGGTGACGGTGAAGGTGTCGCCGGCCGCCAGCCCCGCCAGGGAGCCGGCCGTGCCCGCGGTGATGGTCGCCTGACCGTTGGTGGTGGAATAGTTGAAGGCCAGCGACCCGGTGGTGGCGGCGGAAATGGTGTTGGCGCCGCCGTTATAGGTCAGGGTGTCGGTGCCGGTGTCGGTGCCGATGGTGACGGAGCCCTGGCTGGAAAAGGTACGCGTGCCCGTATAGGAATTGGTGACGTTGGGCTGGGACGTGCCGCCGTTGTTCAGCGCGTTGAGGCTGGTTTGAAGCTGGCTGGCCAGCGTGTCGAGTTCCGACTGCATGTTGGGCAGCGTGGAATCGCGCAGAGCGAGCAGCGACGCCATTTGTCCCGTCTGGATCTGCGAACTGATGTCCGTATTGGGATCGGCGGCGGTGGTGATCTTGTCGAACTGGCCGCCGGACAGGCTCATCCATGGCTGGGAGACGCTGGTCGCCGCATGGGTCAGATCGTTGGTCTGGGAATCCAGCAACGGCGTGCCGCCGCTGGTATAGATGACCGTCGAGCCGTCGTTGCGCTGGAAATACTGGATGCCGATGTATTTGGACAGGTCGGTGATGGCGCTGTCGCGCTGATCCTGCAGATCGCTGGTCGACGAGTTGGTGGCCAGCCCTTTGACGATCTCCTGGTTCAACGTATTGATATTGGACAGATCGGTATTGACCTGGGTGACGGCCTGGGACAATTGGCTGTCGGCTTGCAGCCGCAGCGACTGAAGCTGGCTGCTCATGGAATTGAACTGGTTGGTGACGGTCTGCAGCGCCTGCACCGTGGTCGCCTGCTGGGACGGCTGGTCCACCTGGGTGCTCAATTGCTGGAAGCTCGATTCCAGGGCCGAGATCTGGGACGAGATCGAGGTGGAATCCCCCACCTGTCCGAACATGTTCTGAACCTGCGACTCGTAGGTATTGGTTATGTTGAGCGCCTGGGTCGCCGAGGTCTGGGCGCGAATCTGCTTCAGCAGCCCCTCATCGACGGCCCGGGTGATCGAGGCCGTCTGGACGCCCGCGCCGGCCCCTCCCAACACCACCGATTCCAGATTGTCCACCTTGCGGGTATAGCCCGGGGTGTTGACGTTGGCGATGTTGTCGGAAATCACATTGAGCGCCTGCTGGCTGGCAAGCAGGCCGGAAAGCGCCGTGTCCAGTCCCACTGTCAATCCCATGGCCGTAAACTCCCGCCGTCCGGCGTTGAAGAAATCCGCGATACGTCACAAAGTCTTGTTATAAGCGACCGAAGCCTGCGCCCCCGCCGAACGCGTCTGGTCGAACTTGCCGCCACGCCCGTAATTCACCGTGCTGGTGGTCTGAGCCTTGGACGCCGCCACATAGACGTCCATCACCCGCTCGCGGCATTCGATCTCGGCCTTCAGCATGGTGACGTTGGCCAGAACCAGATTGGCGAGCTGGTTGCCCAGCACCTGCAATTCCTCTCTCTGCTCGTCGGAGAGCTGCTCGACCAGGGCGGGGTTTTCCGCCACCGGCAGCATCGTGTTCTCGTAAATGCGGGTCAAAGCCAGCTTGCTTTCACCCAATTCCTGCACCGTACCGGCGTCGTGACGGGCCAGAGCGTCGTTTTCGACCTCCAGCAGCTGGCACAGATTGGTGCAGACCCACACCAGATCGTCGAAAGGGATGATTTCCACCGGCTCGACCGGCGCATCCGCCCCGGCGGGAGCGGACATATCGGATGGAACGGCGCTCATTGGTGCTCCTCCTGAGCCTGGAGCAGGGCGTGGGCCACCATGGGCCCGATGCCCAGCCCATTGCCATGATCAGCCATGAGCTTGCCATAAGCGCCGATCAGGAGGGAACGGAACATGGCTTCGCCCTCGCCGCCGCCGAACGGTCCGTTGGTGTTGATGCCGCTGAACATGGGCTTCAGCATCTCGCCGATGAACATGCCGGCGAATTTCTCGCCCGCCTTCTGCGCCTGGGCCGGCGTGAGATGACCGAAATGGGGCTTTCTCACATTGTGGGACAGGGCCAGGTCAGCCTGTTGGGTCATCAGCGGATTGATGCTCATCAGATCACCTTGATTTCGGCTTGCAGGGCGCCGGCGGCCTTGATCGCCTGGAGGATGGGGATCAAATCCTGCGGGCCGATTCCCAGCGCATTGAGGTTGTTGACGAGTTCCTGAAGGGTCACGCCGTGATGCATGAGCGCGATCTTGTTCTTGCTGCCCTCGTTGATCTGGATATTGCTGCGTGGGACGGTGGTGGTGGTCCCGGTCTGGGAGAAGGGCGAGGGCTGCGAGACCTGGGGCGTCTCGGTGATGCGGATGGTGAGCTGCCCCTGGGCGATGGCCACGGTCGAGATGCGGACATGCTCGCCCATGACGATGGTCCCGGTGGAGGCGTCGATGACCACCTTGGCCACCTCGTCCGGCTGCACCTTCAGCCGCTCGATATCGGTGAGCATGGCGGTGGTGTTGCCGTGGAAGCGGGCCGGCACCCGCACCCGGACGGTGGCGGGGTCGATCGACTGGGCGGCGTCGGTCCCAAGATAGGCGTTGATGGCGTTGGCGATGCGGCTGGCCGTGGTGAAATCGGGATTGCGCAGGGACAGGTTGACGGTCTGCAGGCTGTCCAGATTGAAGGGGATCTGCCGCTCGACGATGGCCCCGCTGGCGATCTTGCCGGTGGTGGGCACGCCCTTGGTCACGCTGGACCCGCTGGCGCCCGTGGCGCTGATGCCGACCCCGGCCAAAGCCCCTTGCGCCACGGCATAGACCTCGCCGTCGGCGCCGACCAGCGGCGTGACCAGAAGATCGCCGCCGCGCAGACTGGTGGCGTCGCCCAAAGCGGCGACCTCGACATCGATCCGGGTTCCCTGATGGGCGAAGGGCGGCAGGGTGGCGGTCACCATCACCGCCGCCACGTCCTTGGGGTTCAGCGTGGTGGGAATGGCGCCGGTCTTGTCGCGGATATTGACGCCGAGGCGTTCCAGCATGCCGGCCAGGGATTGTTCGGTGAAGGGCGCGTTCTGTTGCAGGGAATCGCCGGTGCCGTCCAGACCCACCACCAGGCCGTATCCCACCAGCAGGTTGTCGCGCACACCTTCGAAGGTGACGATGTCCTTGATCCGCGATTCGGCGTGAACCGGCGGCGACATCATGGCGGCGAGACCGGCCAGCGCCAGCGCCACCATCAACAGGCGGCGAAAAACGGCGGATGTGGCGGAGCCTGGAAAGAAACGAATCATGGCGTCCTCAGCCTGACGACCCTATGGCGAAACGAAGCGACGCCCATTCAAATGCAGGCGCCGTGCCAGCCGCCCAGGTCCGGCAACCCGGCGTTTTCCGGCGCCCGCCCCCCCGACAACCGGCAGTCTTGGCCCCTTTGCCCGGCAGCATTTGCCTAGCGATCCAGGAAAGAAGGCTTTCCAGCAGACCGGCACGAACGATAGAATGGCTTCGCTTACCGTCGTCGTCGGCCGTGATCCCGATCGTCCGGGACGGCCGGATCGGGGGCCGGGGCTCGTCAGGGACCAGGGACGGAATGAAGGTTTCCAAAGTCGGATCGGCCACCTCCACCAGTGGCGCGCGGCGCCCCGGCAAAGCCGGCGGCGCGGACCCCGCCGGATTCAAGCAGGCCCTGGCCGAAACCGCCGAAGCGCCCGGCGGCGTTCAGGGGCCGGACGGAACGTCGGCCATCAACGCCGTCGATTCGCTGCTGATGGTTCAGGAA
>JAJZUL010000009.1 GCA_021848545.1 Pseudomonadota bacterium
GTCGAGAGGTGGGTTTTTTGTGGGCCTCAGGCGCCGGCGCTCGCGCTTGGCTGTCCTCACTCGCTTGCGCTCGCTCCGGCGCGCTGGTCTTGGTGCTCCGCTCCGCTTCGGGCGCATAGTCGGCGGCTGAAGCCGCCTCCGGGTGCCGGTGGTCGAAAGAGGGCGGGGTGGGCGGCAGCGTTGCTTTTGTTCATAAAATATATACACCTTACCGCTATCATAGTGACGGGATCGTCTTTGATCCCAGCCCGACGGTCTGAGAGCCTGACCCGAAAGTCGGCAGGGTGAGCCGAAAATGGCGGTTTTCGAGAACCGCAGCGGAGCGTACTTCATGTACGTGAGCAGCGGATGCGCAGAAAACCGCCATTTGCAGGCCGCCATGGCGACTTTCGGGTCAGGCTCTGACGTCGGGCGAAGGGGGACGCGGTGGGCGGCCGCGTTGGTATCAGCAACCGGGAGTTTCGATGGCCAATCCCTATGCGTTCAAGCGTCTCCCGCCGGCCCGGGTCAAGGACCGCGAGAGCACTGCGGCGATGGACGAGGTCGCCCGCTTCACCGCCATTGCCGAAGCCTGGTGGGACCCGGTCGGCGAGTTCCGCCCGCTGCACAAGGTCAACCCCGTCCGCCTGGCCTTCATCCGCCGCATGTTGCTGGACCATTTCGGCCGCGACGAGTCGCAATTGCGCCCATTCACCGGCCTCAAGCTGCTGGATGTGGGATGCGGCGGCGGCCTTTTGTCCGAACCGCTGGCGCGCATGGGATTCGAGGTCACCGCCTGTGACGCCGGCGACCGCAACATCGCCGTGGCCAAGGTCCATGCCGAACAGGCCGGGCTGGCCATCGATTATCGGGTCGCGGCGCCCGAGGATATGGGGGACGAGCGTTTCGACGTCGCCGTGTCGATGGAAGTCATCGAACACGTCCCCGACCCGCAGGTCTTTCTGGCGGCGATCAGCCGGCTGCTGGGGCCGAACGGCGCCTTTCTCGGCGCCACGCTGAACCGCACGCCGAAATCCTACGCCCTGGCGGTCGTGGGGGCCGAATACATCCTGCGCTGGCTGCCCAAGGGTACCCACGACTGGCACAAATTCGTCAAGCCGTCGGAATTCGCCGGCTATCTGCGCCACGCCGGTCTGGACGTGCGCACCATTTCCGGCATGACCTACATCCCCTTCCGCGACGAATGGCAGGAAAGCGGGGATACCGAGGTCAATTACATGCTCTACGCCGTCCGGCCCTGAGAGCCCGACCCGAAACTCGCCATGGCGACTTTCGGGGCGGGCTCTGACATTGCGGGAACCACGGGGCTCGGAGGTCGGCATATTTGCCGATCTCCAAACGGTTTCCGGCGCCGGAATCAGTGCAGATGCGTGATGTTGCGCCAGCCGGCCACGCCGGCGACGATGAACAGCGCGATCAGAAACAAAAGAAGAAGAACGCCTTCCATCGCACACCCCCGTCATAAACGGTCTTTTGCCACGGGTGACAACTTTTCAGTGTACGGAAATTCGGCGGTGGCGGTGATGCCGTTACCGGGCATCAGTCATGCGTCAAGCGCAACTTCAAGATGCGCACAGGGGCGGGAGAAATACGCTATTGATTGAAAAATTCCACGGTCCAATCCGATCGGCGAGCGCCGGCGTCACGCCGCCGAAGCCGGGCGGGACGGCCCGCCGGGGGCGCCGCCGGCGGCACGGGTGAACAGATTGCGGATGAAAGACGCGCACACACCGAGCGACGTTCCCGCGTCGATGCCGGCCACCATCGCCTGCTGAACCATGCGCAGCACCAGTTCCGGCTGACCCGGCTGGCCGAACAGGCGGGCATAGACCTGGGGGCCGACGGCGGCATGGGCGTTCAGCAGCACCACCGCCAATTGGTCGGCCGACAATTTCAGTCCGCTGAGGAGCAGCCGCGCCGGCACGCCGCCGGTGCCGCGCAGAATGGCGAAAGCCTTGTCGCTGCGGCCTTCGGGCGGCATGTGGGCGCGGACCTCGTCGCGAACCAGCACGTCGAAAAACGCCTCGGCGCGCAGATGCTGACCATCCAGGCTCAACAACAGCGCCACCCGTTCGGATTCGCTGGCCGCGCCTTCGCGATCGGGCGCGGCGGCGGCGGCCGGAGTGGCGGATTGGTCGAGGCGGTCGATTTCATCCGGGTCCTTGATCAACCTGTGCAACGCGGCCAGATCGCGAATGTCCAACAACCGGGCCCCCAGAGCCCGCACCAGACCCGGGCTCATATCGGCATAGGCGGGCACCAGCGGCACCTGCCATTCATGCATCAGGTAATCCTTGATGGCGTCGTACAATTCATCGGCCGGCGACCGCCGGCGACGCCCCAGCGCCGGAACCCGCGCCCGCACGCCCGAAGGCTCGTTGTCGAGATGACGGCGGAAATATCGTTTGGCCGCCGTGCGGACCACCATGGCGATCACATCCTCGACGCTGCGCCCGCAGGACAGGATCTCCGTGTCGTCGGAAACCGGCCGGTTGCGGCCGTCCACCACGATATAACGGAAATGCCGCCGCTGTTCGCGGAACATCTGGAAACTGCGGCTCAGGGTGTCGAGGTCGTCGAGCGCCCGTTCATAGATCGCGTCGCGCTCCATGCCCTTGAAATCGGGCATCAAGCGACCGAGAACCGCCGCCACCGGGCCGCGCAGGGTATCGTTCACCCGCCGAACCGCCGTGGTGGAATCGATGTCGTGGATCGCTGTCGTCATGACCGGCCTCCCGCCCGTGTCGACCCGTACAATTTTACGGGTTTTTTGCGAGAATTATCTTCGTATTCGATACAAATAAACGCCAATATTTATAAAAGTAATCATGACGATTTTGCTTTCTGTTTATTTATGACATACAGCTAATCGGTGTTTCAAGAGCGATCGTGTTTCGGCCCGCAACGAACGCGCAACACGGACGGACGGACGGAGCCGGCCGTCGCACGAATGGCAGGTGTCTCTTGGGAGGGGAACGGGAATTGCCGCCGTTTACGCGTGGAGCGCGGCCCGGACGTTATAAAGGCGTTATAAATAAGGCGGCTGGGTCCAGCCGCGGGGCGACAGGGTGAAAATCTCACAGCCGTCCCCGGTCACGCCCACCGTATGCTCGAACTGGGCCGACAGGGATCGGTCCTTGGTCACCGCCGTCCAGCCGTCTGCCAGAATCTTGGTCTCGGGCCGGCCGGCATTGACCATCGGCTCGATGGTGAAGATCATCCCTTCGCGCAGAACCAGACCGGCGCCGGCCCGGCCGTAATGCATGACATTGGGCGGTTCGTGGAACACCTGGCCGATGCCGTGGCCGCAGAATTCCCGGACCACCGAACAGTGATGCCCCTCGACGAAGGTCTGGATGGCGTGGCCGATATCGCCCAGGGTGGCGCCGGGTTTGACCCGTTCGATGCCCAGCATCAGCGCCTGATAGGTGATCTCCACCAGACGGCGCGCCTTCACACCCGGCTTGCCCACCAGATACATGCGGCTGGAATCGCCGTGCCAGCCATCCAGGATGGGGGTGACGTCGATATTGACGATGTCGCCATCCTCCAGCCGCTTGTCGCCGGGGATGCCGTGGCACACCACATGATTGACCGAGGTGCAGATCGAACGCGGGAAGCCCCGGTAATTGAGCGGCGCGCTGATGCCGCCGCGGTCAGCGACGAAGCGGGCGCAAAGCTGGTCGAGTTCGCCGGTGCTGACCCCCGGCACCACATGGGGAGTGATGAAATCCAGACATTCGGCGGCCAGCCGACCGGCGGCGCGCATGGCGGCGAACGCCTCCGGGCCATGTATGGTGATCCGTCCCGCCTCGACTTCGTCTCGCTCCATGAACTTTCGACCCTCACGTCAGGAATAGAGGCAATCGCCCGTCCACGACAATTCCCTCAAGACTCATCCGGCACGTATAGCAGATCGCCTCGACGCCGTCGCCCGCCGCCGCCGCCAGGGCCGCCGCATAGGCCGGGTCGATATCCGCCGCCGGGCGAAAGGAGCGGCAATCGCCGCGTTGCACCACGAACAGCATCACCGCCCGGTGGCCGTCGGCCACCATCCGGCGCAACTCGCCCAGATGCCTGGTGCCCCGCGCCGTCACCGCGTCGGGGAATTCGGCCCGATCGCCCCGTTTCAAATGAACGTTCTTCACTTCGACATAACAGATGGGGCGTCCCGGCGATTCCAACAACAGATCGATGCGCGACCGCTCGCCATAGGGCACCTCGCGCCGCAAACCGTCATAGCCGGCCAGTTCGCCGATGGCGCCGGCGGCCACCGCCTCGGCCGCCACCCGATTGGCATGGGCGGTGTTGACCCCCACCAGATGCCCGTCCACCCGGCACAATTCCCACGACCAGGCCAGTTTGCGGGCGGGATTGTCGGACCGCGACAGCCACACTTCCAACCCCGGATCGCTGGTGCCGGTCATGGCGCCGGGATTGGCGACATGCGCGGTGATTTCGGTTCCGTCATCAAGGCGGATATCGGCGAGAAAGCGCTTGTAGCGCCGGATCAGGACGCCCCGGGTCAAGGTCTGGCCGAACAGCATGACCCTCACCCCGCCCAGGCGGTCATGGTCAAAAGCTCGATGGTGGCCGGCAGGCGCCCATCGGCATCGGCATGGTCCCGCCGGTAGCGGGCCAGCCCGTCGAACAGGATTCCGCGCCGGGTGGGAGCGCGGCGGCGCGCCATCGTCAGATTGGTTTCGCCCATGCCGCGCAGATCGGCGAACAGACGCATGGGTTCGGCGTAGCGGATCACCATGCGGTCGCCATCCACCACCGGCTGAACGAAGCCGGCGCGTTGCAGCAGGCCGGCGAGATCGCGGATATCGACGAAGGGCGACACGCGCATGGCGGCCTCGCCCGCCTCGCCGTCCGCCTCGGCCAGGGCGCGGCGCAATTCCGCCAAAGTGCCGAGACCGGGCATCACCGCCAGAAACAGGCCGTCGGGTTTCAACATCCGCCGGATCTGGATCAGCGTTCCGGGCAGATCGTTGACCCAATGCAGCGACAGGCAGGACAGGACCAGATCGAAACTGGCCGGCGCGAAGGGCAGCCATTCCTCGTCGGCGGCCAGAGCGGCGCGGCCGGTCCGCGCCGCCAGACCCGCCATGGCCGGCGACAGATCGCTTTGCACCAGGGTTTCGATACCGCCGCGCCCACCGATGATTTCGGCCACCTGTCCGGTATGGCAGCCGAGATCGAGCGCCATGGGGAAATGCCGGGCCATGTCGTCCAGACGCTCGGTCAGACGGTCGGCGGCTTCGCGCACCAGGAAATCGTATTCGCTGAACCCGGCGGCGGCGCGATCGCGTCGCTTGCGCAAGACCTCTCGATCGAACAGGATCATGGAATCGCTCATGGCCGGGTTATGGCACGGTCCCGCCGCCCGACGAAAGAACAAAGCCTCTTCGACCATAAAGACCTTCGGCGTGCGTCCCCCCTCCCTCGGCGCTTTCCTTCGCCCCGTCCTCGATCTGGTGCTGCCGCCCTTATGCCTGTCCTGCGGAGCGACCATCGCCGAAAACGGCGGCCTGTGCCCGTCCTGCTGGGGGGCGGTGACCTTTCTCGGCGACCCGCTTTGCGCCTGTTGCGGTCTGCCGTTCGACGTGGATTACGGACCGGACGCCCTGTGCGGCGCCTGCGCCGCCGGCCCGGCGCCGTTCCGCCGCGCCCGCGCCGCGCTCCGTTATGACGAGGGCAGCCGCGCCCTGATCCTGGCCTTCAAGCATGCCGACCGTCTGGAGGGGGCGCCGGCCTTCGCCCGCTGGATGGCGCGGGCCGGCGCCCCCCTGCTGGCCGATGCCGATCTGATCGCGCCGGTGCCGCTTCATCGCTGGCGCCTGTGGCGCCGGCGCTACAACCAGGCCGCCCTGCTGGCCCTGGCCCTGGCGCGACAAACCGGCGTTCCGGCCCTGCCCGATCTCTTGATCCGCCCCCGCGCCACCGCCTCCATGGGACGGCTGAGCCCGGCGGAACGCGAACGCAACGTGCGCGGCGCCTTCGCCATCCATCCCCGCCGCCGGGACGCGCTGGCCGGGCGGACGGTGCTGCTGGTGGACGACGTGATGACGTCCGGCGCCACCATCGCCGCCTGCGCCCGCGTTCTGAAAGCCGGCGGCGCCCGGGCGGTGGACGTGCTGACCCTGGCGCGGGCACTGCGCTGAGGCGGTTTGGACGAAACCGCCGGCCGCGCTATAGTGAGGAAGTTCAATTCGGGAGTAGCCGATGGCCGAAGTCGAAATCTATACCACCAGCACCTGTCCGTTTTGCCACCGGGCCAAGCGTCTGTTGGACAAAAAGGGCGTCGCCTATAAGGAAATCGACGTTACCGGCAATGACGGCTTGCGCCAGGACATGGCCAAACGCGCCGGCGGACGGCACACCGTGCCCCAGATCTTCATCGGCGGCACCGCCATCGGCGGCTGCGACGACCTGTACGAACTGGAAGCCGATGACGCTCTCGACCAGATGCTGGGCCGGACCGCGTGATCGATTTCAAGGCCGCCTGTCTTCAGGTCAACGCCGGCAACGACATGGCGGCCAATATCGACGCCGCCAGCCGTCTGGCGGTGGAGGCCCGCGCCGCCGGGGCCGACCTGATCCTGATGCCCGAAAACGTGGCGATGATGGAACGGGGACGCGGCAACATCGTGCTGAAGGCCATGCCGGAAGACGGGCATATGGCCCTGGCCGCCTTTCGCGCCCTGGCCCGCGATCTCGATTGCTGGCTGCATGTGGGATCGCTGGCCTGTCTGCTGGACGGCGGCATGGTCGCCAACCGCTCCTTCGTCCTGTCGCCGGCGGGGGAAATCGCCGCCCGTTACGACAAGATTCACATGTTCGACGCCGATCTCGGCCTGGGCGAGGTTTACCGCGAATCGGAAACCTTCCGCCCCGGCGACCGGGCGGTGACCGTTTCCCTGCCCTGGGGACGGATGGGCCTGTCGATCTGCTACGATCTGCGTTTTCCCCATCTGTACCGGGTCCTCGCCAAATCCGGCGCCGATTTCCTGGCGGTGCCCTCGGCCTTCACCCGGCCGACGGGGCGGGCCCACTGGCATACCTTGTTGCGGGCCCGCGCCATCGAAACCGGCTGCTACGTCTTCGCCCCGGCCCAGACCGGCAGCCATCCCGGCGACCGCCAGACCTATGGCCATTCGCTGATCGTCTCGCCCTGGGGCGAGATTCTCGCCGACGCCCTGGAACAGCCGGGCTGGGTCATCGCCGACATCGATATCGGCGCCGTCTCCGACGCCCGGCGCAGGCTGCCCTGCCTCGACCACGACCGCCCCTTCGCCATGCCGTCCAAATCTTGAATTAGGGTAAATAAAACATTTATTTTCTGTGAAATCATGTTTTCATGACGGTCATATTTCTGTTATCACGATAGTTATGCAGCAACCTCTCGATGGTTTTACTTTTCGGCGTTTATACCCGCATTACGAGAAAAAATTCCGGCAAATCGGGCTTCGACACGAACAAAAACAAGGGTCCGCCATGCTCATCCATTTGCAACGATGGCTGCCGCTTCTGGGTATCGACACCACAACGCTGGAGGATATACGGGAAGCCGGCGAGATCATCGCGCCGCATATCGACGCGGTGATGGACATCGTCTACGGCACCATTTCCGAAACCCCGGAAACCGCCCGCGTCTTCACGGCGCCCGGGCAGATGGCCCGGGCCAGGGCGGCGCAAACGCGCCATTGGCTGACCTATATCCTGACCGGCGATTTCAACGAAAGCTACGCCGAGGCGACGCTGGCCATCGGCCGCATC
The DNA here is from genome assembly GCA_021848545.1 of Pseudomonadota bacterium. Lineage (GTDB taxonomy): Bacteria > Pseudomonadota > Alphaproteobacteria > Rhodospirillales > Magnetospirillaceae > JAJZUL01. The sequence continues at coordinate 7,783 of JAJZUL010000009.1, forward strand.
CATTTCGCCCATAAGGTCGATCTGGTGCCCTATATGGGCAGCTATTCCGTGGCCCTGGAGGCCGTGAACGCCATCATCGGACGGGCCATCCCGGACGACGCCGTGCGGCGTCACCGCTGTGAGCGGGCGATCTACAAGGCCATCTTCCTCGACATGGGCCTGTCCACCTATGTCTATTACGACACCGAAGTCTCCCTCGTTCAGGAATTGTCCAACGAACTGAACGCCAGCCTGGCGCGGGCCGGCGAATACCGCGACAACGAGACCGGCAAGCACATCGTCCGCATGAGCCGGATGTGCGGGGTTCTGGCCGAAGCCATCGGCCGGGACGCCGATTGGGTGCGCATGTTGGTGATGGCCAGCCCGCTGCACGATGTCGGCAAGATCGGCATTCCCGACAAAATTCTGCTGAAGCCCGGCCGCCTGACCGACGAGGAAATGGCGGTCATGCGCGATCACCCGGCCATCGGCGGCGCCATCATCCCCGACCATTCCGCCCAGGTGATCCTGATGGCCAAGCGCATCTCGCTGACCCATCACGAACGCTGGGACGGAGACGGCTATCCGGCGGGGCTGGCCGGCGAGGCGATCCCGCTGGAAGGGCGGATCGCCGCCATCTGCGACGTCTTCGACGCCCTGGTTTCCCACCGGCCGTACAAAAAGCCCTGGCCGGTGGAGGATGCCGCCGGCTATCTTCGCGACAATGCCGGCAAGCATTTCGATCCGGCATTGGTGGAGGCGTTTCTGGAGCATCTGCCCCGGATGATCCGCATACAGACGGAATACGCGGACGAAGCGTGACCGGGACAAGGGGGACGATCATGGGGGTGCGTACGAAACTGGCGGGAGCGATCGCGCTGACCCTGCTGCTGCCCGGCCCCGCGGCCAACGCCGCGGACCGCACGGCCCAGCCGCTGCTCCAGCCGGTCACCGGCGAAGCGACCTATGCCTGCACCGGCGGCAAGACCATCCGCGCGCTTTTCCAGGACGACGTGCGCCTTCGTCTGAGCGACGGCCGCGATCTCATCATTCCGTACAAGGATACGGAGAGCTTCGCCCAGGAGGCGTCGGCGGGCGGCTTCGCCTTCCGCAGCAAGAGCAAGGCCGCGAACATCATCGAGAACGGCACCGAGACCTACGCCAACTGCACCGCCAAGACGCCCGCCTTCGGCAACAACACCTGGATCTATCATTGCGACGGCGGCAAGACGATCCGGGCGACCTACGAGAATTCGGTGCAGATTCTGATGGATAACGGCCAGGTTTTCGTGGCCCCGCAGACGGTTTCGGCCAACGGCGCGCGCTATGCCTCCGCCCACGGGTCCTTCGTCTTCTGGATCGTCGGCAACCATGCCAAGCTCAAACTCGGCCCGACCTCCCTGCAATGCACCGAATTGCCGAATAAGAAATAACCTCTCAGACCTTCCTTATCACCATCTGCAGGGTGGCGGCGGTGCCGGTGTGCAGGGGTCCCTCCTCCAGACGGTCCAGGGCCTCGACGCATTCGACGATCTCGGCGCCGGCGAAATCCTCCTTGAGCATGGCGGCGGTGAACAGCATGTCGGGGTCTTTCGGCCCCCCCGACTTGTATTGCAACTGCTCGGGCCGGAACGCCTCCATCACCACGATGCCGCCGGGGACCAGCGCGTCGAGCATGGCCCGGTGCAGGCGGGCGCGGTGATCCTTGTGCAGATGACAGAAGACCGACACCACCGCGTCGAAGCTTTCGCGCGGCCACTCCCAGGATTGGAGATCGGACAGAGCGGTGCGATAGGGCACGCCGCGTTCGGCCGCCAGGGCGCGGGCCTTGGCCTGGCCCACCGCCGAGGAATCGACGGACAGCACGTCGAGACCGCGCTCGGCCAGCCACACCCCGTTACGCCCCTCGCCGTCGCCCGGCACCAGGGCCCGCATGCCCGGTTTGAACAAAGGCGCCCGCGCCATCAGGAAATTATTGGCGCGGGTCCCGTACAGATAATCCGTGCCGCCGAATTTCTCGTCCCAGAAGGTCGCCATGCCATCCACCCTTGCCTGAAGAGCGGCCAGCATGCCCCGAAGGAGCGAACGCGATCAAGCGCGAGCGCCGGCGCTTGAAGCGCACAAACAACACAACCCTCGACCTACGGCACCGGAGGAGCGCAGCGACGACTATGCGCCCGAAGCGGAGCGGAGCACCAAGGCCCGCACGCCGGAGCGAGCGCAAGCGAGTGAGGACAGCCAAGCGCGAGCGCCGGCGTTTGAGGCTAACCAACAAAAGGCGACCGGAATTCCGCGCCTTTTCCCAGATCCCTCTCGATCTCCAACAGGCGATTGTATTTGGCGATGCGCTCGCTGCGGCACAGCGACCCGGTCTTGATCTGGCCGCCGCTCATGGCGACGGCGAAATCGGCCATAAAGGTGTCCTCGGTCTCGCCCGAACGGTGGGAGATGACGAAGCGCCAGCCGGCCTCGCGGCACAATTGCACCGCCCGCATGGTCTCGGTGACGGTGCCGATCTGGTTCAGCTTGATCAGCACGGCGTTGGCGCTGTTCTCCTTGATGCCGCGGCGGATGAAGGTGGGATTGGTGACGAAGATGTCGTCGCCGACGATCTGGATGCGGTCGCCCTGCAATTCGGTCTGACGGGCGAAACCTTGCCAATCCTCCTCGGCCAGACCGTCCTCGATCGAGACGATGGGATAGGTGTCGATCCAGCGCTGATACATCTCGATCATCTCGTCGCTGGATTTACGGCCCTTGCCCGAATGCGACAGATTGTAGGCGCCATCTTCGAAAAAGGAGGTGGAGGCCGGGTCCAGGGCGATGGCGATGTCGCGCCCCGGCTTGTAACCGGCCGCCTCGATCGCCTCGGTGATCAGTTCGCAGGCGTCCTCGTTGCGCGACAGATTGGGGGCGAACCCGCCCTCGTCGCCGACCGAGGTGGCATGGCCCTTCTTGGCCAGCAGGCGGGCCAGGGTGTGAAAGGTCTCGGCCCCGTAGCGCAGCGCCTCGGCGAAGGTCGGCGCGCCGATGGGCATCACCATGAATTCCTGGAAATCGACGCTGTTGGCGGCATGCTTGCCGCCATTCAGGATATTCATCATCGGCACCGGCAGACGGGTGGCGCCGGGACCGCCGAGATAGGCGTAAAGCGGCAGGCCGGCATCCTCGGACGCGGCGCGGGCGGCGGCCATCGACACGCCGAGGATGGCGTTGGCGCCCAGCTTGGCCTTGTTCCTGGTCCCGTCCAGCTCCAGCATGATTCCGTCGATCTCGGCCTGACGGACCGGGTCCAATCCCAACAGCCGGGGGGCGATGGTTTCATTGACGTTGGCCACCGCCTGCAACACGCCCTTGCCGCCGAAACGGGTCTTATCGCCATCGCGCAGTTCCACCGCCTCGTTCTGGCCGGTCGAAGCCCCCGAGGGGACCGAGGACGACACCAGAACGCCGTTATCCAGTTCCAGATGGACGCGCACCGTGGGATTGCCGCGCGAATCGAGAATTTCCTGGGCGGTGATCGAAGATATGGTGCTCATGAGCCAAGCCTCCGATGGACATGCGACCGAATAGAAGGTCATTCTGCCTGACTTTGCCGCATAGCGACATGACAAGACCGCGACCCCCGACCTCGTCCATGGGGACACTTTGCGGTCGATGCCGCCAACCCCATCTTTGGTCCAGCCCCCACCGTTACCGGAGCCCCCATGACCGACCAGTCCCAGCCCGTTTTGCGCCGCGACTACCTGCCCCCGGCCTTTCTGGTCGACAGCGTCGATCTGACGTTCGATATCGACGCGGAAAAAGTCGGAGTGCGGGCGCGGCTGGCGATGCGCCGCAATCCCGACCGCCCGGACGGCGGCCCGCTGGTGCTGGACGGCGAACATCTGGTCACCCGATCGGTCCATCTCGATGGCGCCCCGCTGGCGGCCGACCGCTGCCGGATCGAGGCCACCCGCCTGATCGTCGAGACCGTGCCGGACGCGCCTTTCATCCTGGAAACCACGGTCGAGATCGATCCCTACACCAACACCGCCCTGTCCGGCCTGTACCGCTCGGGAAGCATGCTGTGCACCCAATGCGAGGCCGAAGGCTTCCGCCGCATCACCTGGTATCCCGACCGCCCCGACGTGATGGCCCGGTTCCGGGTGGCCATCGAGGCCGACAAGGCCACCTATCCGATCCTTCTGTCCAACGGCAACCGGGTCGCGGTCGAGGAATGCGCCGATGGCCGTCATCGGGTGGCGTGGGATGACCCCTTCCCCAAGCCGTCCTATCTGTTCGCCCTGGTGGCCGGCGATCTCGCCCTGGTCGAAGACCGCTTCGTCACCCGGTCGGGCCGGCGGGTCGCGGTCAATTTCTGGGTCGAGCCCGGTAACGAGGACCAGACCGGCCACGCGGTGGCGTCGCTGCTGAAGGCCATGGCCTGGGACGAGGCGGTGTTCGGGCTGGAATACGATCTCGACATCTTCAACGTCGTCGCCGTGTCCCATTTCAACATGGGGGCGATGGAGAACAAGAGCCTCAACATCTTCAACAGCAAATACGTGCTGGCCAAGCCCGAGACCGCCACCGACGACGATTTCCTCGGCATCGAATCGGTGATCGCCCACGAATATTTCCACAATTGGACCGGCAACCGCGTGACCTGCCGCGACTGGTTCCAACTGACCCTGAAGGAAGGGCTGACCGTGTTCCGCGATCAGCAATTCTCGGGCGACATGAACAGCGTCGCCCTTCAGCGCATCACCGACGTCCAGGCCCTGCGCGCCGCCCAGTTCCCCGAGGATAACGGGCCGATGGCCCACCCCATCCGCCCCGAATCCTATATCGAGATCAACAACTTCTATACGGCGACGGTCTATGAGAAGGGCGCCGAGGTGATCCGCATGATCCACACCCTGATCGGCGCGGCGGCCTTTCGCAAGGGCATGGACCTTTATATCGGCCGCCATGACGGCCAGGCGGTGACCTGCGAGGATTTCGTCGCCGCCATGGAGGAGGCGTCGGGCCGCGATCTCGGCCAGTTCCGCCGCTGGTATTCCCAGGCCGGCACGCCGCGCATCGCCGCCGACTGGCGCTTCGACGCCGCCGCGCGCCGCCTGTCCCTGACCCTGTCCCAGACCATTCCGCCCACCGAAGGCCTGCCGGCGCCGCAACCTTTGCACATTCCGGTGGCGGTGGGGCTGGTGAAACGGAGCGGCGGCGACGCGCCCCTGACCCTTGCCGGCGACAATGAGCCGGGAGGGGCGACCACCCGCACTCTCGATCTCACCGAAGCCAGTCAGACCTTCGTGTTCGAGAATATCGACCAGCCGGTGGTGCCGTCGCTGCTGCGCGGCTTTTCAGCGCCGGCCATCGTCGAAGCCCCGCTGGCGGACGAAGACCTCGCCTTCCTGATGGCCGAAGACAGCGACGCCTTCAATCGCTGGGAAGCCGGCCAGATCCTGGCCACCCGCGCCCTGCTGGGGCTGGTGGCCGACCGGGCGGCGGGCACGACCTTGACCCTCGACGAGGGGTTCGCCACCGCCTGGGGCCGCTTGCTCGCCGATGCGCCCCACGATCCCGCCTTCGCCGCCGAGGCCCTGTCCCTGCCGGGGCCGACGGTCCTGGGCGAGCGCATGGCGGTGATCGACGTGGACGGCATCCATGCCGCCCGCAAATTCGTTCATGGCGCCCTGGCGCGGCGCTACCGGGCCGAATTGCTGGCTTTGTACCACGCCCTGGCGGCGGCGCCGGGATCGGGCCATCTGTTGACGCCCGACGCCATCGGCCGCCGCGAGATGCGCAACATGGCGCTGGAAATCCTGGCCGAACTGAACGATGCCGAGACCCGCGACCTGGCCGAGGCCCAGTTCGCCACCGCCACCTGCATGAGCGACCGCCTGTCGGCCCTGGACGCGCTGATGGAACACGGTCCCGGCGCGGCCGAGGCGGCGCTGGAGCGGTTCTATCAGGATTGGCGCCACGAAAAGCTGGTGGTCAACAAATGGCTGGGTCTGCAGGCCCGGGCCGATTGGAAGGACGTGCTCGACCGGGTGCGCGCGCTCACCACCCATCCCGCCTTCGATTTCAGCGAACCCAACAAGGTCTATGCCCTGATCGGCGGTTTCGCCGGCAATCAGGTCCATTTCCATCGCCGGGACGGCGCCGGCTACGCGTTTCTGACCGAACAGGTGATGGCGCTGGACGCCGCCAACCCCCAGGTCGCCGCCCGCATGATCCGCCCGCTGATCCGCTGGCGCCGCTACGACGAAACCCGCCAGAATTTGATGCGGGACGCCCTGGCGCGGATCGGCGCCCGTCCCGGCCTGTCGCGCGATGTCGGCGAAATCGTCGGCAAGGCGCTGGCCGGAGGCGCCGACGACGATGACGAGGGCGACGAGGATTAATCCCTCATCTCTTCCAGCACCGCGCGGGCCAAAGGCACGGTGATCGGCCGCCGTTCGGCCAGGGAGCGGCGGTCGAGTTCCGCCACCACCCGGCGGATGGCGGCAAAACTGCGTTCGACGCGACCGATCAGATAGGCCACCACCTCTTCGCCCACCGGGATCTGGCGGTCGGCGAATTGCTTGACCATCACCGCCGCCAGTAGGGAATCGTCGGGCAGGCCGATCCCCACCGCCGGCAGGATTTTCAGGCGCGAAGCGAGATCGGGCAGACGGAATTCCATCCGCGCCGGCGGCTTCGACCCGGCCATCACCAGGGCGCAACCGCCGGCGCGGGCCAGATTGAACAGGTGGAACAGGGCCGTTTCGCTGATCAGGCCGTCCAGATCGTCGAGGACGATCAGGCGCCGGCCGTCCACAAGCGCGGGCACCATGGCCTCGTCAAGAGCGGCGGCGACTATCGGCCGCGCCCCCTCGATGGCGGCGAAGGCGGCGAGAAGATGGCTTTTGCCGCTGCCCGGCGGACCGAACAAGGCCAATCCCGGCGCGTTCCAATCGGGCCAGCGATCCAGCCAGACCACCGCTTCCGCATTGCAGGGGGCCACCAGGAAATCTTCGCGCCCGAACGCCGGACGATGGCCGAGATCCAGGGGCAATTGCGCGCCCGTCACGGTTCGGGAGCCGGATTGGAGGGCGATTCAGACATTGGGTTGCCCCGCGAGCGGGTCGCGCCAATGTCATCGCGCTCCAGCGGCCCCTCGTACAGGGAACTGGCGAGATAGCGTTTGAGAGCGAAGCGGACCAGCACGCCGGCGACGGCGGCCACCGGCACCGCCAGCAGGATGCCGACGAACCCCACCAAAGCGCCGCCGGCCAGAAGAGCGAACATGATCCAGACCGGATGCAGGCAGATGCGATCGCCCACCAGCTTCGGCGTCAGGAAATTGCCTTCGATCTGGCTGCCGACGACGAAGACCGCGACCGCCATCGCCGGCAGGGGCCAGTCTCCGGTCTGGGCGAAGGCCACCGCCACCGCCACCACCAGACCGCTCAAGGTGCCGAAATAGGGAATGAAGGACAGCAGCCCGGCGCCCAGGCCGATCAGCAGGCCGAGATCGACGCCCACCACCGTCAGGCCGATGGCATAGATGGTGCCCAACACCAGACAGACGATGGCCTGACCGCGCACGAAGCCGGCCAGGGTACGATCGATCTCGCGAAATTGTTCGCGGATGGTCTCGGCATCGGCGCGGGGCAGCCAGGCATTCATCCGATCCACCAGATGATGCCAGTCGCGCAGGAAATAAAAGGTGACCACGGGGGTGATGAACAGCAGCGACAGCACATTGACCACCGCCAGACCGCCGGTCAGCACATGGCGGAGCACGCCCAGCAGCCAGCTGACGACCGTGCCGGCATAGCCGCTCGCCGACGAGCGGAGATTTTGAATATCGCCGACATTGAGCCGCTTCATCACGTCATGGATCAACGGCGAAAGCTGGTGAATCACCGCATTGACGTATTCGGGAACATGGGTGGCGAAACGGACCACCTGATTCTGGATCACCGGCACCAGCAACACGCCGGCCACCACCAGGAACAGAAAGAAGACCAGGGTGATGAGGGTGGTGGCCATCAGCCGCGACAGCCCCATCCGTTCCAGGCGCCCGGCCACGGGATCGAGGAAATAGGCGATGGCCATGCCGGCGACGAACGGCAGCAGCACGCCCCGCAGCACATAAAGCAGAACGGCGAAGGCCGCGAAACCGATCAGCCAGAACCGCAGCCTTTGCGCCGACGTCATCGCACCCTCGCCATCCCGGACCGGGCCGGTTCCATTATTGGCCGGCCGCCACGCTCATGGTCCAATAGCTGCCGCTCCATTGGAGATCGAGGCCGGCATCGGCCAAGGCGGCCTTGGCCTTGGTCTGATCGCCGGTCACGTTCAGGATCAGGGCGGCCTCGGACCGCGACAGGGACACCACGTCGTAGGAGCGGATGGTCGCCACCCGCGCCAGCCGGGTCCGCACCGCCAGCCAGTCGGACAGGCCGGTCAAGGGCACGATGGCCGAAAGCGGCGTGGTCGGCTGCGTCGCCGCGCCCATGGCGGTCTGCTTGAACGCGGTATCGATGGATCGGGTGATGTCGGCCGCCGCCCGGCTCATCATCCGGGCGGCGGTTTCCCCGCTTTTTTTCGTGTAGGAAATGGTGGTGAAGGGCAGGGTCAGACCGGTCGCCCCGGACAGGGTCACGTCCAGACGGGTTCCGTCCGCCGACAGGGTGGCGGCGGCCACCAGCACGTTGGCGGAATTGAAGCGGGCGCCCTCGGCCGACAGGGCCTGGGTATCGTCCGCCAGGGCCTGGGCGGCGGTCACCGTGCGGACGTCGGACAGATCGCCCGGCGGCACGTCGATCGGCACCACGCCCCCGGCCGCGGCCGGGGCGAGATCGGCCCAGGCGTCGCGCCACGGATTGGGATCGTCCCACAACACCGTCATCCCGGCCGAGGTCAGAACCGGCAGCACCACCAACGGCGGCGCGGCGGCGGTGGTGAAGGGAATATCGGCCTTGGTCAACAGCGCCGTCACCGCGTTGCCGTCGAACTGCACGCTCATGGTGGCGATATAGCGCACGGAAGAGGCCTGCTCGCGCTCGATCTGGTAATCCTGCACGTAATCGACCCCGTCCACCTGGGGCAGGCGCGCATAGTCGGCGGGCAAGGTCAGGCGATGCAGCAAACGGGTGAAGGCCCGGCGCTGTCCTTCGGCGAGGGCCTGCTTTTTGGCGGCGCTGGCGCTGGCCGCGGTCACGTCCACCTTGACGTCCGCGACGGTAAAGGGGTTGGCGGTCTCGGCCCGCCCGGCACGGGCCAGGAACAGGGCGAAAACCATCAGGACGAAGAGACCGGCGAAACGGCGAGAAGACATTGCAAACCACCGGGGTTGGAGTATGTTTGGCCTACCCGATCCGGGTGCAGCCCTACCCGGGCTGCGCGTACTCTAGCACAGGCCGGTTCCGGGAAAACCCCATTCAAAACCGGACCCTGTTCCAAAGACTGAACTCCATGCCCGGATCGCTCTTGCCGGACCGAATTTTCGAACCCGGCCGATCCTCCTTACTTTGCGAGGCTTGCCATTTCGCCCCATGACAAACCCCTGACCTACCGGGACGCGGGCGTCGATATCGATGCCGGCGACGCCCTGGTCGAGGCCATCAAACCCCTGGCGAAAGCCACCGCGCGGCGCGGCACCGGTGCCGGGCTGGGCGGCTACGGCGCCCTGTTCGACCTGAAGGAAGCCGGTTTCGTCGATCCGATCCTGGTTTCGACCACCGATGGCGTCGGCACCAAGCTCAAGGTCGCCATCGACGCCGGACGGCACGATACGGTCGGCATCGATCTGGTGGCCATGTGCGTCAACGATCTGCTGGCCCAGGGCGCCGAGCCCTTGTTCTTTCTGGATTACTTCGCCACCGGCCATCTGGACGTGGCCGCGGCCAAGGACATCATCGCCGGCATCGCTTTGGGCTGCCGTCAGGCGGGCTGCGCCCTGGTGGGCGGCGAAACCGCGGAAATGCCGGGCCTTTACGCCGGCGACGATTACGATCTCGCCGGTTTCGCGGTGGGCGCCGCCGAACGCGGCCATCTGTTGCCCACCGGCGACATCCGCGCCGGCGACGTGGTTCTGGGCATCAATTCCACCGGGCTTCATTCCAACGGCTTCTCGCTGGCGCGCCGCATCGTCGCCGACCGGGGCCTGTCCTATGGCCGGCCGGCGCCGTTCGACAACACCGTGAGCCTGGGCGAGGCCCTGCTGGCCCCCACCCGCATCTATGTGCGGGGCGTTCTGCCTTTGGTGAAAAGTGGCGCGATCAAGGCCCTGGCCCATATCACCGGCGGCGGTCTGGTCGGCAACGTGCCCCGGGTTCTGCCCGCCGACGCCGTGGCCGAGATCGATGCCGGCGGCTGGCCGATGCCGCCGATCTTCTCGTGGCTGGCCCGCGAAGGAAACGTGGCGCCCCAGGAAATGGCCCGCACCTTCAATTGCGGTATCGGCATGGTGGCGGTGACGGCGCCGGAAAACGTCATCGAACTGTTCCATACCCTGGGCCAGCAGGGCGAAACCGCCCAGGTGATCGGCTCCATCCGGCCGCGGAGCGGCGACGAACCGCAATGCCGGGTGAACGGTCTGGCCTTCTGACCATGGTCCGCAAACGGGTGGGCGTGCTGGTTTCGGGCCGGGGCAGCAATCTGCAGGCCCTGCTCGACGCCTGCGCCGACTCCGCCTTCCCGGCCGAAATCGCCCTGGTGATCGCCAACGTCGCCGACGCCCCGGCCCTGGCGCGGGCGGAACGGGCGGGCGTGGCCACCCGCACCATCCCCCATCGGGATTTCCCCAGCCGCGAGGATTTCGACGCGGCGCTGGACCGCGCCCTGCGCGAGGCCGGCATCGACATCGTCTGTCTGGCCGGATTCATGCGCATTCTGACTCCCGGTTTCGTCGAGGGCTGGCGGGGACGCATGATCAACGTCCATCCCGCCTTGCTGCCCGCCTTCAAGGGATTGGACACCCACGCCCGCGCTCTGGCCGAGGGGGTGAAGCTGCACGGCTGCACCGTCCATCTGGTGGTGCCCGACCTCGATGCCGGCCCGATCCTGGCCCAGGCCGCCGTGCCGGTGCTGGACGGCGACGATGCCGACGCTTTGGCGGCGCGGGTCCTGATCCAGGAACACCGCCTGTATCCTTTGGCCCTGAAACTGCTGGCCGAGGGCCGGGTGCGGATCGGGAACGGCCGCACCCATATCGACGCCCCCGCTCCCGACGGGGTTTTGGCCAATCCGCAGCCCTGAAATCCGGTAGCCCGTCATCCTCGGGTTTGGCCCGAGGATCCACGCGGGTCCCCCCGCACCATGCCGGCGGCACGGCGTGGATGGCCGGGACAAGCCCGGCCATGACGACAACAAACTGAAAACACGGTGTTTGGACGGCGGACGTCTGGCTGTGTCCATACCAGCGCCGAAAGCGAAACCGGATCGTGCCGCAACGGCACGATCCGGTTCAAGCAACGATACGCAGCCGAGCTTGTGTATCAGCCCTCGCCGGGCGCGGCCGTCCGGCCGCTTGGCCGCTCGCTCAACGCTCGCCGGAGCGGCGCGAAGCGCGCCGCTCCAGATCACCGGAACGCGTTCATCCCGCCCCGACCCGTGCGCCGGGTCAGATGTACAGGTTGATCTCGGACTGGGTCGCGGTCTCGATATAGCTGGCGGCGCCGACATATTCGATGCCGTCGATCAGATCTTCGCGCTTGTACTCGAACAGGTCGAGGGTCATCTGGCAGGCCAGCATCCGAACCTCGGCTTCGACCGCCATCTCGCGCAATTCCTCGATCGAGGCCACGCCCTTCTTCTTGATGAGGTTCTTCATCATCGAGGTGGCCATGGAATCCATGCCCGGCATCGCGCCCAGCAGATTGGGCATCACCATGTGCCCGCCCATCATCGGCATTTCCATGGCGGCGTTGCCCAGCGTGGTGATCTTGAGGTTCAGATCCTTCTTGAGCAGCGCCAGCCCGTAGAAGGTGAAGAACAACGTCACGTCGAGGCCCATGGCGGCCGCGGTGGTCGCCAGGATGAAGGGCGGATAGGCCCAGTCCAGCGTACCCTTGGTGACGATTATCGACATGCGTTTGGCATTAGCCATAGCGTCCAATCTCCGAAAAGTGCCCGGCTCGCATCAGCAAAGCCTAATATGGAGGCATCCTATGGGCTTTGGCGGGCGCCCGGGTAGTATCCTTGAACTACGCGCGCGCAAATCTCCCATTATCGCCCCCGCTTCCGACAGTCCAATGAAAAACGGCAGGCCTCCCCCCCCGGTGCGGCCTGCCGTTTTCCCCGATCCGGCCCCCGGCCGGTTCAGGGTCGCGCGGTCCGTCAAGACCGCGCGATCACCATTACCACTTGTAGTTCACGCCGAACGAAACGAGGTCTTCGCTCATGTTCAGAGCGATCGGCTGGGCCGTGTCGTTCGGGTTGTAGCCGCTCAACGAAGCGTTGAACGCGTGCTGATAGGCGACGGTGCCGGTCCAGTGCTTGGTGAACTGGTAATCGCCGCCGACGGCGACATGGTTCCGGATGGTGGCCGGAGCCAGGATGTTGAACTCGGCATCGCCCTGGCCGTTGGTGAACGGGGTGGCGTGGCTGTAGCCGGTACGCAGGGTGATCTTCGGCGTCGCCTTCCACTGCAGGGCGACACGCCAGACGTCCATGTCCTTCCAGCCGAAGCCCGATCCGGCGGCCGAACCCAGTTGCGCGGCGGTCGTATACCCGTTGGCGATGGCCGGAATCTGGCTGTAGAAGATGTGCTGCTCTTCCAACAGGACGTCCACGGCCGGGATCGGCTTGATATCGATGCCTTCGCTGACCGACGCCGGAATGTCGAAAGCGCCGCCGCCGGCGAACAGGCCGGCATATTTGCCGAACCGGGTCATCCACATCTGGGACTGGTAGGCGACCGCCAGCTTCAGCCAATTGATCGGCTGATAGGTCGCGCCGACCTTGAAGCCGCCGCCGTAGGAATAGGAATAGCCGTTGTTGGTGACGTTGTTAGGATACTGGGACGCCGTGCTGTTCGCGAATCCCTGCAGGCCCATCGCCTCGAACCGCTGAACCGCCAGGACCGGCGCCACGCCCAGGGTCAGACCGCCGCCGATCTTGCGGGCATAGTTGACCGACAGGAAGGCCTGCGCCAGATCGACGCCGGTAGCGCCGACGGTGCCCTGAGCCCTGAACGGATCAACGGCGTAATGGGTGTCCATGCCGCCATTGGCATACATCAGAACGCCCAGGGACGACTTGGCGTCCAGCACGTGGTTGTAGCCGAAGCACGGGATCGGGAAGAAGTTCCGCTTGCTGGTGAACTGACCCTCGTTCACGTCATAGCCCGCATAATTACCCGTGAGGTGGCCCGCGCCGACATTGGCCTTGCGCAACGGCCGGAACGCGGTGAAGCAACCGCCGATGGAATCGCCTTCGCCTTCGCCCAGGGCCGGGTTGAGGGTGGCCGAGGTCGCGCTCTGCGACAGGGTCAAGCCGGCGCCGGCCATACCGATCGACTGGGCGTCGTAGCCGTTCGAGAAGTAGCCGTTGGTCGCGTGGGCCGGCATGGCCAAACCGACGGAGACAGCAAGACCAGCCACGCCGGCCGCCGCCTTCCACCCTCTATGAGACATGATAAATCCTCCCTTGATCCGCCCGTTCGGGCCGCTGGGGGAGGACTATACGAAATGTCAGACGGCGCAGGGGGTATTATACTACTACCAATGCTCGCGCAGCCGCTTTCCAGCCACCCTGTGGCCAAAAGGCAACGATTACTCTTGATTTAGTCGAATGCGCATCCCGGCTTGACCCCGACCTTCTTGAGAATCAGGGCCAAAGGGCAGAATCCGGTAAAGGAGGCCTGCAACATGTTGGCGCCGACGAAAGCGGTTATCCACAGCCAATAGGGTGAACCGAACTGGGCCAGCGCCAGACTGATCAGGATCACGGCGCCGGCAAAGGCCATAACGAAACGGTCGATGCTCATCGCGGGTCCTTTCTGTGCGATCATAGGGCGGTGGGAGCCGTCTTGATAATTAGTAATATCTAATATATCTGTCAAGCTCATCCTCCGGAGTCGCCCGATGCGCCGTTTCGTTTTTCTGCTCATGCTTGGACTCGGACTGGCCGCCATCGGCCCGCATGGGGCCGAGGCCGCCGAGATGGTGATCCATCCCCGCATGATCGACGATCTCAAGGCGGTGTTCGGAACGGTGGAAAGCGTTCACGAAACCAACGCGCGGGCGCGCCTTTCGGGAACGGTGGCCGATCTCGACGTCACCGAGGGCCAGGAGGTCAAGGCCGGCCAGCGCATCGCCATGGTCACCGACGCCAAGATCGCCATCCAGGTCGCCGAGATCGACGCCCGCATCGCCGCGGCCGAAGCCCAGCGCCAGTTGGCCGCCACCGAATACGGCCGCGCCGCCCAACTGGTGGCCAAGGGTGCCGGCACCCGGTCGCGTCTGGACGCCGCGCGCACCCAGTTGCAGGTGGCGAAACGGGCGGTGACGGCGCTGGAGGCCGAACGGGGGGTGCTGACCGAACATGCCGGCGAGGGCGCGGTGCTCGCCCCCGACAACGGACGGGTGCTGAAGGTGTGGGTGACCGAAGGCACGGTGGTCATGCCGGGCGAACCCATCGCCACCATCGCCGTCGAGAATTACGTGCTGCGCATCCGTCTGCCCGAACGCCAGGCGCGTTCGATCAAGACCGGCGATACCGTGCTGGTGGGGCGCAGGGCCCTGGCCATCACCGACACCACCCCGCGCGACGGCGTGGTCGAAAAGGTCTATCCGCTGATTCAGAACGGACGGGTGATCGCCGACGTCAAAGTGCCGGGCCTGGGCAATTATTTCGTCGGCGAACGGGTGCTGGTCCACGTCTCCACCGGCAAGCGCCGCACCATCGTCATTCCCAAGGCGGCCGTCCACCGCCGCTTCGGCATCGATTTCGTCACCGTGAAGGGGGTCGGCCCGGTGGTGGTGCAATTGGGCCAGATCGACAAGGATGGGGTCGAGGTGCTGGCGGGCCTGCATAACGGCGACGTGATCGAGTGGTGACGCCATGAAGCTGGGCATCTCGGGGACCATCACCAAGACTTTCATCCGCTCGCCCTTGACGCCGCTGCTGCTGCTGGCGGCGTTGGCCATCGGGCTGGTCGCCCTGAACAAGCTGCCGCGCGAGGAGGACCCCCAGATCAAGGTGCCGATGGTGGACATCATGGTCCGGGCCAACGGGCTGAAGGCGCCGGACGTGGTGCAATTGGTGACCAAGCCGCTGGAAGACATCGTCAAGGGCATCAAGCAGGTCAAACACGTCTATTCCGAAACCCAGGACGATCAGGTGGTGGTCACCGCCCGGTTCAAGGTGGGCACCAGCGAGGACGCCGCCGTGCTCCGGGTCCGCGACCAGTTGGCCGCCCATCGCGACGAGATGCCCACCGGCATTCCCGAACCCCTGATCGTCGGGCGCGGAATCAACGACGTCGCCATCCTGGTCCTGACCCTGACGCCCACGCCCAAGGCCGCCGGCCATTGGACCGACACGTCCCTGTACGCCCTGGCCCAACAGCTTCAGCACGAACTGGTCAAGGTCGATAATGTGGGGATTTCCTACATCGTCGGCGGACGGCCCGAGGAAATCCGGGTCGAACCCGACCCGGAGGCGCTGGCCCTGTACGGCGTCACCCTGAACCAGCTGGTCGAACGGGTCAAAGAGGCCAACCGCGAATTCCTGGTGGGGTCGATCTACCATCACGGCAAGGATTTGCCGGTGGTGGCGGGCCAGACCCTGATCGGCATCCCCGACATCGGCAACCTGCTGCTGACCACCAGCGACGGACGGCCGGTCTATATCAAGGACGTGGCGCGGATCATCGTCGGCGGCGCGCCCACCCAGCACCAGACCTGGTCGTTCGTCAAGGGCAAGGACGGCAAGCTGACCCGCCTGCCCTCCGTCAGTCTGGCCATCGCCAAACGCGGCGGATCGAACGCGGTGGTGGTGGCCGATCAAATCCTCCAGCGCCTGGGGACCCTGAAGGGCCGCCTGATCCCGCCGGACGTCACCGTCTCGGTGACCCGCAATTACGGCGCCACCGCGTCGGACAAGGCCAACGAGCTTCTGTTCCACCTGTTCCTGGCCACGGTGTCGATCGTGGTGCTGATCACCTGGGCGCTGGGCTGGCGCGAAGGGGTGGTGGTGGCCGTGGTGGTGCCCACCACCGTTCTGCTGACTTTGTTCGCGTCCTGGCTGATGGGCTACACCTTGAACCGGGTCAGCCTGTTCGCCCTGATCTTTTCCATCGGCATCCTGGTGGACGACGCCATCGTCGTGGTGGAGAACATCGTCCGCCACTGGCGCATGAATCGCAGCGCCGACATCGTCCAGGTGGCGATCGAGGCGGTGGCCGAGGTCGGCAATCCCACCGTCATCGCCACCATGACCATCATCGCCGCCCTGTTGCCGATGATGTTCGTCAGCGGGCTGATGGGGCCTTATATGAGTCCCATTCCCGCCAACGCCTCGTCGGCGATGGTTTTCTCCTTTTTCATCGCCGTGACCATCACGCCGTGGCTGTTGCTGAAGGTGGCCGGCGGCCGCGCCGCCCGCAGCCACGGGCGCGGCCACACCCACGGGCACGGCGCCAACGCGCTGGGCGTGCTCTACGCCCGGCTGGCGCGCCCGATTCTGGCCAGCCGGCGACGTTCGAAGATGCTGCTGGCGGGGGTGACCCTGGCGACCCTGGCGGCCATCGCCATGTTCCCGCTGGAAGGGATCACGGTGAAGCTGCTGCCCTTCGACAACAAATCCAATCTGCAATTGGTGGCGGACCTGCCGCGCGGCAGCACGCTGGAGGATACCGAACGGGTGCTGGCCGCCGCCGCCCGCCGGCTGGAGGTCATTCCCGAAATAACTTCGATGCAGCTTTATGCCGGCACCGCCGCCCCGTTCGATTTCAACGGGCTGGTGCGGCATTATTATCTGCGCGACCAGCCCGATCAGGGCCAGCTTGAGATCAACCTTCTCAACCGGCACCAGCGCGACCGCACCAGCCACGCCATCGCGCTTCAGGTCCGCCGCCTGCTGGCCGGCCTGCCGATGCCCAAAGGCACCGCGCTGAAGGTCGTCGAGGACCCGGCCGGTCCGCCGGTCCTGGCCAGCCTGCTGGCGGAAATCTACGGCCCCAACGCCGCCGTTCGCCGGGCCATGGCCCGAAAGGTGCGCGAAGCCTTCACCAAGATCCCCTATATCGTCGATATCGACGACACCCTGTCGCAGCCGGCCAAACGGCTGCGGGTGTCCATCGACGAGGACCGGCTGGAATTTTTCGGGGTCAAGCAAAAGGCGGTCTACGACACCATCGCCGCCCTGATGGGCCAGACGCAAGTGGGCTATTCCCTGCGCGGCAAGGGCGCCACGCCCAAACCCATCGTCATCGGCCTGCCCCGTTCGGACCTGCATCTGGGCCAATTGCTGGCCGATACCCCGGTGCCGGCCCGGAACGGCACCGTCGAACTGGGCGACGTGGTCCATATCGCCACCGAACCGGAATCCTTTCCGATCTATCGCCGCGACGGCCATTTCGCCGAAATGGTCACCGGCTCGATGATCGGGCGCCTGGACGCGCCCATCTACGGCATGCTGGCGGTGGATCACGAACTGGCGAAGATGAAGGTGCCGATCACCATCCGCTTTCACGGCCAGCCGGTGAACGAATCCCATCCCTCGCTGTTGTGGGACGGCGAGTGGGAAGTCACCTACGTCACCTTCCGCGACATGGGGGCGGCCTTCGCCGTGGCCCTGCTCGCCATCTATCTGCTGGTGGTGGCCCAGTTCGGCAGCTTCCGCCTGCCCCTGGTGATCATGGTGCCGGTGCCGCTGACCCTGATCGGCATCGTCATCGGCCACATGCTGTTCGGCGCCCCCTTCACCGCCACGTCGATGATCGGCTTCATCGCGCTCGCCGGCATCATCGTGCGCAATTCGATCCTGCTGGTGGATTTCATCCGCCACCGCCTGGCGGACGGCGCGACCCTGCGCCAGGCTCTGCTGGAATCGGGCGCCACCCGCATCAAGCCCATCGTCCTGACCGCCGCCGCCGCGATGATCGGCGCCGCCTTCATCCTGACGGACCCGATCTTCCAGGGGCTGGCCATCAGTCTGGTGTTCGGCCTGGCCTCGTCGACCCTGCTGACCCTGCTGGTGATCCCGGCGCTCTATATCTGGCTGCGCGACGACGGCAAGGGCTTCGGCGACGGCGACCACCACCATCATCCGGCCGAACGGACATGAACCGGGCTCACCGCCCGGCGGATGCGCGCTCCAGTTCGATTTTGGGGCAGTGATCCATGACCACCGCCAGACCGGCGGCGCGGGCGCGCGCGGCGGCGTCCTCATTGACGATGCCCAATTGCATCCACACCACGCGGGCGCCGATGGCCACCGCTTCGTCGGCGATGGGGCCGGCCGCCTCGGCGTTGCGGAAGATGTCCACCATGTCCACCGGCACCGGAATCGCCCTGAGATCGGGATAGACCACTTCGCCCAGCAGGGTCTGCCCGGCCAAACCGGGATTGACCGGTATGCAGCGATAGCCGTGACGTTGCAGAAACGCCATGACGATGGCGCTGGGACGCTCGGGCCGGGCGCTGGCCCCGACCACGGCGATGGTTTTCACGGACCGCAGAATATCGAGAATCCGGGCGGCCTCGGCCCCAGGCTGATCGGTCATTGGATTTCACCCCGAAGATGACTTGAACGCCGGAAAGCCTCGCTCCCCGCGGGAAAGCGGTCAAGCGGCGGAACGCGCAAGCGGAAGCTGTCACCGCGCATTTTTTCGGAACGTCGCCGCAAATCGGAATGTCGCCGCAAAGAGGATTTTGCGCTTACCCTATGGTTTCAAGACCAAACGATGGCTGTTATCCTCATGGAAGTTGTGCATTTTTACCCATAAGGAAACGGGGTCCGTTTCACCCCGGCACGCCCCGCCCGACGGAGCGCTCACGTCAGGCGGGTCCCCTCAGGCTAGGCTCGCCCATGGATGACGCCCATTTTTCGTATGATGATCGCGCCCTGAAACGCGTCACCCGATGGATCGCGATGGGGGCGCTGGCGGTGGGCGCGGCCACCCTGCCGGCTTCATGGGCGCACACCGAAGTGTCGCTGTCCCTGATGGCGGGCGGGCTGGCCCTGTATCTGCTGACGAGGCACGGATGGGCGCCGTTTCTGGGACGCGCCTTGGCGGCGGTGGTGGCGATCGTCGCCGCCATCAAGCTGGCCCTGTTGCCGACCAACGCGCCGTCGCTGGCGGTGCGGTTGGCCGGTCCCGTTTCCGGATGGTCGATCTGCGATGAGATCGGCCAGATGCTGACCGGGCTGGCCCTGATGCTGGCCGGACTCTCGGTCGGACGGCGCATGATCGGCAATTGGCTGGCGCTGGCCGCCATCACCATCCTGCTTTACACCCTGACGGCGGTCGGCTTCACCGAGAATCCCTTCACCGGCACCGCCCCCTTGACCGCCCGGCCGGCCATCGCCGCGTCCCTGCTGCTGCTGGCCGGGGGCAGCCTGCTCGCCCGTCCCCGGCCGGGCGTCGTGCGCCGCATCCTGGCCGCCCGGGCCAGCAGCGTGATGCTGCGCAACCTGCTTCCCTTCGCCGTCATGGGACCGATGCTGCTGGGATTGGCGGATATATCGGCCCACCGCTGGGGCCTTTTTCCGGAAACGACGGTTCTGTCCCTGATCGTGCTGGCGGCCATCGTCTTCACCGTGGCGTTGCTGTGGCACGCGGCGGGACGGATCGACGCGCTGGACGAGGAACGCGTCAAGGCCGTCAGCCTGTTCCAGGGCACCCTGGAAACCGCGCCGGACGGCATCCTGGTCGGCACCGAGCAAGGGCGGATCATTTTCGCCAACCGGCAGGCGGAAACCTTGTTCGGTTACGGCCCCGGCGAGCTGATCGGCCTGGAGATCGAAACCCTGGTTCCCAAGGAATTCCGGGCGAATCATCTTGCGTACCAGCGCCGCTTCTTCGACACGCCCCATCCGCGCCCCATGGGATTGGGCATCTCCATCTTCGGGCAACGCCGCGACGGCACCACCATGCCGGTGGAAATCGCCCTGGGGCCGCAATCCTTCCAGGGACAAAAAGCGGTCACCGCCATCATCCGCGACGTCACCGAGCGCAATTTGCGCGAGGAGGCGTTGCGACGCCGCGACCGGGCGCTGACCATGCTGTCGCGGGGCAACCGCGCGATGCTGCATTGTACCGACGAGCGGCAGCTTCTCGACACCATGTGCCGCGAAGTGGTCGAAGCCGGCGGTTATAAACTGGCCTGGGTCGGCTATCGGGGCGACAACGAGGCCAAATCGATCACGCCCATGGCGCAACGGGGCTTCGATGACGATTATCTGACGCGGGCCACCATCACATGGGCCGACGACGAATTCGGGCGCGGCCCCACCGGACGCGCCATTCGCACCGGCCAAACCCAATTCAGCCGCGACGTCGCCACCGACCCCAACATGGCGCCGTGGCGGGAAGTGGCGCTGCATCTGGGATTCAGGTCCACCGCCTCGTTCCCGCTGAAGGCCGCCGGAGACACGTTCGGCGCCCTGACCATCTATTCCGAACGCCCCGACGCCTTCGACGAAATGGAGGTGCATCTTCTGGAGGAAATGACCGACGATCTGTCCTTCGGCATCGCCACCCTGCGCAGCACCATTTTGCGGGCGAAGGCGGAACGCGAGTTGAGCCTGTCGCTGTCGATGCTGGAAACCACCATCGAGGCCACGGCCGACGCCATCGTCGTCACCTCCATGACCGGACAGATCGAACGCTACAATCAGAAGTTCGCCGACCTCTGGCGCCTGCCGCCGGTCAAGGATACGAGCGCGAAGACCTGTCACGACCTGATGACGCTGATCCAGTCCCAGGTGGCCAACGCCCCCGATTTCGCCGACCACACCCGGGCGATGTACGAAACCCCCGAGGCGGCCTTTCGCGATCTGATCGAGACCATCGACGGCCGCGTGATCGAACGGGTCGGCCAGCCGCAATATCTGGACGGGCATATCGTCGGCCGGGTGTGCAGCCTGCGCGACGTCACCGACCAGAAGGAATATGAACGCCGTCTCACCTATCTGGCCAATTACGACGATCTCACCGGTCTGCCCAACCGCAATCTTTTGAGCGACCGCCTGACCCAGGCCATCGCCTACGCGGCGCGCATGGACCAGCATGTGGCCCTGTTGTTCCTGGATCTCGACCGCTTCAAGATCGTCAATGACAGCCTGGGCCACGAATATGGCGACCTGTTGCTGAAGGAGGTGGCCAAACGGCTGGTGGCCGGGGTCCGCGACATCGATACCGTCGCCCGCATGGGCGGCGACGAATTCGTCATCCTTCTGCCCGAAATCACCCATGACGAGGAAATCGCCGTCATCGCCGGCAACCTGTTGACCTCGATCGCCGCCCCCTATGCCATCGCCGGTCGCGAATTGCTGCTGGGCGGGTCCATCGGCATCGCCCTTTACCCCCGCGACGGCACCGACGCCGCCACTTTGCTCAAACGGGGCGACGCCGCCATGTACCGGGCCAAGGACCAGGGCGGCGGCGTCTTCCGCTTTTTCACCAGCGATATCGACACCCAGATCAATCGCCATATGGAAATCGCCGGCCAGCTCCAATACGCGATGGAGCGCGACGAGCTGACGTTGCTGTACCAGCCGAAATTCGACATCCGCACGGGGCGCATCGTCAGCGCCGAAGCGCTGATCCGCTGGAACCACCCCGTGTTGGGATTGATTTCGCCGGCCGAATTCATCCCCATCGCCGAGGAATCGAAGATCATCCTGGATATCGGCACCTGGGTGGCCGATTCCGTGTTCCATCAGTTCAAGACGTGGCAGGAGAACGGCGTACCGCTGGCCAACGTCGCCCTGAACCTGTCGGCCCGCCAGCTCGACGACCCCGACCTGCCGCGTCTTCTGGCGCAATTGGCCACCAAACATCGTCTGTACGGCAAGATCGACGGCATCGAGCTGGAAATCACCGAAGGGATGATGATGCGCCACCCGGATCAGGCCATCGATACCCTGCACCGGCTCAAGGCCATGGATTTCGGCATTTCCGTGGATGATTTCGGCACGGGCTATTCATCGTTGGCCTATCTCAAGCGCTTTCCCATCGACACCATCAAGATCGACCGCGCCTTCATCTCCGGCACACCCGACGACATCGACGACGTCGCCATCACCCGGGCCATCATCGTCATGGCCCACGAGTTGGGCCTGAAAGTGGTGGCCGAGGGCGTGGAAACCGACGAGCAACTGGCCTTCCTCACGGCCCATGGCTGCGACATGGCCCAGGGGTACCTGATCGGGCGGCCGATGAGCGTCGACGCCCTGACCGCCCTGCTGCGAGCGCCGAAACCGCGGCAGGCCGCGGGATGCGGCGAAGGGATTTGAAGTTTTTCCTGAATCGTGCCAAGCTAGCCGGTCAAGTCGGGTTTGGAGGCTAGAATGGACATCAAACCTTTGGGCGGCCCAAGCGTACCCACGCCGAAGGAGGTCGCGCCCGTTCCGGCGCAAGCCTCGGGCCAGCAGCAGGCGGCGAACGGGCAGCAATCGGCCAATGCCAACACCGCCAATGCCAACACCGCCAATGCCAACACCGCCAATGCCAATACCACCAACGCGAATGGCATCGGCGGACAGCGGACACAGCAAGGCTTCATCAGCCCCATCCTCAGCGTCGACCAATCCACCGGCGCGGCGGTGCTGTCGTTCCGCAACCAGGCCACGGGCACCCAATTGTTCCAGGTGCCGTCGCGTAAGGCGCTGGTCTACGAGCACCAGCAGGCGATAACGCCGCCGCACGCCCACGGGAAAATCACGGCGTAAGCAGGCCGCGGCCAAACGTTCGACGCTTGAAAACCGGGCGGCCTGGACCCCGATCGGGGTGGTTGCCGGTTGTGGCGGACATGTCCCCGGCGGCAAGACCGGGTTTGAGCGGATGCCGGATTCGACCAAGACCAGGAAAGAGCGCCTGTCCATGGACGCCGCCCCCCCGGACATCGCCGCCACCCGGCCGAAGACCGTCGAGCCGGACGGGCGCGACGCCCTGATCGACCGCGCCCGGGCGCTTCAGGAAGCGGGGGACCATGCCGGCGCCACCCGGACCTATACGCAAATTCTGGAACGCTGGCCCGATTGCGCCGTCGCCCACAACAATCTGGGGGCGATCCTGGCGGCCGGGGGCGACCATGCCGGCGCGCTGGCCGCCTATGGCCGGGCGATCGCCGCCGATTCCGCCTATGGCGAACCCTTGTACAATATGGGCGTCCTGTTCCAGGGACGAGGAGAAACCGACCAGGCCGCCCGATCCTACCGGGCGGCTTTGGCGCTGCGGCCCGACCATGTCGCCGCCCATCACAATCTGGCTTTGGTGCTGGACGGGGCGGACCGGCGGGACGAGGCCCTGTTTCATGCCGGCGAAGCGGTCCGGCTGGGTCCGCAAATCCCCGAGACATGGTTCAATTTCGGCAATCTTCTCGGCGCCGCCGGACGGAGCGACGACGCCATCGCCGCCTTCACCCGGGCGGCCACCCTGCGGCCGGACTTTCCCGAGGCGCTCAACAATCTTGCCGGACTCCTGATCCGGCGCGGACGCCACCACGAAGCCGCCGAACTGTGCCTGCGCGCCGTGCGGCTGCGCCCCGCCTATGGCGAGGCCCGGTCCAATCTCGGCCTCGCCCTTCTGGGCCTGGGCCGGACCGGGGACGCCATCGCCGCTTTCGGCGCCGCCATCCGCCTGATGCCCGGCCTTGCCCAGGCCCATGCCAATCTCGGCAACGCGCTGCGCGAACAGGGCCGCATGGACGAGGCCCTGGAGGCCTGCCGACGCGCCCTTGAGCTGGCGCCCGAACTGCCCGAGGCGGTGGTCGGGCTGGTCCACCTCCGCCAGCATATGTGCGACTGGAGCGTCTGGCGCGAGGACGAGGCCGCGCTGGTGGCCCTGGTGCGGCGCCGTACCGGCCAGGTTCCGCCTTTGGCCCTGCTGGGCCTCGACACCGGGCCCGGCGACCAGTTGACCTGCGCCCGCGACTGGTCCGCCCAGTTCGTGCCGGCGGCGCCCCTGCCCGCCGCCCCCCGGCGCGAGACGGACGGCCGCCTGCGGCTGGGATACGCGTCGGCCGATTTCCACCAGCACGCCACCGCCTATCTGACCGCGGAAGTGTTCGAACGCCACGACCGCGAGCGTTTCGAGCTGTTCGCCTATTCCTTCGGACCCGACGATGACAGCGCCATGCGCCGCCGCCTGGAGGCCGGATTCGATCATTTCGTCGATATCCGCGCCCTGTCCCCCAGCGAAGCCGCGCGGCGCATCCAGGACGACGGCATCGACATCCTGATCGATCTCAAGGGCCATACCCAGAACGCGCGCACCGCCATCTTCGCCCATCGGCCGGCGCCGGTGCAGCTCGCCTTTCTCGGCTATCCCGGCACCATGGGGGCGGCGTTCATCGATGGCGTTCTGGCCGACCCGATCGTCCTGCCCCATGATCGCCAGCCCTTCTATAGCGAGCGGATCATCCATCTGCCCCATTGCTACCAGCCCAACGACAGCCGACGGCCGCTTCCCGCGGGCGCCGTGGAGCGGGGCCGGTACGGACTGCCCGCCGACGGTTTCGTTTTTTGCTGTTTCAACAACGCCTTCAAGATCCGGCCGGCGATCTTCGACATCTGGATGCGCCTGTTGGGCCGCATTCCGGGCGCGGTGTTGTGGCTGCTCGACGCCAATCCGGCGGTATCAGTCAATCTGCGGCGCGAGACCGCCCGCCGCGGAATCGATCCCGCCCGCCTGATCTTCGCGCCGCGCCTGGCTCTGGCCGACCATCTCGCCCGCTATGCCGCCGCCGATCTGTTTCTCGACACCCTGCCCTACAACGCCCACACCACCGCCAGCGATGCCCTATGGGTCGGCCTGCCGGTACTGACCCGGCAGGGGGACGGATTCGCCGGCCGGGTCGCCGCCAGCCTGCTGCGGGCGGCGGGATTGCCCGAGCTGATCACCCGGACGGAAGCGGAATACGAAGACCTGGCGCTGCGATTGGCCGGCGACCCGGCACGGCTGCGCGCGATCCGCGATCGGCTGGAAAACGGACGGAAGACGGCGCCCCTGTTCGATTGCGCCGGATTCACCCGCGATCTGGAGGCGGTCTATCGGGATTTGTGGCACACTCATCGCCAGCGCGAGGATCGGGAAACGGGATGAAGCGGCAGATTTTGCCCGGCAAAATTTGCCCGGACGGACGGACGGATCGCCCCGATCCCGTGGAATCCGGGGCATTCGAGCATTGGCGTGGATTTTGCTCCGTATTCGAAGTTTTGAATTGTACGGCAGGCAATCCGGATGGGCCGGTCGATCGACCGTTTCGAGACGGGAAAAGGTGACGCATGACGACGCGCATCGGCAATTACGCTGAAACCCAGATCTATCTGAGCCAGTTGGCGACGCTGCAGAACCGGCTGAACACCAACGAAAGCCAGGTGGCCACCGGGCTGGTTTCGACGGTTTATTCGGGTATCGCCACCCAGGCCTATACCGCCCTGTCGCTGCAAAACGAAAAGACCAATACGCAGCAATACATCGACAGTTCGGCCTATCTGAAGACGCAGCTCAGCACCCAATCGACGGCGATGAGCGCGATTCAGACCACCATCGACCAGTTTTCCCAGTCCCTGACCACCTATGCGACCACCAATCCCAAGGACCAGAGCAACGTCCAGAATATTCAGAACGAAGCCTACAATTCGATGATGTCGATCGCCGCCTATCTGAATACCAATATCGGCGGCGACTATCTGTTTTCTGGCGCCCGCACCGCCACCGAGCCGGTGCAGTTCGGCTTTTCGTCCCTGTCCCAGTTCCAGCAGACCTATAACGGCTCCACCGTCAGCTACCCGATCACCAATCCGGGCGATCTGCTCAACGCCAACCTGACCAGCACGGATACCGGCGCGGTTTCCTTCGTGCCCAACGACGGCACCATCGTGCCCACCAACGCCGCCGCCTATCAGGACGTCTCGGCGTCGGGCACCATCACCATCGGCGGCACCAACAACAATAACGGCACCTATACGGTCCTCAACCACGCCCCCACCAATCTGGCGGGCGTCGCCCTGACCGAAACCTCGAACGCCGGCAGCAACGCCTTCATCACCTATTCGGGCGGCAATATCGTCAATTCCACCACCGGCCCCCTGTCCTTCGCCTTCAACCAATTCGGCCAGATGACCATGTCGGCCGGCAATTCCAATTCCCTGGCGAATCTGACCACGGGAACCAACTTCACCATTTCCGGCTCGGTCCCCAACCTGACCAGCATCACCGCCGCCGACGGCACCGCTCTGGTGAATGGCGGTCTTTATACCTACACCGCCAATTCCTCGGCCTCGAACCCGATCAACATCAAGTCCGGCGACAGCCTGACCGTGAGCAACGGCACCAATTCCTACACCTTCTACGCCGGCAATACCGGCGAGACGACGGTAGCCAATCTGGTCTCCAAGCTTAATGGCGCCATCCCCGGCCTCTCGACGTCGGTCGACAATCAGGGCCATATCGTTCTGACCAACACCAGCGGCAGCGCCATCTCGGTCAGCGGCCCTCTGGCCACCACCCTGGGATTGTCCTCCGCCAATCCCGGCACCATCCCATCGGGCGGCGGGACGCTGTCCACGGTACCCCTGTTCGACAACGTCAATGTCGACCCGCTGACCTCCTACAAGGTCGCCGGCCAGACGGCGCCGATCGCCGCGGGCGACACCCTGACCATGAACGGAGCGACCTTCACCGTCGGCAACAACGCCACCAATGCCGGCAATCCGCCGACACCGCCCACCACCATGGCCGATCTCGCCAACTTCATCCAAAAACAGGACCCCACCGCCACGGTTTCGGTATCGGGCGGCAAGCTGACCATCACCGGCACCACCAGCTACACCATATCCGGCACCTTGGCGACCTATCTGGGGATTAGCGGCACCAACAGCTCCTTCACCTCCTCCCCGCTGATGGGAACCCATGACGGCGCCTTCACGGTGCTATCCAACGACGGCACCACCGTCACCCTGGCCAATGCCGACGGCCTGCCCAACGCCACCTCGGCGGCCACCAACGAAACCGTGGCGGTTTCGTCCCTGGGACTGGTGTCCGGCACCGCCGACAGCGGACCTCCCGCCACCACCGTCACCCCCAGTTCGACCACCGGCAACGCCACTTTCACCACCAGTGGCTCGACGGTCACCATGACCTTGCCCACCGGCACCACCCTCGCCCCCGCTTTGGCCGCCGGCGACGCCCTCACCATCAGCGGCACCGCCGATCACAACGGCACCTTCACCGTCAATTCGGCCTCGGGCAACACCGTCACCTTTTCCGTCAATCCCGACGCGCTCCGGGTCTCGCAATTCGTGCCCCAGGCGGGCCGCACCGACGTGACGCTCAGCTATCCGAGCACCACGAGCAGCGGATCCGCGACCACCACCAGTTTCACCGCGACCAATTACGGGACGCTGTCCTTCAGCCCCACCGGCTATGACGGCGCCGTCGGCGAAACCATCACCGCCTCCACGCCCGGCGCCTTCCAGGATGTCGGCGGCAACCCCCAGCCGCCGGTGGGAACGGTGTTCTCCATCTCCAGCCCCAACGGGGTCAATAACGGTTCCTACAAGGTGGTCAGCAACGACCGCACCCATATCGTGGTGGAAAATACCGACCTCACCGCCGAAACGGCGGCCTCGTCCACGCTGGGCGCCTCGTCCTGGTACAAGGGCGACACCATGTCGATCAAGCAGGGGGTCAGCTCGGACCAGACCATCTCGGTCGGCATCAACGCCCAGAACCCGGCCTTTGAAAAGGCGTTGCGCGCCATGGCGATCATCGCCCAGGGGGTCTTTGGAACGGCGGGGGGACTCGACCAGAACCAGGGACGGGTCGCGGACGCCCAATATCTGTTGCAGAGCGCCATGAACCCCGCCCCGGCCGGCACGCCGCCCTACGGGACCGAGCCGGCCGGCAACATGTCCACGCTGCAATCCGAGCTTGGGGTCAATCAGACCACCGTTCAGAACGCGGTGAGCAACCAGACCAATTTCGTCGGTTTTCTGGACACCCAGATCAGCAGCATCGAGCAGGCGGACCCCTCGACGGCGATCACCAAATTGCTGGCCGACCAGACCGCTCTCCAGGGCAGTTACCAGGCGATGTCGTCGATCTGGAACCTGTCGCTGCTGAACTACATCAAGTAGGGTTTCGGGCCTCTCCTACCAGGGCACGGGCCGACCGTCGTAATGGCGGAAAGCGCCGGTGTCGGCGGGGGTCAGGCCGGCCAGCACCCGGCGCATGCCGGCGACCGCCTCGGGCGGGGCCAGCGGCGCCGAAGGACCGCCCATATCGGTGCGCACCCAGCCCGGCGACAGGGCGACCACCGTCACCCCCTGGGCCTTGAGATCGACGGACAGGGTCTTGACCACCATGTTCACCGCCGCCTTGCTGGCGCGATAGGCGTAGGACCCGCCGGACGTGGTCTCGGCCATCGATCCCATCTTGGACGACACCACGGCGATGGTGGCCCCCTTGGCCAGACGGGGACGCAGGGCTTCAACCAGCAGCAGCGGCCCCAGGGCGTTGATCCGCATCACCCGCATGAAATCCTCGCCATCGATTTCCCCCAGGCTTTGGCGATCGCCGTAATATCCGGCATTGCAGACCAGCAGGTCGATGGCGATTCCGTCCAGACGGCCGGCAAAGGCGGCCATGGCGGAACCATCGGTCATGTCCAGCAGATGCACCTCGGCTCCAGCCCCGGCCGCCGCCTTTCCCTTGGCCGCGTCGCGCACGGTGGCCAGCACCCGCCAGCCGTCGGCCTGATATTGACGGACGAATTCCAGGCCCAGCCCGCGATTGGCGCCGGTGATCAACACGGTCGGCATGGTTTCCTCCTTCATGTATGCCCTCAATGGGCGCAAGAGCGGCGTGCCTCGTATTTAAGGCACGCCGCTCTTGCGATGAGCAAAGCTCATCGCGGGTTGGGATTAGGTTACGATCGGCTCGTCAAGGGGCACGCGTCCGGCCCGGTCCTCGATCTCGATCACCCACAAATCGCTGTCGATCTTCACCGCCCGCGCGATATAGGAATCGGCCGCGTCCTCGGGCGCCGAGCCGCCCGGCAAGGCCCGCATCCAGGCCGGGTTGCCGTCGCGATCGCGGGTCTGGGCGAAGATTTCGCACCCGGCCTCGCCGCGATTGAGCTTGACCAGCACCGCGCCCGCATCGACGTCGCCCGACCGCACCACCATCGCCGGAACGGCCCGGATATCGCAACGGCGCAGCAGCGCCTGCACCCAAAGGCGGGTTTTCAGCCGGTCGCTCATGACGGCGCCATTTCCGGGGCTTTCGCTTCCTTGTCGCTCAGGTTCTGGGCCAGACGCTGGCGAGCCGTTTCCCAGATCGCCATCATCAGATCGGGATAACCGGACACGAATTTCTGGAAGTCGCGGGCGTCCAACACCAAAAGCTGGCTCCGGGTCAGGGCGGCGATGGTGGCGGTCCGCCGACAGCTTTCCACCAGGGCGATTTCACCGAAGAACTCGCCCGCCCGCAAGACGAAACGGCCGTTGCGATTGCGGCCTTCGACCTGGCCCGAGACGATGAAATACATGGAATCGCCCATATCGCCTTCACGAACCAGCACCTCGCCGCGGGTGGCCCGGTAGGGTTTGAGCAAGGCCGCGATCTGGGCGATCTGTCCGGCGTGCAGCCGGTCGAAGAACGGAACCTTGGCCACCAGATGCCAGTTGGAGACGAAATCGCGGCGGCGCATTTCCTCGGCGAAACCGGTGGCCAGGATCGATGCCGGCAGAGCGAACATGCACAGGCCGAGGACCGCCACCACCGCGTTGATCAGCTTGCCCAGCACCGTCACCGGCACCACGTCGCCGTAACCGACCGTGGTCAGGGTGATGATGGCCCACCACAGGGCCTGGGGCACGGTGCGGATATTGGGATTGACGCCGCGCTCGGCGAAATAGAGCGCGGTGGCCGACGTCACCGCCAACAAAATGATGATGAACAAGGCCGCCACCAGCGGCTTCAATTCGCTGAGCAGCACCGTGCCCAGGGTTTCCAGGGCCGGGGAATAGCGGGCGAGTTTGAGAAACCGCAGGACGCCGAACATGGTGGCGGCGTCCAGGGGCAATCCCCCCGTCACCGGACCGACCATGAACGGCACCGCCGCCAGGAAATCGAAAACGCCATAGACACCCAGGGCGTACCGGCGCAAACCACGCCAGCCTCCGCCGACCTCGCCGTTGCCGTGCCAGGCCAGACGCAGGCGGAGCAGGTAATCGATGAACATCACCGTCAGAGTGGCCTGGGCGGCCAGGACCACCCACGGTTTGGCCGCCCCCCAGGGGTGGGGAACCGTATCGATCGTGGAAATGGCGGTGGCGCCGATGATGCACAGGCCCAGAAACCATCGATAGAGGATGGCATGGCCGGGCGCCATCGCACCGTCAGCCACCATCTCCCGCAACCATTTGTCCAACCGCCCCAACAGCGCCCCCCAAGCTTGTTACGCCGCCGCCCCGTCACGCCGGCGGCGCGAAAACGGCCACCAGCGGCGCGTGGAAACTGTCGGGCGGCGTGCGAACCAACGCCGGCGACAGGGATTCGTCACCCAACGCCTCGTTATGAATTTCCGAATTGAGATACCACCCGGTCAGGGATCGCGACACAAGGATATGGTCCAGCATCACCCGCCTGCCGTGATGGATGACCGAAAAACGGCGGCTGTCGGACAGGCCGCGATCCAGGATCACCAGGGCGCGGGTCGCCAACCGGCCATTGCCGGCATCCTCCTCGTCGGCGGCGACGATACGCAACGGCGCCTCGCCGTCGCCGGCGTTGAAATCGCCGCAAACGGCGATCAACGCCTCGGGCTCCGCGTCGAAAATCCGTTCCACCAGCAACCGGACCTCCAAAGCCTGCCCGGCGGCCTTGACGGTCGCGGCGAAAAAGCCCTCGGCCCAATCGGCCAGCGACCGCCAGCCGCCGTCGGCCCCCTTGCGCCCCTTCAGAAAAGCGGCGCGCGGCGCCCGCAGATGGACGGCGATCACATGAAGCCGGCAGCCATCCGCCAGGGCCAGGACCGCGTGCAGCAACGGCCGCTCCCATTCCATCGAGGCGGGACCATCCGCGCCCACGGGCGGGGTATAGGCCGGGGGCGGCATCAGATGGTGCCAAACCTGATCCTGTTCCAGCACCGGATAGCGCGACAGGATCACCAGATTATGGCGATCGGCGGGCCGGCCGCCGCGGCCCTGGGACACCACCCGCTGGAAATCCCGGTATTCGGTTCCCTCCAACAGGCGATCGAGAGCCGGCAACCGGCGGGCGCGAACCCCGTCCGGCCCGACCTCGTCGCGGGCATTGACCTCTTGCAGACACAGCACATCCGCCCGCAGACGCCGCATCTGCGGCCGCAACATCGCCAGCCGATCGGCGAAATCGGCCCCGCCCGACGGGTGATCGTCAAGAGTCTCGAGATTGAAGGTGGCGATCCGCACCATGGCCCTCCGTCCCCGTCAGCTTAACCCGGAACGGACGCATCGGCGACGTTTTCGACGCGCCCCGCTTGCTTCCGGCGCAAAGCGCATTGTATGACGTGGCCGGCGTCGCTTCCCGAGGCGGGGACGGCGGTCGTCGGAACTACGGACGGTGACATGGCAACGGAAAAGGGTCAGTTGGATTTCGGCGCGCTCAATGCCGACCATCACGTCCTTCTTTCTTTGGTGAATCAACTCATGGATGCCCTGGAAACGGGCCAAAGCCACGAGGTGGTGAGCAGCATCCTCAACGTCCTGGCGGAATATGTGGACCACCATGTTCGCAGCCGGGACATGTCCGCCGACGCCGCCGAATACGCCCGTTTCGTCTGCGAACTCCGCGATTCCTGGCTTGACGGCAGCCGAACCGGGTTACGGGACGACGACATCGCGTATCTTAAGAATTGGTTGACCGAATGGGCGCCGGTTGCCGATAACGGTAGGGGATAGGACGACCGGCGGCGGGATGGTCACGGGGCCGTTCAGGCGGTGATCGGGGATGAGGACGACAGCGATGAGCGGCCAGCGCAAGATGTTCACGGCGGAACTCCAGCGCATGAAATCGGGCACGGGCAAGGCGAATGCCGCGTCCGCTCCGGCCGCGGCGACCCCCGACAACGCCGAGGTCATGCGCGCGCTGAACGACCTCAAGGCCGAATTGCGGGCCCTGACCAGCTACGTCAAAGGCGAGGACGACGTCACCGCGCCGGCCGAGAATGAAGCCGTTCACGAAAATCTGGCCCGTCAGCAGAAGGCGGAAGTGTCCATGCTCAAGACCGAGCTGAGGGCGCTGGCCGTTTGCATCGAACAGACGAAAAGCGAAATCGCCGCGCTGCGACCGGCGGAAACCCAGGATGACCGCCTGATCATCGTCGCGTCCGAGTTGGACGCCATCGTCAGCGCCACCGAACAGGCGACCCAGAACATCCTGGAAGCGGCGGAAAAGATCGAGACCCTGACCCGGGAAATCCAGTCCCAGGGGGTGGACGCCTATGTGTCGCGCTTGGCCGAGGATATCAATGAAACCATCATCGGTATCTTCGAGGCCTGCAATTTCCAGGACATTACCGGCCAACGCATCACCAAAGTGGTTCGCACCCTCAAATATATCGAGGACCGCGTCAACGCCATGATCGAGATCTGGGGGGCCGAGAGCTTCCCCGACCTGAAGCACGGGGGCGACGAGGACGCCAAGGACGAGGACGCCAAGCTGCTGAACGGTCCCCAGCTCGAAAACGAAGGCATCAGCCAGGACGAGATCGACCGTCTGTTCGGTTGACCTGGGGCTGCCCGGACCGGGCCGCGTTTCAGCATGTTTTTCTGTAAAATCACAACATGTTGCCACAACGCCACACCCTGCGGAACGCAAAAAAAATAAGCGTTTTCAGTGTGATGGCGTGTTTTCGCCTTGACGGCCGCCCGCCCCGCCGTTGATCCACCTCAATGAAACAACAAAATTATTATGGTTTTTTTTCGCCATTCCGTGCGACCCGAATCGGTGGGTTCGACCGTCCGGACGACGCATATTTGATGGGGTGAGGGAAAAAATCATGCGAAATGGGATGGCTAAATTCAATTGGATCGAAACGGCGATTCGGGGAACCGCCGCCGGTCTGGGGATTCTGGGACTGGCGATCGGGTTGAGCGCCGCGGCGCCCGCGGCCATGGCCGCCGGGCCTGCCGCCGACACCGGCATTCACGCCGGCGACGTCATGGTCGGCGCCCGGTTTCTGGCCGCGCTTCCCCAGGTGTCCAGCACGGTGGACAATATCGGCGGCAGCATCGCGCTGACCAATGAATACGTTCCCGAACTTTACGCCACCTATTTCTTCACCCCCCATATCGGCGTGAACGCCATCGCCGGCATGGCCCGCTTCGGCGCCACCGACAAGGGATCGGCGGCCGGCGACGTCTCCCTGGGATCGGTCTATCTGATTCCGGCGACCATCACCGCCCAGTATCACATTCTTCCCAAGGGTCCGTTCGATCCCTATGTCGGCGCCGGCGGCAGCTACTTTATGTTCTTCGACGCCCAGCCCGCGTCGTCGCCGGTGCTCAACACCAAATATGACAACGCCTTCGGTTACGCCTTCGAAATCGGCGCCAACTACCGGATCGCCCATCGCTGGTACGCCAACGTGGACGCCACCAAGGTCATGGTCCACACCGTCTCCAATGTCGACAGCACCGCCGGCCATGTCCACGCCAACGTCAGCCTGGACCCCTGGCTGGTTGGCGTCGGCGTCGCCTACCGCTTCTGATCGAGAGCCGGATGCGATCAGGTTGAATCGCTTGCGCGTTCGACCTGATCGCTGACTCCGCTTTCAATTCAACACCCCCGCACAGGCACGGGGGCGCGGCGGAAGGTCGGATACCGCGACGGCAGTGGCATGCGGCATCCGTCCGACTTGTGAGTGCTCCTCCTCGAACTCCCATTCACAGCGCCGCGCCCCTTTGCCTGTGCGGCGGGTTGTTACGAAACGCGTTCCTTCCACCCCCTTGCGGGACTTGCGGCATTTGTCGCAAAGATGCATCATATCGAGACGCTGCTCCCTGGACTCAGACCGAGTGGGGGCGCAATGGAACGCAACGGACTCCGGGTACTGGTCGTCGAAGACGACCCTTATTCACGTCGTCTTATCGTGCGTATGCTGCGCAACGTCGGCATCACCGAGATCGACGAAGCCGGTGACGGATGTACGGCGATCGAGCTGTACGCCAAAGATTGGCCGCATGTGGTCGTCTGCGACGTCGATATGCAGCCGATGGGCGGCATCGAATTTTTCGAAATCCTGCTGAACGAACGCCAGTCCCTGGGCCGGGTGGCACCGGTCATTTTTCTGACCTCGCACGCCGAATCCGACATCATCGCCCAGGTCCGCCGCATGGGGGCCGCGAGCTATCTGCTCAAACCGGCTTCGGCGGCGGCGCTGGCCAAACGCATCGACCTCGCTCTGGCCAGCCAGGGCGATCCCTATTCCGGCACGCCCCTGGCCTGGGGGACGCGCCGCGCCGCCCAGAGCAATAATTCGCGGGTGATGTGACGATGCCCCACAACCTGTCCAAGACGCGGGTCCTAGTTGCGGAAAACGGAATTATCGTCGGCAAAAGCGTGGTCGGCGCCCTCGATGCCTTTGGCTTCACCGACATCGAGCGGGTGGGGACCGCGGCCGAGGCGCGCGCGCGCCTGACCGGGCGTCGCGTCGATCTGGTGGCGCTGAATGCCGATTTCGACGGCGGCGCCGGCGCCGATCTGGTCCGCGCCATCCGCAACTGCGAACTGCACGCCGACCCGTTTCCGGTCATCCTGATGATCGTAACCCGTCCCGACGAAGCCCGGATCAAAGCGGCCCTGCATAGCGGCGCCGACGATATCGTCGTGGTCCCGTTCACGCGGGAATCGTTCCATGAGCGCATGGCCCTCTATCTGGAAGACCGCAAACCGTTCATCGTCACCCACGATTATATCGGTCCCGACCGCCGCGCCGCGCCGCGCCCCGGCGAAGCCAGCGCGGCGCACCACATGGTCCCCAACCCGGTCCGCAGCCGCGCCGTCGGCCAGAGCGAGGAACGGTACGCCGCCGCCGCCCAGGCCGCCCACCGCAAACTGACCGCCGCGCGGACATCCAGCCTGGCCAAGGCGGTGCAATGGGAGATCCGGGCCATCCAGGCCGCGGTCAATAGCAGCGTGCCGGACTCCCAACTCGCGCTCCGGGTCGCCCGTCTGGACCAGTTCGCCGAAGAGATGATCGATTGTTCCGAAGGCGACTCCACCCAGGTCCGCGGCTTTCAGGCGGCGCTGATCCCCTATCGCCGGCGCCCGGAACAACTGGGACCGGCCGAGGTCGCCGCCCTGATGATGCAAGCCCAGGCGGCTTTCGCCGCGCCTTGACCTGAACCCGAACCCCCGCCACAGTGGGGTCGCGTCAGATGGCCGGACGGCCGCTCCCGGACCTGGATCCGGGGGAGGAAAGTCCGGGCTCCACGGAAGCACGGTGCCGGATAACCTCCGGCGGGGGCGACCCCAGGGAAAGTGCCACAGAAAGCAAACCGCCCGCGCGCCGGCCTCCGGCCCGCGGGTAAGGGTGAAAGGGTGCGGTAAGAGCGCACCGCGGTCCCGGCAACGGGAACGGCACGGTAAACCCCACCGGGAGCAAGACCAAATAGGGGCGGCACGGCCCTCCGTTCGCGGAGGGCGAAACGCGCTTTCGCGTCGCCGCCCGGGTCGGTCGCGTGAGGCGTCCGGTAACGGACGTCCCAGATGAATGGCCGTCTCCCGCCTTCGGGCGGGAACAGAACCCGGCTTACAGGCCATCTGACGCTTTATTTATAAGGGCCTCAAGCGCCGGCGCTCGCGTCCGCTCGCTTGGCTGTCCTCACTCGCTCCGCTCGCTCCGGCGCGCTCAACGCGCATAGTCGGCGCCTGAAGGCGCCTCCGGGTGCCGTAGGTCGAGGGTTGGTTTGTTGTGGGCCTCAAGCGCCGGCGCTCGCGTCCGCTCGCTTGGCTGTCCTCACTCGCTCCGCTCGCTCCGGCGCGCTCAACGCGCATAGTCGGCGCCTGAAGGCGCCTCCGGGTGCCGGTGGTCGAAAATAAAGGGCCTCGCCCACCTCCGTCCCATGCCGTCCCATGACGCGGTTAATGGCCGCGCGTGCGGATGATCACCCTCAATACAGAACATAAAGGGAACGATGCTTGGCGCGGGCTCCGCTTGATGCGGCGAAGGCTCGTTGAATATCAAGCCATTCGGCAATTTTGTTTTTGTACTTTCCGAAGAACTTGCGGTTTTCAGCCATGCGGCGTGGCAGACCATGGTTTTACTACCCGATACCATTGACGCCCATCCTATCCCATGGTATCCCATACCAGACCCGGCATAGGCCGTTCTGGGCGGAATCGGCTGACCGGGCAGGGGCAGGGCTTTCGGCGAAGGCGGACGAGGATGCGACTCTTCCTCTCCAAGTTTACGAACAAGGTTGACCGGAAGGGCCGCGTGTCGGTTCCGGCGCCTTTCCGCACGGCTCTCGCCACCCAAACTTTCGCCGGCATTTCCGCCTATCGCAGTTTCACCGCCCCCTGCATCGAGGGCTGCGACACGGATTTTCTGGAACGCCTCGCTCAGGGCGCCCAGACCTTTGACGCCTTCAGCTCCGAACAAGCCGCCTTGTCCCACTTGATCTTCGCCGACACCCATCAACTGCCCTGGGACGCCGAGGGCCGGATCGTCCTGCCCGAAAAGCTGATCGCCCACGCCAACATCAGCGATTCCGTCACGTTCGTCGGGCTGGGCCAGACCTTCCAGGTGTGGGAACCCGCCGCCTACGAGGCCGTCGAGGCCGAAATCCGCGCCAAAGCCCTGCGCGACCGCCCCACCGTGCCGCTGCCCCTGCCGCCGGGAGGCACGCGATGATCGGCACGATCGCCCCGCCGCCGGTTCTTCATCGTCCGGTCCTGCTGGACGAGGTGGTCGCCGCCCTGGCGCCCGCCGCCGGCGACATCATCGTGGACGGCACCTTTGGTGCCGGCGGCTATTCCCTGGCCCTGCTGGAACGCGCGCCCTGCCGGGTGATCGCCATCGACCGCGACGGGAAAGCGGCGGCGCGGGGCCGCGCCATCGCCGCCGCCGGCGATGGCCGCCTGGAGGTGATCGAAGGGCGTTTCGGCGACATGGACACCCTGCTGGGCGACCGCGGCATCGCCACCGTGAACGGCGTGACGCTGGATATCGGCGTGTCGTCGATGCAGATCGACGAGGCGGAACGGGGTTTTTCCTTCGCCAAGGACGGACCGCTCGA
The DNA here is from genome assembly GCA_021848545.1 of Pseudomonadota bacterium. Classification (GTDB taxonomy): domain Bacteria; phylum Pseudomonadota; class Alphaproteobacteria; order Rhodospirillales; family Magnetospirillaceae; genus JAJZUL01. The sequence continues at coordinate 45,208 of JAJZUL010000009.1, forward strand.
CATGCGCATGGGCGGCACCGGCCCCAGCGCCGCCGATCTGGTCAACCGCCTGGACGAAAGCGATCTGGCCGACATCGTCTTCCGCTATGGCGAGGAGCGTTTCGCCCGGCGCGTCGCCCGGGCCATCGTCGCCGCCCGGCGCGAACGCCCTCTCACCCGCACCCTGGAACTGGCCGATCTGGTCCGGCGCACGGTGCCCAAATCCGCCGACGGCATCGATCCCGCCACCCGGACCTTTCAGGGGCTGCGCATCGCCGTCAATGACGAGTTGGGCGAATTGTCCCGCGGCCTGATGGCGGCGGAACGGATGCTCGCCCCCGGCGGGCGCTTGGCGGTGGTCAGCTTCCATTCCCTGGAAGACCGGATGGTCAAGGATTTCCTGAAACAGCGCAGCGGCGGCGGCGGCCGCCCTTCGCGCCATCTGCCGGGGCCGGTGGCGGAACGCGCCCCCAGCTTCACCCTGGGCCAGCGCAAGGCCACGTCCCCCCGCGCCGCCGAGATCGCCGCCAACCCCCGCGCCCGTTCGGCGCGGCTAAGGACGGCCACGCGAACCGACGCCGCCGCCTGGCCGCCGCTCTCGCCGCCCCACTCTCTCGCCTTCGGAGACGAACCATGATCCGAGGCCTCGCCGCCACCGTTCTGTGGAGCCTCATGGCCGGCATCGTCGCGATCGGTCTGTTCCTGATCAAACAGGACGTCAAGGGGCTGGAAACGCGACTGACCACCATCAACCGGCACATCGCCCAGGACCGTTCGGAACTCCATGTGCTTCACGCCGAATGGAGCTATCTCGACGAACCGTCGCGCCTGCGCGTCCTGGCCGAACGCTATCTGAAGGTAAAGCCGATCGGCATCACCCAGATCGCCACCCTGAACGACCTGCCCGCGCCCGGCGCCGACACCGGTCCGGTTGTCGCCGAACGCCGCCCCGGATGGCTGGCCGATTCGGCGGTCAAAAAGAAGAAGCCGGCGCCCGCCCTGGCCCAGGCCCAACCCTCCCAAGCCCAGTCGCAGGCCATCGCGTCGGCCGGCGCGCCGCCTTTGACCCTTGCCGACGTGGCCCCGGAAACGGGGGCGCGATGACCCTGTTTCCGCCCCGGCGCGGCGCTTCCGGCCTACACACCGGAAACGACCTTCAGGCCAACGTTCCCGCCGTGCGCATCGATGGCGTCAAGGCGGGAGCCCTGGCGGTCGGACACGCGCGTCTGGTGGCGGTGGCGGTCGCCTTCGGCCTGACCTTCGGCGCGATCGCCGTGCGCATGGTCGATGTCGGGGTGTTCAGCCACGGCCTGGGCCTGCTCTACTACCACGCCTCCGCCAATCCCACCGACGTGTCGCGCGCCGATATCGTCGACCGCAACGGCGTGGTGCTGGCCACCAGCCTGCCCACCGTGACCTTGTACGCGCGGCCCAAGGAAATCCAGAACCCGGTCACGGCCACCAACAAGCTGTTGTCGGTGCTGCCCGATCTCAACCGCGCCAAGGTGCTGGCCGATTTGTCGTCGCACCGTTATTTCGTCTATCTCCACCGCGACTTGACGCCCCATCAGCAATATCTGGTCAACGCGCTGGGCATTCCCGGCCTCCACTTTCAAAAGGACGAACGCCGGGTCTATCCCCAGGGCGATCTGGTGGCCCATCTGATCGGATTGACCAATATCGACAATCGCGGCATTTCCGGGGTCGAAAAGGAATTCGACAAGCGCCTGCGTTCCAGCCACAAGCCGTTGCGCCTGTCCATCGACATCCGCATGCAGCAGGTGGTTCACGACGCGGTGAAGAACGCCGTCACCCGGTTCAGCGCCGTCGGCGGCTGCGGCATCATCATGAACGTGGATACCGGCGAAGTGCTGGCCATGGTCAGCTTTCCCGACTTCGACCCCAACAATCCGCCCGCGCCCAACGATCCGGCCATGTTCAACCGGGCCACCGACGGCGTCTATGAAATGGGATCGACCTTCAAGCTGTTCGACGCCGCCGCCGCTTTCAAATACGGCGCGGCCACCCTGGAGTCGAAATTCGACGCCAGCCATCCCTTGGATGTGAACGGCGCCATCATCCATGATTTCGACGCCCAGAACCGGGTCCTTACGGTCCCGGAAATCCTGATCTATTCCTCCAATATCGGCGCCGCCCGCATGGCGTTGAAAATGGGCGCCGACAAACAGAGGGCGTTTCTCAAAAGCGTGGGAATGCTGGCGCCGCTGCATTTCCAGGTGCCTGAACTGGGCATGCCGCTTTATCCCCGCCACGATTGGCGCCCCATCAATACCGCCACCATCGCCTTCGGCCACGGCATCAGCGTCACCCCCCTTCACCTGATCACCGGGGTTTCGGCGCTGATCGACGGCGGCATCTATCACAACCCCACCCTGCTGCCGGTGCCGCCGGGAGCGACGGTCCCGGGCCACCGGGTGATCTCGACCAAGATCTCGGGCGAAATCCGCTATCTGATGCGTCAGGTGGTGCTGAAGGGCACCGGCAAATTCGCCAATGTGCCGGGCTACGATATCGGCGGCAAAACCGGCACCGCCGAACTGGTGGTCAACGGCCGCTACAAAAACCACGACGTGCGCTCTTCCTTCATGGCCGCCTTCCCCATGAACGACCCCCGCTATGCGGTGCTGGTGCTGATCGACCAGCCCCACGGCACCAAGGCCACCTATGGTCTCAACGAAGGCGCCTGGGTGGCGGCGCCGGCCGTCGCCCGCATCATCAGCCGCATCGGTCCCATGGTGGGCTTCGTGCCCCGCAAACCCCAGGGCACGGCCCGCGGCCCGCGGCCCGCTTCCCATGGACACCGGGGCATCGCCGACACCAACCGCGTTTCCAGGCCCGCCAAACACAACGGCGCCGGAACCGGACGCCGGGGCATCGCCCTGTCGTCCGTGCCCCGCGATTCGTCGATGGAGGGTCGCCATGTCGCCACCGACTGACACGCCCGTGACCCGCATCGTCGACGGTCTGGAACTGACCGGCCTGACCGCCGATTCGCGCAAGGTGCGGCCCGGCGCCCTGTTCGCCGCCCTGCCCGGCGGCACCCTCGACGGGCGCGCCTTCATCGCCGACGCCGTGGCCCGGGGCGCCGTCGCCATTCTGGCGCCGGAGGGAACGACCCTCGGCGACACCACCGTCCGTCTGATCACCGATGCCGATCCCCGGCGCCGATTCGCCTTGATGGCCGCCGCCTTCCACGGGCGCCAGCCCTTGGTGATGGCGGCGGTGACCGGCACCAACGGCAAGACCTCGACCGCCGATTTCACCCGCCAGATCTGGCAGACGCTGGGCGTGAACGCCGCCTCCATCGGCACTTTGGGAATCATCGCCCCCGGCCGGCCGGGCGGCGGCGGTCTGACCACCCCCGACCCGGAAGCGTTGATGGCCGAACTGGCGGAATTGGCCGATGCGGGAATCGACCATGCCTGCATCGAGGCCTCCAGCCACGGCCTCGACCAGCGCCGCCTGGACGGCGTGCGGGTCACGGCCGCCGCCTTCACCAACCTTACCCGCGACCATCTCGATTATCACGGCGACATGGAACGCTATGCCCAGGCCAAGCTGCGTCTGTTCTCGGACGTGCTGGTCCCGCAGGGAACCGCGATCATCAATGCCGACCAGCCTTTGGCCGAGCGGATCGCCGCCGCCGCCCGCGGCCGCCGGATCCTGACCTATGGCCGCGCCGGCCGCGATTTGCGCCTGATCGAAGCGGCGCCCACCCTGGCCGGCCAAACCCTGACCCTGGAAATCCTGGGCAAGACCCATACCGTCCAATTGCCCCTGGCCGGCGCCTTCCAGGCCGCCAACGTTCTGGCCGCCCTGGGTCTGGTCGTGGCCACCGGAACCGATACGCAAGCGGCCCTGGCCGCCATCGAGCGGTTGAAAGGCGTCCCCGGACGCCTGCATCTGGCCGCCCGGCATCGGTCGGGAGCGCCGATCTATGTGGATTACGCCCATACCCCCGACGCGCTGGATACCGTTCTGCAAGCCTTGCGTCCCCATGTGGGGGGCGGCGGCCGGCTGGTGGTGGTGTTCGGCTGCGGCGGCGACCGCGATGCCGGCAAGCGTCCGGAAATGGGCGCCATCGCCGGCCTGCGCGCCGACCGGGTGATCGTCACCGACGACAATCCCCGCACCGAGGACCCGGCATCGATCCGCGACGCCATCCTGGCCGCCTGCCCCGCCGCCCTGGAAATCGGCGACCGGGCCGCGGCCATCCGCCGGGCGGTGGCGGAACTGGGACCCCGCGACGTGCTGGTGGTGGCCGGCAAGGGCCACGAACGCGGCCAGATCGTCGGCGACAAGATTTTGCCCTTCGACGATGCCGAACAGGTCCGGCTGGCCGTGGCCGAGAACGAAGCGAATTGGGAGCACGAGCGATGACCGCGCCCCTGTGGACCGCCCGCGACGCCATGACCGCCACCGGCGGCCGCCTCGACGGCCCGGCCTGGACGGCGTCGGGCATCTCCATCGACAGCCGCACCGTCGCGCCGGGCGATCTGTTCGTCGCCATCGCCGGCCCCAACCATGACGGCCACGACCATGTCGGCGCGGCCCTGGCCGGCGGTGCCGCCGCCGCCATGGTCCATCGCCGTCCGCCGGGGTTGGACGCCGACGCGCCGCTGCTGACGGTCACCGACACCGTGCGCGGCCTGGAAGGGCTGGCCGTCGCCGCCCGCGCCCGCACCCGCGCCCGCATCGCCGCCGTCACCGGGTCGGTGGGCAAGACCGGCACCAAGGAGATGCTGCGCCTGGTCCTGGCCGAACACGGGGCGACCCACGCCACCCAGGGCAATCTCAACAATCATTGGGGCGCGCCTTTGTCCCTGGCCCGCATGCCCACCGGATCGGCCTATGCGGTGTTCGAACTGGGCATGAACCATCCCGGCGAAATCGCGCCGCTTTCGCGTCTGGTCCGGCCCCATGTGGCGGTGATCACCGCCATCGAAGCGGTTCATATCGAATTCTTCGCCAGCACCGCCGACATCGCCGACGCCAAGGCGGAAATCTTCTTGGGCGTGGAGCCGGGCGGCATCGCCATCCTGCCCGCCGATTCGCCCCATTTCGAACGATTGGCCGGGGCCGCCCGCGCCGCCGGCATCGAAACGATCCTCGGCTTCGGCACCGGCACGGATGCCGACGCCCGGCTGATCGCCTGCGAGATCGAGCCCGATCGCACCCATGCCCGCGCCGAGATTTCGGGCCGGTCCATCGATTTCCACGTCGGAATGGCCGGGCGTCATTGGGCAAACAACGCCCTGGCGGTGCTGCTGGCCGCCCAGGCGCTGGGAATCGAGCCCGGACGCGCCGCCCCGGCCCTGGCCGCCATGCGCCCGCCGGCGGGGCGGGGCAGCCGCCATGTTTTGGCCTGGGGCGCGGGAGAAATCACCGTCATCGACGAAAGCTACAACGCCAGCCCCGCCTCGATGCGGGCCGCCCTGGCCACCCTGGCCGCCTTCCGCCCGTCCAAAGGCGGACGGCGGGTGGCGGTGCTGGGCGACATGCTGGAACTGGGAGCGCAAGGCCCGGACGCCCATGCCGCCCTGGCGACGACGGCGATCGAGGCCGGCATCGATCTGGTTTTCACCGCCGGTCCGCTGATGGCCGGTCTGCGCGAAGCGTTGCCGGCCGGACGCAGCGGCGGACACGGCGCCGATGCGGACGCGCTGGCGCCGCTGGTGGTGGCGGGAGTCGAACCGGGCGACGTGGTGATGGTGAAGGGGTCGGCGGGAAGTCGGATGAGCCGGGTGGTCGCCGCGTTGCGCCAGAAATCGGGGTCCGCGAAAGACGTGGGGGACAATGCTCTATAACCTGCTCTATCCGCTTTCGAGCGAGATATCGGTCTTCAACCTGTTCAGATATCTGACCTTCCGCACCGGGGGGGCGGTACTGACCGCGCTGGTGGTGGCCTTCGTCATCGGCCCGTGGCTGATCCGATGGCTGAAGACCTGGCAGGGCCAGGGCCAGCCCATCCGTACCGACGGCCCCGAAGGCCACATCCTGACCAAGAAGGGAACCCCCACCATGGGCGGGTTCCTGATTTTGATCGCCATGGCGATCTCGACCCTGTTGTGGGCCGATCTGCGCGACCATTACGTCTGGATCACTTTGCTGGTCACCCTGAGCTACGGCCTGGTGGGCTTTCTCGACGATTTCCTCAAGGTCTCGAAGCGCAATCCCAAGGGCCTGCCCGGCAAGACCAAGCTGATCTTCCAGATCGTCATCGGCTGCGTCGCCGCCTATTGGGTGATGAGGGTCCAGCCGGTCTCGCTGTCGGGGGCGCTGGCCGTGCCCTTCCTCAAACATCTGCTGCTGCAATTGGGCTGGTTCTTCATCCCCTTCGCCGCCCTGGTCATCGTCGGCGCGTCGAACGCCGTCAACCTGACCGACGGGCTGGACGGGCTGGCCATCGTGCCGGTGATGATCGCCGCCGGCGTGTTCTCGCTGATCGCCTATCTGGTCGGCCACGCCTTCTTCGCCAATTACCTGCAGCTCCATTACGTGCCCGGCGCCGGCGAGCTGGCGGTGGTGTGCGGCGCCCTGATCGGCGGCGGCCTCGGTTTCCTGTGGTTCAACGCGCCCCCGGCGATGGTGTTCATGGGCGACACCGGCAGTCTGGCCATGGGCGGCGCGCTGGGGACCATCGCGGTGATCACCAAGCACGAGCTGGTGCTGGCCATCGTCGGCGGCCTGTTCGTCCTGGAAACGGTTTCCGTCATCGTCCAGGTCCTGTCCTACAAATTGACCGGCCGGCGGGTGTTCCGCATGGCGCCGCTTCACCACCATTTCGAAAAGAAGGGCTGGGCCGAACCCACCATCGTCATCCGGTTCTGGATCATCGCCTGCATCCTGGCGCTGGTCGGCCTGTCCACGTTGAAATTGCGGTGAGGCCGGCATGATCGACACGCCCTTCCTTGCCGGAAAGACCGTCGCGATGATGGGGCTGGGCCGTTCGGGCCTGGCCACCGCCGACGCGCTTGTCCGGTCGGGAGCGCGAGTGCTGGCCTGGGACGACAACGATGCCGCCCGCGCCGCCGCGGCGGCGCGCGATCTGGAAATTGTCGATCTCGGCGCCGTCGATTTCTCCACAATCGATCTGCTGGTGTGGAGCCCGGGCATCCCCCATACCCATCCCAGCCCCCATCCCATCGCCATCCGCGCGCGGATGGCCGATGTTCCCCTGGTCTGCGACATCGATCTGCTGGCCCGGGCCCGACCCGCCGCCCGCGTATTGGCCATCACCGGCACCAATGGCAAATCCACCGCGACCACCCTGCTGGCCCATGTGCTGGCGGTGGCCGGTCATCCGGTATCGGCCGGCGGCAATCTCGGCATTCCGGCCCTGGCCATGGCCGACCCCGGACCCCGGGGCCGCTTCGTGCTGGAACTGTCCTCGTACCAGCTCGAACTGGCGCCGTCCCTGGCGCTGACGGGCGCCGCCCTGCTCAACATCTCCCCCGATCATCTCGGCCGCCATGGCGGCATGGCCGGTTACGTGGCGGCCAAACGGCTGCTGTTCGACCGCTTGCGCCCGACCGGCGCCGCAATCATCGGAATCGACGATTCCCATACCGCCGGCATCGCCCGCGATCTGGAGGCTCACGGCCGCGCACCGATCCGGATTTCCGCCTCCCGCCGGCTGGAGGCCGGGATCAGCGCCCCCGACGGCATTTTGCTTGAAGACGGACGGGAAATCCTGGATTTGACCGGCCTGGAGCGCCTGCCCGGCCGCCACAACTGGCAGAATGTCTGCGCCGTCTACGCCATGGCCCGCGCCGAAGGGTTGACGCCCGAGACCATCGCGAGCGCCCTGGCGACCTATCCCGGTCTGGCCCATCGCCAGGAACGGGTGGCGACCATCGGCAAGGTCGCCTATGTCAACGATTCCAAGGCCACCAACGCCGATGCCGCCGAAAAGGCCCTGGTCTGCTACGACCGCATCTATTGGATCGCCGGCGGCCGCGCCAAGGAAGGCGGCATCCAGGCGCTGGCCCCCCATTTCCCGCGCATCCGGCACGCCTTCCTGATCGGCGAGGCCGCCGACGTCTTCGCCGCCACCCTGGGGCCGCAGGTCCCCCACAGCCTGTGCGGCACCCTGGACGCGGCCGTCGCCGCCGCCCACGCCATGGCCCAGGCCGATCCGGCCGGCGGCGTGGTACTGCTGTCGCCGGCCGCCGCGTCGTGGGACCAGTTCGCCAATTTCGAACAACGCGGCGACCATTTTCGCGATCTGGCCCGCGCCCTGGCGGAACGGGGGGCGGCGCCATGAGCTTCGAACGCACCGACACCTCGACTCTGGGCCGCTGGTGGTGGACCGTGGACCGCCTGTCCCTGGGCGCGATGATCCTGTTGATCGGCATCGGCATGGTGCTGACCTTCTCGGCCAGCCCGGCGGTGGCGGTGCGTTTCGGCCTCGGCCCCTATCATTTCGTCAAGCGCCAGCTCATCTTCGGCTTCCCGGCGATGCTGGTGCTGGCCGGCGCCTCGCTGTTGACGCCGCTTCAGGTGCGGCGCCTGTCGGCGATCGGCGTGATGGCGTCGGTGATGATGATGGTGGTGGTGCTGGTCATCGGCTCGGATATCGGCGGCGCCGCCCGCTGGCTGACCCTCGCCGGCCTGTCGATCCAGCCTTCGGAATTCTTCAAGCCCACCTTCGCGGTGGTGATCGCCTGGATGTTCTCCGAGGCCCGCCTCCATCCCGGTTTTCCCGGCCGCCAGATCGCCACCGCCCTGCTCGCCCTGGGGGCCGTGCTGCTGCTGGCCGAACCCGACGTGGGCCAGACCCTGATCATTTCCGGCATCTGGGGCATCGAATTCTTTCTGGCCGGCCTGCCGCTGGTGATGGTGGGCGTCCTGATCCTTTTGGGCGCGGCCGGGGCGGTCGGCGCCTATTTCGCCTTCCATCACGTCCAGGTCCGGGTCGCCCATTTCTTCGACCCCAGGGCCGATGGCTCCTATCAGGTGATCACCGCCTTGAAGGCCATCCACCATGGCGGCCTGTTCGGGGTCGGCCCCGGCGAGGGCCGTCTCAAGCTGATCCTGCCCGACGCCCACACCGATTTCATCCTGGCGGTGGCCGGCGAGGAATTCGGCGTGCTGGTCTGCGTGGCGGTGATCGCCCTGTTCGCCCTGGTGGTGGTGCGCGGCCTGTCGCGCCTGAACCGCGAGGACAATCTGTTCATCGTGCTGGCGGCGTCGGGCCTGTTCTCGCAATTCGGCCTGGAAGCCATCGTCAACATGGCCACCACCCTGCGGCTGATGCCGGCCAAGGGCATGACCCTTCCCTTCATCTCCTATGGCGGTTCGTCGACGGTGGGGATGGCCCTGGCCATGGGCATGGCGCTGGCGCTGACCCGCACCCGCTATCCGGCGGAGGGCGCATCATGACCCACGGGTTGATCGCTCTCGCCGCCGGCGGCACCGGCGGCCACGTCTTCCCCGCCGAGGCTCTGGCCGACCAGCTCATCGCCCGCGGCCACCGGCTGGTACTGATCACCGACCGGCGCGGCCAGACCTATGGCGGCACGCTGGGCAGTCTCGACACCTATCGGGTGGCAGCCGGCGGCATCGCCGGGCGCGGCCCGCTGGCCAAGATCAAGGCCCTGGTCGAACTGGGAATCGGCGTCCTTCAGGCGCGACGCCTGCTGCGGCGCCTGGCGCCGGCCGCCGTCATCGGATTCGGCGGCTATGCCTCGCTGCCGGCCATGGTGGCCGCCATCCTGTTGGGCCTGCCCACCGCCATCCACGAACAGAACGCGGTGCTGGGCCGCGCCAATCGCCTGCTGGCCGGCCGGGTGCGGCGCATCGCCATCTCGTTCGCCGACGTCGCCCATACCGCCCATCTCGCCGACCGCATGGTGCCGGTGGGCATGCCGGTGCGCGCCGCGATCGCCGCCCTGGCGGACGGCGCCTACGCCCCGCCCGAAACCGACGGCCCCATCCGCCTGCTGGTGCTGGGCGGCAGCCAGGGCGCGCGCATCCTGTCCGAGGTGGTGCCGGCCGCGCTGGCCCGCCTGCCCGAGCCTTTGCGCCGACGCCTGACGGTCAGCCAGCAATGCCGGCCCGAGGATCTGGAAAAAGTGCGCGCCGCCTATGGGCGAAGCGGCATCGACGCCGATCTCGCCAGCTTTTTCGACGACGTGCCCGCCCGCATGGCCGGCGCCCATCTGGCCATCGCCCGGGCCGGCGCCTCGACGGTGGCCGAGCTTCTGGCGCTGGGCCGCCCCGCCATCCTGGTGCCCTATCCCTTCGCCATCGACGACCACCAGACCGCCAACGCCACCGCCGTGGCCGCCACCGGAGCCGCCTGGGCCGTGCCCCAGACCGACTTCACCCCCGAAACCCTGGCCGGGCGCCTGACCGCCCTGTTCGAAACCCCCGCATTGCTGGCCGAGGCGGCCGCTCGCGCCAAGGCTTCGGGCCATCCCGACGCCGCCCGCGATCTCGCCGATCTCGTCGCCCGCCTGCCCGCCGACCCGAAGGAGCCCCAATCATGAGGACGATGCCGCTTTCCATCGGCGCCATCCATTTCGTCGGCATCGGCGGCATCGGCATGTCGGGCATCGCCGAGGTCATGCACAATCTCGGCTATACGGTCCAGGGCTCGGACATCACTGATAACGTCAATGTCGCCCGCCTGCGCCAGAAGGGCATTCCCGTCGCCATCGGCCACAAGGCCGACAATCTCGGCGATGCCCGGGTGGTGGTGGTGTCGTCGGCGGTGAAGGCCGACAACGCGGAACTGGTGGCCGCCCGCGCCCGTCTGGTGCCGGTGGTGCGCCGCGCCGAAATGCTGGCCGAATTGATGCGCCTGAAGACCGCCATCGCCGTCGGCGGCACCCATGGCAAGACCACCACCACCTCGATGATCGCCGCCCTCCTGGACGCGGCCGAGCTGGACCCCACCGTCATCAACGGCGGCATCATCAACGCCTACGGCACCAATGCCCGGCTGGGGGCCTCGGACTGGATGGTGGTGGAGGCCGACGAGTCCGACGGCAGCTTCGTCAAGCTGCCGGCCACCGCGGCGATCGTCACCAATATCGATCCCGAGCACATGGATTATTACGGGACCATCGACCGTTTGCGCGACGCCTTCCGCGCCTTCGTCGAGAACGTTCCCTTCTACGGGTTCGCCTGTCTGTGCATCGACCACCCGGAAGTCCAGGCGCTGATCCCCAAGGTTCTGGATCGCAAGATCGTCACTTACGGCTTCAGCCCCCAGGCCCTGGTCCGCGCCGTCGATCTGACCATGGGGCCGGACGGCGCCCGCTACGACGTGGTGCTGACCGACCGCATCACTCGGGCCACCCGCACCATCAGCGGCCTGCGCCTGCCCATGGTCGGCGAGCACAATGTGCTGAATTCCCTGGCGGCGGTGGCCGTGGCCGGGGAATTGGGCTTGTCCGACGACGTGCTGAAGCGCGCTCTGGCCGGTTTCGAAGGCGTCAAGCGCCGCTTCACCCGCACCGGAACCGCCCACGGCATCACAATCATCGACGATTACGGCCACCATCCCGTGGAAATCGCCGCGGTGCTGAAGGCGGCGCGCAGCGCGGTCGGCGCCGGCAACGTGGTGGCCGTCGTCCAGCCCCATCGCTACAGCCGGCTGGCCGATCTGTTCGACCAGTTCTGCACCTGTTTCAACGATGCCGACACGGTGATCGTCGCCGACGTCTATGCCGCCGGCGAAACCCCCATCGCCGGCATCGACAAGGAAGCGCTGATCCGCGGCCTTCAGGAACACGGCCACCGTTCGGTGCTGGCCTTGTCCGAACCGGCGGCCCTGGCGCCGCTGGTCGCCGCCACGGCGCGGGCCGGCGATCTGGTGGTCTGTCTGGGCGCGGGCACCGTCACCGCCTGGGCCAACGCCCTGCCCGCCGAACTGGCGGCTCTGCCGGCCCCCGGCCAATGCGGCGCGTCATGACCGCAACCGCTTCCCATTGGAGCGAGCGTTTGCCGCCGGTGCGCGGACGGATCAACCGCGCCGCCCCCCTGGGCGGGCTGACCTGGTTCCGGGTCGGCGGCGTCGCCGAACTGCTGTTCCGCCCCGCCGACGTCGAGGATCTGGCGACGGTTCTGGCCGCCCTGCCCGCCGAGGTCCCGGTGACGGTGATCGGTACCGGCTCCAACGTTCTGGTGCGCGATGGCGGCGTGCCGGGTCTGGTGGTCCGTCTGGCCGGTCCCTTCGCCGGCGTCGCGGTCGAGGGCGAGGCGATCGTCGCCGGCGCCGCCGCCCTGGATCTGACCGTTTCCATGACCGCGCTGGAAGCCGGCATCGCCGGGCTGGAATTCCTGTCGGGGATTCCGGGGACCATCGGCGGCGCGCTGCGCATGAATGCCGGGGCCTATGGCGGCGACATGAAGGGCGTGACCCGCGAAGCCACGGCGCTGGACCGGTCCGGCCGCATCCAGGTGGTGAGCGCCGCCGATCTCGGTTTCGGTTATCGGTCATGCGGCGTGCCCGAGGACTGGATCTTTCTGTCGGCCGGATTGAAGGGCGTGCCCGGCGACGGCGAGGACATCGCCCGGCGCATGGCCGACATCCGCCGCAATCGCGACGAATCCCAGCCCGTCCGCACCCGCACCGGCGGTTCGACCTTCGCCAATCCCGATCCGGCCCTGTCAGGGGGGTTGCGGGCCTGGGAACTGATCGACCGCGCCGGCTGCCGGGGCCTCAAGCGCGGCGGCGCCATGGTCAGCGAGAAGCATTGCAATTTCCTGGTCAATACCGGCGACGCCACCGCCGTCGATATCGAGGATCTGGGTGAAGAGGTCCGCCGGCGGGTGAAGGAGACCAGCGGCATCGAGCTTCATTGGGAAATCCGCCGCATTGGTCAGCGCGGCTCCGCCGCGAAAACCAATGATTCTGGCTCCGCCGCGAAAACCAATGATTCTGGCTCCGCCGCGAAAACCAATAATCCGGGAGAGGCCAAATGAGCCGGCGGGTCACCGTTCTGATGGGGGGCGCCTCGGCCGAGCGCGCGGTGTCGCTGAATTCCGGGGCGGCCGCCGCCCGCGCCCTGGAGCGCGCCGGCTATGCGGTCACGGTCCTCGATATCGGCCGCGACCCCGCCCAACTGGCCCGGCGGATCGGCGAAAGCAAGCCGGACGTGGTGTTCAACGCCCTGCACGGCCGCTTCGGCGAGGATGGCTGCGTCCAGGGCCTGTTGAACATGATGGGGCTGCCCTACACCCATTCCGGACTTCTGGCCTCGGCGGCGGCCATGGACAAGGCGTTTTCCCGCCGGATCTTCGCCGCGTCCGATATTCCGGTGGCGGCGGGAAAGGTGGTGCGAAAGGGCGAAATCGAAGGCGACCCCCTGCCCCGGCCCTATGTGGTCAAGCCGCTGAACGAAGGATCGTCGGTGGGCGTCCATATCGTGCGCGCCGGCGACGATCGTTCGCCCCTGACCGATTGGCCGTTCGACGGCGACCGGGTGCTGGTCGAGGAATTCGTTCCCGGCCGCGAAATCACCGTGGCGGTGCTGGGCGGCCGCGCCCTGGGGGCGTTGGAAATCACCTCGGACCGCGGATTCTACGATTACGAGGCCAAATACGCGCCGGGCGGTTCGCGCCATCTGATGCCGGCGCCGCTGGCCAAAGCCGATTACGACGAAGCCTGCCGGCTGGCGGAAGAGGCCCACCGGGTTCTGGGATGCCGCGGCGTCACCCGCACCGATCTGCGCTATGACGACACCGTTCCCGGCCGCCCGCCCCGCCTCCTGGTGCTGGAGATCAACACCCAGCCGGGCATGACCGACACGTCGCTGGTCCCCGAGATCGCCGCCCATGCCGGCATGGATTTTCCGGCCCTGGTGCATTGGATGGTGGAGAACGCCGCATGCGACGGATGAGCGACGCCGACATCGTCATCCTGCCCGGCGACCGTCCCTGCGTTTCCGGCGCGGGGGCCGGGACCAGGCCAAAAACCGACGTCGACCGCGCCCAGGCCCGGCCGAAACGGACGCGCGACGCCGGCACGGCCAAAACCAAGCGGGAGCGCGCGCCCAAACCCGCGCCCAAATCCAAGCGGCGGCCGCCGCGCATCTGGCTGACCCCCGTCCAGAAGATCGCCGCCATCGGCCTGCTGCTGGTGGCCCTGGCCGGCGGCGGCGCCGTCTGGTGGCATTCGGGAGCGCCGGCCCGGCTGGGCAACGACATGCTGGCGCTGACGGCGCGGGCCGGGTTCAAGGTCGGGCGCATCGTCGTCACCGGCCGCGACCGCACCACCAACGCCCAGATCGTCTCGGCCCTGGGCGTGCGCGTGGGCACCCCCATCCTGGGCATCGATCTGGCCGCCGCCCAGGCCCGTCTTCAGGCCATTCCCACCGTCGCCCTGGCGCGGGTGGAACGGCATCTGCCGGGCACCGTGACCGTGGCCCTGACCGAGCGCCAGCCGGTGGCGGTGTGGCAACGGCCGGACGGCACCTTCACCCTGATCGGCCGCCTGGGCCACGCCATCCCCGGCCCGGTGTCGGGCTACGGCGCCCTGCCGCTGGTGGTGGGACCGGGCGCGCCCAAGGCCACTGCCGCCCTGCTCGACATGCTGGCCACCGAACCGGGCATGGCGCCCCGGGTCAAGGCGGCGGTGCGGGTGGGCGAGCGGCGCTGGAACCTGTTCCTGTACCGGATCAAGGGCGGCCTGATGGTCGAACTGCCGGAAAACGGAGCGGAAACCGCCTGGCGGCGCCTGGCCAGACTCGAAGGCGATCACGGATTGACCCGACGCGGGATCGCCATGGTCGACCTGCGCCTGCCCGACCGCATGATCCTGAGGATGAGCGACAAGACCAAAGGCGGCGCGGGCAAGAGCCCCGCGCGGGCCCCAGCGGATGGAGCGTAAGCGGCCATGAGCACTCCCCTCATCGCAGCGTTGGACGTGGGCAGCACCAAGGTCTGCTGCTTCATCGCCTCGGAGGATTCCGACGGGTCGGTCCGCGTCGCCGGCATCGGCCACCAGGTGGCCCACGGCATGCGCCAGGGCGCCGTGGTCGACATGGAGGAACTGGAGCATTCGGTCCGCGCCGCCATGGAAGCGGCCGAGGCCATGGCCGGCGAACGGGTCCGCGCGGTGGTGGTCAACGTCTCCGGCGGCCAGCCCAATTCGGCCAACGTCCGCATCGAGGCGACCCTGAACGGCCATCCCGTGGATGACAGCGATCTGCGCCGCATCCTGGAACATGGCCGCGCCCATCACGACGTCCCCGACCGGGTGCAACTGCACGCCATCCCGGTGGATTACACCATCGACGGCAACGAAGGCATCCGCGATCCGCGGGGCATGTTCGGCGACCGGCTG
This sequence comes from Pseudomonadota bacterium, assembly GCA_021848545.1. Classification (GTDB taxonomy): domain Bacteria; phylum Pseudomonadota; class Alphaproteobacteria; order Rhodospirillales; family Magnetospirillaceae; genus JAJZUL01. The sequence goes on from JAJZUL010000009.1 coordinate 60,506, forward strand.
GGGGTGGCGATCCACGTCATTTCGGCGGCGACGGGGCCGGTGCGCAACCTGAGCACGGTGATCAACCGCTGCCATCTCGACGTCGCCGCCAGGGTGGCGTCGCCCTACGCCGCGGGCCTGGCCTGTCTGGTGGAGGATGAAAAGGAACTGGGGGTCACCTGCATCGACATGGGCGGCGGCACCACCTCCATCGCCGTGTTCCTGGGCGGACAGGTGGTGCATACCGACGTGCTGCCCGTCGGCGGCCATCACGTCACCAGCGACGTCGCCCGCGGCCTGTCCACCTCGGTCGCCTTGGCCGAGCGCCTGAAGACGCTGTACGGATCGGCCATTCCCTCGGCCGGCGACGACCGCGAGATGCTGAAGGTGCCGCTGGTGGGCGAAAGCGAGGACGGCGCCTCCAATCAGGTGCCGCGTTCGCTGCTCAACCAGATCATCCAACCCCGCCTTGAAGAGACCCTGGAACTGGTGCGCGCGCACCTGGAACAGGGGGGCTTCGACAAGCTGGCCGGACGGCGCGTGGTGCTGACCGGCGGCGCCAGCCAGATGCAGGGCGTGCGCGACCTGGCGGGGCTGGTTCTCGATAAACAGGTGCGGCTTGGCCGCCCTGTCGGTTTTCACGGGCTGGCCGACGCCACCGGCGGCCCGGCCTTTTCCACCTGCGCCGGACTCGTCCGCTACGCCATCGCCCACCCGCCCGCGCCCCAGCGCGGCCGGAAAGCGGCGGGCGGATACGAATCCGACGGGGGCAAGGCATCCGGTTTCGGCCGGATCGGACAGTGGCTGAAAAAGAATTTCTGAGTGCGTTCCAAACCCGAACCCAGACCGGCCGACCGAATCAGGCCGACAACGCGGAGGACAGAACCATGGCTTTGAGTTTCCTTCCAGGAGCTCCCAGCGAGCTCAAGCCCCGGATCACGGTGATCGGCGTCGGCGGTGCCGGCGGCAATGCCGTCAACAACATGATCGCCTCCAAGCTGGAGGGCGTTGAGTTCATCGTCGCCAATACCGACGCCCAGGCCCTGGGCCAGGCGCGGACCGAAAACCGCATCCAGCTCGGCGTGGGCGCGACCCAGGGGTTGGGCGCCGGCTCCAGGCCCGACGTCGGCCGCATGGCGGCCGAGGAAAGCATCGAGGAACTGACCAATCTGCTGGCCGGCTGCAACATGGTGTTCATCACCGCCGGCATGGGCGGCGGCACCGGCACCGGCGCCGCGCCGGTGATCGCCCGGGCGGCCCGCGACATGGGCATCCTGACCGTCGGCGTGGTGACCAAGCCCTTCCATTTCGAAGGCGCCCATCGCATGCGCACCGCCGAAAGCGGCATCGAGGAACTGGCCCAGTTCGTCGATACCCTGATCATCATCCCCAACCAGAACCTGTTCCGGCTGGCCACCGAACGCACCACCTTCGCCGACGCCTTCAAGATGGCCGACGACGTGCTGCATTCCGGCGTGCGCGGGGTCACCGACCTGATGGTCATGCCCGGCCTGATCAACCTGGATTTCGCCGATATCCGCACGGTGATGAGCGAAATGGGCAAGGCGATGATGGGCACCGGCGAGGCCGGCGGCGAAAAGCGCGCCATCGAAGCGGCCGAGGCGGCCATTTCCAACCCGCTGCTCGACGACACCTCGATGAAGGGCGCGCGAGGGGTCCTGATCAACATCACCGGCGGCGCCGACATGACCCTGTTCGAAGTGGACGAGGCGGCCAACCGCATTCGTGACGAAGTGGACAGCGAAGCCAACATCATCTTCGGTTCGACGTTCGACGAAAAGCTGAACGGCGTGATGCGGGTATCCGTCGTCGCCACCGGCATCCAGAGCGAAGCGGCGGCGGCGCCCCGCCCCACCACCGTCATCCAGCTGCCCACCGCCGCCCAGCAGCCCCGTCCCCAGGTCGCCCCCGGCGCCATGCCGGCGGCCCAGCCCCGTCCGGCCCAGCCGGCCATGGCGATGCAGCGCCCGGCCATGGCGCCGATTCCCCCGCGTCCCGCGATTCAGAACGAACGCCCCGCGACGATGGCCGAACAACGGCCGATGGCCCGTCCGGCGGTCCAGGCCGCGGCCCAGCTTTCGCAGGAAGAGCGCGAGCCGGAAATCGATTTCCACTCCGATCCCGGCGTCAGGATGGAACCCTCCTTCACCCGGGCGCCGGCGCGGCCGGAAATGAACGAGCAGCCGGACATGGAGGCCATGTCGCGGGCGGTCACCGGCATCACCAACGCGCCGCAACAGCAACAGCCGCAGCAGCAGCAGCAGCAGTATTTCGCCGAGGAACCGCGCCGGAACGGCTCGATTCTCGGCCGCATGCTGCCTGACCGCTGGACCAAGGGTTCCCAGCGCGCCGAAGCGGCACCCGCGCCGGCCCCGGCGCCCCAGCCCCGCATGGGAGCCGTCGAAACCCGCCACGAACCCACGGGGCCGCGGCAAAGCGACGATCTCGACATCCCCGCCTTCCTGCGCCGGCAGGCCAACTGACGGTGTCGAAGACATGCCGCCGCGCCGTCCTCCGCCGGCGCGGCGGCCGAGCCGAAAAATGGGCACGGCTCGCACGCATCGCCTTGGGGGCCGGCCGACCGGCCGCCCCCCCTTTTTTTGGCGCGCGGAGACGCCATGACGGACCGGAAGGGAGCGTAACAATTCGAAACAATGATTGATTTGAGAGGCGCGCACGAGACTGCTACACCCTAAGCGTCGTCAGAGCCGATGAAGTTCTTTTTGAAACGGTGAAGCCGTTCTGGAAACGGTGAGCCCTTTTTCGAAATGGTGGGGCCCTTTTCGAAAAAACGGGATAAATCACGGCCAATACGGAGAACGAACGGATCGTTCAAGAATACGGTCCGTTTCAAGAATGTCGCGTGACGACGAGCGCTGGAAGGGAAATGATCGTGACTTTCATGGCAGATGGTGTGGCGTCCGCGCAGAATTGGTCTCTGGGCGCGATGGAATCCGCCGTCCCCCCCCAACGCACGCTGAAGTCCGCCATCGGCTGCACCGGCATCGGTCTGCATACGGGCGCCAAGGTGTCGATGGTCCTGCACCCGGCCGCCCCCGACAGCGGCATCCGTTTTCGCCGCACCGACCTCGGTGCCGGGAGCGCCGCCGGCGCCACCATCCCCGCCTTGTGGTCCCAGGTCGGCGATACCCGCATGAACACCAGTCTCGCCGGCGAAAACGGCGTGGTGGTGGGTACCGTCGAACATCTGATGAGCGCTTTGGCCGGATGCGGCATCGACAATTGCCTGATCGAGATCAACGGCGCGGAAGTCCCGGTGATGGACGGATCGGCGGCGCCGTTCGTGTTCCTGGTGGAATGCGCCGGCATCCAGGCGCAGCCGGCACCGCGGCGCGCCGTCCGCATACTGAAGCCGGTCACCGTGCGCGACGGCGACCGCATGGCCAGCCTGGAGCCGGCGGACGGGTTTTCGGTACGGTTCGAGATCGATTTCGACAGCAGCGCCATCGCCCGCCAGGAACGGCAGACGGTCATGGAGGGCCGCGCCTTCAAGATCGACATCGCCCGCGCGCGGACCTTCGGCTTCGAGCAGGAGGTTTCGGCGCTGCGTGCCGCCGGTCTGGCCCGGGGCGGGTCGCTGGACAATGCGGTGGTGATCGATTCCACCGGCCAGCGGGTGCTCAATGACGAAGGCCTGCGTTATGCGGACGAATTCGTCCGTCACAAGATCCTGGACGCGATCGGCGATCTGTATCTGGCCGGCGGACCGATCCTGGGCCGCTTCCACGGCGTGCGCTCGGGCCATGCCCTGACCAACCGGCTGCTGCGCGCTTTGTTCGCCGATGCCGACGCCTGGACCATCGTCCCCATGACCGAAGCCGACGCCGCGCCAGCCCGGCCGCAGCGCCGCGCGGCGGGGTGATTTTTTAGTAGTTTGTTGGTTGGTTTTTGGCGCTGGCGCTTGATTTGTTGGTTAGCCTCAAACGCCGGCGCTCGCGCTTGGCTTATCCTCGCGCCCTTCGGGCGCTGCGGCGCGCGAGTCTTGGTGCTCCGCTCCGCTTCGGGCGCATAGTCGTCGCTAAGTTTATTGGTTAGCCTCATGCGCCGGCGCTCGCGCTTGGCTTATCCTCACTCGCTTCGCTCGCTCCGGCGCGCTCAACGCGCATAGTCGTCGCTTACGCTCCTCCGGGTGCCGGTGGTCGAGGGTGGGGGGAACGCAGGGGCGGGTTTGTTGGTTGTCCTCTTCTTTGCGCCTGACACCGTGCTATAGTCCGGCCTCCCGGGAAAAACGCGGTGAATGCCTGCCGATGCGACTCTCTTCTTTTGCCTCGACCACCCTGCTTGTGACCGCGCTTCTGGCCTTGTCGGCCTGCGCCGCCAAAAAACACGTCTATGTCGAACAGCCGGTGGACGCGCTCTACAACACCGCCATGAACGACATCGACAACGGCAATTACAAGGATGCGGTCAGCGCGTTTCAGGCCGTCGAGCGTCAGCATCCCTATTCGGTCTGGGCGACCAAGGCCCAGCTGATGGAAGCCTATGCCCAATACGAGCGCAATAAATACGACGAGGCGATATCGGCGCTGGACCGCTTCATCCAGCTCCACCCGGGCAACCGGGACACGCCCTACGCCTATTATCTGAAGGGCCTGTGCTATTACGAGCAGATATCCGACGTCGGCCGCGACCAGCAGATGACCCGCGACGCGCTCCATACCTTTCAGGAAGTGGTGGATCGCTTTCCCGACAGCAAATACGCGACCGACGCCCACCTGAAAGTGCAGCTGGCCCGCGACCATCTGGCCGGCAAGGACATGGCCATCGGCCGCTACTACGAAAAGCAGGGCGATTATCTGGCGGCGCTCAACCGGTTCAAGCGGGTGGTCACCCGCTACCAGACCACCACCCATGTCCCGGAAGCGCTGGAACGGATGGTGGAGGTCTATGTGGCGTTGGGGCTGGTGAACGACGCCCGGAGAACCGCGGCGGTGCTGGGATACAACTACCCGGGCAGCATCTGGTACCAATACGCCTATCGGCTGTTGCGAACGGGGCAGCCGGGAACGGCCACCTTCGATCCCGACGCGGCGATCGACTGGATTCCCGGCGTGGGTCCGTCCCATTCCGCCCCGACCGCCCCGTCCACCGTCGCCCTGCCGAAGCCGAAACCGGCCAAGGACGCGGACGATAGCGGCTGGTTCGGCTGGCTGTGGTGAGCGATGCTGGTCTCGCTGGCGATCCATGACGTCGTCCTGATCGAACGGATGAGTCTGGCCCTGGCCGACGGTTTGTCGGTCTTCACCGGCGAAACCGGCGCCGGCAAATCGATTTTGCTCGATTCCCTGGGGTTGGCGTTGGGCGCGCGGGCGGATACGGGCCTGATCCGCCACGGCGCCGCGCAGGCGACGGTGACCGCCGAATTCGAGCTGGCCACCGGTCATCCCGCCTTGCGGCTGGCCGAGGAACAGGGTTTGAGCGACAACGGGTCGAGCCTGATCCTGCGCCGGGTGATCGGCGCCGACGGGCGGTCGCGGGCCTTCGTCAACGACCAGACCGTGTCGGTGGGTCTGCTGCGGCGCCTGGGCGGCCATCTCGCCGAAATCCACGGCCAGTTCGAAAGCCACGGCCTGCTCGATCCCTCCACCCATCGGAGCGTGCTGGACAGCGCCGGCGATCTGGGCGAGGCGGCGGCATCGGTTCGCGCCGCCTGGACCGCCTGGCGAGCCGCCGCCGGCGCCCGCGCCAAGGCCGAGGCCGATCGCGACCGGGCCCGGGCCGAAGAGGAAAACTTGCGCGCCCGGGTCGACGAATTGTCGGCCCTGGCGCCGCGCCTGGGCGAAGAGGCGGCGCTGGCCGAGGCGCGCACGACGATGATGCACGGGGAAAAGCTGGTGGAGGCGATGAACGCCGCCATGGGCGCGCTGACCCGTCCCGGCGCCGCCGAAAGCGCGCTCAACGAGGCGCAGCGGGTCCTGGACCGGGTCGCCGATCAAAGCGGCGGACGGCTGGACCCGGTGCTGCGCGCCCTGGAACGGGCCGCCATCGAAGTCGCGGAAGCCGGCGGCCTTCTGGAACGGATTTCGGCCGACATCGATCTTGACCCGCAAGCCCTGGAACGGGCCGAGGAACGGTTGTTCGCGCTGCGCGCCGCCGCGCGCAAATACCAGACCGATTGCGACGGGCTGGTGGTCCTGGCCACCGAGACCGCCGGCCGGTTGGCGGCCCTCGAAGGCGGCGACGAGGGGCTGGTCCGCCTGGCCCGCGCCGAACTGGCCGCCCGCGCCGTCTATGTCGAAGCGGCGCAGGCCTTGTCCAAGGGCCGCGCCCGCGCCGCCCGCGATCTCGACGGCGCCGTCGCCGCCGAATTGCCGCCCCTGAAGCTGGAACGCGCCAGCTTCCATACCCGACTGTCCCCTCTGGACGAGGCCGATTGGGGCGAACACGGGATCGAAACGGTGGAATTCCTGACCGCCACCAATCCCGGCGCCCCGCCCGGTCCCTTGGCGCGAATCGCTTCGGGCGGCGAACTGGCGCGCTTCATGCTGGCGTTGAAGGTCATTCTGGCCAGGACATCGCCGGTCGCCACTCTGATCTTCGATGAAGTCGATACGGGCATCGGCGGCGCCGTCGCCGCCGCCGTCGGCGACCGTCTGGCCCGCCTGTCCGACGTGTTGCAGGTGCTGGTGGTCACCCATTCCCCCCAGGTCGCCGCCCGCGGCCACCACCACTTCCGGGTGGCGAAGGGGAACGGCCCCGCCGGCGCCATCACCACCACGGTCGAGGCCCTGCCGGCCGAGCTCCGGCGCGAGGAGGTGGCGCGCATGCTGGCGGGCGAACGCATCACCGACGAGGCCCGCGCCGCCGCCGACAGCTTGCTGGCTCAATCCTGATCCGGCCGCCCCATACCGGCAGGGGCGGCATCCCCTCCCCCTTCGGTCTAGGTATTCCCCCCTCCCCTGCCGAAGGCCCTATACGCTGACGGCGTCGGTTTTCGTATGATTTGCGGTCCGTTTTCTTTCCAGGAAACGCCGGGATTCGCACCGATGACACGTTCACACCGATGACAAGGCGGCCGGACCTTTTCCAGCGCCCCTACGCGGCGGTTCGGATCGCGACGCTTGCGGCGGCTGCAACAGCGGCCGCCGCCATCGCCATCGGCGGAACCAACCCGCCGGCGATGGCGGCGGCCCTGATCGCCGTCGTCGCGGTTTCCCTGCTGATCGGCCAGACGGCGTCCCGACGGCGGCGGCGGCAGGCGGTGCGTTTGCGATGCCGGACGCGGGCCATGGCCAGACGGCGCCGGACACCCGTGACGGTTCCCGTCCGGCGGGCGGAATGGGCCGACGAGGCGCGCCGGCGGCTGCTGACCGCCGTCAGCCACGATTTGCGCCAACCCATGCAGGCCCTGCGCCTGTATCTCGAATTTCTCGATTCGCGACTGACCGACCCGGCCCAACGCGGCGCCCTGGGCGGCGCCCTGTCGGCCCAGGCCGCCGGCGAGGAGGTCCTGCGTCATTACCTTGACATCGCCACCCTGGAAACGGACATCGTCGATCCGGTTCCCGGCATCGTGCCCATCGATGGGATCATCGCGGAAATCGTCGGCGAATGCCGGCCGCTGGCCATGGCCAAGCGCCTGGAACTGCGCTGGGTTCCCTGCCATGTTTCAGTGACCAGCGATCCCGGTTTGCTGCGCCCGATGCTGCGCCATTTGACGGTCAACGCCATCCGCTTCACCGAACGCGGCCGGGTGCTGATCGGCTGCCGACGCCGCGGCGGCCACCTGCGCGTCGAAGTGTGGGATACGGGAATAGGCATCGCCGAATCCGATCTGCCCCATGTGTTCGAGGATTTCTATCAGATCGGCAATTCCGAGTGCGACCGCCGCAAGGGATTGGGCCTGGGTCTGGCGGTGGTGGCCCGGACCGCCCGTTTGCTCGACCATGACATCGCCGTCGCGTCGCGTCTCAACCGCGGCTCGGTCTTCGCCCTGACCCTGCCCCTGGCCGGCAGCGCCGCCGCCCGCAACGCGGCGTAAGCCTTATTCGACGGATGCGGTGGCGATGGCCACCAGCCAGCGCCGGATCGCCCGCCCCTCCTCGGCCGACAGGCCGGCGGCCAAGCCCTCTTCCAGCTTACGCACCCGTGCCTTGCAATCCTTCAGGATCGCCTGCCCCGCCGGGGTCAGGGTTAGACGGAGAATTCGGCCATGGTCGGGATGGGGCGTGCCGGCCAGGACGCCGGAACGCTTGAGATTGGCGACGATGACGCTGACGGTCTGGGGGGTCAGCACCGACAGGCGGGCGAGGTCGGCACCCGACAGGCCGGGATAGGCCGCCACCATGGTCAGCACCGCGAATTGCGGCTGGGTGATTCCGAGATCGGCCAGGGCGCGTTCCATGCGCGCGCGAAAGGCGCCGTTGGCTTGGCGCAGCAGATAACCGAGATGCCCGTCCTCGCCTCGCTTGCCCTCGCCCGGCGCGGGGACCGTTCGCCTCTTGCCCATAATATCAGAACTCGAATATAATGTTCGTGCTCTGATATTATAACGGACCGGACGGCGACGCCAGTTCCGGCGATGGAGAAGCCCATGTCCGATCGCCCGGCCAGACTCGGCTACGAACCTTTCAAGCAAACCGTGGCCACCACCTACGAAGCCTTGCGGGCGGCCAGCCTCAGCGTCGGCGCGGCGGGCCTGGACAAGGGGCTGACCGAATTGGTCAAGGTCCGCGTCTCCCAGATCAACGGATGCGCGTTCTGCCTGCACATGCATCTGGACCTCGCCCGCCGCAATCAGGTGCCCGCCGAAAAGCTCGATCTGGTCGCCGCCTGGCGCGAAACCCGCCTGTTCACCCCGCGCGAGCGGGCCGCCCTGGCCTGGGCGGAAGCCTTGACGGCGTTGGGCACCGAAGCCGCGCCCGATTCCCTGTACGAAACCGTGCGGGCGCATTTCGACGAAACCGAAACCGCGCTGCTGACGGTCGCCATCGGCATCATCAATCAATGGAACCGTATCGCCATCGGTCTGGGATTCGTGCCGGAATGAGCGACGACGATGGCGGCGGGATCATCGCCGAAATCACGGACGCCGACATCGCCGCCTGCCATCCGCTGATGCGGCAATTGCGGCCGCACCTGATCTCGGTCGAAGATTTTCGCGATCGCTGGCGGCGGCAATCCGCCCAGGGCTATCGGCTGACCGCGCTGTGGGCCGAAACCGGCCCGCTGGCCCTGGCCGGCTGGCGGGTGACGGAAAGCCTGATGCACGGCCGTTTTCTCTACGTGGACGATCTGGTCACCGCCAGCGACCGGCGGCGAAGCGGGTTGGGCGCGCGCCTGCTCGATCATCTCAAAGCCGAAGGCCGGACCCATGGCTGCGCCAAACTGGTCCTCGACAGCGGTCTCGATAACGGGCTGGCCCACCGCTTCTATTATCGCCAGGGCCTGTTGGCCGCCGCCTTGCGCCTCCACCTTCCCCTGGGAACCGAATAAACCTACCCGTCCTCCAGATGGAGCAGCCCGCCCACGCCGGCGAATCCGGCCATCAGGGCGGGCGCCCAGGCCGCCAATATCTGCGGCACCGTCTGCGACAGGCCGAAGGCGTAGATCACCTTCGAAAAGAAATAGAACAGGAAACCGGCGGCGACGCCGCCGGCGACGCGCCAGACCATACCGCCCGAGCGCAAATCGGGCTTCAGCGAGAACACCGCCGCCAGCAGCACCATGGCGCAATACAGGAACGGCGAGGAAATCAGTGAATTCAGATACATCCTGGCCCTGGGCGCGGCGAATCCGGCCTTTTCGAAAAAGGCGATGAAACCGGGCAACTGCCAGACCGACAAGGTTTCCGGCGAGGCGAAATTGTCATGCACCCGGGCCAGGGTCAGGGTGGTGGGCATGACCAGGGTTTGTTTGTGGACCGACGGTTCGCCGGGGATCATCACCCACACGTCGGTCATGTCGAAAGCGTTCTTCACCAGTCGCGCCGATTGCGCGCTCAGCCGTTCCGAGAAATGACCGGGCCGGTCGAAGCGAAAGATTTCGACATCGCGCAGGTACAGGATCAGCCCGCGCTCGTGAACGTAATCGGCGTGAAGCACCACCTGCCCGCCATGGGGGGCGCCCTCGCGCAGCCACAGCCCCGATCCCGAAACGTCGAGCACGCCGCCGTGATTGATCAGCGCGTTCTGCATGCTTTCGTAGCGGGCGTACATGGCCGCCGAAATGGGATTGATCACCGTAAGCTCGAAAACGCCGATTCCCAGCACCAGAATCAGCACCGGCGCCAGAAATTGCCACACCGACACGCCGGCGGCGCGGGCCACCACCAGTTCGTGGGAACGGGTCAGCCGAAAGAACGCCACCATCGCCGCGATCAGCATGACGAACGGCATCACCACATGGACGAGTTCGGGCAATTGGAAAAAGGCGAGTTCGCTGAGCACGCCCATGCCGAGACCGGGCCGGCCGGCCGCGCGCCGGACCAATTCGATCAGATTGGACAGGAAGATCACCCCCATGATCGCCGCCAGGACACCGAAATAGGCGGTGGCGAATTGGCGGGCGAGATAAAGGCTCAGGGTTCGCGACAGGCGCATCGGCGGGATAACCGGAAATTCGTGGCGATGGAAGGGACGCGACTGGACTATAGTGCATACGCGCCCCGGTTTCGCCAGTTCCTTTACCCGGCTCCAGGAAGGCCGCCCATGGTCCGCTTGACCCGCATCTATACCCGCACCGGCGACGACGGCCGGACCGCGCTGGGCGATGGCGCCCGCGTGCCCAAGCACGCGCTGCGCGTCGAAACCCTGGGCGCCGTCGACGAGGCCAATGCCGCCATCGGCATCGCCCGCCTTCACACCGGGGGCGAGGCGGACGGGATGCTGGCCGCCATCCAGAACGATCTGTTCGACCTGGGCGCCGATCTGTGCCTGCCCATGACCGAAGGCGAGGAGGCGGCCCGCCGTCCGCTTCGGATCATCGCCGCCCAGACCGCGCGTCTGGAGGCCGAAATCGACCGTATGAACGCCTCACTCGCCCCGCTGACCTCGTTCATCCTGCCCGGCGGCGCGCCGGCCGCCGCCCACCTTCATTACGCCCGCACCGTGGTGCGGCGCGCGGAACGGGCCATCGCCCTGCTGGCCGAGCGGGAAACGGTCAACGGCGAGGCGCTGGCCTATGTCAATCGCCTGTCCGACCATCTGTTCGTGCTGGCCCGGCGGATCAATGCCGAGGCGGGCGGCGACGTCACCTGGGTCCCCGGCGCCGGCCGCTGAGAGCCCGACCCGAAAATCGCCATGGCGATTTTCGGGTCGGGCTCTGAGAGTTTGTGAAAGAATGCCCATCCGGCGTGAAATCGACGGAAAAACGCCAGCATTTCCAATGGGCGTTCTTTTGCAAGTTCGATTGATTTACAAGCTCTGAGCGGAAATATTACGAAACCGCTTTGCCCGGCGGGCGCGCGAATGGTATGGGTCAGCGCCGGTCGGCGGGGCGCGTTGACAGCGGAGCGGCCCCCGCCTTATTGTGCGGTGCAATACCATGGTGGCGGTTTCGGCAGCGCCGTACGGCGCGCCGGACACGGCCATCGCTGTGGATAGTGAGTCGGGCGAGGGGAGCGGCATTGTCGTTCCGGGGGATTTTCGCCCCTGTTGGAGAGCAATGTAAACGCCATGAAGGTGCTGGTCGCGGTCAAGCGCGTCGTTGATTACAACGTCAAGATCCGGGTCAAGGCGGACAAATCGGGGGTTGAGACGGCCAACGTCAAATTCTCGATGAACCCCTTCGACGAAATCGCGGTGGAAGAGGCGGTCCGCCTCAAGGAAGCGGGCAAAGCCTCGGAAGCGGTGATCGTGTCCATCGGGCCGGCCGCCGCTCAGGACACCCTGCGCACCGCTTTGTCCATGGGCGCCGACCGCGCCATCCTGGTCCAGCTTTCCGATGACGAGGCCGCGGGGCTTCAGCCCCTGGCGGTGGCCAAGCTGCTGAAAGCGGTGGCCCTGCGCGAAACCCCCGATCTGGCCCTGCTGGGCAAGCAGGCCATCGACGACGATTCCAACCAGACCGGCCAGATGCTGGCGGCGCTGCTGGGCTGGCGCCAGGGCACGTTCGCCTCGAAACTGGTCCCCGGCGACGGCGAAATCCGGGTGACCCGCGAAATCGACGGCGGGCTGGAAACCGTGGCGCTGGCGCTGCCGGCGGTCGTCACCACCGATCTGCGCCTGAACGAGCCGCGCTACGCCACCCTGCCCAACATCATGAAAGCCAAGAAGAAGCCGATCGAGATCCTGAGTCCGGCCGATCTGGGGGTGGATATCGCGCCGCGCCTGATCACCGTGTCGGTCGAGGAGCCGGCCAGGCGCAAGGCCGGCATCAAGGTCGAAACCGTCGCCGATCTGGTGGCCCGGCTCAAAACCGAAGCGAAGGTCATTCCATGAGCGTGCTCGTCATCGCCGAACACGAGGCCGGCCGGATCAAGCCGGCGACCCTGTCCACCGTGACCGCCGCCGCCGCGCTCGCCGCCGGGGAAGAGGTTCATCTGCTGGTCGCCGGCCACGACGTGGCCGCCGCGGCCGCCGACGGCGCCGGCATCAAGGGCGTCGGCCGCGTTCTGGCCGCCGACGACGCGGCCTACAAGGACAATCTGGCCGAAGCCCTGGCGCCGCTGGTGGCGGAAACCGGCCGCTCTTATTCCCATGTGCTGGCGCCGGCCACCACCTTCGGCAAGAATCTGATGCCGCGGGCCGCGGCCCTGCTGGACGTGGCGCAGATTTCCGACATCGTCGCCGTGGTTTCGCCAGACACCTTCGTCCGGCCGATCTATGCCGGCAACGCCCTGGCCACCGTGCGCTCGTTGGACGCCATCAAGATCGTCACCGTGCGCGGCACCGCGTTCGAGCCGGCGGCGCGCTCGGACGGGACCGCCGCCATCGCCGCCCTGGCGCCGGCCGGCGAACGCGTGGCGGGCGCGCGCTTCGTCGAACGCGCCCTGTCCGCCTCGGACCGTCCCGATTTGACCGCCGCCCGGGTGGTGGTGGCCGGCGGACGCGGCATGGGATCGGCGGAATCCTTCGGCCTGCTGGAAGCGGTGGCCGACCGCCTGGGCGGCGCCATCGGCGCCTCGCGGGCCGCCGTCGATGCGGGCTTCGTCCCCAACGATCTCCAGGTCGGCCAGACCGGCAAGATCGTCGCCCCCGATCTTTACATTGCCGTCGGCATTTCCGGCGCGATCCAGCATCTGGCGGGCATGAAGGATTCCAAGGTCATCGTCGCCATCAACAAGGACGAGGACGCCCCCATCTTCCAGGTGGCCGATTACGGTCTGGTCGCCGACCTGTTCACGGTTCTGCCGGATCTGGCCAAGGCGCTGGATGGCTGAACACCCGGGCGCGCAGGCGCCCATTTTTGCCTATTCGGGCGCGACGGCCCCCGTTTCCGCCCCTTTATCGGGAGCTTGGTCATGATACGCACCATCGGTGTCATCGGCGCCGGCCAGATGGGCAACGGGATCGCCCATGTCTGCGCGCTGGCGGGCTACGACGTGAAGCTGTTGGACATCAATGCCGACCGGCTGGCGGCGGGCATCGCCCGAATCGACAAGAACCTGGCCCGTCAGGTGGCGAAGGAAAAGATCGCCGATTCCGACCGGACCAAGGCATTGGCCCGCATCGAGACCTCGACCGACTACAAGGTGTTCGGCGATTGCGATCTGGTGATCGAGGCCGCGACCGAGGACGAGCGGGTCAAGCGCCAGATCTTTCAGCAGCTTTGCCCGGTGCTGCGGCCCGACGCCTTGATCGCGTCCAACACCTCGTCCATTTCCATCACCCGCCTGGGCGCCGCCACCGACCGCCCCGCCAAGTTCATGGGCATGCATTTCATGAACCCGGTGCCGGTGATGCAGTTGGTGGAGCTGATCCGCGGCATCGCCACCGCCGAGGACACCTTCGCCCTGGTCCGCGACATGACCGTCACCCTGGGCAAGACCCCCGTTTCGGCCGAGGATTTTCCCGCCTTCATCGTCAATCGCATCCTGCTGCCGATGATCAACGAGGCGGTCTATACCCTCTATGAAGGGGTCGGTTCGGTCGAGGCCATCGACACCGCCATGAAACTGGGCGCCAATCATCCGATGGGGCCGCTGGAACTGGCCGATTTCATCGGCCTGGACGTCTGTCTGGCTGCCATGCAGGTGCTGCATGACGGGCTGGCCGACACCAAGTACCGCCCCTGTCCGCTGCTGGTGAAGTATGTCGAGGCCGGATGGCTGGGCCGCAAGACCGGACGCGGCTTCTACGATTATTCCGGCGACAAGCCCGTTCCCACCCGTTGACCCATCCTTTCCGGCGGTTCGACACCCCCGTTAGGGGGGGTCCGTCTTCATTTTGTAGTATTTTTTGCCTGTGGAAAACTCTGTGGACGCGATCGGCCCATCCGGCCCGGACGAAACGCCGATCCGTGGATAACCGTCTTGGCGCCAACGCAATCAAAGACTTGCCCTGTGGGAAACAAAAAAAGAACGCCGGCCTTGACGATTCCCGGACGGGCGGCCTAAAGTTCAGGCCGACGCGGCTGAAAAACCCGGATTTTCGCCGAATTTTATCGAATGTCGGGACGCGGGCAGAGGTCCGCGAAGGGCAGCGATGAGCCAGATGGCCGCCATATCCCAGCAGATCTGGGACATGAAATATCGTCTGAAAACCGCCGATGGCGTCCCTGTGGACAAGACCATCGCCGATACATGGCGCCGCGTGGCCAAAGCCCTGGCCGCGCCGGAGGCGGACGCGCCCCTGTGGGAAGAGCGCTTCTTCCGGATCATGGAGGATTTCCGCTTCCTGCCGGCCGGCCGCATCCTGTCGGGCGCCGCCGCCGACCGGCGGGTGACCCTGTTCAACTGCTTCGTCATGGGCGACATCCCCGACGACATGTCGGGCATTTTCGAGCATCTGAAGGAAGCGGCCCTGACCATGCAGCAGGGCGGCGGCATCGGCTACGATTTTTCCACGCTCAGGCCCAAGGGCGCACCGGTCAAGGGCGTGGGCGCCGACGCGTCGGGACCTTTGTCCTTCATGGATGTGTGGGACGCCATGTGCAGGACGATCATGAGCGCCGGCTCGCGCCGGGGGGCCATGATGGCGACCATGCGCTGCGACCATCCCGATATCGAAGCCTTCATCGACGCCAAGCGCGAGCCCGGACGTCTGCGCATGTTCAACCTGTCGGTGCTGGTCACCGACGCCTTCATGAAGGCGGTGCAGGAGAACGCCGACTGGACGCTGACGTTCGACGGCACCAATTACCGCAGCCTGCCGGCGCGGACGCTGTGGGACAAGATCATGCGGGCCACCTACGCCTATGCCGAGCCCGGCGTGATCTTCATCGACCGCATCAACCGGCTGAACAATCTCGCCTATTGCGAACAGATCCACACCACCAATCCCTGCGGCGAACAGCCGCTGCCGCCTTATGGCGTCTGCCTGCTGGGCTCGGTCAATCTCGCCCGTCTGGTGGTGGACCCGTTCGAGGAAAACGCCCGGCTCGACCTGGACGCGCTGAAGGAGATCGTGCGGACCGCCGTGCGGCTGATGGACAATGTCATCGACGTCTCGCGCTTTCCCCTGCCCCGGCACGAGGAAGAGGCCAAGGCCAAGCGGCGCATCGGGCTGGGCGTCACCGGCCTGGCCGACGCCCTGATCCTGTGCCGCACCCGCTATGGCAGCGAGGATTCCCAGCGTCTGGTCCGGCAGTGGATGGCGGCGTTGCGGCGCGAAGCCTATCTGGCCTCGGCCGATCTGGCGGCCGAAAAAGGCAGTTTCCCCCTGTTCGACAAGGACAAATATCTGGCCGGCGAAACCGTGCGGAGCCTGGAGGAGGATGTGCGGACCGCCATCGCCGAAAAGGGCATCCGCAACGCGCTGCTGACCTCCATCGCCCCCACCGGCACCATTTCGCTGCTGGCCGACAACGTCTCGTCGGGGCTGGAGCCGGTGTTCAGCTTCCATTATCGCCGCGCCGTGCTGCAACCGGACGGCACCCGGCGCGAAGAGGAGGTGGGCGATTACGCCTATCGCCTGTTCCGGCGCCGCTATGGCGAGGATGCCGCCCTGCCCTCCTATTTCGTCGATGCCCAGACCCTGGGGCCGAGCGACCATGTGGTGATGCAGGCCGCCATCCAGGCCTATGTGGATTCGTCGATCTCGAAGACCATCAACGTGCCCGAAAGCATCGATTTCGAGGCGTTCAAGGACGTCTATCGCCAGGCCTACGAGCTGGGGTGCAAGGGCTGCACCACCTATCGGCCCAACGACGTCACCGGCTCGGTGCTGGCGGCCACCCAGAAAGAGACGAAACGGCCGGCATCCCAGGGCGAATTGCCGCTGGCCCAGCCGCAACGGCAAACCGGCAAGTCCCGGCCCGAGGACGATCTCGAGGCCGGCGCCGTGGTCCAGCTCACCCGTCCCCTGGACCGGCCGGAAGCGTTGCCCGGGTCCACCTACAAGGTGCGTTGGCCCGACAGCGACCACGCCATCTACATCACCCTCAACGACATCATCCAGGATGGCCGGCGCCGCCCGTTCGAGGTGTTCATCAATTCCAAGAACACCGAGCATTACGCCTGGACGGTGGCCCTGACCCGCATGATTTCGGCGGTGTTCCGGCGCGGCGGCGACGTCGCCTTCGTGGTCGAGGAATTGAAGGCGGTGTTCGATCCGCGCGGCGGCCAATGGATGGGCGGCCGCTACGTGCCGTCCCTGCTGGCCGCCATCGGCGAAGTGATCGAACGCCACATGATCGCCATCGGCTTCCTGGCCGATCCCAAGGCCGCGCGCGAACCGCCCGCCGCCCACGAACCGCGCCAGGTGGTGGGCCTGGGCGCCAGCCGCTTGCGGACCTGCCCGAAATGCGGCCAGCCGGCCCTGCTGCGCTCCGAAGGCTGCGACACCTGCACGTCGTGCGGCTATTCCAAATGCGGGTGAGGTCCGCCGTCCCGGAGAAATGACGGCTGGTGCAACGGTTTCCGACTTCCCATCTATCAGGACGAAGCAATAGCGGAAGACGGAACCATGGCGGACGAGGACGACAGCGACGATGACCCGGCCAAAGAGGATTCGGCCGAAGAGGGATTGCTGCTGAAGACCATGACCCTCAAGGAACGGATTTCCTACGCGGTGGCCATCGGCGCCAAGGGCAAGCGTTATCGCCGTATCGTCGATGACGGCGTCCCCCTGGCCAGCAAGGCCGCCGGCAGCGCCTGGGACGAACGGGACCGCATGGCGCGACGCCGAAGCGGCGACTGAAGCGAACCCGATTCCGTGCCGGCGGCCTCGCCGTCGCGCGCAAAACTTAATCGATCGATTGACATAATCGGTCGAATGATTTAAACACCGGTCCACGGCCCATGAACGGCCTGACCGGACATCATGACAGACCCCACGCCGCCTTCCTCCGACAGCCAATCGGCCGAGCGCCAATGCCTCGAACGGGGCGATCTTGCGCGCCGCAAGCTGATCGAGGCCGGGCTCGCCGTGTTCAGCGCC
This sequence comes from Pseudomonadota bacterium, assembly GCA_021848545.1. Lineage (GTDB taxonomy): Bacteria > Pseudomonadota > Alphaproteobacteria > Rhodospirillales > Magnetospirillaceae > JAJZUL01. Next base: position 78,007 of record JAJZUL010000009.1, read on the forward strand.
ATGGGCTATGAGGCCGCCTCGACCCGCAAGCTGGCGGCCGAAGCCGGGGTCAATATCGCGGCGATTCCCTATTATTTCGGCAGCAAGGAAGGGCTGTATCTCGCGGTCATCGCCCATATCCTCGACTATTATCAGGCGGGTCTGGGCGAATCCCTGGCCCGCATCCGCCGGGCGCTGGCGGATTCCACCACCAGCCGGGCGGCCTGCCGCGCCCTGCTCGACGACCATATGCGGATTCTGATCCGCTTCATCCTGCAGGAGACCCGGGTCCGCGCCCAGGTCTCGCACATCTATATCCGCGAACAGCTCGACCCCACCTCGGCCTTCGACCGCCTGTACGAGGGCTTCATCCGCGACGCCCATGAAACCATGGCGGTTCTGGTGGAACGGATTCTGGGCGACGCGATCCCCCCCCTGGAAGCCAAACTGCTGGGCCACACCATGATCGGCCAGATATCGACCTTCAAATTGTCGCGTCAGACCATCCTGCATGATTTGGGCTGGAACGGGTTCAGCGAGGAAAATCTTGCGGAAATAGAAAAAATCATCATGAAAAACATAGACTCCATCATCAAATCATACCGGGCGGACTTGTCCACAAAATGATTTTCATGAACCGCGACAATATCAAGGATAATTGGGCCGGGCGGCACCGCCGATTTCTGATGATCGGCATTCCTTTTATCATTGCCGTCGCCGGCATGATTTTTTATGTCGAAACGGCGCGCTATGTCAGCACCGACGACGCCTATATCCAGGCGGCGCGGGTGGCGATCACCGCCGACGCGTCGGGCACGGTCAGGGATGTGGATGTCCACGACAACCAGTTCGTCCACAAGGGTGAAATCCTGTTCCGGCTGGACGATCGCTCGTTCGGGATCGCGGTCGAGCGCGACCGGGCGCGGCTGGCCGCCGCGCGGCTGCGAATCGCGGCGATGAAGGCCGGGTACGAGCAAAGTCTGGCCGACCTCAAGGCGGCCCGGGACGATCTGGCCTATCGGGTGACGGAATACGCCCGCCAACAGCGGCTGGCCAGGACCGGCATCGCCTCGCAGGCCCGTCTCGACAAAGCGCGCCAAAGCCTGCGCGCCGCCCGGCAAACGGTGGCGGCGCGCCAGCAGGCGGTCGCGGCCATGCTCGCCCGTCTGGGCGGCAAGGCCGACATCCCCATCGCCGACCATCCCGCCGTCCAGGAGGCCAAGGCCGCCCTGGCCCAGGCCGAACTGAACCTGTCCTATACCGTCGTCCGCGCCCCCATCGCCGGCATCGCCACCAAGGTCGACCAGCTTCAGCCGGGGGATTACGTGACCAAGGCCCGGCCGGTCTTTTCCCTGGTTTCGGGGACCGACCTGTGGGTGACCGCCAATTTCAAGGAAACCGACCTGACCCATATGCGCCCCGGCCAGACGGCGCGCGTCAGCGTCGACGCCTATCCCGGCGCCGGTCTCACCGGGCGGGTGGCCAGCGTCAGCCCCGGCACCGGCGCGTCCTTTTCGGTGCTGCCGCCGGAAAACGCCAGCGGCAATTGGGTAAAGGTGGTGCAGCGTCTGCCGGTCCGCATCGCCATCGCCAATCCCCGCCATCTGCCCCTTCACGACGGTCTCAGCGTCACCGTCCGGGTCGACACCCATTACCGGCCGTCCCTGTTCGGGTGGCTGTGATGGCCGACGGCGTGGCCAAGAATCGCGGCATCATCACCGTTTCGGTGATGCTGGCCACCATCATACAGGCGCTGGACACCACCATCGCCAATGTCGCCCTGCCCCACATGCAGGGCGCCCTGTCGGCGACCCAGGACGAAATGACCTGGGTCCTGACCTCCTATATCGTCGCCGCCGCCATCACCATTCCCTTCACCGGCTGGCTGTCGACGCGCATCGACCGCAAGATCGTGTTTCTGGCCTCGGTCGCCGGTTTCACCGTGTCGTCGGCCCTGTGCGGGATATCGACGACCCTGCCCCAGATCGTCTTCTTCCGCTTTCTGCAGGGCATCAGCGGCGCCGCCCTGGTGCCCCTGTCCCAGACCGTTTTGTTCGACATCAACCCGCCCGAACGCCACGGCCGCGCGATGGCGTCCTGGGGGGTCGGCGTCACCGTCGGCCCCATTCTCGGCCCGGCCCTGGGCGGCTGGCTGACCCAGAACTACAATTGGCATTGGGTGTTCTTCATCAATGTCCCCATCGGCATCCTGGCCTTTCTGGGTCTGCTGATCTTCCTGCCGCCGCGCCACGAGAACCGGGCCGGGCATTTCGATTTCTTCGGCTTCGTCACCCTTAGCCTGACCATGGGCGCGTTGCAGATCATGCTCGACCGGGGCCAGTTGAAGGGCTGGTTCGATTCGCCCGAAATCACCGTCGAGGCGATCGTCGCCGCCCTGTCCTTTTACCTGTTCCTGATCCACACCCTCGGGGCCAAGTCGCCCTATCTCAACCCGGCCCTGTTCAAGGACGCCAATTTCGTCGCCAGCAACGTCTTCATTTTCGTGGTCGGCGTGGTCCTGTTCGCCACGTTGGCCCTGCTGCCGCCGATGTTGCAGGAATTGATGAATTATCCGGTGGTCACCACCGGCTTCGTCACCGCGCCGCGCGGCGCCGGCACCATGCTGGCGATGATGGTGGTGGGACGGCTGGTGGGACGGGTCGATACGCGGATTCTGATCGGCGCCGGGCTGGCGATGACGGCCTTGTCGCTGTGGCAGATGACCCATTTCTCGCTGATGATGACCGGCTGGCCGGTGGTGACCACCGGCCTGCTCCAGGGATTCGGGGTCGGCATCATCTATGTCCCGCTCAGCACCGCCGCCTTCACCACCCTGTCGCCGGCCCTGCGCACCGAGGGAACGGCCCTGTTCAACCTGTTGCGCAATCTGGGCAGTTCCATCGGCATCTCCTTCGTCCAGATCATGCTGACCCGCAACACCCAGACCTTGCATTCCGATCTCGCCAGCCACATCACCCCCTTCGGCGCGACCCTCCATGCCGGGCTCAGGGCCGAGCATTTCTCGCTGACGGACCCGGCGGGGCTGGCCGCCCTCAATGGCGAAATCACCCGGCAGGCGGGGATGATCGCCTATCTCGACGATTACAAGCTGATCCTGGTGATGACGCTGGCGCTGATCCCGCTGTTGCTGCTGCTGAAACCGCCGCGGCGGCGCCAGACCGAGGCCGACAAGATCGAAGAAGTGATGGTGATGGAATGATGCCCCCTTTTCGCCGGGCGATCGGATATCTCCTGCCCCTGGCCGGCGCCCTGCTGGTGGCCGGCTGCACGGCTGGGCCGAATTTCACGCCGCCGGCCGCGCCCGCCACCCGTCACTACACCAAGGGCGGCGACGACATCACCGCCGGCGCCCAGCATGTGGTCCCCGGACAAAGGGTGGCGGTCGAGTGGTGGCGCGCCTTCCACTCGCCCCGGCTGGACCGGGTGGTGACCATGGCGCTGGCCGGCAATGACGGGCTGGCGGCGGCGCGGGCGACTTTGGCCCAGGCCCGCGCCGAGACCCAGGCCGCCACCGGCGCCCTGTGGCCGCACATCTCCACGGCCGCCACCGCCGGCCGCCAGAAATACGGCAAATCCCTGTTCGGCCCCAGCGACGTGGTGATTCCGCCCTTCACCTATTACACCGCCGGCCCCCAGGTCAGTTATCTGCTCGACCTGGCCGGCGGCGCCCGGCGCGCGGTCGAGGAACGGGGCGCCCTGGCCCGCATGCGTTCGTTCGAAGCCGACGCGCTGCGGCTGTCGGTGACCGGCGACGTGGTGGCGCGGGCCTTCGCCATCGCTTCCGCCCGGGCCGAACTGGCCGTCATCCACCGCATCGTCGCCGCCGACCGCAAGACCGTGTCCCTGGTGGTCGAGGCCCGCGCCGCCGGATCGGCGACGGTGACCGATCTGCTCAGCGCCGAAAGCCAGCTCGCCCGCGACCAGACCCTGGAACCGCCCCTGCAACAGCAATTGGGCGAAGCCACCCGCGCCTTGTCGATTCTGACCGGCCGGGCGCCGGCCGATTGGCAGCCACCGGCCTTCACCTTCGCCGATTTCCGCCTGCCCGCCGCCCTGCCGCTGAGCCTGCCGTCGGAGCTGGTGCGGGGACGGCCCGACATCATGGCCGCCCAGGCGCGGCTGCACGCGGCCAGCGCCGCCATCGGCGTGGCCGCCGCCCGGCTGTACCCGTCCCTGACCCTGTCGGCGGACACGACCCAGCAGGCGCTGATGGTCGGCCATCTGTTCAACCCGGCGGCCAATGCCTGGGCCCTGGCCGCCGGCCTGACCGCGCCGATTTTCGAAGGCGGCCGGCTGCGCGCCGAAAAGCGGGCGGCGGTGGCGGGCTATCAGGCCGCTTTGGCCGATTACCGGCAAACCGTGCTGCGGTCCTTCGGCCAGGTCGCCGACGTGCTGCGCGCCCTGGTTCATGACGATCAGGAGATGCGCGCCCAGCGCCACGCCCTGGACACCGCCGCCGCGGCGCTGCGGGTGGCGCGCATCAGCTACCGGGCCGGCGATACCGGCATTCTGTCGGTGCTGGATGCGGAACGGCAGTACAATCAGGCCGATCTCGCCACCACGCGGGTCCGCGCCCGGCGCTTCCAGGACACGGCGCTGCTGTATCTGGCCCTGGGCGGCGGCCTGCTGCCGGCCAGGGGATGACGGCGGACGCTGGAATCGGCGCGGATTCCCCGCCATCATGGCGCGACCATGGACGGCATGCGCATCGATAAATGGCTGTGGCTCGCCCGCTTCTTCAAAAGCCGGTCGCTGGCGGGCCGCGTGGTCGAAGAGGGAGAGGTGCGCCTGAACGGCCGCGCCGTCGCCAAACCGTCGCAGACGGTCAAGGTGGGGGACGTTCTGGCGTTTCCGGTCGGCCCGGCGACGCGGCCGGTTTTGCGTCGGGTGCGGGTGGCAGCCCTGGCCGACCGGCGCGGCCCCGCCGTCGAAGCCCGCGCCCTGTACGCCGACCTGTCGGAGGCCGAACGCCCCCTTCCCCCGACGCTCGAACCGCGAACGTCAGGGGCGGAGCGATAGGGCCATCATCCTCAGTGGACGCTGACCGGTTCCAGCTCGTGCTGGCGGATGGCGGCGAAAGCGAGATCGCGGCTGGGGGCCAGACCCATCTGGGCGCCATCGGCGGAATGGATCGACCATCCCTCCTCGTCGTTGATCACCACCCGTTTGACATAGGCGACGTCGGGCGTCCCCCACGAGGCGAGCTGGGCCGGCGACAGGCCGTTCAAACCATTCACTTTGCTGTGGTAATTCTCGTTCATATTACGGCCCTCCTTCACTCACCTGCGCGCCGGCGATTCTGGCCGGTTTTGGATGCGTCCAAGGTGATCGTTCGTTCCTCCGGACGACCGGCCCCTCCCGCGATGGGTATGGTGCGGATGCGGGGTTCGGGCGTGGGGCGGACCAAATCAACGTGCAACAGACCATTGTCGAGCGACGCGCCCCGCACCTCTATTCCTTCGGCCAACACGAAACCGCGTTGGAACTGGCGGGCGGCGATGCCGCGATGCAAGAACACCCGGTCGGTTTCGTCTTCGGCCTGACGGCCGCGGACAATCAACTGATTGTCCTCAAGCGAAACCGATAAATCCTCCATGGAAAACCCTGCCACCGCCAAAGTGATGCGCAGGCCGTTTTCCCCCAACTGCTCGATATTGTAGGGCGGATATCCCTCCGCCGACGTTTTCGAAATGCGATCGAGCACGCGCTCGAAGTGATCGAAACCAAGCAGAAGCGGGCTGTTGAAAGCGGACAAACGGGTCATTTTCCTCGTCCTCCTCGTCCACGAGCGAGAAACGGTGCGGGCCCTGGCTGCGGCGCCCGGTCTTCGGATCGTCCGTCCGGCTTGACGCCGCGACGAACTGCCTCCTTGCCCTAATATTTTGGCAACAATCGCGACTTCGTCAAGTCGCGGAACGGCGTCTGTACGAATAAGTCGGACTTTGCCGTCAGTCCATCGACTTTCGTCTAAAAGGAGAAAACGAAAGGCGAAGTGATGGATATCCTCCGTGATTTCATTGCCCCGGCGGCGCCAGGGTCTGCGACGAGACCGGCGGCGCCAACCCCGGTTGCGACGGTTCCTGGCCCGGTTCCGGCGCGATGGCCCCGCCGGCCGCGCCACCGTCGCCCTGGCGTGGCGCCACCGTGACCGACACGGTGGAGGTCAGCCCCAATCCCGATTGTTCGATCTGGACCGTCGCCACCTGGCCGCCGCGGGTGAATCCCAGAACGCTGGAGCCCGAGGTGACGCTCATCAGCGGCTGCCAGCCGAAGGCCGGCATCTGCGCCTGATAGAAGCTGGTCAGCGCCGAAACCCCCTGCCACAGGGTCATCACCACCCGCCCGGTCCAATGACCGTGATCGCTGAGGATGAGCGACCGTTCATTGTCCATGGTGGCGCCGGGGGGAATGGGAATGTCGGTCACCAGCTGGAAATTCGCCGGCTGGTTGCCGTGCTGAACCTGGGGAAGGTTGGTGCGGGCGCCGCAGCCGGCCACCACCAGGACCGCCGCCAGCGCGACGCCTCTTCCCAGGAACGCTAAGCGGCGATGATACGGTCCCATGGTGGAAAAATTAGCGCCAAACCGGGGCGGATACAAGACCGTGTAGGTTCGCTTGGCGCCAACCGGCAAAATCTAGTCGCGATGATCAAAATATGGCAAATGGCATATGTCGCAGGTGAAAGTCCGGCTTGAACCGCCCGGACGCGCGCCCATACTGGCGTTATGTCTAACGTGACATCCTCCGCGCCGGATTCACCGGCCTCCGCGCCCGCGCAAGGCCGCCGCGACTTTCTGCTGTACGCCACCGCCACCACCGCCGCGGTGGGGACGGCGTTCGCCCTGTGGCCTTTCATCGATTCCATGAACCCGGCGGCCGATGTACTGGCGCAGGCAAAAACCGAGGTCGATCTCGCCCCGGTGGTCGTCGGTCAGCGGATCACCGCGCAATGGCGCGGCAAGCCGATCTTCATCGCCCACCGCACGGCGGCGGAAATCGCGGCGGCCCGATCCGTCGACGTCGCCACCCTGCGCGACCCCCAGACCGATGCCGACCGGGTCGTCGATCCCGACTGGCTGATCGTCATCGGCATCTGCACCCATCTGGGCTGCATCCCGCTGGGCCAGAAGGCCAGCGATCCGCGGGGCCAATAGGGCGGCTGGTTCTGCCCCTGCCACGGTTCGCAATACGACACGTCGGGCCGCATCCGCAAAGGACCGGCGCCGTTGGACCTGCACATCCCCCATTACGATCTGGACGTCGCCAAGGCCCATCTGGTGATCGGCGCCAAGGGCGGTCCCAGGAACGCGGGGCGCTAATTCCCTTCCGACCCAATCCCCTTCCGACAATGTGACGGACCCGACTGTCGCAAAACCGACAGGCGATGGAACGTGGATGCGAAGCGGGCGGGCAAACATTATTTTTCAATGCGTTAGGTGATGGCACGGCACTTGCTTCGACCATGACGAATTCGTCAGCCGAAGGGATGCCGCCATGATCTATCTGACCGAAAGCGCGACAGCGGCGGTCCGCACCGCCATCGCCGGCGCCAGCGGGCCGGTGGGCGGCTTGCGCATCATGGTCGAGTCCGGCGGCTGCGCCGGCTACAAATACATGATGGGCTTCGTCGCCGAGGCCAATCCCGGCGACACCATCATCGATCAGGACGGCATCACGCTGTTCGTCGATCCCGACAGCGACGCGCTGCTGGACGGCACCACCATCAATTTCACCATCGGGCTCGAGGGCGCGGGGTTCACGTTCGAGAACCCCAACGCCCGATCGAGCTGCTCATGCGGCAAGTCTTTCGGCTGAGCCCCAGCCTTTCTTGAGTGATCAACCTTTCTTGGACCATCAAGGGGAAATCCGATGTGGGACTATAGCGAGAAGGTTCAGGAATATTTCTACAACCCCAAGAATGCCGGCGTTCTCGAGAATGCCGACGGGGTCGGCGATGTCGGCGCCATTTCCTGCGGCGACGCGCTGCGCCTGATGATCAAGGTCGATCCCGAGACCGAGATCATCACCGACGCGCGCTTTCAGACCTTCGGCTGCGGTTCGGCCATCGCCTCCTCCTCGGCGCTGACCGAGCTGATCATCGGCAAGACCATCACCGAAGCCCTGGCCATCACCAACCAGGACATCGCCGATTTCCTGGGCGGGCTGCCGCCGGAAAAGATGCATTGCTCGGTGATGGGCTACGAGGCGCTGCACGCCGCCGTGGCCAATTACCGCGGCGAGGAATGGTCCGACGACCATGAGGAAGGCGCCCTGGTCTGCAAATGCTTCGGCATCGACGAAGCGATGATCGAGCGCACCATCCGGGGCAATTCCCTGACCAACGTCGAGGACATCACCCATTACACCAAGGCCGGCGGCGGCTGTAACACCTGCGTCGAGACCCTGGAGGAGATCCTGGCCCGCACCAACGCCGCCATGGTCGAAGAGGGCGTTCTCGACGCGAAGGCGGCCTTCGTCATCGGCGCCCGGCCGACGCCCGATCTGAAGGCGCGCAAGGAAGCGGCCCGGCCGACCCCCGCTCCGGCGCCGAAGGATTCGCCGCTGGCTCCCGGCGCCCCGGCGCCGAAGCTGACCACCTTGCAGCGCATCCGCCTGATCGAACAGGCGATCGAGGAATTGCGCCCCTATCTGCGCCAGGACGGCGGCGATTGCGAGCTGGTGGATGTCGACGGCAACACGGTGATGGTCAAGCTGACCGGCGCCTGCATCGGCTGTCAGGCCGCGTCCGTGACCCTGCAAGGCGTGCAGGCCCGCCTGATGGAAAAGGTCGGCGAGCCGCTGCGGGTCATCCCCGTCGCCTCCGCCCATTGATCCGGGAACAAGGGAGATCCGCCGATGCGCCCCGTTTATCTCGACAATAACGCCACCACCCGCGTCGATCCCCGCGTCGTCGAGGCGATGCTGCCCTTCTTCACCGAGCAGTTCGGCAACGCGTCGTCGATGCATTCCTTCGGTTCGGAGGTGGGCACCTCGCTCAAAGCCGCCCGCCAGCAGATCCAGGCCCTGCTGGGCGCCGCCCATGACCACGAGCTGATCTTCACCTCGGGCGGGACCGAATCCGACAATGCCGCCATCCTGTCGGCGCTCGACACCCAGACCGGGCGCGACGAGATCATCACCTCGGCGGTGGAACATCCCGCCATCCTGTCCCTGTGCGAATATCTGGAAAAGAGCCGGGGCGTGACGGTTCACGTCATCCCCGTCGACGCGCGGGGCCTGCTCGATATCGAAGCCTATCGCAAGGCGCTCGGCCCCAAGACGGCGGTGGTGTCGATGATGTGGGCCAACAACGAGACCGGCACCCTCTTCCCCGTCGAGCAATTGGCCGAACTGGCCCACGAGGTCGGCGCCCTGTTCCATACCGACGCGGTCCAGGCGGTGGGCAAGATTCCCATCGATCTCAAATCCAACACCATCGACATGCTGTCTTTGTCCGGCCACAAGCTGCACGGTCCCAAGGGCATCGGCGCGCTCTATGTCAGGAAGGGCGTGCGTTTCCGCCCGCTGGTGCGCGGCGGCCATCAGGAGCGCGGCCGGCGCGCCGGCACCGAGAACACGCCGTCGATCATCGGCCTGGGCAAGGCCGCCGAACTGGCGCTGGCGCATATGGAGGAGGAGCAGACCCGAATCCGCGCCCTGCGCGACCGCCTCGAATCGGGATTGGTGCAGCAGATCGGCCGTTGTTTCGTCACCGGCGACACCCGGAACCGCCTGCCCAACACCTGCAACATCGCCTTCGAATATATCGAGGGCGAGGCGATCCTGCTGTTGATGAACAAGGCCGGCATCGCCGCCTCCTCCGGCTCGGCCTGCACCTCGGGCTCGCTGGAACCAAGCCATGTGATGCGGGCGATGAAGGTGCCCTACACGGCGGCCCACGGCTCGATCCGCTTCTCCTTCTCGCGCGAGAATGACGGCGAGGATGTGGACCGGGTGCTCGACGTGGTGCCGGGCATCATCGAGAAGCTCCGCACCCTGTCGCCCTTCTGGCGGAAGGACGGGGAAAAACCGGCCGAATTCAATCCGACCTACAACTGAAAAAAATCCGGAGCGGCGCCGGCGCCGTCGATCAAGGAGGTCGTCATGATGGTCACGGAAGACGCGATGCCCCCGGTGGTGGTCAACGACACGACCTTGCGCGACGGCGAACAGACGCCGGGGGTGTCGTTCACCCTGGCCGAAAAGCTGGAGATCGCCCAGGCGCTGGAAGCCGGCGGCGTCGACGAGATCGAAGCCGGCATCCCGGCCATGGGCGACCAGGAAATCGAATCCATCTCGCAGGTCCGTCAGATTTTGACCCGGGCGGTGCCCATCGCCTGGTGCCGCATGACCGAGGCGGACGTGGAGGCGGCGATCAGGACCGGCTGCACCCGCGTCAATCTGTCGGTGCCGCTGTCCGACCGCCAGATTCAGGCCAAATTCCGCTGCGACCGCTCCGAAATTCTGGCGCGCATCCGCCGGGTGATCGCCTATGCCCGCGACCGGGGCCTGGAGGTCGCCATGGGCGGCGAGGATGCCAGCCGCGCCGATCTCGGCTTCGTCTGCGAAGCGATCGGCACCGCCGAGGAGGCGGGCGCCCATCGCTTCCGCTTCGCCGACACGGTGGGCATCCTCGAACCCTTTTCGACCTATGCGGTGTTCCGGCGGCTTTGCGCCGAGACCGACATGGAACTGGAATTCCACGGCCATGACGATCTCGGTCTGGCCATGGCCAATACCCTGTCGGCGGTGATGGCCGGCGCCACCCATGTCAGCGTCTGCGTGCTGGGCCTGGGCGAACGGGCCGGCAACGCCGCCCTGGAGGAAGTGGTCACGGCGCTGGGCCAGGTGGGCGGGCGGCGCACCAACGTCCGTTGGGCGTCCCTGGCGCCGCTGTCGAATCTGGTGTCGAAGGCCGCCAACCGCACCATCCCTGCCAACAAATCGATCGTCGGCTCGGCGGTCTTCACCCATGAATCGGGTATCCACGTCAACGGCCTGCTCAAGGATGCCGGCACCTACGAAGCCCTGGACCCGCGCCGTTTCGGCCGCCGGCGCGAAATCGTGCTGGGCAAGCATTCGGGCCTGTCCTCGGTGGTCCACGCCCTGGAATCCTTGGGCCTGTCCACCGACGAGCCGCGCTCGCGCCGGGTTCTCGACCAGGTCCGCGCCCATGCCCAACGGGTCAAGCGTTCGATCCACACCACCGAAATCCTGGAATTCTACGCCGTCGCCTCTTCGAACATGGCCGAGGCGCCGATCTGCGCCCCGGCCGAGTAGAGACGGGTTCGATGGCGGCGATCGTCATGGACCGGACCAACTCTCTTCGCCCTCCGGGCCTCCTGCGCCTGCTGGGCGAGGACATCACCTGCGTCAAGGACCGCGACCCGGCGGCCCGCCACGCGATCGAGGTGGCCCTGACCTATCCCGGCGTCCATGCGGTGCTGTGGTATCGCCTGGCCCATCGCCTGTGGCGGGGACGCCTGCGTTTCGCCGCCCGGATGCTGTCCTGGTTCGCCCGGCTGGCGACCAATGTCGACATCCATCCCGGCGCGGTGATCGGCCGGCGTTTCTTCATCGATCACGGCGCCGGGGTGGTGATCGGCGAGACCGCCATCATCGGCGACGACGTGACGATCTATCACGGCGTGACCCTGGGCGGCACCAGCTGGTCCAAGGGAAGGCGCCATCCCACCGTCGAGGACGGAGTGCTGATCGGCGCCGGAGCCAAGGTGCTGGGGCCGATCACCCTGGGCCGGGGGGCGCGGGTCGGCGCCAACGCGGTGGTGATGGCGAGCGTGCCGCCGGGCATGACGGTGGTGGGCATACCGGGGCGCATCGTCAACCAGGAGCGGGGCCGCCGTCCCGGCGAGGGGCGCATCGACCTCAACCACCATCTGATGCCCGACCCGGTGGGCCAGGCCCTGGCGACCCTGATCGACCGCATCGATTTTCTGGAGGCCCGCCACGGGCATCTGCAACAGCGTCTGAGCGCCCATCTCGACCCGGCTCCGCCCGCGCCCGTGGAGCCCGATACGGAAAGGTCCTGCCATGACTGTTCTTGATGATCTGATGTCCCTGTCGTCGGCGGAGGAATTCTTCACCTATCTGGGGGTTCCCTTCGAGCCGTCGGTGGTCAACGTGGCGCGGCTGCATATTTTGCGGCGCATGGGCCAATATCTGCGGGCCACCGGGATCGAGGCGGCCGACGACGACGAGGTGCGCCGCCTGTGCCGCACCCATCTGGAGCAGGCCTACGCCGATTTCGTGGCTTCGTCGCCGATCGAACAGCGCGTGTTCAAGGTCCACCAGGACGCCGTCGCGCCCAAGCCCGAACCCGCCAAACCCTTCGTCTCCCTGACCTCCCTGACCGGCGGCAAGTAGTCGAACGGCGGCCGCGTCAGCGGCCGCCCCGCGCGACTCACCCCTCGACCTCTGGCACCCGGAGGAGCGCAGCGACGACTATGCGCCCGAAGCGGAGCGGAGCACCAAGACTCGCGCGCCGGAGCGAGCGCAAGCGAGTGAGGACAGCCAAGCGCGAGCGCCGGCGTCTGAGGCCCAACCAATAACTCTGTCAGCTTCCCGACACCCTTGACGAAACTATGTACGGAACGTCGGGGGGCGATGGCGACAGGACCGGAAAACCGCCATTTCCGACGCTGGCACGGCGCTTGCTGCTCTCCATGATCGAGGCCGGAAGGCGACCCTAATAACAAGGTGAGGCATCCCGATGCATATCATCGTCTGCATCAAACAGGTCCCGGACAGCGCCCAGATCCGCGTCCACCCGGTCACCAACACCATCATGCGCCAGGGCGTGCCGACCATCATCAATCCCTATGATCTGGTCGCCCTGGAAGAGGCGCTGCGCCTGCGCGACCGGCTGGGGGGCTCGGTCACGGTGCTGACCATGGGGCCGCCCACCGCCGAAGATTCCCTGCGCAAGGCGCTGACCTTCGGCGCCGACCGGGCGGTGTTGCTGACCGACCGCTATTTCGCCGGCTCGGACACCCTGGCCACCAGCTACGCCCTGGCCCACGCCATCAAGAAGGTGGCGGAGATGTGGGGCGAGCCGGACATCGTCTTCACCGGCAAGCAGACCATCGACGGCGACACCGCCCAGGTCGGCCCGGGCATCGCCAAGCGGCTGAAGCTCAACCAGCTTACCTATGTCTCGGCGATCAAGGAGCTGGATATGGACAGCCGCACCCTGACCGTCGAGCGCCGCGCCGAAGGCGGCGTGCAGGTGCTGAAAACCCGACTGCCGGTGCTGATCACGGTGCTGGAGGGCATCAACGAAATGCGCCGCGGCACCATGGAGGCGGCGCTCAACGCGGCCCGCGCCCAGGTGACCATCTGGAACGCCACCGACGCCGGCATTCCCGAACTGACCCTGTGCGGGCTGCGCGGCTCGCCGACGGTGGTGAAAAAGGTGTTCGCGCCGGGCGCCCGCACCGAAAAGGCCCATCAGATCGAAACCAAGGGTTTGAGCCCGGCCGAGATCGCCGAGGCGGCATTGGCGGAAATCTTCCAGCGTCAGCCCGCGGTCGAGGCGGACGTCATGCGCAACGCCGAAAGCATCTGACGAGAGGATTGGACCATGAGCCAAGCACCGACACAGAAGGCGGCCGGCGGCAGCCGGGCCGGCATGAGCAAGGAACTGCCGGAGCATTTCAAGTCCTACAAGCATGTCTGGGTGTTCATCGAATTCGAGCATGGCGCCGTCCATCCGGTGTCGTTCGAGCTTCTGGGCGAAGGCCGCAAGCTGGCCGACAAGCTGGGGGTCGAACTGGCCGGCGTGCTGATGGGCGCCGGTGCCGACGAGATCAGGGACGGCATCGCCGAATGTTTCGAATACGGCGCCGACGTGGTCTATACGGTCACCGACCCGATCCTGTCCCATTACCGCAACGAGCCCTATACCAAGGCGATGACCGATCTGGTCACCACCTATCAGCCGGAAATCCTGCTGCTGGGCGCCACCACCCTCGGCCGCGACCTGGCCGGCTCGGTGGCCACCACGCTGCTGACGGGTCTGACCGCCGATTGCACCGAGCTGGCCATCGACGATGAACGGTCCCTGGCCGCCACCCGCCCCACCTTCGGCGGCTCGCTGCTGTGCACCATCCATACCCTGAATTACCGGCCGCAGATGGCCACGGTGCGCCCGCGGGTGATGCCCATGCCCGAACGCCAGCCGGGCCGGACCGGCCGGGTGGTGGCCCATCCCCTGGGCATGGTCGAAACCGACATCGTCACCAAGATCCTGCAATTCGTGCCCGACAGCGAATCCGACAAGGCCCAGCTCGCCTATGCCGACATCGTCGTCGCCGGCGGATTGGGGCTGAAATCGGCGGAGAACTTCCAACTGGTGAAGGCCCTGGCCGAAACCCTGCGCGGGGAATATGGCGGGTCGCGCCCCCTGGTGCAGAAGGGCTGGATCACCGCCGACCGTCAGATCGGCCAGACCGGCAAGACCATCCGGCCCAAGCTGTACATCGCCGCCGGCATTTCCGGCGCCATTCAGCACCGGGTGGGGGTCGAGGGCGCCGACCTGATCGTCGCCATCAACACCGATCCGAACGCGCCCATCTTCGATTTCGCCCATGTGGGCATCGTCGCCGACGCGCTCGACATTCTTCCGGCCCTGACCGACGCGCTGGCCAAACGGCTTTACGTCAACCGCCTCGCCGGCTGAAGGAGTCCTCTATGATCGACGAAAAATTCGACGTGATCGTGGTCGGCGCGGGTCCCGCGGGCAACGCCGCCGCTTACACCATGGCCAAGGAGGGCCTGAAGGTCCTGCAACTGGAACGCGGCGAATATCCGGGTTCGAAGAACGTTCAGGGCGCCATCCTGTATGCCGACGCCCTGGAAAAGATCATTCCCGATTTCCGCGAGGACGCGCCGCTGGAACGCCATGTCATCGAACAGCGGATGTGGATGCTCGACGACAATTCCTATGTCGGCATGCATTACCGCTCCGAGGATTTCAACGAGGAGAAGCCCAACCGCTACACCATCATCCGCGCCCAGTTCGACAAATGGTTCAGCCGCAAGGTGCGCGACGCCGGGGCGGTGGTGTTGTGCGAAACCACGGTCACCGAATTGCTGCGCGACACCAGGGGCAAGGTGATCGGCGTGCGCACCGACCGCGCCGGCGGCACCATCATGGCCGACATGGTGGTATTGGCCGAGGGGGTCAACGGCCTGGTCGGCCAGCGGGCCGGCCTGCGCAAGGAACTGAAGCCGGACGCGGTGGCGCTGGCGGTCAAGGAAATGCATTTCCTGCCGCGCGAGACCATCGAGGCGCGCTTCAACCTCAAGGGCAACGAGGGCGTGGTCATCGAGATCATGGGCACGGTCACCAACGGCATGACCGGCACCGCCTTCATCTATACCAACCAGGAATCCCTGTCGGTGGGCATCGGCTGCATGGTGTCGGATTTCGTCAAATCCGACACCTCGCCCTACGCCCTGCTGGAGGCGTTCAAGAACCATCCCAGCATCAAGCCGCTGCTGGCCGGGTCCGAGATCAAGGAATATGCCGGCCACCTGATTCCCGAGGGCGGCTACAAGGAAATTCCCGAATTGTACGGCGACGGCTGGCTGGTGGTGGGCGATGCCGGCCATTTCGTCAACGCCGTCCACCGCGAGGGCTCCAATCTGGCGATGACCACCGGGCGGATCGCCGCCGAGACCATCGTCTGGCTGAAGCGCCGCCGCGATCCCTTCATTGCCGACAATCTGGCCGAATACGCCCGGCGGCTGGAACAGACCTTCGTCATGAAGGACATGAAGAAGTACAAGGACATTCCCAACTTCCTCCATGCCAAGGCCGATACGGTGTTCGGCCTGTATCCCCGCCTGATTTCCAAGGCGGCGCAGACCTGGTTCCGGGTCGACGGCGTGGACAAGCGCACCAAGGAAAAGGAAATCCTGCAATCCTTCCGCAAGGGCCGGACTCTCACCGGCCTGATCGGCGACGCATTCAAGCTGGCGAGGGCCTGGCGATGACGATGGACATGACGACCGTCAAGGTCGAAGAGAAGCTCTACACCAACCGCTATCTGGTCGATGCCGGCCGCCCCCATATCAAGGTGCGGCCGCACGAAACCCCCTCGGCGGGGCTGCTGGCGCTGACCCATACCTGCCCGGCGGGGTGCTACGCCCTGAACGACAAGGGCCAGGTCGAGGTCACTCCCGACGGCTGCGTCGAATGCGGCACCTGCCGCATCGTCTGCGAACCCAGCGGCGACATCGAATGGAACTATCCGCGCGGCGGCTTCGGGGTGCTGTTCAAGTTCGGATAAGGAGTGCGGGCCACCCCGCTCCTGTTGGATTGCCCGCCTGCGCGGAATCCGTTGGGTTGCCCGCCTGCGCGGAATCCGTTGGGTTGCCCGCCTGCGCGGGCGGTGGCAAGTCGAAGACCAGATTTTAGCTGGTAAGCTTGGCCGGATTCTGTCCAAACGAACCCGACCGGCTCCATCGCAACGGCGTGTGTCTAAGAAACGTCCATTTCATGGACGAGGCGGGAATTGGGAAATGTCACTGGACCTAATCAAATTAATTTTCATATTCACGATCACTTTCTGGATCGTCAGCGGACACGGGGCGGAATCGATTAATTGCTGGATCGTATAACCTAGAGAAACCAGTAACATAAACCCTATCTGGGCTATCACCGTACGCAAGTTCATCAACGTATGAAATCACGCCAATGGCTAAAGTTTCGCTTGAACCCTCGCCCACTTCTCCATATCTAGCCGAAGTTATATCAAATTTAGAGAATAGATTTATGGAGCTTTGCATACCTGGAAAAACAATAATCGGATTGTCTGAATAATCAGATGTTTCTGTGTTAGCCTCAAATCCAGCGCGGTCCGCTTTTTTACGATCAAAAATCATAGATTTACTTATCGCAGTTATTTTCGCGGCAGACTGCCCAATATTGGCAACGATTATTCTCACTTCAAAGCCGCTATTTCCGAGAAAAGTCGTTTGCGCACCAGTAGGCCATATCCTCCTAATACGGAGAATCGGACGGTGAGTGGCAAAAAACTCCTGTCGGATAATTTCTCTTTGCTTTATTTGAATTTCTGTCTGTTCAGCGCTAATTGCGCACTGTTTTGAAGCAATATCTACCTGTTTAGAGGCAATATCAGCCTGTTCACGACCGAGTTTTTTTAATTGAAGTGTGAAAATCGCAATGAACAGCGTCGCAATTGCACTGATAGCGGCGCTGGCTTCATTTAATGAATGGTA
This sequence comes from Pseudomonadota bacterium, assembly GCA_021848545.1. Taxonomy (GTDB): domain Bacteria; phylum Pseudomonadota; class Alphaproteobacteria; order Rhodospirillales; family Magnetospirillaceae; genus JAJZUL01. Next base: position 95,272 of record JAJZUL010000009.1, read on the forward strand.
TATTTTTTCAGCCAAATGCAACAGGCCCATTCAATCTCCTAGATCTTGTGCCCTGTTAGCCGTCGACCAATCGGACGTTTCCTAGACGGGAAGCGTAGCACGGACGGGCACCACGAAAAACCGGCGGTTGCGTGTTGCGGAATCGCATCCAAAAATCGCCCGACGCCCCGCCGGGCCGGCGGTTTTACTTGCCGACCGGGAGCAGCTCGACCCGCAGCCGGCTTCCGGTTGCCGCCGCGAAGCGGGCCAGGGACGCGGCCGATGGCATTTTCCGGCCACTCTCCAAGCGAGCGATGGCGGATTGCGAGGTGCCCATGCGCCGCGCCACCTCTTCTTGGGAGAGGCCGGCCCGCTGCCGCGCCCGAATCAGCGCCTCGGCAATCTCGAATTCCGGCGCCAGCCGGTCAAACTCAGCCTTGACCTCCGGATTGGCGAGCAACCGGGCTTCCAGGTCTCGCAGGTTGGTCATCACGTCACCTCCTTTGCCCGAGAGTGCGCCAGTTCGAGTTCCTGGCGAGGCGTCTTCCGTGTCTTTTTCACGAAAACGCGCACCACCACGACCCGCCGACCGGTCGCCGTAACGTAAAGTGCCCGGGCAATGCCGTCGCGTCCGATCATCCGCATTTCCCACAGCTTGCCGTCCAAGTGTTTCACTTGCGGCTCTGTCATGTGATCGAGGCCAACGGCCTCGATCATCCGGGCAATTCGCAGAAACCGGGCCTGGAGATCGGCCGGCAACGCGGCGATCTCCGCATCCACCACGGCATCCAGGGTCTCCACGATCCATCGCATGACGGGAATATATCTCATTAATGAGATAATCGCCATACGGCAGCACCACGAATCCAGGGGAATCGGGTGAACCCGCTTCCCCTGAATTATGTATATTTCCCTCAATCGCCGGGCGGGCGCGTCCGCGCCCTTGGCTATCCTCGCTTGCGCTCCGAGGCCCCGATGGAGCCTCTCCGCACGCTGCGGCGGCCTCAACGGCCTAGTCGCTCCGC
>JAJZUL010000048.1 GCA_021848545.1 Pseudomonadota bacterium
TATCCTCGCTTGCGCTCCGAGGCCCCGATGGAGCCTCTCCGCACGCTGCGGCGGCCTCAACGGCCTAGTCGCTCCGCTCCAACGCGCCTTCACCCGATTACCCTGGCCCTGCCCCCCGATCAGTCGGCGATCGATCGGATGACCGCCGCCGGATTGCCGCCGACAAGGGTATTGGGGGGAACGTCCCTGGTGACCACCGATCCCGCCGCGACCACCGAATTCTCGCCCACGGTCACCCCGCCGATGACGGTGGCGCCGGCGGCGATCCACACATTGTCGCCGATGACGATGGGCTTTCCCAGCAAATGGCTGCGCCGCCGCGACGGCGCGACCGGATGGCTCGCCGAAAGCAGGCTGACATTCGGCCCGATCATGACGTCGTCGCCGATGACGATCGCGGCGAAATCATACACGGTGCAATTCTGATTGATGAAGACCCGGCGGCCGACGCGGATTTCCAGGCCATGGGCGGTGTGGAACGGCGGAATCAGCCGAAAAGACTGATCCACGGGACGGCCGGTCAGGTCGCTGAACACGGCCCGGATTTCATCGGCATCGTCATAGGTCAGGCGATTGAGAATGGCGGTGATCGCCATCGCCCGCTTGACGTTCGCGGCGAAAGCCGCCGATTCCGGCGTTCCCGTGGCAATGATCCTGGTCGCGCCGTCATCGGCCATCGCCGCCCGGCCTACCGCAGCCCGGCGATGCGTTCGAACTCGGCCGCCGCCTCGTCCCAGCCCCAGGAGCGTTGTTTCTCCAGACAGGCGCGGTGCAGGTCGGACCAATGGGCATCGTCGGTCAGCACCCGGATGGAGGCGGCGGCGAACGCCTCGGCGCCCTTGACCACAGTGCCGGTCTCGCCCTGGATCACCCGCTCCCGCATGCAGGCGATGTCTTCCAGCACCGCCGGCACGCCCATGGCCTGGGCCTCGGCCACCGCCGAACAGAAGGTTTCGCCGATATCGCCCCGGTACAGCAGGGCGCGGGCGGCGGCCAGTTCTTCGACCAGTTGCGCCTTGGGCACGGGGCCGCGCAGCACCACCCCCTGATCGGCCAGGGCCTGGGCGCGTTCCAGCACCGGCCCCATGCGTCCGGCCTTGGCCTGACCGGCGGCGCCATAGGTGGCGATACCGGCGAAGATGTGCAGTTCGGCATTGGCAACCCGCGGCCGGATGCGTTCCACCCAGACGTCCAGCAGCCAATCCAGCGACCGCAGGGGATTGGAGGTGAAGACGGCCCGCGGCGGCGGCGGCGTCCGGGGCGTTGCATGGCGGAACAGGTCGGTCACGCCGTAAAGAACGATGTCGCGCCCGCCGGCGAAGGCCCAGCCGGGATAGGTGTCGGCGTGGCTGGCGCCGGAAAAGACGATGACCGGCCGCCGCAGGGCCAGCTTCCACTGATAACGCCATTTGAGCAGATAACCGGCGGGATTGTGAATCCAGAAGATCATCTGCCGGGCGCCGGGCACCAGACGCAGCAATTTGTCGCCGCGATTGGCGATGTAAAGATCGGCTTCGTCCGGCGTGCCCTGGGCCAGGGGCGTCCAGCGCACGCCCTTGTAGGTCATCGGCGCCTCGCAGCGATTGCACACCTGGACGTCGTGACCACGGGCGGCCAGCGCGTTGGCCATCTCGATGAACGAGGTCTCGGCGCCGCCGAGCGGCCGTTCGTCGAGTGTGCTGCCGTCGAAAACGATGCCGTCGTCGGTCATGACGATGCTGGCCACTGGCGTCAGTCCTTTTCGTATTTGGCTTTCAGATGGGACAGCATCGGATAGAGCGCGGCGCAGATGGCGATGATCAGGCCGTAACCGCCTTCGCGATATCCCTTGCGCCGGACATAGCATTTAAAGAAGCGGCTGACCATGCGGCGCAGATTGTTGGCGAAGGACCCCCAGGTCTCGCCGCGCTCGCGCAGATCGCGGGCCCTGGCGGTGGAATAGGCGTCAAGGCGGCAAATCATGTCCGAGATGTTGCGATCGACGTAATGGTCGAGGCGGTTTTTCAGCATCGGACCCTTGGCGCCCTTCCAGGTCAGGCTGGGATGGACCCGGTCGCGGCCCCAGATCTTCACGCCTTTGCGGAACAGGCCGGGATAGGCGGCCTTGCCGTAGGACGCGCCCCAGCCGTGCCGGACCCGCCGCTCGCCGATGTAATTGTCCACCAGGATTTCATGCCAGTCATAGGCGGTGGTGGCGATCACCGCGCGGATTTCCTCGGCCAAAGCGGCCGGCACATGTTCGTCCGCATCCACTTCCAGCACCCAATCGCCGGTGCAGGTCTCGATGCCGGTATTGCGGCGGTCGCCCTCGATATCCCAACGCCCCTCGACGATGCGGGCGCCGAAGGACAAGGCGATGGCGCGGCTGGAATCGGTGCATTTGTCCAGCACCACCACCAGTTCGTCGGCAAATTTCAGATGGTCCAGGCAGGCGGGCAGACGCGCTTCCTCGTTATGGACCACCACCAGGGCGGACAGGCGCGGTCCGCTCATGGCCGCTGCCGTTTCGATTGCGCCAGACGCTCATACAACGCGACCGTCTCCTCCATCTTCGCATCCAGGGACAGATGCCGTTCGGCGAAATGCCGCGCCCGCTCCGCCCGGCTTCGCGCCGATTCCCCGTCCGTCAGCACCGCGACCACCGACCGGGCGATGGCATCGGGATCGCCGGGCTCGACCAGCAGGCCGGACCGATCATGCTCGACCAGTTCGGGAACCCCGCCGACCCGCGTCGCCACCACCGGAATGACCGCGGCGAAGGCCTGGGGCACGGACCGCGACTGGGCTTCCGCCAACGACGCCACCACCTGGCAATCGGCGGCCAGGACGAAGCGGTGGACGTCGTCGCGATAACCGGTAAAGACGACCCGGTCGCCAAGATGCAGATCGGCCACCAGCCGGCGCAACATCGCTTCGTAGCCATCGGTTTCCGAGGTGGCCCCTCCCACCAGCACCAGATAAGCGTCGCATCCCCGGTCGCGCCACAAAGCCGCCGCCCGGATCAACTGATCCTGCCCCTTGTCCACACGCAGCATGCCGACATTGACGACGATTCGCGCATCGTCCGCCAGACCCAATTGAGTTCGAATCTCGGCCCGGAGCCGGTCCTTGGCGGCGATGCCGAAAAATTCCGGCGCGGCCCATTCGCCGATGACGCTGACGCGATTGCCGCTGGTCAGGCCGTGGGCCACCAGCATCGCCTTGATGCAGTCGGCGGTGGCGATCACATGATCGCAGCCGCGATGCCACATCAGATGGCGACGCCAGCTGAATTTCAAAGGATGGGCGAGATGACGGGTCCGAACCACCGGGCACAAATCCCGGGACAGAGCGAAAGCGTTGCTGTCGCGGCTGCCGTGGCAGTCCACCACGTCATATTTGTGACGGAGAAGAAGCAGACGGGCGCGGGACCAGCCGGCCGGATTGTAATTTCCGCTGAACGTCTCTTCATGAACCGTCAGGCCCAGGCGCCGGGCCTGCTCGGCGATGGCCGAGGATGGCGGACAGGCGATCCCCACCCGATATCCACGACGCGACAACCATGTCATTTGCTCGACGGCGCGATATTCCTGCCCGCCCCAGTTCGCGCTCGATTCCGTGTGCAGGATCGCAAGCATGCCCGCCCGGCCCTACCATCGCATCGCGTAACGCGCCCACAAGGGCTGGGACCGGCGCGGCGTCACCGGAACGGTACGATAGCCCCCCGCGATCAATCCCGCCAGCAACTGGCGCAGCAAGGTGGGGCCGACCATCGGTTTGAAGGACGCGCCGGGTCCGTCGCCGATGGGCTGGTCATGCATCAGGAGGATGGCGCCGGCCAGACGCGGATCGGCCAGAACGCGGTCGGATTCGCGCCGGCATTCGGTTTCCACATCGGCCTCGGTCCGGCACCTGGACGCGATCAGATGATCCTCGGTGGACAGGTTCCAGTGAACGATCTGGCTGTCGGGATGCCAGCGGGTCAGGGCCCGATGGACGGTGCGGTTGCGCCAACCGGCATTGTAGGGGATGCGCACCAGATAGGGCGAGGGCGTGGGGCGATAGCGGGCCAGCAGCCTTTCGCAGCGATCCATGTCGGCGATCAGCCGCTCCGGCCCGGCATGGTCGAGACGGATATGGTCCCAGCCGTGGGCATAGACGGCATGGCCGTCGGCGACGATGGCCGCGATCAATTCGGGATGGGGACCGGCCCGGCATCCCGACAGGAAAAACGTCGCCCGCGCGCCATATTCCTTCAGGATTTCGAGAATCCGGGGCGTGGTATCGGGCATGGGCGCGTCGTCGATGGTCAGCGCCACCACCCGCTCGGCCCGCGGACTGCCCCCGGCGAACGGCCCGGGACCGGGCAGACGCCACAGCACCGGTCGCCACGCGCCGAACGACCAAGAAATGCGCACCCCCCACAATCCTCCGACCACGCTTCCAGCGGCGAGGATAGCCAAGCCGCCCAAAGGCGGCAACTGTGGGATTTGCCCGGCGGGACTTCTCCTGGTAGGAGTGAGGTCCGGTCCCTATATTCATCCGGCTCCCGATCGATAAAGCGGGAGCAATGATATCGCGCTCCAGCCGGCTTTTCCGACGGACAATACATGGACAGACCCAAGATCGCCTTCGTCGCCGCCGACACCGAAGCCGCGCGCGACGCCTGGGACCGCTTGGCGGCGCGCTATTCCCATGTGCCGCCCGACGATGCAAATCTGGTGGTGGCCCTGGGCGGCGACGGCTTCATGCTGGAAACCCTGCACCGTTTCATCGGCCGGGACGTGCCCATTTACGGCATGAACCGGGGCAGCGTCGGCTTTCTGATGAACGTCTTCCGCGAGGACGGGCTGGAGGAACGGCTGGCCCGCACCCAGGAGGTCACCCTCCACCCCCTGCGCATGGCCGCCCGTCTGGCCGATGGCGGCGAGATCGAAGCCCTGGCCATCAACGAGGTGTCCCTGCTGCGCGAAACCCGCCAGGCGGCCAAACTGCGCATCCGCATCGACGGCAAGGTGCGCATCGAGGAACTGGTCTGCGACGGCGTATTGGCGGCCACCCCGGCCGGGTCCACCGCCTACAACCTGTCCGCCCACGGCCCCATCATTCCCCTGGGCGCCGGCATTCTGGCACTGACCCCCATCAGCGCCTTTCGCCCCCGGCGCTGGCGCGGCGCCCTGCTGCCCCACACCTCGACCCTGGTTTTCGAAGTCCTCGAACATGCCAAGCGGCCGGTCAGCGCCGTGGCCGACTATACCGAGGCCCGCGACGTGGTCGAGGTCAAGGTCTGGGAAGACCGCGCGATCTCGCTGCGCCTGCTGTTCGACCCCGAACATAATCTTGAGGAACGGCTGATCTCGGAGCAGTTTTTGGCGTAGTTGGTTGGGCCTCAGGCGCCGGCGCTCGCGCTTGGCTTATCCTCGCGCCCTTTGGGCGCTGCGGCGCGCTCAACGCGCATAGTCGGCCGCTAAAGCGGCCTCCGGGTGCCGGTGGTCGAGGGTTGGTTTGTTGGTTAGCCTCAGGCGCCGGCGCTCGCGCTTGGCTGTCCTCACTCGCTTGCGCTCGCTCCGGCGCGCTCAACGCGCATAGTCGGCCGCTAAAGCGGCCTCCGGGTGCCGTAGTCCCGGCAGAGTCACGCAGGAGGGTCGAAGGGAACGGCGGCGATCAGGTCTTCGACCACGCGGCGCAGGCGGAACAGGTCGGCGGGGCGCGACAGGCGGTGGTCGCCGTCCTTCACCAGCATCACCTCCACATCCTCGGTCGCCAGATTTTCCGCCAGACGCAGCGCCGTCGACCAGGGCACGTCCTCGTCCTCCTGGCCGTGAATCAAACGCACCGGACAGAAAATATTGATGGTGTCGCGCAGCAGCAGATTCTGGCGGCCATCCTCGATGAAAGCCCGGCGAATGCGCCAGGGCGAAGCCGGGTCGTAGCAATTGGGCAGGCTGATCGCGTCCGCCTCGATCAATTCCCGCCGCTGTTCGGACGACAAGACGGCCCAGATCAGATCCTCGGTGAAATCGGGTGCGGCGGCGATGCCCACCAGACCGGCGACGCGCCGGGGCCGTTGCAGGGCCGCCAGCAAAGCCACCCAGGCGCCGGCCGACGATCCCACCAGGATCTGCGGCCCCTCGGTCAGCACGTCGATCACCGCCAGGGCGTCTTCCAGCCAGCGGCTGATGGTCGCGTCCTCGACATCGCCCTTGTTGGAACCGCCATGGCCATAGGCGTCGAAACGGACCACCGCGTGGCCCAGGGCGCGACCAAGGGCCTCCAGTTCGGTTGCCTTGTTGCCGGTCATGTCGGAACGGTAGCCATGCAAAAAAACGATGCCCGGGGTTTTTCCGGCGACGCGGTTGTAGGCGATGGACGTTCCATCCGCCCGTGCTAATATCCCGGCCCCCGTGGGGAGATCGTGTCCATGGCGGTCCGAACGATAGCCGGCGCCCGGTCGATGTTGGCTCATCGGATACGCTCCTCATGGTGGTGGTCTGACACGGGAAATCCTCTCCGCCCGTCGGATTTCCACCACAGTTCAATCACGGTGACGCCCATCCCGGATACTTGGCCACCAGGCGTCCAGGATAGGTCCTTAGAGAGTGTCGATGCAGCAGGAAACCACCCGTCCCGTGCCCACCGCCGAGATCGATGCGCCCGCGGTCGCACGCCGTCAACCCGCCGTATTGCAGGTGCTGCCGTCCCTGGTCACCGGCGGCGTCGAACGGGGCACCGTCGAAATCGCCCAGGCCCTGACCGAAGCCGGGTGGCGGGCGGTGGTCGCCTCGTCGGGCGGCCCCATGGTGCGCGAGCTGGTCCGGGTCGGCGCCCACCACGTCACGCTGCCGCTCGCCTCCAAAAACCCGCTGGTCATGCATCGCAATGTCGCCCGGCTGGAGCACCTGATCCGCGAGATGGACATCGACATCGTCCATGCCCGTTCGCGCGCCCCCGCATGGAGCGCCCGGGCGGCGGCGGCCCAGGCCGGCGCCCATTTCGTCACCACCTTTCACGGCACCTATTCGCTGGGCTGGTTCGGCCTCAAACGATTTTACAATTCGGTCATGACCAGTGGCGAGCGGGTCATCGCCATTTCCAATTTCATCGCCACCCACGCCGAACATACCTACGGCCTGGACCCCCGCGTCATCCGCATCATCCACAGGGGCGTCGACCTGACCCGTTTCGACCCCAAACGGGTCAGCCAGGAACGCATCATCCAACTGGCCCAGAAATGGCGCCTGCCCGACGGCAGCCCGGTGATCATGCTGCCGGGACGGCTGACCCGCTGGAAGGGCCAGGCGGTATTGATCGAGGCCTTGGCCCGGCTGGGACGCCACGATCTGCGCTGCCTGCTGGTGGGCTCGGACCAGGGCCGCTCCGCCTATCGCGCCGAGTTGACGGCGCTGATCGACCGGCTGGGCCTGACTGGAATCGTCCATCTGGTGGATGAATGCTCCGACATGCCGGCCGCGCTCATGCTGACCGACGTGGTGGTTTCGGCCTCCACCGACCCGGAAGCCTTCGGACGGGTGGTGATCGAGGCCCAGGCCATGGGACGGCCGGTGATCGCCACCGATCACGGCGCGCCGCGCGAAACCATCCTGCCCGGCCGCACCGGCTGGCTGGTGCCGCCCGGCGACCCGGACGCTCTGGCCGAGGCGCTCGCCCGCTTCCTCGATCTCGCCCCGGATGAACGATCCCGGATGGCCGACGATGCCCGGGCCGTGGCCCATGAGAACTTTTCCCGCCAGCGCATGTGCGACGCCACCCTTGCGGTTTACAGGGAAATCCTGGGTCTGCCGCCCACCCCGGGGCCGGCGGCCTCAGCGGCCTAGCCCGATCACCCTGGCCGAACCGGCAGGGGAATCGGGTGAACCCGCTTCCCCTGCATTATGTATATTTCCCTCAATCGCCGGGCGGGCGCGTCCGCGCCCTTGGCTATCCTCGCTTGCGCTCCGAGGCCCCGATGGAGCCTCTCCGCACGCTGCGGCGGCCTCAACGGCCTAGTCGCTCCGCTCCAACGCGCCTTCACCCGATTACCCTGGCCGAACCGGCCCCCAACATTGACAGGCGGCGCCCCTGGCTCTATCAGTGGCGCAATGCGGCGGAGCGGGCGAGCGGCAGGGCGCGCGACCCGCCGCGATTCCGCTTCTCCCGGTCCAATCCACGACCGGCTTTCGTCGAGGTTCTCCCATGTTCGGCGCCATCGCCCGGCGGCTCTTCGGGACCGCGAACGACCGCGTTCTCAAAACGATGCACGCCCATATCGCCGCCATCAATGCGCTGGAGGCGGAAATTCAGCCCTTGTCGGACGAGCAACTGGCGGCGCGCACCGTCTGGTTCCGCGAACGTCTGGCCGCCGGCGAAACCCTCGACGACATCATGGTCGAAGCCTTCGCCACCGTGCGCGAAGCCGCCAAGCGGGTGCTGGGCCAACGCCATTTCGACGTCCAGCTGCTGGGCGGCATGGTGATGCACCAGGGCAAGATCGCCGAGATGAAGACCGGTGAAGGCAAGACCCTGGTGGCCACCCTGCCGGTCTATCTCAACGCGCTGACCGGCGCCGGCGTCCACGTGGTCACCGTCAACGATTACCTGGCCAGCCGCGATGCCGGCTGGATGGGCCGGGTCTATCGGTTTCTGGGCCTGTCGGTGGGCATCATCGTCCACGGGCTGGAGGATGACGAGCGCGCCGCGGCCTATAAATGCGACGTCACCTATGCCACCAACAACGAGCTGGGTTTCGATTACCTGCGCGACAACATGAAGTTCCAGTTGGACGAAATGGTCCAGCGGCCCTTCAACTACGCCATCGTCGACGAGGTCGATTCGATCCTGATCGACGAGGCGCGCACGCCGCTGATCATTTCCGGCCCCACCGAGGACAATTCCGAGCTGTACCGGCTGGTGGACGCGGTCATGCCCCATCTGGTCGATAGCGATTATGAAAAGGACGAGAAGCTGCGCGCCGTCGCCCTGACGGAAGAGGGCATCGAGCATATCGAGGCGCTGCTGCGCGAAGCCGGTCTGATGAAGGGCTATCTGTACGACATCGGCAACGTCAATCTGGTCCACCATGTCAACCAGGCGCTCCGCGCCCATACCCTGTTCGCCCGCGACGTCGATTACATGGTCAAGGACGACAAGGTGGTTCTGATCGACGAATTCACCGGCCGCATGATGGAGGGACGGCGCTATTCCGAGGGCCTGCATCAGGCCCTGGAAGCCAAGGAGCATGTGGAAATCCAGAACGAGAACCAGACCCTGGCCTCGATCACCTTCCAGAACCTGTTCCGCCTCTATCCGAAATTGGCGGGCATGACCGGCACCGCGCTGACCGAAGCCGGCGAATTCCAGGAAATCTACAATCTCGCCGTGGTCGAGATTCCGACCAACGTGCCGGTCCAGCGCCGCGACCATGACGACGAGGTCTATCGCACCGCCCGCGAAAAGCACGATGCCATCGTCACCCTGATCGAGGATTGCCGGACCCGCGGCCAGCCGGTGCTGGTGGGCACCACCTCCATCGAGAAATCCGAGCTGCTCTCGGAGCTGCTCAAGAAGAAGAAGATCCCCCACAAGGTGCTGAACGCCCGCTATCACGAGCAGGAAGCCACCATCGTCGCCCAGGCCGGCCGCCCCGGCGCGGTGACCATCGCCACCAACATGGCGGGCCGGGGCACCGACATCCAATTGGGCGGCAATGCCGAGATGCGCATCGCCGAGGAATTGGCGAACCTGCCCGAAGGCCCGGACCGGACCGCCCGCGAGGAGTCCATCCGCGCCGAGGTCGCCCAGGCCAAGAAGGACATCCTGGCCATCGGCGGCCTGTACGTGGTCGGTACCGAACGCCATGAAAGCCGGCGCATCGACAATCAGTTGCGCGGCCGCTCCGGGCGCCAGGGCGATCCCGGCGATTCCAAATTCTTCCTGTCGCTGGACGACGACCTGATGCGCATCTTCGGGTCCGAGCGCATGGACGGCATGCTCCAGAAACTGGGGCTGGAGGAAGGCGAGGCCATCATCCACCCCTGGATCAACAAGGCGGTGGCGAAAGCCCAGGAAAAGGTCGAGGCGCGGAATTTCGACACCCGCAAGAACGTCCTCAAATATGACGACGTCATGAACGACCAGCGCAAGGTCATCTACGAACAGCGCAAGGAATTGATGCAGGTCGAGGACGTGTCCGAGGAAATCACGGGCATGCGCCACGAGGTGGTCGAGGAACTGGTCAGCCGCTGCATCCCCGAACGCGCCTATCCCGAGGAATGGGATGTCACCGGACTGCACGAGGAAACCCTGCGCATCTTCAATCTCGACCTTCCGGTCAAGGAATGGGCGGTCGAGGAAGGCATCGCCGACCCCGAAATCCGCCACCGCATCCTGGAGGCCACCGACCGCAAGATGGCGGAAAAGGCCGCCAATATCGGCCCCGACACCATGCGCACGGTCGAAAAGAGCCTGCTGCTCCAGATCCTCGACAGTTCGTGGAAGGAACATCTGCTCCAGCTCGACCATCTGCGCCAGGGCATCGGGCTCAGGGCCTATGGTCAGCGCGATCCCTTGAACGAATACAAGCGCGAAGCCTTCAATTTGTTCGAAGGGATGCTTCACGATCTGCGCGAGCGGGTGACCAGCGTGCTGGCCCATGTGGACATTCAGTTCGGTTCGCCCGAGGGGGATGCGTTCTTCGCGCCGCACATGCCGCTGGAAATGCACGAAACCCGTGAAGACCCGGCCTTTGCCCAAAGCGGGGCCATGGGCGGCGGATTCGGCGACGGGTTCGGCGGCGACGTCTATCCCCAGCCGCAGCCGGTCCGCAATCCCACCTTCGACCCCCGGGACCCCGCCACCTGGACGGCGACGCCGCGCAACGCGCCCTGCCCCTGCGGATCGGGCAAGAAATACAAGCAGTGCCACGGGAAGTATTAGAGGGCGATTCAGCGATTAGGGGAAATCGCTTCGCGATTCAACCTAATCGCATCCGGCTCTAGAGGGCCAAATATAAAGCGTTTAGACCGTGATGCGGCTGACCGTGATCGTCTGGTCGGTGCTCCTGGCGGCCCTGGTCGGCCTTATTCTTTTGAAGGCGTCGTGACCTTTTTCGCCGCCGCGCCGGAATCGGGATTCAGATCGGCGGCCGGCGGCGGCGCATCGACCACCTCCCATACCCCCTCGGCCGTTTCGCAGGCGACCACGTCGCGAGCCGAGTATTTGCCATCGACGGTCTGGCTTTGACGAACGGCCCGGCACGGCTTGCCGTCCACCAGATAGGGTTTGCCGATGGCCACCGCCGAACCGTGATCGCCGCCGTTTCGCCATTGCGCCGGCCCGGCCCCGGCCGCCTGGGCGGTGGCGCTGGCCATCCGCGCCCGGTTGCCCGGATCGAAATAATTGCCCACCGCCATGCCGATCAGCGCGCCCATGGCCGCCCCCACCACCGTTCCCTGCACGGTGCCGGTGGACAGATGGCCGATCACCGCCCCGGCGCCACCGCCGGCGGCCGTGCCCGCCACCTGACCGAAGGTGATGGTGGGCGGCGGTTCATGGGCGCAGCCGGCCAGACACAGGGCGAGCACCAGCCCGCCCGCCAGCGCCGGGCGCGGCCGGATCGTCATCGCCCCGCCACGGTCATGCCGTCGATCCGCAAGGTGGGCGCGTCCATGCCGTAGCGGAACACCAGATCGTTGGCCGGGGTGAGGTTGAGGAACATGTCCTTGAGGTTGCCGGCCACCGTCACCTCGCTGACCGGATAGGCGATTTCGCCGTCTTCAATCCAGAATCCGGCGGCGCCGCGCGAGTAATCGCCGGTCACCATGTTCATGCCATGGCCGAACAATTCGGTGATGTACAGGCCGCGGGACACGTCGCCCACCAGTTCGGCCACCGTCACCGGCCCGGCCTCCAGATAGAAATTGCTGACCGACGGGCTGGGCGGAGAGGCCGACCCGCGCCCCGCGTGACCGGTGGGGCTCAGGCCCAATTGCCGGGCCGAGCGCAGATCGAGCAGCCAGGTGTTCAACACGCCGTCCTCGACCACCGCCATGCGCCGCACCGGCAGGCCCTCGCCGTCGCAGGGGCGCGAGCGCAGGCCGCGGCGGCGATGGGGATCGTCGATGACGTTGAGCCCCGGCGCCAACACCCGTTGCCCCAGCCGGTCCTTGAGGAAGCTGGTGCCGCGGGCCACCGACGCGCCGTTGATGGCGCCGGCCAGAGAACCGACGATCCCCCGCGACACCCGGGGATCGTAGATCAGCGGCACCTTGCAGGTCTTGACCTTGCGCGCGCCCAGACGCCGCACCGCCCGGCGCCCGGCCTCGTGGCCCACATCCTCGGGCTGACGCAGATCGGCCATATGCACCGCCGAAGTATAATCGTAATCCCGTTCCATGCCGCTGGCCGCGTCGCCCGCCAGCACGCTGGCCGACAGCGATCCGTGGGTGACGGTGAAGCCGTGGGCGAATCCGTTGCTGGCCACGAACGCCGTTTCCGTCCGCGCCCAGCCGGCATCGGCCCCCTCCGAATTGGTCACGCCGCTCACCGCGCGGGCCGCATCCTCGGCGCGGGCCACCATGTCGATCAAGGTCTCGGCCGACGGTTCGGTCGGATCGCAGGTATCCAGATCGGGAAATTCGGTGGCGATCTGATCGGGGGTGGCCAGACCGGCATAGGGGTCTTCCGGCACGGTCCGCGCCATGGCCACGCACCGTTCCACCAATTCGTCCAACGCCGCCGCCGACCGGTCGGACGAGGACACCATCGCCTGACGCCGGCCCACCAGCACGCGCAGACCGATGTCGCGTCCCTCGCTGCGTTCCAGACGCTCCAGCTTGCCCAGGCGCCAGCCCAGAGACAAGGACACCCCGTCCACCGCCACCGCGTCGGCGGCGTCGGCGCCGGCCCGGCGGGCGGCCGCCACCAGATCGGACAGCAGGGTAAGAGTGTCGTCGGCGGTGGGCATCGGGCGCTCCCTCGTGAATCGGTGCCGGCGGCAGGCGGAATCCAGCGCCGGAAGGGCCGGCGTTAATGCCGGCCCGGACAAGTTGAAGTCAGGCTAGCACGGCGATGCACGCCCCGCCATGTTTGAAGGGGGGTGACGGTGGTTGGTTTTTTGGGAGTGCCATAGATCGAAAGCGGGGTGAAAGGAACCCGCCGGGCGGCCTCCGGACTTGCGTCCGAAGCCGCAATCGACTACCCCTTGTCCTCCTTCGATTCCGGCTGAATTTGTAACGCGCCATGCGCATGATCCGACATTGCGGCGAGATGGTCGCCGAGCTCAAGGGCTCGGTGCTGGCGCTCGGCAATTTCGACGGCGTGCATCTGGGCCATCAGGCGGTGATCCGCGCCGCCATGGAAGCCGGCGCCACGGCCGGTCTGCCCCATGCGGTGATGACCTTCGAACCCCATCCCCGCGCGCTGTTCAATCCCGACCAGCCGCCCTTCCGCCTGACCCCGTTCCGGGTCAAGGCGCGCCTGATCGAGGCGTTGGGCGTCGATGTCTGCTTCATGCCCCATTTCGACAAATCCTTCGCCTCCCAGACCGCCGAGGATTTCGTCGCCGACCTTCTGGTCGGCTGCCTCGGCGTGCGCCGGGTGGTGGTGGGCTACGATTACGTCTTCGGCAAGGGCCGCCAGGGCACCGGCGCCTTTCTGCAACGCATGGGCGACGTGCTGGGCTTCAGCGTCACCGTCGTCCCCCCCGCCACCGCCGGCGGCGGCGAAGTCTATTCCTCCACCCGGGTTCGCGAATACCTGGTGGCCGGCCGCCCCGACGAGGCCGCCAAGCTGCTGGGCCATTACTGGGAAATCGAGGGGCGGGTCGAACATGGCGACGCGCGCGGCCGCACCATCGGCTTTCCCACCGCCAACATCCATCTCGGCGAATATCAGCGCCCGGCTACCGGCGTCTATGCCGTCCGCGCCGGCATCGATGCCGGCGGCGCCACCCGCTGGATGGACGGCGTCGCCAATTTCGGCCGCCGCCCCACCTTCGACAAGACCGACGAATTGCTGGAAGTCCATCTTCTCGACGTCGACGAGGACCTTTACGGCCGCCATCTGCGGGTGGCGCTGATCGACCATATCCGCCCGGAGCGCCGGTTCGACGGAATCGACGCGCTGAAGGCCCAGATCGTCGAGGATGCGACCCGGGCCCGCGCCATCCTCGCCGCCCGTCATTTTCGCGCCGATCCGGGACCGATGGTCCCTCTGGCCGACCCCGTCGCAACCGTGTAGCGGACTCAAGCCTTGCGGCCCCACCGCCGGAATTTCATAGTGCGCCATGACCGACAGCACCGACACCAAGGCCTCCGTTTTTCTTCCCCGCACCGACTTTCCCATGAAAGCCGGTCTGCCGGCGCTGGAACCCCGCCTGCTGGAACGCTGGACACGCACCCGTCTGTTCGAGCGCCTGCGCGAACAATCCCGGGGACGCCGGCCCTTCGTTCTGCATGACGGCCCGCCCTACGCCAACGGCCATCTCCATCTCGGCCACGCGCTGAACAAGATCCTCAAGGACATCATCAACCGCACCCGCCAGATGCTGGGCCGGGACGCCCATTACGTGCCGGGCTGGGATTGCCACGGCCTGCCCATCGAATGGAAGATCGAGGAAAAGTACCGCGCCCAGGGCCTGGACAAGGATCAGGTGGACGTGGTCCGCTTCCGCGCCGAATGCCGCGAATTCGCCGCCCATTGGATCGACATCCAGCGCGAGGAATTCAAGCGCCTGGGCGTTCTCGGCGATTGGGACCACCCCTATACCACCATGAATTTCGCCGCCGAGGCCGCCATCGTCGCCGAACTGGGCAAGTTCCTGATGGACGGCTCGCTTTATCGCGGCGCCAAGCCGGTGATGTGGTCGGTGGTGGAAAAGACCGCCCTGGCCGAGGCCGAGGTCGAATATCACGACCATGCCTCGGTCACCATCTGGGTCAAATTCCCGGTGGTCACCGCGAGCGCCCCCGCAATCGAGGGCGCGAAGGTGGTGATCTGGACCACCACCCCCTGGACCATGCCCGGCAACCGCGCCGTCGCGTTCGGGGCCGATTTCGACTATGCGGTGGTGACGGTGACGGAAGCCGCCGAGGGCGCTCTGGCCGTTCCCGGCGAAAAGCTGGTGGTGGCCAAGGCCCTGGTCGAGCAGGTGGCGAACGACGCCAAATGCACGCTCAGAATCGATCACGTCCTGCCCGGAAACGCCCTGGCCGGAACCATCTGCCATCACCCCTTGCGCAGCGGCGGGTACGATTTCGACGTGCCGCTGCTGGCGGGCGATTTCGTCACCACCGACACCGGCACCGGCTTCGTCCATATCGCCCCCGGCCATGGCGAGGATGACTGGCATCTGGGCACCGCCCACGGCATCGCCGTGCCCGAAACGGTGCAGCCCGACGGCACCTATTATCCCCATGTGCCCCTGTTCGCCGGCATCGCCGTTCTCGGCCAGGGCAAGGACGGCAAATATTACAGCCCGGCCGCCGGCCCGGTGATCAAGGCCCTGACCGAGGCCGGCAATCTGCTGGCGCGGGGCAAGCTGATCCATTCCTATCCCCATTCCTGGCGCTCCAAGGCGCCCCTGATCTTCCGCAACACGCCGCAATGGTTCATTTCCATGGAGCGGCGGGGCTTGCGCGCCCGGGCGCTGGACGCCATCGATTCCACCCGCTTCGCCCCCGCCGTGGGCCGCAACCGCATCCGCGCCATGGTGGAAAGCCGGCCCGATTGGTGCGTGTCGCGCCAGCGCGCCTGGGGCGTGCCCATCGCCGTGTTCGTCGACCGCAAAACCGGCGAACCCCTGCGCGACCCCCAGGTCATGACCCGCATCGTCGAAGCCTTCGGCGCCGAAGGGGCCGACGCCTGGTTCACCAGCCCGCCGCAACGCTTTCTCGGCCCCGACCGCGACCCGGCCGATTTCGAACAGGTGTTCGACATTCTCGACGTCTGGTTCGATTCGGGATCGACCCACGCCTTCGTCCTGGAAAGCGGCGTCTGGCCCGGTCTGTCATGGCCCGCCGACCTTTACCTGGAGGGCAGCGACCAGCATCGCGGCTGGTTCCAATCCTCGCTGCTGGAATCCTGCGGCACCCGGGGCCGCGCGCCCTTCGACGCGGTGCTGACCCACGGCTTCCTGGTGGACGAAACCGGCCGCAAGATGTCCAAATCCCTGGGCAACGGCGTCGAGCTTCAGGATGTGGTGGACAGCCAGGGCGCCGACATCGTGCGACTGTGGGTGGCCGGATCGGATTACACCGAGGATCTGCGCATGGGTCCTCAGATCCTGAAGACCCAGGTGGACGTCTATCGCCGCCTGCGCAACACGCTCCGCTACCTGCTGGGCGCGCTGGACGGGTTCGAGGAATCCGAGAAACTGGACCTGGCCGAGCTGCCCGAACTGGAACGGTGGGTCCTGCACCGCCTGGCCGAGCTGGACGCGGGCCTGCGCCGGGCGGCCGAATCCTTTGAATTCCATCCCTGGTTCAGCGACCTGCATAATTTCTGCGCCGTGGATCTGTCGGCATTCTATCTCGACATCCGCAAGGACGCGCTTTATTGCGACCGGCCGTCGGAAATCCGCCGGCGGGCGGCGCGAACCATCTTCGACATCCTGTTGGATACGTTGTGCCGCTGGCTGGCCCCGTTCCTGTGCTTCACCGCCGAGGAAGCCTGGCTGGCCCGCCATCCCTCGGACGAGGGCAGCGTCCATCTCGAAACCTTCCCCGACCTGCCCGAATCCTGGAAGGACGAAGCCCTGGCCGCCCGCTGGGCCGCCATCCGCGACGTGCGCCGGGTCGTGACCGGCGCCATCGAGATCGAACGCGCCGCCAAACGCATCGGATCCAGCCTTCAGGCCCGTCCGGTCCTATATCTGACGCCCGAACGGCACGAGGCGCTGGACGGCCTGGATATGGGCGAAATCTGCATCACCTCGGGCCTGTTGATGGTGGACGGCACCCCGCCCGAGGACGCCTTCACCCTGCCCGATTTGCCGGGCATCGCCGTGCTGCCGCGACCGGCCGAAGGCGACAAATGCCCGCGCTGCTGGAAGGTGCTGCCGGAAGTGACCGCCACCGGCACCGGCCTGTGCCATCGCTGCACCGACACCCTGGCGGACGCGAGGTGACGCCGATGCTGCGCCGAGGCCTGTCCATCGCCCTGTTGGTCACATTGCTCGACCAGGCGTCGAAATGGTGGATCGTCAATGATCTGTTCCGGCCCGCCGGAATCACCCAAACCCCGTTCTTCACCCTGAAAACCGTCACCCTGGCGCCGTTTTTCGATCTGGTGATGGCCTGGAACCGGGGCGTTTCGTTCGGCATGTTCAATGGGGCGGAAGGCGGCCGTTGGAACGCCATCGTCTTTTCGCTGTTCGCCCTGGTCGTCGTCGCGGCCCTGATGGTGTGGATGCACCGCACCCGCTCCACCTGGACGGCGACCGCCTTGGGTCTGGTGGCCGGGGGCGCCGTCGGCAACGTCATCGACCGCCTGCGTTTCGGCGCCGTCGCCGATTTTCTCGATTTCCACGTCGGGACGTGGCATTGGCCCGCTTTCAACCTGGCGGATTCCGCCATTACCATCGGCGCCATTCTGCTGGTGGCGGAATCCTTGTTTCGTCACTCGGATTCGTCTAAAACCTGACGTCATGCCCCTGTCGGACATCACCATCAGATGGAGCCCCATGGTTAACGGCACCAAACGGGCGCTTGTTCTGGCAGCCCTCCTGTCCCTGGCGCTGTCCGGCTGCGCCAGCACCAAACGCGCCCTCGGCTTCAGCAAAACGGCCCCGGATGACTTCCAGGTGGTGCAGCAGCCACCCTTGTCCATGCCGCCCAATTTCGATTTGCGTCCGCCCGAGCCGGGCGCGCCGCGACCCCAGCAGGGCACCACCGCCCAGCAGGCCCGGGACGCGCTTCTGGGCCTGATGCGGCCGACCAGCCAACCGGGAGGCGCCGGGCTTGACCCCGCCGATATCGCCCTGCTGAAACGCTGCGGCGCGGATCAGATTCAGCCCGGCATCCGCAAATTGGTGGATAAGGAAAGCGACGCCCTGGCCGACGCCGACAAGAGCTTCACCGACGCCTTGATTTTCTGGCGCAAATCGCCGCGGCCCGGCGACGGCGAATTGCTGAACGCCGCCAAGGAAGCCCAGCGTCTGCACGAAGACCAGGCCTTGGGCCGTCCCGTCACCGCCGGCGAGACGCCGCGTATCGAGCGCCCCCGGAAAGGCTTCCTGGAAGGTCTGTTCTAACCGGGAACGAGCCCGTTCATCGCAAGAACCGGAGATCGGCCTCTTCGCAATGAATAGTTTATCAAGTAAAGACTTATATTTGATACGGTCGTGACAACGACTCGCACTCGCTTATTCCCTCCGCTATTCTCTCCCTGGGGAATGGGCATGACGCCCATTGCTTTCGGGGAGGACACCAATTATGTCGGCTTTTCGTTTTTCCGCGATCAGGCTCGCCATCGTCGGGCTGATGATCGCGATCCTGGCGCCGGCCGCGTTCGCCTATAACGACGCGGCGGCATTGAAGGGCATCAAGGACGGCAAGATCATTTTCGACGTGACCGCGGGCTCCGGCAAGGCTTTGCTGGGGCGGCTCAAGGTGATCGACGAGACCCGCGACACGCTGATCAAGGAGGGGGTGACCCCCTACTTCATCCTGACCTTCCGCGGTCCGGCCACCAAGCTGATCCAAAGCGATCTCAGCAAGATGGCGCCGAAGGACCGCCCCTATGCCGCCAAAATCGCCGCCGAACTGCGCAAGATGGGCGCCCAGACCGGCATCGTCGGCCTGCAGCAATGCGCGGTGGCGGTGCGCGAGCAGCACACCAATCCCAAGAAGGTGGTGCCGCCGGTCAAGGTGGTGGGCAACGCCTTCGTCTCGCTGATGGCCTATGAGCAGAAAGGCTACGCCTACATCCAGCCCTGAGGTTCGAATCGGAACTGGCGGGGGGTCACCCCCGCCAGTCTCCGGCCAATGCTTGAATCACCGCCAAGGCGGCGATGGACGCCGTTTCCGCCCGCAGGATGCGCGGCCCCAAAGTGACGGGGCGGACATGAGGGTGCGCCGCCAGCATATCCCGTTCATCGGGCGTGAACCCGCCTTCGGGACCGACCAGCACCGCCAACGGAGCGGCTGGCCCGGCCACGGCCTCGGCCAGCGGCCGGCCATTCCCGCTTTCATCCAGAAACAGCAAAGCCCGCTCCGCCGGCCAGTCGGCCAGGATTCGGGGCAGCGCCGTCGGCTCGGCCAGTTCGGGCAGGCTCAACCGCTCGCACTGCTCGGCCGCCTCGACCATATGGGCGTGCAGCCGGTCGAGATTGACCCGCTCGGCCTGGGTGCGCCGGGTGATCACCGGCCACAGGCGCGACACCCCCAATTCGGTGGCCTTTTCCGCCACCCAATCGATCCGCGCCCGCTTGATGGGGGCGGCCAGCAGCCACAGATCGGGCTCGGGCGTTTGCGGCCGGATCTGCGAATCCGGCCGCGCCACCGCCTCGTGACGGGACAGGACGGCCAGCCGGGCCAGCCATTCCCCGTCCCGTCCGTTGAACAGAACCACGGACTCGCCGGGCCGGGCGCGCATCACCGTGGCCAGATAATGGACCTGCGGCCGCGCCAAAGCGACATCGGCGCCCTCGGCCAGCGGCGCCTCCACATACAGGCGCAGGCGGGGCCGGTCGTCACGGTTGCTCATGATGGGAATCGTCCTTCACCGGCTCTACCGCCAGCGTAATACCGTCCACCGCCACCACCCGGACCCGGCCGCCTTCGGGCAGATCGGGGCCGGTCACCCGCCAGGTGCCGTCGCCGACATGAATGCGGCCGATTCCGTCCTTGATCGGCGCGGTCAAAGTGTGGGTCGTGCCGACCAGATGCTGGGCGCGGCGATTGAGGCCGGCGGCGCCATCCCCTCCCCGTTTCTGCAATCGGCCATAGACCTGCCGCCCCACCACCGCCCAGGCGATCGCCAGCACGGCGAAGATCGGCGCCTGATAGGCCCAATGCAGGGCCGGAAACAGATAGACGATTCCCCCGGTCACCAGGGCGCCCAGGCCGATCCACAACAGATAGGTGCCCGGCGCCATCAGCTCGACCAGGATCAGGGCGACGCCCACTATCAGCCAATGCCAGAAGATCATGCCGGGCCGGCCTTGTCCCCGTTCTTGCCGAACGCCTCCTTGGCGATTTCGCCGATGCCGGCCACCGCGCCGATCACGCCCGCGGCATCCACCGGCATCATCAGGACTTTCTGGTTGGGGGCGGCCGCCACCGCCTGCAGGGCTTCGATATAGCGCTGGGCGATGAAGTAATTGACGGCGACGACCTGCCCGTCCGCCACCGCCTCGGACACCACCTTGACCGCCATGGCCTCGGCCTGGGCCATGCGTTCACGGGCCTCGGCGGCGCGATAGGTCGCCTCGCGCCGGCCCTCGGCGGCCAGGATCAGGCGCTGCTTCTCGCCCTCGGCCTTCAACACCGCCGCCTGTTTCAGCCCCTCGGCCTCCAGGATGGCGGCGCGCTTGTCGCGCTCGGCCTTCATCTGGCGGGCCATGGAATCGACCAGATCGCGGGGCGGCGAGATATCCTTGATCTCGATGCGGGTGCACTTGACCCCCCAGGGATGGGTGGCCTCGTCCACCACCACCAGCAGCTTCTCGTTGATGCGGTCGCGCTGCGACAGCAATTCATCGAGATCCATGCCGCCCATCACCGTGCGGATATTGGTCATGATCAGATTGAGGATGGCGCGTTCCAGATCGGTGACCTCGTAAGCGGCGCGGGGCGCGTCGAGAATCTGGTAGAACACCACCCCGTCCACCAGCACCATGGCGTTGTCGCGGGTGATGATTTCCTGGCTGGGGACATCGACCACCTGCTCCATCATATTGAGCACCCGACCGATGCGATCGATGGGCGGTATGATCAGATGCAGGCCGGGCGACAAGGTACGGGTATAGCGGCCGAAGCGTTCGACGGTATATTCGCGGCCCTGGGGCACCGCCTTGACCGACAGCGTCACCAGCGCGAACCCCAGAAGGACGATCAGGGCGACAAAGATGACCATGTTGTTTCCCCCGACGACGTTTCGCCCTCACCATAGCGCGAAACGGGCAGGAAAGGACCAAGCATGAATACGATCGGTATTGTCGGGGCCGGCGCCTGGGGAACGGCGCTGGCGGTCGCTTTGCGCCGGGCCGGACGCAACGTGGCGCTGTGGTCCCACGAGCCCGAAGTGGTGGCGTCCATCACCGTGAGCCGCGAAAACGCCCAATTCCTGCCGGGCATCCGTCTTGATTGCTGCGTGCGCCCCACCACCGACCCGGCCACTGTTACCGCCACCGACGCCGTCCTGCTGGTGACGCCGGCCCAGCATCTGCGTAGCGTGTGCCGCACCCTGGCGCCGTCCTGGCGGCCGGGACTGGCCGCCGTGATCTGCGCCAAGGGCATCGAGGCCGAAACCGGCAAATTGATGGCCGAGGTGGTGGCCGAGGAACTGCCCGAGGCGGCCATCGCCGTCCTGTCCGGCCCCACCTTCGCCATCGAGGTCGCCCGCGGCCTGCCCACCGCCGTCACCCTGGCCGCGTCCGATCCGGCGCTGGGCCAGACCCTGGTCGAGGCCATCGGCAGCGCCACCTTTCGCCCCTATCTGTCCGACGACATCGTCGGCACCCAGGTCGGCGGCGCGGTCAAGAACGTGCTGGCCATCGCCTGCGGCATCGTCGAGGGACGGGGTCTGGGCGACAATGCCCGGGCCGCTCTCATCACCCGCGGTCTGACCGAACTGACGCGCTTCGCCGTCGCCCGCGGCGGCAAGGCCGAAACCCTGATGGGATTGTCGGGGCTGGGCGATCTGATCCTGACCGCCTCGTCGGCCCAGTCGCGCAATTATTCGCTGGGTCTGGCCCTGGGCGAGGGCCGCGCCTTGGCCGAGGTGATGGGCGCGCGGGTCAGCGTCACCGAAGGCGTGTGGACCGCCGGCATCGTCGTGCGCGCCGCCGCCCAATACGGCATCGACATGCCCATCGCCGCGGCGGTCGATTCGGTCATCAACCACGGCGCCGGCGTGGACGAGGCCATCGACGCCCTGCTATCGCGGCCGTTCCGGACCGAAGGCTTGTAAGCGTTAGAGCCCGCCCCGAAGGTCGGCAGGGTGAGCCGAAAATGGCGGTCTTCGAGAACCGCAGC
>JAJZUL010000077.1 GCA_021848545.1 Pseudomonadota bacterium
TCGGCAGGGTGAACCGAAAATGGCGGTTTTCGAGAACCGCAGCGGAGCGTACTTCATGTACGTGAGCAGCGGAAGCGCAGAAAACCGCCATTTGCAGGCCGCCATGGCGACGTTCGGGTCGGGCTCTGAGCGTTTCCTCAATCGACGGCGAGGATGACGTGAGAGGATTGAAACAAGGCCCAGGCGGACGATCCCGGACGCAGATCCAGCGCGTCGGCGCTGTCCCTGGTGACGATGGCCGCCAGGGTCTTGCCCCCGCCGATATCCAGGACGATCTCGCTGTTGACGCTGCCGTCCTCACGCGTGGCCACGATTCCGGGAATGCGGTTGCGGGCCGAGACCCGGGGCGGCGTCTCGCCGGTGGCCAACAGCACGAACGGCGCCTTGATCAAGGCGGTGGCTTCGCGACCGACACGGATGTCGAGGTCGCGCACGCTTTCGACGGTGATCACCGCCGACAGGGTGGTGGTCCCGGTCAGGCCGAGAACGACCTCGGCATCGACGGAGCCGATCCGCACGTCAAGGATTGTGCAACGATAGGCGTTCCTGGCACTGGTCTTCATGCCAAGGCTCCACAACAGGGTCAGGGGATCGGCGGTGCCGGCATCGGCCCCACCCAGCAGCGCGGCCACCCGCGACAGACGCTCCTCCAGCAGACGGAAGGCGGCGATCAGGGCGCGGCCATCGGGGGTGACGGTGGCGCCGCCGCCGCGGCGGCCGCCGGTCTGGGCCACCACCGCCGGACGCGGCAGCAGATTGTTGATGGCCGACAAAGCGTCCCACGCGGCCTTGTAGCTCAACCCCACCTTCCGGGCGGCACGGGTGATGCTGCCCTCGGATTCCACCGCCTCCAGCAGGGCGATGCGCTCCCCACCCACCGAAGAGCGCCCCGCGCCGCGCAGGGCCAGCACCGCTTCCACCTTCGCATCCGCCATGATCGCCCCGAATCGGTCAGTCCACCCGGACCATACGATGGCGCAACGGGCTGGTCAGCAAAAAGCGCAGCACCCGACCGCCCAAAAAATGCCCACACCCATTAATCGCCCCTTTTCCAGGCAATCGAGTCGCTATATAGTTTGACGACATAACGACTCGGCCGGCGGCCGGCCGATCGTCCGCTGAAACAGGAGCCGCTGATGAAACGTCCAATTCTCGCCGCCCTCGGCCTGATCCTCGCCACCGCCCTATCCCCCGCCGCCCGGGCCAGCGGCGATCTGGTGGTGTTCGCCGCCGCTTCGACCACCAACGCCCTGACCGAAATCGGCCACTTGTTCACCGCGAAGACCCATGTGACGGTGCGCCCGGCCTTCGCCGCCTCCTCGACCCTGGCCAAGCAGATCGCCCTGGGAGCGCCGGCCGGATTGTTCGTGTCCGCCGACATCAAATGGATGGATTATCTCGATCAGAAAAAAATGATCGTGCCGGGTTCGCGCATCGATCTGCTGGGCAATTCCCTGGTGTTGATCGCGCCCTCGACCTCGAAACTGGCGCCCATGACCATCACCAAGACCACCGATCTGGTGAAATTGCTGGGGCACGGACGGCTGGCCACCGGCGACCCCTCCCATGTGCCGGTGGGCATTTACGCCAAACAGGCGCTGAAGGCCATGAACCAGTGGCAGGCGATCGAGCCCCGTCTGGCGCGGGCCGAATCGGTGCGTTCCGGTCTGGCGCTGGTGGAACGGGGCGAAGTGCCGCTGGGCATCGTCTACGCCACCGACGCCGCCATCACCCGGCGGGTCAAGGTGATCGGCACCTTCCCCGACACCATGCACAAGCCCATCGTCTATCCCGCCGGCCTGGTGACGGGCAACGCCACCCCGGCCGCCAAGCAATTCCTGGCCTTCCTGAAGACCAGGGCGGCCCGGGCCGTTTTCGCCAAATACGGCTTCACGGTCCTGAAATAGGGGCGATCATGGCCGGGCTTTTCACCCTGACGCCGCTGGAAATCGAATCGCTGAAGCTGTCGCTGCTGGTCTCGGTGTGGGCCGTGGCCGGCAGCCTGCCCTTCGGCATCCTGTGCGCCTGGGTGTTGGCCCGGCTGCGCTTCCCCGGCAAGACCCTGTTCGACGGCATCGTCCATCTGCCTCTGGTGCTGCCGCCGGTGGTGGTCGGCTATCTCCTGCTGCTGACCCTGGGGCGGCGCGGTCCCCTGGGGGAATGGCTGTATGACTGGTTCGGCGTCACCGTGGCCTTCACCTGGAAGGGCGCGGCCCTGGCTTCGGCCACCATCGCCTTTCCGCTGATGGTGCGGTCCATCCGCCTGTCGCTGGAAGGGGTCGATCGCGGATTGGAGCAGGCCGCCCGCACCCTGGGCCGCGGTCCCGTCGCCACCTTCTTCACCGTGACCCTGCCGCTGGTGGCGCCCGGCATCCTGACCGGCGCCATCCTGTCCTTCGCCCGGTCCCTGTCGGAATTCGGCGCCACCATCACCTTCGTTTCCAACATTCCCGGCGAAACCCGCACCCTGCCTTTGGCCATCTACACCCTGACCCAGGAGCCGGGCGGCACCGACCCGGCGCTGCGTCTGTGCCTGATCGCGGTGGCCGTCGCCCTGATCACCCTGCTCGCCGCCGAAGTCCTGTCGCGGCGCGCCCAGGCCCGCCTGACCGGATAAGACCATGCTCGACATCCATCTCAAGCGCCGCCAGGGCGATTTCCTGGTCGATGTCGCCATCGCCGCCGGCCCCGGCGTCACCGCCCTGTACGGCCCCTCGGGCTCGGGCAAGACCTCGGTCATTTCCATGGTGGCGGGCCTCAGCCGCCCCGATGACGGGCGCATCCTGCTGGACGGGCGCGCCCTGTTCGACAAGGCCAGGAACATCGATCTGCCGCCGGAAAAGCGCCGCCTGGGCTATGTGTTCCAGGAAGGACGGCTGTTCCCCCATCTGTCGGTGCGCGGCAATCTGCTGTTCGGCCATAAGAAGGTGCCGCCGGCCGAGCGCAAGGTGACGCTGGAGGACGTGGTCGAGGTGCTGGGCATCGCCCCGTTGCTCGACCGCCATCCGGCGCGCCTGTCCGGCGGCGAGAAGCAGCGCGTCGCCATCGGCCGCGCCCTGCTGGCCCATCCCCGCCTGATGCTGATGGACGAACCCCTGTCGGCCCTGGACCCCAGCCGCAAGGCCGAAGTGCTGCCCTTCATCGGCGGATTGTCGCGGCAGTTCAATGTTCCCATCCTTTACGTCAGCCACGCCATGGACGAGGTGCTGCGCCTGGCCGACACCCTGGTGCTGCTGCAAGGCGGCCGGGTGGTGGCCGGCGGCCCGGTCGAGGACCTGCTGTCGCGGCCCGATCTGTGCGCCCATACCGGCCGGGCCGAAGCCGGTTCGGTGATCGTCGCCACCGTCGCCGGCCATGACGGCGAACGCGGCCTGACCCGGCTCGATTTCGCCGGCGGACCTTTGGTGATCGGCTGGATGGATCTGGCCGTCGGCGCCCGGGTGCGGGTGCGCATCCATGCCCGCGACGTGGCCATCGCCCTGGACCCGCCCACCCGCACCAGCATGCGCAACGCCATTCCCGCCATTATCCGCTCGATCTCGCCGGGCGAGGGCCATGTGGTCGACGTGGTGCTCGATTGCGGCGGCGCGCCGCTATGGGCGCAGATCACCGCCCACAGCCAAGCCCTGCTGGGGCTGGCACCGGGCCAATCGGTTCACGCCCTGCTGAAGGCCGTCACCGTCACCGGCGGCGACGTCACCGACCGTATCAACCAGAACTCGGCCCTGTGATCGCGCCGTGTCTGGGGTATGGTGGGCCGCCCGCCCCATTGCCCGGAAGGAATCGGCCGCCCATGACGTCCCCGGCACCAGACCGGTCCAAGCATCCCGGCCTCGTCACCGACCCTGATGACGGCGGCGCTGTTTCTCACGCTCCGCAACATGCCGATGATGGCGGCCACCCCTGGTGCCGTTCCTCAGCTTCATCTTCGGCGTGGCCGGCATCAAGGGAAACGCGCCCAGCCCCCAGGGGAATCGGGTGAACCCGCTTCCCCTGCATTATGTATATTTCCCTCAATCGCCGGGCGGGCGCGTCCGCGCCCTTGGCTATCCTCGCTTGCGCTCCGAGGCCCCGATGGAGCCTCTCCGC
>JAJZUL010000078.1 GCA_021848545.1 Pseudomonadota bacterium
CGATGGCGGCGACAGTAACGATGCCGCCGACGAGGTGCCCGAACCGGCCGCCGACCCCATCGTCCGGCCCGGCGACCTGTGGCTGCTGGGGCCGCACCGGCTGCTGTGCGGTGACAGCACCAGCCCTACCGATGTCGCCCGCGTTATGGCCGGCGAAACCGCGGCGCTGTGCTTCACCTCGCCGCCCTACGGCCAGCAGCGGGATTACGCCACCGGCGGCATCGGCGATTGGGATGCCCTGATGCGGGGTGTGTTCACCGCGCTGCCGATGGCCGAGGACGGCCAGGTGCTGGTCAATCTCGGCCTGGTCCATCGTGACGGCGAATGGCAGCCCTACTGGCAGGACTGGCTCGACTGGATGCGCGGCGAAGGCTGGCGCCGGTTCGGGCTCTACGTCTGGGACCAGGGCCCCGGCTTGCCTGGCGATTGGGGAGGGCGGCTGGCGCCGTCGTTCGAGCTGGTGTTCCACTTCAACCGGGTCGGCCGCAAGCCCAACAAGACGGTGCCGTGCAAGTATGCCGGCCAGGACACCCATCTGCGCGCCGACGGCCATTCCACCGCCATGCGCAAGGCCGACGGCACCGTTGGGGCGTGGACGCATGCCGGCAAGCCGACCCAGGATTTCCGCATCGCCGACAGCGTCATCCGCATCGGGCGCCACAAGGCGCGCGGTATCGAGGTCGAGCACCCGGCGGTGTTCCCGGTGGCGCTGGCAGAATACGTCATCACCGCCTTCACCGACGACGGCGGCATCTGCTTCGAGCCGTTCTCCGGCTCGGGCACCACCATCATCGCCGGCCAGCAGACCGGCCGGAAGGTCCGGGCCATCGACTTGGCTCCGGCCTATGTCGATGTGACCTTGCGCCGCTGGAACCTGCTGTATCCCGAGATCACCCCGGTGCTCGATGGAGACGGCCGCACCTACGACGAGATCGCCGCTGAGCGGCGCAACGCGGAACCACCATCATGCTGACGGTCGAATCCTGGCCGGTGACGCGGCTGATCCCCTACGCCCGCAACCCGCGCAAGAATGATGAGGCGGTGGACCGCATGTGTGCGGCCATCCGCGAATTCGGCTTCCGCATCCCGGTGGTGGCCCGCTCGGACGGCACGGTCATCGACGGCCACTTGCGCCTGAAGGCGGCGCTGCGGCTGGGGTTGGCCGAAGTGCCGGTGGCGCTGGCCGACGATCTGACCGAGGCGCAGATCAAGGCGTTCCGGCTGCTGGCCAACCGCTCGGCGGCGTGGGCGCAATGGGACGACGAACTGCTCGCCCTCGAACTGAAGGATCTCGACGAGATCGGCTACGACCTCGGCCTCACCGGTTTCGATGCCGGGGAACTCAAGAGCCTGATGGAAGACGGGCCGGCGTCCGGCCTTACCGACGAGGACGTGGTGCCGGCGCCGCCCGCCCGGCCGGTGACCAAGCCCGGTGACCTGTGGCTGTTGGGCGAGCATCGGCTGCTGTGCGGCGACAGCACGGTGGCGACCGATGTCGAACGCCTGCTGGCCGGCAAGATCCCACATCTTCTTTGCAGCGACCCGCCTTACGGGGTCGAATACGATCCCACTTGGCGGAACGACGCTGGAGTCTCGTCCACCAGGCGCACCGGCAAGGTGGCCAACGACGACCGTGCCGACTGGCGCGATGCCTGGGCGTTGTTCCCCGGCGATGTGGCCTATGTCTGGCACGCGGCCATCCACGCCACCACCGTGGCCGAGAGCCTGGTCGCCTGCGGCTTCGACATCCGCGCCCAGATTGTCTGGTCGAAGAGCCGCTTCGCTCTGGGGCGCGGCGATTACCATTGGCAGCACGAACCGTGTCAACCTGCCGGTACGATGGTTCGGAAGGTCATTGATCGTGGCACGGGATCCCAACCAGCCACGATCGCAGAGGTGCCGATCGAGACGCTCCGCATCGGTGATTACGTCGTGTCCTACAACTCCTTCGAAAGTGTCGTGCGCCGCCGCGGCCGGCGAATAACCCGGTTCGGTGAGCGTCAGTTCGACGGGTTGATGCACACGATCGCGGCGGGGGGACGGGTCACCCGGGCGACACCGGAACACCGTTTCACGGTACGCCTGAACCCGGAGGCCGCGGATAAGCAGATCGTCTATCTCATGCGGCGCGGCGAATGGTGGCGTGTCGGGCGGGTGTCGCTGTTCAACAGCCGAGGCTTCGGCCTCGCCACGCGCTTGGCCGACAACAAGGCCGAAGAGGCGTGGATCATTTCGGTGCATGACACTGCCGTCGAAGCCCAATGCACAGAGCAGGTTCTGTCGTGCAGATACGGAATTCCGACGACGCATTGGGAAGTCGACGACTGGGCGAAACTCCCGGAGCGGCAGCGGTCGCCGGAGATGATTGCCAGCATTTACGCTCGCCTCAATCTCGGAGCGCTTGCGGCACGTGCCACACTGCTGCTCCGAGACCACCGCCTCGAACGGGATCATCCCTTCATGACGGGCGACGAGCGGCTGATGTTCTCGCGACGGGCGACGCGGCTTGTTCGCGCCTGCAACCTGCATCCGACGATCATGCAGATCTCGATTCCGACCGAGGGCGACGCCTTCGAATGGGCCATGCTCACCGGCAATGACGCAGCGCCGTTCAGTGGTCTGGTCTATTCGATGGATGTGGACAAGGACCTGCACTACGTCGCGGATGGACTTGTCACGCATAACTGCTGGTACGCGGTGCGCAAAGGCACCCGCAGCCATTGGCAGGGGGCGCGCGACCAGTCCACCCTGTGGTCGATCGCACCGGCCGGGGTCGAGGATACCGCCACCCCGCACGGCACCCAGAAGCCGGTGGAGGCCATGCGCCGCCCCATCGTCAACAACAGCGAACGCGGCGACCTGATCTACGAGCCGTTCTGCGGCAGCGGCACCACCCTGATCGCCGCCGAGACCGTGGGGCGGGGATGCCTCGCGATGGAACTGGACCCGGCCTATTGCGATGTCATCGTCCGCCGGTGGCAGGACTTCACCGGCAAGGCCGCCGTGCTGGACGGCGATGGTCGGGCCTTTGATGATCTGGCGGCGGAGCGCAAGCCGTGAGGCAGTCGCG
Organism: Pseudomonadota bacterium; assembly: GCA_021848545.1. GTDB lineage: Bacteria > Pseudomonadota > Alphaproteobacteria > Rhodospirillales > Magnetospirillaceae > JAJZUL01. The sequence goes on from JAJZUL010000078.1 coordinate 3,071, forward strand.
CCGCATGTCGATGATCGAGTCCCTGGCTAACGTCGCCGTGGGATATGGGATTGCCGTCGCCATCCAGACCGTGGTGTTCCCGCTGTTCGGCCTGCATACCACCCTGTCGGACGACATGGCGATCGGGGCGATCTTCTCGGCCGTATCCGTGGCCCGCAGCTTCGTGCTGCGGCGGGTGTTCGAGGCATTTCGTTTCCGCTGAACGGACACCGCCGCCGCACTCGTGAATGCGGCGGCGGGATGGTTCGGCCGGCGGGTTAGTTCGGCCGCTGCCCGCGATGGCTGCGAATGAACCTCTGGACGAGATCGTCGTCGCTTTCGCCGGCAAGCCGATGGTCCTCAAGCCGGTGCCACACCTCGTCGCTGACCGGTACCAGCCAAGTGCCGTCCGGCTGCTTCGCCGCCGTCGAGCGGAAGGGCAGGATGGCGAGGTCGGCGATGGCCCAGTAGGTGGCGTTGCTGATCACGATGGTCTTCATGGCCGCCTCCGTCACCGAGCCCGGTAGACTCGGCCGCGCCCGTCCACCTTCTCGCTGGTGACGTCGAGGCCCAGCTTCTTCTTGACCGCCACCGAGATGGCGGCGCGGATGGTGTGCTTCTGCCAGGCGAAGGCGACGGCGATCTCCTCGATGCTGGCACCCTCGGGCCGCCGCAGCATGGGATCAGCGCATCCTGCTTGGTGCCCGACCGGGTTTTGCGGACGGGTTTGGCTTCGGGCGCGGTGTCGGCGCCGGTGGGCGGGGTTTTGGGTTCGGCCGCCATGCCCGTCGCCGGCTCACCTTCCGGCGCCCCGTCGGCGCCCGCAGGCCCAACGTCCTCCTCAATGCCGAGGGCGGTGAAGGCCGCGTCGGTGGCAACCAGGGTCTCGTCGCCGCGCCAGACCGGATCACCCGGCATGGCGGGTTCCTCTTTGATCAGTCCCTTGGCGGTGAGGCTGCCGATCACCTTGTCGGCGGCGCCGCCCTTCAGATGGGCCGGCAAG
>JAJZUL010000049.1 GCA_021848545.1 Pseudomonadota bacterium
TCCGATCTTGATTATGGCTCACCCCTTCGCCAAATAAGGACATGGAAAGCACGACGCAATGGGGTGGGGCATGATAATGAAAACCAAACCGTCAATTTCCGGGAGATTCGAGCCGTGACCGTTGCCGATACCGATCCGACCCAAGCCGCCCCCGCCACGCCCGAGGCCGCCGCCAGCGACGACGATCTGCTGGCCGCGTCCCTGAAGCAGGCGACCGAGATGCGCCGCAACGGCGAGCCCGAGGGCGCCAATCGCATGTACAACCTGATCATCAACCATTTCGGCCAGTCCACCGTGCCCCACCACGATGAAACCGTGGCCCGGACCCTGTTGGCCAAGGCCATGACCCTGGTGGATCTGTCCCAGCGCGAGGAGGCGCTGGGGGTGTTCGCCGATCTGAGGGCGCGGATCAACGGCCGCGACGAGGACCCCTGGCACGAACTGGCCGTCCTGTGCAATTACGAGGAAGGGGTGGTGCTGGGCATGCTCGACAAGCATGAAAGCGCCGCCCGCTGCTTCAAGGCGGCGAGCGAGCTGGGCACCGGCAACGAACGGGCCGCCGTGGTCCATATGATCGCGGCCGCCATTTACTATCTGGCCATCGCCAGCCTCAATTGCCGGCGTCCCGGCGACGCGGTGGCGGCCCTGGCCGATCTGGAAAAGCGCTTCGGCGACGGCGGCGACGCCACCATGCGCTATTGGGTGGAGGAAGGGCGTAAGCTCAAGGCCGAGATGGACGCGGTGGGGCGCTCCTGACCCAAGGGCGGGGGAAATGGCGTTTTCGGCGATTCGCGATTTTCTGCGCCTGGAGGCGGCCGGCGGGGTGACGCTGGCCGCCGCCGCCGCGATCGCCATCGTCGCCGCCAATTCGCCCCTGGCCCATGCCTACCGGGCGCTGGTGGAAATGCCGGTATCGGTGCAGGCCGGCGGCCTGATTCTGGCCAAGCCGCTGTTGCATTGGATCAATGACGGCCTGATGGCCGTGTTCTTCCTGTTGGTGGGATTGGAAATCAAGCGCGAGGTGCTGACCGGCGAATTGTCGACGGTGCGCCGCGCCGCTTTGCCCGCGATCGCCGCCCTGGGCGGCATGGTGGTGCCGGCCCTGTTGTATCTTGCCGTCAACGGCGGCCCCACCGCGCGGGGGTGGGCGATCCCGTCGGCCACCGACATCGCCTTTGCCGTCGCCGTTCTCGCCCTGGCGGGACCGCGGGTGCCGCAATCGCTGAAAATCTTCCTGCTGGCCCTGGCGGTGATCGACGATCTCGGCGCCATCATCATCATCGCCCTGTTCTATACCGCCCATCTGTCCCTGGTTTCCCTGGCTCTGGCCGGATTGGCGGTGGTGGGGCTGATCGCCCTGAACCGTGCGAAAATCCGCCATATCGGCCCCTATGTCGTGGCGGGCGCGTTCCTGTGGATATGCGTTCTGGAATCGGGGGTTCACGCCACTTTGGCCGGGGTGGTGCTGGCCTTGGCCATTCCGGCCGGCGGCCCCCCCGACCGTTCGCCGCTGGAACGCCTGGAACATGCGCTGCACCCCTGGGTGACCTACGGCATCCTGCCCCTGTTCGCCTTCGCCAATGCCGGGGTGTCGTTGGCGGGCGTGTCGCCGGCAAGTCTGCTCCAGCCGGTGCCGCTGGGGATCGCGCTGGGGCTGTTCATCGGCAAGCAGGCGGGGGTCATGCTGGCCACCACCATCGCCGTGGCGCTGGGGGTGGGAACTTTTCCGGTCGGCGCCACCCGTCTGCAATTCTACGGCATGGCGGTGCTGACCGGCATCGGCTTCACCATGAGCCTGTTCATCGGCACCCTGGCCTTTCCCAACGGCTACGACGCCGCCATCCGTCTCGGCGTTCTCGGCGGTTCGCTGGTTTCGGCCCTGGTCGGCTACGGCCTGCTCACCCTGAAAGCCCGATGATCCCCGGCTCTCGTCCGATGTCATCGCGCTCCGGCGGGCGGCGCCCGCATCCGTATAACCCTGTACTACCAGAGCGGGACCATGTCGTGGCACCATGCGCCGCCGACCGGAATTGGGTCCGGCGGCGGAGTCTGGTCAAAGATACCGGACGGGTTAACGATACCGGGAAGGACGTCCTCAAATGAAACGTTGGATCGCGGCGTTCGCGCTGCTTGCTGTCGGTGGCGCGGCTCATGCTCAAGCCAAAACCCTGCTCAAGCCGTTCATACTGGCATGGACGGATAACGGCACCATTGCCGCCGATGTCGCCAAGGTCAAATCCAAGGTGACCGCCGCGGGGTTCCAGGTGGTGGGGTCCTATTCGCCCTATCCCACGGCGACGATCATGGCCATCACCAGCCCCGCGCTGAAGGCCGATGCCGCGAAAAGCAAGTTCGGCGGCTACGGCGCCGCCCAGCGGGTGGCCGTGACCCAGGTCGGCAAGCAGATCCAGGTCAGCTACACCAACCCGGTCTACATGCAGTACGCCTATCGCATGAAGGCCGATCTGTCCCCCATCGCCGCTTCGCTGAAAACGGCGCTGGGCGACGTCAAGCAGTTCGGTCCCAAACATGGGCTGTCGCCGTCCGACCTTGGCGATTACAACTATATGTTCGGGATGGAGACGTTCGGCGATCCCAACGTCCTGGCCACCTACAAGACCTACAAGGCCGCCGTGGCCGGCGTCGAAAAGGGGCTGGCCGCCGATCGCGACGGCGTCAGCAAGGTCTATGAGATCAGCCTGCCGGGCCGCCAGGAGACGGTGTTCGGCGTCGCCATGAGCAAAAAGAACGGCGGCAGCAAAGAGGCGGACGACGCCTACATCATGAAGCAGATCGACTTCAAGCCGCTGCGTTCGACCGCCCATCTGCCCTATGAAATGGTGGTGTACAAGAACAAGGTCTACGCGCTGTCGGCCCGCTTCCGCATCGCCATCAATTTCCCCGATCTGTCGATGATGGGCTCGCACAGCTTCATGAACATCATGGGCTCGCCCGACGCCATCCGCACGTCGCTGTCGGCGGCGGCCGGCGGCAACTGGTCCACGGTGAAGGGCCAGGGCAACGACTGATCCGGTTCCCCGACGGGGGGCGTTCTTCGGCCGGGGAGGGGGATCGTCCCTCCCCGGCAGTCGCCGGACCTTCCATGGGGCGGGACACGTCGGGTCGGCGCCGGTATGAGAAATCCGGGTTGGACATCGTTCGGTTGCCGGGCCAGCGACGATGGTCCATTATGCGAAGACTCGCATATAGGCCCCTTTATATTTAAGTGACCGTCGTCATGAGTAACCATACCAACGAGGCGGGGCGAACCCGCTTGCGGTCGGGTTTGGCCGCCCTTGCGGAGAATTTCCCTTTCGATATCCGTCGCCTGAAGGCGAGTCTGCTGGTGTGGTTCACCAAGCGCCATTGGCGCCGACAGACGGTCTTCTATGCCGGCGGGCCTGCTGGCCGGCGTGGCCGCGGTGCTGCTGGCCCGCGGCGGCGACGAGGCGCAGGTGGTCCTCGACCATATTCTCGCATGGTGGCCGAACGCGCCGCTGGTGATGACCCCGCTCGGGTTCGCTTTTTCCGCCTATGCCACGCGGCGCTGGTTCGACGGCGCCCAGGGCAGCGGCATTCCCCAGATCATCGCCTGCAACGTGCTGCCCTCCACCTCCAAGACCCGCAGCAACATGGTGTCGGTCAAGGTCGGCATCGGCAAGGCGGTGATGCTGCTGTTCCTGTTGGTGTGCGGGGCGTCCATCGGCCGCGAGGGACCGACGGTGCAGATCGCCGCGGTGATGATGCTGCTGGCCGGGCGGATCGGCGGCGTGCGGCGCGAAGGCGCGCTGCTGCTGGCCGGCGGCGCGGCGGGCATCGCCGGCGCGTTCAACACCCCCATCGCCGGGGTGGTGTTCGCCATCGAGGAACTGGCGCGGCGCTACGAGGCGCGCACCAACGGCACGGTGATCCTGGCGGTGCTGCTGGCCGGTTTCGCCTCGCTGGTCCTGGCCGGCAATTACACCTATTTCGGCCATTCTCCCGCGGCCCTCACCCATAACGCCTGGCCCGACGTTCTGGCGGTGATCATCTGCGGTATCGTCGGTGGCGCCCTGGGCGGGACCTTCAGCCAGCTTCTGGTCTGGGGCATCGTCCGTCTGCCGCGGTTGTGGGGCGGCTGGTCCAACATCAAGATCGCCGTGTTCGCCGGCATCTGCGGGCTGGTGGTGGCGGTGATCGGTCTGGCCACCCACGACGCCACTTTCGGCACCGGCTACGACCAGGCCAAGGGGATCATTCAGCTGACCTCGCACATGTCGTGGACCTACGGGCCGCTGAAGCTGATCGTGACCCTGCTGTCCTCCATGTGCGGCATTCCCGGCGGCCTGTTCGCGCCGTCCTTGTCGGCCGGCGCCGGGTTCGGCGGCACGCTGGCCGGCATGCTGCCCTTCCTCCCCTCGGCGACCGTGGTGCTGCTGGGGGTGGTGGGGTATTTCGCCGGTGTGGTGCAATCGCCCCTGACCGCCTTCGTCATCGTCGCCGAAATGACCGGCAGCGACCAGATGGTGGTGCCGTTGATGGCCACCAGCCTGCTCGCCTACGCGGTGTCGCGGATGGTCTGCAAGCATCCGGTCTATCACGCCATCGGCTACGACATGGTCCGCCAGGCGTGGAAGAAGGAAAATCTGGCTGCGCACGGACACGGCGACGGCCCCGCCGGCCATTGACCCCCGGTCCCGTCCGGGACCGCCGATCATGGATGGAGAGCGCGACGCCGTCGGCCTGAAAAATCCGGCCTAGACAAAAGTCTGGGTGTGGTCGTCCGATCGGGGGGAGGCGAAAGCGGCCCCTTCATTCTCCGACAGTCCCGAAATTTCGTCACCGGATGCGATCCAGCAGCCTCCGGTGACGTGCGCGCGCCGATTCCAAGACCGCGCCGGCGCGGACCGACACGCCGTTCGGCCCAATATTAACTTGTTGATTTAAAACAGGTTCGATCGCCACGACGGGGCGCTGGCCGACATGGCCCGGTCGTATTCGACTCGCGCCTTTCGCTCCGTGGAGCGGTCGCGGCCAGAGTCGAGCGGCCGTCATAAAAAGTGCACGCAGTAAACGGATACGCTCTGCTATTCGGCATAATACCGTTGGCTTAATATTTCGCGCTTCCCGCTAAAATGGCACTGACTTATATTGATAGGGGATACGGGGCAGTCTGCCCGGGTATTTGGAAGAAATTAGACGAATTAAAGAAGCGGTCAGTTGCCAAACTCTGGCGGGCGGGGAGGTCCGTCTGGAGGTGGCAGAGCCTGCGCGACGCCCGGGCGGTTTCGCCTGATCTGTCGCGGCTATCCGGCTCTTGCGAAGATCGGGGCTGGCCCGCGGGCATCGCGGGCCAAAGGCGCGTCGTACGCCTGCCCGCCGGCCGCCACCCTGCGACCGGAGTCGCGCCCTGTGAACGACCGGGGGACAAGCCTTGCCGCCCGGCTTGGGGGGACGAACTTGCCGACCACCTTTTCGCAAGGTTGGTTCGAAGAAGCGTAAAGGAGGCTCCTGATGTCAGCAATGGAAGGCGTGGTCGATTACCAGTCTCTTACGACCGCCGACGCCGAAAAAAAACTCAAAGAGTTTGGTCTGAATGCCGTAGAGGAAGAAAAAAAGAATCCGGTCGTTGAATTTCTGAGACGATTCTGGGGGCCGATTCCGTGGATGCTCGAACTTGCCGCCGTTCTCGAATTCGCGGTCGGCAAATATGCGGAAGGCATCGTCATCATCGCGCTGTTGATCTTCAACAGCGTCATGTCCTTTCTTCATGAAGGAAAAGCTCAAAAGGCGCTCGAGCTGTTGAAGCAGCGCCTCGCGGTCAAGGCGCGGGTCATGCGCGACGGCCAATGGCTGATGCTGGACGCCAAATATCTGGTGCCCGACGATCTGGTCCATCTTCGCCTGGGCGATTTCGTGCCCGCCGACATCAAGATCCTCGACGCCCAGCTGCAACTCGATCAATCGGCGCTGACCGGCGAATCCCTGCCGGTGGAGGCCGAGACCGGCACGGTGGCCTATTCCGGGTCGGTGGTGAAACGGGGCGAGGCGACCGGCATCGTCGTCGGCACCGGGAAGAACAGCTATTTCGGCAAGACCGCCGAACTGGTCAAGATCGCCAAAACCAAAAGCAACCTGTCGCGGCTGATCTTCAAGATCGTCAAATACCTGCTGTATTTGGATTTCGGCCTGTCGGCCGTCTTCATGGGCTATGTCGCCCTGGTCGATCTCGGCTATCTGCCGGGCCATGTCGACGTCATTTCCGCCATCGTCTTCGTTCTGGTGATCCTGATCGCCGCCATCCCGATCGCGCTGCCGGCGACCTATACCCTGTCCACGGCGCTGGGCGCCGTCGAATTGTCGAAGCTGGGGGTTCTGACCACCAAGCTGTCGGCCATCGAGGAATCGGCGGCGATGACCGTGCTGTGCTCGGACAAGACCGGGACGCTGACCGAGAACAAGGTGGAGTTGGAGGATGTGACGCCGGTGGAGGGCGTCAGCCGCGAAGAATTGCTGACCTACGGGATCATGGCCAGCGATTCGCGCAGCCAGGACGCCCTGGACGACGCCATCTTCAAGGTCGCCAATCCCGAAAACATCGCCGAGAAGGGCAAACGGGTATCGTTCACCCCTTTCGATCCGGCGATCAAGCGGACCGAGAGCGTTTACGAGGTGGACGGCCAGACCGTGACCGTTTTCAAGGGCCAGCCGAAGACCATCTGGTCGCTGACCCATGGCGACGGCGTTTACGAGCATGAAGAGATGGAGCGCTCCCTGGCCCAGAAGGGCGAGCGGGTTCTGGCCGTCGGCACCAAGATCGGCGAGACCTACCGCTTCCTGGGTTTCCTGGGCTTCATGGACCCGGAACGGCCCGATTCCCGGCCCCTGGTCGAGGAACTGCGCAAGCTCGGCATTCGCGTCATCATGCTGACCGGCGATACGGCGATCACCGCCCGGACCATCGCCAAGCGGCTGGATATCGGCGATCGGGTCTGTGAACGGGCCGAATTGCTGGAATTGAGCAAGACCGATGCGGGCAAGAGGAGCCTGGCCGATTACGACGTGTTCGGCGGGATCTATCCCGAGGACAAGTACAACATCGTCAACGCGATGCAGGACGCCGGTTACATCGTCGGCATGACCGGCGACGGAGTGAACGACTCGCCGGCGCTGAAGGCGGCCGAAGTGGGCATCGCCGTGGCCGGAGCCACCGACGTGGCCAAGGCGGCCGCCAGCGTGGTTCTGACCGACCCCGGCCTGTCGGACATCGTCGCGGCGATCAAGACCAGCCGCGAAATCTTCCAACGGATGGCGACCTGGATTCTGAACAAGATCGCCAAGACCATCGAGATCTCGTTCTTCACCATCCTCGGCGTGATCTTCACCAAATCCTTCATCATCACGCCGATGCTGGTCATCCTGCTGCTGTTCACCAACGATTTCGTGACCATGTCCATCTCCACGGACAACGTCAAATTCTCCAAGGAACCGAACGACTGGAAGGTCAAGAACATGATCATGGGCTCGGTGCCCATGGGGCTGATGCAGCTATTGTTCTCCTTCGGCGCGCTGGTCTATCTGGAGACGATCCACACGCCGCTGGGTCAGGTTCAGACCATCGTGTTCCTGATCATGGTCTTCACCGGCCAGGGCGTGCTCTATCTGGTCCGCACCGGCGGCCATTTCTATAGCCTGATGCCGTCGAAATATATGCTGATGGCCACGCTGGGCGACTTCATCGTCGTCTCGGTCATGGCGGTGTACGGAATCCTGATGCCGAAGATTCCGTTCATGGACATCGTCTATCTGGTGGCGATCGGAATCGTGTACCTGTTCCTCATGGATCTGGTGAAGATCTGGTTGTTCAGGAAGTTCGACGTCCGGCCGTAACGATTACGGCGCCGTGACACTTGGGGCCGTCCGCGCGTGAGCGCGGGCGGCCCGTTTTTTTTTGGCGGTTACAGAAAGAACGTATCGTCGAGTTCGGCGACCATTTCGGCCAGATCGGTGCGGGCGCGGCCGATTTCGTCCGGGTCCTGCCGTTCCAGGGCCAGCATCAGGATTTCCATGGCCTCGCCGATGGCGGCGCGGACTTCGCCCAAACGTTCCTCGAACAGGCGTTCGGCCCGGGCGAGCAGGGTGCGCACGGCCAGATCGTCGCGGGGATGGACCTTGAGGTCGGCCAGCGCGGCCAGACGCCGGGCGATCTCCTCCTTGCCCAAAAGACCGGGATTGCCCTCGATCACCAGCCGGTCGCGGTGCCCGGTGCTGGCCACCAGGGCCTCCACCTCCAGCAGGCCGCTGCTGTCGTAGGTGAAGCGGACCTCCACCTGCTCGGCGCCGGCGGGATTTTGCGGCACCGCCACCGACAATTGCCCCAGGGCGATATTATCCTTCACCAGCCGCGCCTCGCCCTGGTAGACCCGGAGGCTGACGGCCTTCTGGTCATCCTCGACGGTGCTGACCATTTCGCTGCGGCTGGCCGGAACGACGGTATTGCGTTCGATGATGGGCAGGAACAACCCGTCAAGGCGCACATTGTTCCTGGGTCCGCGCCGTGTCGCCACCTCGATCCCCAGGGTGAAGGGGGCGACGTCGGTCATCACCACTTCGTCGAGGCCGGCGCCGCGTTCGACCAGACCGGCGCGGACCGCCGCGCCCCGGGCCACCACCTCGTCGGGATTGATGTGCATCACCGGCAAGCGGCGGAACAGCCGCGCGATGAGGCGACGGAAAATCGGCATGCGCGAGGCGCCGCCGGCCAGAACGATTCGCGACAGGGAATCGGGGTCGACGCGGGCGTCGCGCAGCGCCCGTTCGATGGGGGCGCGCAGGCGGGCCACCACCGGTTCGGCGATGCTCTCGAAGCGTGAGCGGTGCAGGCGCCATTCCACCGGTTCGCCGTCATGGATGACCGACAGGACGGTCTCGTCCTTTTCGCTCAGGGTCCGCTTGGCCAGCTCGGCCTGACGGCGCAACGCGGCGTGGACCGGCGCCGGGCGCGACAAAGGCGGCAGACCGGCGCCGCGCTCGGCCATGAAGGCGGCGACGATGGCATCGACGAAATCCTCGCCGCCCAGCCAGGAATCGCCGGCGGCGGCCCGGACCTCCATCACGCCGTCGAAGCGGTGCAGCAGCGACACGTCGAAGGTGCCGCCGCCGAGATCGACCACCAGCAGCAATTCCTCGTCCGCTTCCGCCTCGATCCCATAAGCCAGGGCCGCGGCGGTGGGTTCGGTCAGCAGCCGGTTGACGGCCAGACCGGCCAGCTCTCCGGCGGCCTTGGTGGCCTTGCGCTGGGTATCGTTGAAATAGGCCGGCACGGTGATCACCGCCTCGGTCACCATCTCACCCAGAAAGGTTTCGGCGTCGGCTTTCAGCGCGCGCAGCACCAGCGCCGACAGTTCCTCGGGGCGATAGCTCCGCTCGCCGAGGATGGTCGGGCGATCGGTGCCCATCAGCCGCTTGAAGGTGGCCGCGGTCAGGGCCGGGTGGGTGGACAGGCGTTCGCGCGCCGCCAACCCCACCAGCATCCGTCCGTCATCGTCCAGCCCCACCGCCGACGGGGTGAGCAGATGGCCCAGAGCATTGGGAACAAGGGTGACGCCGCCATCCCGCCACAGGCTGACCAGACTGTTGGTGGTGCCGAGATCAATGCCGACGATCATGACCGCGCGTGTCCCCGCTCTCCTTGCGACAGATCGAGGATGCATCGCCCGACGAGCCGGGTCCAGGGGGCGATAGCGTTAGTTTCGCTTGAAGACGAGCAGGCGGCCCTCGGCAGGGCGATTGGCCTCCAGGCGGATGACGGTGGGCTCGTCATGGACGGGGATGAAGTCGCCCGCCGCCAACGCCGCGACATGGGACGGGGCGTGGGCGAACCGTCCCGACGGCAGCGCCCGGTAATCGTCGCCCCGGCGATCGGCAATGGTTTCGATGCTGACGGCGAACAGTCCCCCCGGCCGCAACGCCCCGGCGGCGGCGGCGAACAGGGGAGCCAGATCGCCGATATAGATCAGCACGTCGGCGGCCAGCACCAGATCAAGGTCGGCGCGTCGCGCCGCCAGCCAGGATACGGCCTCGGCCTGGACCAGATCGTCATAGACGCCCCTGGCGCCGGCTTTTTCCAGCATGCGCGGCGCCAGATCGATTCCGGTCAGGTGGCGGGCGAAGGGCCGCAGCAGCGGGCCGGCCAGACCGGTGCCGCACCCCAGATCGGCGGTGGCGCATTGCCCCATTGCCGGGATCAATGCGCCGATGGCCCGGCACAGGCGCTCGGGCACGCGGTAGCCCAGTACTTCGACCAATTGGGTGTCGAAGGTCTCGGCGAAAGCGTCGAAATGCTCGATCAGATAATCGTCGGGGCAGCGATCGGGATTGGCGCCACCCAGCACCGCCATCAGATAGCGCAGGGTGGCGCTGTCCGGTTTGCGGGCCAACAGCACCCGGCCGACGGCGCGGGCCGCGTCGAGGCGGCCGTAGCCGCTGAGCAGGCCGAAGGCGGTCTGCAACAGCCGGTTGGCATCCCAGGCGGCGGAGCCGGCGGTGGCGCGGTACGCGGCCAGGGCGCCGTCCGGGTTCCAATCCCCGCCATCGGCGGGCACCGTTTCCATCAGCCGCAACAGCCCCAGCATATGGCGGGTATGGTCGTCGTCCGGCTGGGCGGCGTGGGCGGCGGCGAACGCGTCCAGGGCGCCGGCGAAATCGCCGATCAGATGGCGGGTCTGGCCGAGATGGGCATAGGCCAGGGGCGAACGGTCGCCCCGTTCGATGCTGGCCTGGAACCGTTCGGCGGCGATGGCGAATTGGCGGCGCCGATAGGCGGACAGGGCCAAAGCGTGCCAGACGTCGGGTCGCCGGGGCGCCAGTTCCGCCGCCCGGCCGTAGGCGGCTTCGGCGCCGTCATCGTCGCCGGCCGCCATGCGCAGCGATCCCAGGAAGATCCAGCCATCGACCCGGCTGCCATCCAGGCCGAGGCCGATCTCGATGGCGACGGCCGCGCCCGCGGCCTCGTCGGCGGCGGCCAGGGCGGCGGCGAGATTGCCCCACAAGCCAGGCTCGTCCGGCGACAGCGCCACCGCCATCTTCAAGGCCATGGCGGCATCGGCGATCCGGCCCTCCTGGCGGGCCATCAGGGCGTAACGGTCAAGAGCGGCGGCGGCGCCGACGCCCGTGTTCAAAAGCTCGGCCAGACGGGGATCGGCCCGGCGCCAATCGCCCACCACCCGGCCCGCATGTTCGGTATCGGGCAGGGCCAGGCGGCTGGCCGCGGCGGCCAGACTGCCCCATGCCCGCAGCGGGGCCGCGGTGGACGGGGATTCGTGCCCGCGGGGCGCGAGCGCGACGGGTTCGCGTTGGTTTTGTTCGGTCAGAACGCCCCCTTTTCCGGCTCTTTCGGCCGGCGTTTTCCACGCCGTCATCCTGACGGTTCCGTGCCCTTCCCGACAGTCATCCTTGGGCAGGAAGGTTGAAAAATCGTGAAGGGCGGGAGATCGGCGCATGAATGCGCCGATCTCTTGTCATCGCGCGCTACCGGGTCAGCCAGGACTTGGCCCGGGCGGTCATGGCGGCGTAGGGGAAGATCCAGAACAGGGTGAAGAACGAGAAGTAGGAATAGAGGATGCCGTAGATGAAATCCCAGGATTTTTCCGATCGGATGTAATACAGCATGCTGAAGGCGGACATGATGCCCATGACCACCAGCAGGCGCAGCACGATGTCGGGATTGTTCACGGCGAGGGCGACCAGCAGCCCCAGATTGGCGTACATCACCGGATAGCGCAGATTGGTGATGGTGGTGTCCATCAGGGCGATGAGCCGGGTTCCGGCCGGCCGCCGCCACACCACCCGGCCCAGGAATCTCAGTTCCTCGCGCACGAAGCTGCGGTCCCAGCGCAGATACATCTTGCACAATTTGCCGTAGGTGACGGGCACCAGGGTGTGGACCACCGCATTCTGCTGATAGACGGTGTCATAGCCCTCGGCGAGAATGAAATTGGTGAGCGCCCGGTCCTCGCCGATGGTGCATGCGGCACCGAGAAAGGTTTGGCTTTCCCACCGCTCAAGAACCCGGCGCACCAGATCGGTGCGATAGGCGGCCAGGGCGCCCGGACAGCAATAGACGGTGCCGTAGGTGGATTGCACCGCCCGCAGGAAATCGAAGGACAGGATGAATTGTACGTGGAGCATGCGGCTGATGAAGCCGTCGCGCCGGTTATAGGCGGCGACCTTGCCGGCCACGGCGCCGACCTTGGGCGACTGGAACGGGGCGACCATGGCCAGCAGGGTGTCGGTCTCGATTACCGAGTCGGAATCGATGGTGACGACAACCTCGCCGCGGGCGCGGCGGAACCCTTCGGCCAGCGCCGCCCGTTTGCCCTGGTTGACGGGGAAGCGGATGGCGGTGATCACGTCGGGATAGCGCTCGGCGGCGGCTTCGATATAGGCCCAGGTATCGTCCTTGCTGCCGTCGTCGATGGCGATGATCTCCAGCCGGTCGCGGGGATAGCGGGCCTGGGCCACCGAGACGATCGACCGTTCGACCATCGCTCCTTCGTTGAAGGCGGGAATGATGACGGTCAGCGTCGGCGCCCCCTCGGACGGCACCGGGGGCAGCGGCCGGTAGCGGAACCATAGCAGGGTGCGGAAACACAGCAGCAAACTGCCCATGATCAGCCACAACCAGCTTGGGCGCAGTATCGCCTCCGACCAGCTATGGCTTTCAATGGCGTCGAAGATCGGCCGGAACAGGGTGCCGGACAGTTGGGAATAGGTGAGGGCGGCCAGGGACAGCACGATCAGGGCGCGCACGCCCCAATCCCAGGCGTCGACCCCGATCCGGTCGGTAGAAGACCGCATTTCGATCCTTTCGCGGACCCATTCGGCCGCACGCAAGCGTTCCGCTCTCTGTCGGTTTCGCCTGTCGCAAGAGTTGGGGGCCGCCTTATTCAGACGTTTAGGGGGGGAAGCGTCTGAATAAGGCGGTCTGACGAGGGGTAGGGACACAACCTATTGAGGTGCGCTCGCCTTTTATAGGCCATACCGCATAGGCAAAAAGGAATATATGGGAGGACCGCGTAAAAGTCAATATGGCCCCATGATCTTACCGCTTTTTAATCGTTACTGTGCGTTACGATAGTAAAGGGAGCGCTTTCGCGCTCCATGCCCGCCGCGACCTGCTTGCCCCGCGACGACAGGAATTCGATGAAGGTGCTGGCCGCCAGGGTCAGGCGCTTGCCCTTGCGATAGACCGCGTACCAGGGACGGCGCAGGGGAAATCCCTCGACATTGAGAACTTTGAGCAGTCCCGCCGCCAGTTCGGTGCCCAGGCTGTGCTGCGGCAGCACCGCCACCCCCAGACCGGCCATCACCCCGTGCTTGATCGCCTCGGCGCTGCCCAGCTCCATATAGGGCGTGATCGACAGGCCGTGCTCGGTCAGCAGCTTTTCCGTGGCGATGCGGGTGCCGGAACCGGGTTCGCGGAACAGAAACCGGTCGCGGACCAGATCGGCCAGGGCCACCGGTCTGCCGTCGGCCAGGGGATGGTCGGGAGGGGCGGCCACCACCAGGACATTGTCGAGAAACGGCAGGACCTCGGCGCTCACCCCGTCCGGCACCCGGCCCATCACCACCAGATCGTCCTCGTTATCGATCAGCCGCGCCAGCACGGTCGCCCGGTTGGTGACGTTGAGATAGGGCTGGACCAGGGGATGACGGCGCAGGAACACCCCCAGCAGGTGAGGCAGGAAATATTCGGCGGTGGTCACCACCGAAAGGCGCAGGGGGCCGGCGACCTCTCCCTTCAATTGGTCTACCGCCCCCTCGAAAACGCCGAGTCGCTGGAAAATATCGCGGCAGGCGTCATATAATTCTTGACCGACCGGGGTCAGATAGACCCGGCGCCCCACATGCTCGATCAAGGGCAGGCCGACATGCTCCTCCAAACGGCGGATCTGGATCGACACCGCGGGTTGGGTCAGGTGCATCTCATCGGCGGCCTTGGTGAAGCTGAGGTTGCGAGCTACCGCCGCGAACAGGCGGAGCTGCTGCAAGGTCGCATGCATGGCGCGGTTTCCTTCGGGAATCGTTGGCAAGCGCAAGATCGTTCATAAGCGATCATTAATCCATACGATTAATAACATCAATTTCCGTTTATCAATGGCCTTGGCTAGAGTCTCCCTCGCTAACGTTGTGGCGGGGGGTGCTCCCCTCTCCAAGGCAAACGAGGAGATGCCGGAAATGGCTGTGAAGACGTACAAGGCCGGTGTGAAGGAATACCGGGAGACGTATTGGGAACCCCATTATACGCCGAAGGAAAGCGACATCCTGGCCTGCTTCAAGGTGGTGCCCCAGGCTGGCGTTCCGCGTGAGGAAGCGGCCGCCGCGGTCGCCGCCGAATCCTCGACCGGCACCTGGACCACGGTGTGGACCGACCTGCTGACCGATCTCGATTATTACAAGGGCCGGGCCTACGCCATCGAAGACGTGCCGGGCGACGATGAAGCCTTCTACGCCTTCATCGCCTATCCCCTCGACCTGTTCGAAGAGGGTTCGGTGGTCAACGTGCTGACCTCGATCGTCGGCAACGTGTTCGGTTTCAAGGCGGTGCGGTCGCTTCGTCTGGAAGACGTGCGCTTCCCGCTCGCCTTCGTCACCACCTGCGGCGGCCCGCCCCACGGCATCCAGGTCGAGCGCGACAAGATGGACAAGTACGGCCGTCCCTTGCTCGGCTGCACCATCAAGCCGAAGCTGGGTCTGTCGGCCAAGAATTACGGCCGCGCCGTTTACGAATGCCTGCGCGGCGGTCTCGACTTCACCAAGGACGACGAGAACGTCAATTCCCAGCCCTTCATGCGCTGGCGCGACCGCTTCAGCTTCTGCATGGAAGCGATCCACAAGGCCGAGGCCGAGACCGGCGAGCGCAAGGGCCACTACCTGAACGTCACCGCGCCGACCGTCGAAGAGATGTTCAAGCGGGCCGAGTTCGCCAAGTCGCTCGGCGCCCCGATCATCATGCACGACTACCTGACCGCCGGCTTCACCGCCAATACCAGCCTGGCCAATTGGTGCCGCGACAACGGCTTGCTGCTCCACATCCACCGCGCCATGCACGCGGTGCTGGACCGCAATCCGCGTCACGGCATCCATTTCCGCGTCCTGGCCAAGGTGCTGCGCCTGTCGGGCGGCGACCACCTGCATTCGGGCACCGTGGTCGGCAAGCTGGAAGGCGATCGCGGCGCGACGCTGGGCTGGATCGACCTGATGCGCGACCGTTACATCAAGGAAGACCGCGCGCGCGGCATCTTCTTCGATCAGGATTGGGGCTCGATGCCGGGCGTGATGCCGGTGGCCTCCGGCGGCATCCATGTCTGGCACATGCCCGCCCTGGTCTCGATCTTCGGCGACGATTCGGTGCTGCAATTCGGTGGCGGCACCCTGGGTCATCCCTGGGGCAACGCCGCCGGCGCGGCCGCCAACCGGGTGGCGCTGGAAGCCTGCGTCGAGGCCCGCAATCAGGGCCGTCAGCTCGAAAAGGAAGCCCGCGACATTCTCACCACCGCCGCCAAGCACAGCCCCGAACTGAAGATCGCGCTTGAGACCTGGAAAGAGATCAAGTTCGAGTTCGACACCGTCGACAAGCTCGACGTCGCCCACCGCTAAGCGACATCGAACGAAAGGAACCCTCTCATGAGTGACGTGCAGGACTACCAGTCCAGCCTGAGCGATACCGGCAGCCGGAAGCTCGGCACCTTCTCCTATCTGCCCGCCATGGACGCCGCCGGCATCCGCAAGCAGATCGAATACATCGTGTCCAAGGGGTGGAACCCGGCGGTCGAGCATACCGAGCCGGAAAATTCCTTCCTGCATTACTGGTACATGTGGAAGCTGCCGATGTTCGGCGAGACCGACGTGGACCGGATCCTGGGCGAGTGCGAGGCGTGCCACAAGGCGCATCCCAAGCACCACGTCCGCCTGATCGGCTACGACAACTTCAAGCAGTCCCAGGGCGCGTCGATGGTCATCTATCGCGGCCCGATGAAGTAAGCCTACCCGCCCGGATGCCGTTCGCGGCATCCGGGCGATCTTTCCGCTCGCCGCCGGTCTCGTCCAAAAGGGACCCACACCGTCCCTTTTCGGCAAGGCCGTCCACCGGGCGATCCCACTTTCCGACAAGACACAAGAACAGGAGCGGACGGAAATGAACGTGTCCCTGGATGCGGCGGCGACGGCCGCCGTCGATCAATATCTCGTCAAGCAGGAACCCTATTATCTGCCCGTCGCCGACGAGGTGGAGCTGTTCGAGACCGCCTACGGGGCGCGCATGCCGATGATGCTCAAAGGCCCCACCGGCTGCGGCAAGTCCCGCTTCGTCGAATACATGGCCTGGAAGCTGAAGCGCCCGCTGATCACGGTGGCGTGCAACGAGGACATGACCGCCTCCGATCTGGTCGGGCGCTATCTGCTCGACATCAACGGCACCCGTTGGCAGGACGGCCCGCTGACCGTGGCGGCGCGCATCGGCGCCCTGTGCTATCTCGACGAAGTGGTCGAGGCCCGCCAGGACACCACCGTCGCCATCCACCCGCTCACCGACCATCGCCGGGTCCTGCCCCTGGAAAAGAAGGGCGAGGTGGTCAGCGCCCATCCCGACTTCCACATCGTCATCTCCTACAACCCCGGCTATCAGAGCCTGATGAAGGATCTGAAGCAATCGACCAAGCAGCGTTTCGGCGCGCTCGATTTCTCCTATCCGTCGGCCGAGATCGAAACCAGGATCATCTGTCACGAGGCCGGTCTCGACGAAACGGTGGCGGGCAAGCTGGTGCAGATCGCCCAGCGCTCGCGCAATCTGAAAGGCCACGGCCTGGATGAAGGCATGTCCACCCGTCTGCTGGTCTATGCCGGCCAGCTCATCGCCAAGGGCATCTCGCCGCAGGCCGCCTGCCGCACCGCCCTGGTGCGGCCGCTGACCGACGATCCCGATATGCGCGATACCCTCGACGCGGCGATCGCCACGTACTTCTGAGCGGACCGAGGGGAGGTTCGGAGGCCCTTGGGCCTCCCAGCGGGGTGCGGGCGCGCAGGCGCCCAATCATATGATCGGCGGCCTGCGCCGCCACGCGGCAGCCCCGCCAAGACCGGAGAGATGCGCATGAACAGCATCGATTTCCAGCAGGAGCTGGCCTGGATCGACCAGTCCGACCATCGTCAGGCGGCGGAGGCGGCGGCCCAGGAGGCGGCGCGGGTGATGTCGCCCCGGGGCCTGGGCAATTATTTCGAGGGCATGCGGGCGATTTCCGCCACCGGCAAGGGCATGGACCTGGTCCTGGCCTTCGCCCAGGAAATGCCCGGCATCGTCAAGGAAGTCGGCGAGGACGTGCTGGTGGACGTGGTCGGCGCGCTGATGAAGCTGTCCTCGTTGACCTCGGGCGCGATTCTGGCCCTGGCGGTGGCCAATCTGCCGCTGGCGGCCCGCCGCCTGGGCGACGCCGACCTGCTGCGCGGCTATCTGGCCCTGCTGCACCAGTTGGCGGCCAAGACCCCGCGGGGCTTGCGGCCGATGCTGGAAAATCTCGACGAATTATTGTCGAAATTGACCCTGGGCGGCCTCAAACGCTGGGCCATGTGGGGCGCCCAGGCCCATGCGCGGGATTTCGACGGGCAGGTCGCCTATTTCGGTCTGAAATCGGAATCCTCGCGCGCCGTGCTCCAGCAGGAGCGCAGCGGCACCCTGTTCGTCGATATCCAGCGCAAGCTCAATTTCTATCTGCGCGCTCTGTGGGGCCGCGCCTTCTTTCTGCGGCCGGCGCCGGGCGACATCCATCCCCGGCCGTTCATCGAGGATTGGTTCATCCACCTGCCCGACGCCTACGAGGACGTTCCCGGCCTGAAGGGCGTCGACGTCTATCGGGCGGCCGCCGCCCACGCCGCCGCCCATGTCGTCCATACCAGCGCCGCCCTGTCGGCCGAGCAGCTGACCCCGGTGCATATGAAATGCATCGACGTGTTCGAGGATGCGCGGGTCGAGCATCTGGCCATCGCCGATTTTCCCGGCCTCGCCAAATTGTGGAGGCCCTTCTACGCGGCGGCGGCCGCGCACAAGGCCGAGCATCCCGGCCTGACCGCCATGGACCATCTCGCAGGCGCGCTGCTGACCGGCGAGACCGAGGGGCTGGCCCCGGATCTGGCGGCGATCGCCACCGAATACCGCGCCGCCCTGGCCGATGGACAGACCGACAATACCCTGTCCTGGGATTTCGGCATGCGGCTGTACCACGCCTTGGCGGCGGGGCCGGGCCTGCCGGCGCTGCGTCTGTTCGAACGCCACGCCACCCTGGGCTACCGGGACGACAACCGTTACAGCTGGGATTTCGACGAGGTGGCCTGGGCCGAGCGCGGCTTCGACGTCGTGCCGGGACGCGACCGGCAGGTGCGCAAGCATGTCGGCCTGATGGAATTCGTCAACGAAATCGACGTCGAGACCGCCGGCGACGATGCCGACGAGATCTGGGTGCTGGGAACCGAATTGTTCCCGTATGAGGACGAGGGCGTTTCCTATAACCAGAGCGAAGGCAAGGAGCCGGTTTCCGACCCGTACCATTACCAGGAATGGGATTATCAGGTGCAATTGTACCGTCCCGACTGGGCGACGGTGACCGAACGCGGCCAGTCGCGGGCCGATCCCGGAATCATGGACGAGGTGCTGGCCCGCTACAAGCCGGTGGCCACCCGTATCCGCCATCTGATCGACGCCTTGCAGCCGCGCGGCGTGGTGCGCAAGCGCGGCTACGAGGAAGGCGACGAGATCGATCTGGAGGCGGCGGTCCGCGCCATGATCGATATCCGCCGCGGCACCATGCCCGATCCGCGGATCGGCATCCGCATCACCCGGCATATCCGCGACCTGTCGGTGCTGATCCTGCTCGATCTGTCCAATTCCACCGGCGACAAGGTGCATAAGGAGGTCGAGGACAGCCCCACCATCCTGGAGCTGACCCGGGACGCCACCGGCCTGCTGGCCTGGGCCATCGCCGAGATCGGCGATCCCTTCGCCATCCACGGATTCGCCTCGGACGGGCGCCACGACGTGCGCTATCACCGCTTCAAGGATTTCACCGACCCCTATGACGAGACGCCGAAATCGAAGCTGGCCGGCATGCGGGGCGACCTGTCCACCCGCATGGGCACGGCGCTTCGCCATGCCGCCTGGCATATCGGCCAGCAGCCCTCGGCCCGCAAGCTGATCCTGGTCATCACCGATGGCGAACCCGCCGATATCGACGAGCGCGATCCCCAATATCTGCGCCACGACACCAAGAAGGCGGTCGAGGAACTGGCGACCCGGGGCATTCACACCTATTGCCTGACCCTGGACCCGCTGGCCGACCGCTATGTCGCCCGCATCTTCGGCGACAACCGCTATTCGGTGGTCGATCATGTCGAGCGCCTGCCCGAAAGGCTGCCGTCGGTGTTCGCGGCGATCACGGGGTAAGGGGACGTCCAAAAGCCACCGTTCCGGGCGGTTCCCCCAACCGGGCCGGCGCTTTGGAGTCGGATGCGGTCGGGGGCGGATCGCCGGGTGGCGCGCCCAAACCGTTGAACCGCACCATTGGTTGATAAATCAAAAGAAGACGCCGATGGTCGGGTAATATGCGTATTGCTCAAATTAAATTGCCTATCCGTCCGGCGTCCTATATCGTGCGATATACAGCCAGCGAAGTTGGCGGAATATTCTCTAGAATGGGGAATAGAGGCGATGTCGGGCGATGTGACGCTCAACGCGGCCATGAGGGCGAATCTGCTCAGTCTGCAGCAGACCTCCAGCCTTCAGGCGCAAACCCAGGAACGGCTTGCCACCGGCAAGAAGGTCAATTCGGCCCTTGATGGTCCGCAGGCCTATTTCGCATCTCAAGCGCTGAGCTTCAAGGCCGGCGATCTCAGCGGCCTCCTCGACAATATGGGGCAGGCGATCCAGACCATCACGGCGGCCACCCAGGGTATTTCGGCGGCGGAATCGCTGGTCAACCAGTTGCAGTCGGTGGCCAACAGCGCCAGTCTGGCCATGGGGACGTCGAGCAGCGGTTCGTCGGGCGGCAAGGAGGCGATGACGGTGGCCGCGACGGGCGCGACCCCCGAGGCCGCCACCTATGGCAGCACCGACTTCCGCACCATGGTCAACGCCAACAATGCCAGCCTGGGCATTCAGAACGGCGACACGTTGACGGTCCAGGTCGATAGCGGCGCCACCTATACCTTCACCGTCGGCGCCAGCAACGTGAACAACACGGCGGCGCAATCCAACGGCGGCGGCGGGGTCATGCTGGATCTGACCACCTGGCTCGCCCATGTGGATGGCGGCGCCACCGCCGCCAGCGCCACCGCCGGCAACCTGACCTTGACCATGAATGCCAGCGGGGTGGTGACCGTCACCAGCACGGACAAGTCGCATTCCATCGCTCTGGGCGGTTCGCTGGTCACCACTCTCGGCCTGTCGAGCTCGACCATGGCGACGGCCACCAGCTCGGCGGCAACCACCAATACGGGCACCATCGCCGTCAATTACGGCACCTATTCCATCACCATGTATGCCGATACCGGCACCCTGCTGTCGGATATAACGGATTCCACCGGCTTCATCGTTTCGACGGCCGGCGGGTCGGCGGTCGCCGGGTCCACCGGCACGACCGGCAATTACATGCTGCCCGGCAGCACGCTGATCCTGGGGTCCAGCACCATCACCATCTCCTCGGGCATGACCCTTCAGGGGTTGATGGGCGCCATCGACAATGTGTCCGGCCTGCAGGCGACCTACAGCAACGCCGGCGGCCTGACCGTCAGCAATACCAGCGGCAGCGCCATCACCGTCGGCGGTACCGCCTCGTCCCTGCTCGGCGTTTCCGTCATCACGGGTTCGACGCTGGCCAACGGCAGTACCGTCACCAGCGGCCAATTGTATCAAGGCTTGCGGGCCGGCGGGTCCTCGGGTCTCAGTTCGCTTGCCACCTATACCTCCCAGTTCGACACGCTGCGGACCCAGCTCAACCAGCTGGTCGCGGACGCGAACTATCAGGGCGTCAACCTGATCGACGGCAGCAGCGGCAATCCGTTGACGGTCACCTTCAACACCGCGGCCACCAATGCCAGTCACCTGACGGTCAACGCGGTCGATCTGACCACCACCGGCCTCAACATCCAGTCGGCCGGGGCGAACTGGAGCGGCACCGCCTCGATCCAGTCGTCGATGAGCCAGTTGACCGGCGCTCTGGATACCCTGCGGACCCAGGCTTCGACCTTCGGTCAGAACCTGACCACGGTGCAGACCCGTCAGGACTTCACCCAGAACCTGATCAACACCCTGCAAAC
>JAJZUL010000050.1 GCA_021848545.1 Pseudomonadota bacterium
TCTTCACTTGTCAAAGAGCAAAAAGTAACTAACCAATTTCTCTCGGCGACTTGGTCTTCATTTCCCTCGTTCGCCGCGGGAGGCCGGCTTATACCAACCTCTGACTAACGCCGTCAACAGGATTTTTTGAACCTCCGTTGACCCTCTCAGACGACCGGGTAAAAACCAAAACCCGGGAGAAGAGAGAAAACGTCTGCCCGTCCCGCCGCCGAGTGCGGAGCCGATCAAACGTTTGGGGAAAACCGCCCACCGGGCGGCAAGCGCCGAATATGGCCATCGGCCGGACGCCTGTCAAGCACGATGGAGCGGTGGCGGATCAATAATGTGGCGGAGCGCGAATCAGCCGCCGCCGTGACGCATGCGCCGTCGCCCCGGCCCGCCCGCCGGGTGGCCGCGACCATCCCGATCGCGCTCGACGCAACGCTGAAACGCCGGCAGATGGCGTTCCTGAGAGGCCCGCTGGAGCCTTCGCATCACGACCAGCGTTTCCGGATCACTGATCTCTTTGAGCAGGCGCTCGTACATGGCCTGATTTTCGATCTCCGCCCTCACGCCGGCCTCGCACGCTTCGGCGAGGGTGGCCGGGGCCGTAACGCGCCCGGCCCAGGCGTCCCGGGGCGGCGCGATGCCGAAGCGCTCGAACAGGGCGAGCAAGGCGTTCGCGTGGCGGTCCTCGGCCTCGACGATGTTCACGAACGGCGGAACCGGGCCGAAGGCCTCGATGACCTTACGGTAGGTGGCCCGCGCCCGATATTCATCCTCAAGGGCTTCCCGCAATGCGGCGACGGTTCTGGGGTCTGGACTCATGACGCATCTCCAATTTCGATCCGCCGCGCCGCTGCCGGTATGGGGGGATACGGGGACCAGGTGTTTTCGTTGAACGGGAGGGTCGGATGGAGCGGCGGCGATTTTCATGAAAACACAAGATCGCGGCTCCCGTGAACAAGATCGGGCCGAATCCGAACCGGTCGCGGACCACGCGGACGCGTACGCCGGTGAGCGGGGATAGCCCCTATGGCGACCGTGACACCCGCGCGCCGCGGCAAGTCACCGCGGAAATGGTCGGGGAGCCGCGCAATCCCGCGCCGCGCGGAATTTCATATTTTCCTCAAGTATTTTGCGATGGCTGACACGGGTTATTTTCACTCGTAGGCGGGCACATCCTCAGGGACAATGTTTTTGCGGTTCTTCCCCATCGCCAACGGGGCCGAAGGGTCAGCGGAGGAGAGACACCATGAACCAACCACGAATTTGGCACGTCATCACCGATGGCGGGCGGGCGCGCATCGTCCGGAAGCGCGACGGGCAGGAGGCGTTCGACACCCTCCGGGAAATGGTTTCAGCGGATCTCCATCACGCGACGCGTGATCTCGGCTCGGAACGGCCGGGCCGGACGCGTGAAAGCGCGACGACCGGGCGCCATGCGGTGGACCCGCGCCAGGATCTGCACGAGGCCGAAAAGCACGCCTTCGCGCATGAGGTCGCCGCGTGGGTGAATACGGCGAACACCCGGAACGAGTTCGACGCGCTGGTTCTGATCGCGCCGGCCCACGCGCTCGCAGATCTCCGGCAGGCGCTCGATGAACCCGCCCGGCGCAAGATCACCGGGCAGTTGCAGAAGGACCTGACCAAAGTGCCGAACGCCGATCTGGGGGCGCATCTTGGCGAGGTGGCCCGCGCCTGAGGGTCCGACCCGAAAGTCGGCAGGGTGAGCCGAAAATGGCGGTTTTCGAGACCCGCAGCGGAGCGTACTTCATGTACGTGAGCAGCGGATGCGCAGAAAACCGCCATTTGCAGGCCGCCATGGCGATTTTCGGGTCGGGCTCTGAGGGTCCGCCTCCGGCCGCCGCCAGCGATCCGGCCCATTCGCATATGCGCGCGACCAACCCGTATCGTCATCGGGGTCGCAGTCAGCACCCGTGGCGCGGGAACGGCACGGATCGCTTGGTGGTTGCCATCGCCTCAATGCGTGTGCCGGTGGTGCGCGTCGGGATAATGGGGGTGTCGATGGACAATCGGCTCATGCCGGTGCCAGTGGGAGTGCTCCCCTTCGGCCGCACCGTCGTGGCTGTGTTCGTGGTGCTGGTCGTGCCGGTGTGAGTGCTCGTGCTCGACCGCCTCATGCTGATGTTCGTGCTCATGGCGCTCGGTCAGGTGCAGCCACACGCCAATACCCATCAGCGTTGCCGCGACCACCAGCCTAAGGGTGATCGGCTCATCAAGGAGAAGCACGGCCATCAACGCCCCGACGAACGGGGCGGCCGAGAAATACGCACCGGCCCGTGCCGTCCCGAGGTGGCGCAGGCCGACCACGAACAGGGCGAGGCTGACGCCATAGCCGAAGAAACCGACGACAGCAGCAGACGCGACCGCCGGCAGCGGCGGCAAGGCCGCGTGCATGGTCAAGGCAAGGACCGTGTTGACGGTTCCGGCCACCAGCCCTTTCAGCGAGGCGATTTGCAGCGGGTCCGAGAGAGAGACCTTGCGGGTCAGGTTATTGTCCATGGCCCAGCAGAGGCAGGCTCCAACGATGGCCAGCGGCCCCCAGGCCGGCCCGACGCCCGCCTTGCCAGACCATGAAAGGACGATTGTTCCGGCGACGATGGCGGCCATGCCCACGGCGATGCGCCGATCGAAGTTCTCCTTGAAGACAAACCACGCCAACAGCGCCGTGAGAACGCCTTCGGCGTTCAGCAACAGGGCCGCCGCGCTGCCCGGCGTCCGCGTCAGCCCCCACATCAGCAGCAGCGGCCCCAGGATGCCGCCGAAGACGATGGCGCTTCCCAGCCATAACCACTCGCCTCCGCGCACCGGGGTCCGCTGGCCAGGCAGAAGCAGGCGAACGAGTGACAGGCCGATACCGGAGCCGAGGTACAACAACCCGGCCAGCAGCCAGGGGCTGATCTCCCCCACCAGCAGCTTGGCGAGGGGAGTGCTGGCTCCGAACAGGAGGGCCGACGCGAGGGCTGAAAGGACGCCGATATTCATCGGGTCCAGATACTCCCGTATCCCCTCCCTGTCGAGTGGGTGAACCGCGCCGAAATCCGCCTGCGGGCCGAGGGGCCGGGCGGTACCATCGCCGACCTCGCCACCGGCCAGCCGCGCACGCTGCAATTGGCCGATCTGATGGAGGATTTTCCGGTAGAATGGGGGCGGCAGCGGGAGAGGTTCGGGTTTCCGGCACGGTGCTGCTGTCCTATCGCCGGGAGGGCGACGGGACGGCGACGCGCGGCCTGCTGGACAGCGCGATGAAGACCAACGGCCATGTCCCCGCCTATCTGCTCGGGCGGAGGAATATGTCCAGGATACCGTCACCGCGTGGACAGAAACGCCCGGCGCCCTGCCATGGCTGGAAACGGCGGTGCCGGCTGCGGCCAAGGTGTGCAAGGTGGCGCCGCGACGGCTGAGAAGCGGCCGTTGACCGCCTTGGTTGGCTCCCAGCCAACCATTCCCGCCAGAAAATCATCCGAAAAGATCAATGGGCCGGTGGGCCGCAACACGTTGAATTACAAGCATACTCGAAACCCGTACCGTTCCGGCACGGTCAACGGCGACACGCCAAAAACGGTGCGCAACCTGGGGATTCCACCCAGGGCGCATCACGGCAGAGAAATCATTACTTGGGAATATTGGCACTTGGGAATATTGGCGGAGGGAGAGGGATTCGAACCCTCGATACGGCTCAACACCGTATACACACTTTCCAGGCGTGCGCCTTCAACCGCTCGGCCACCCCTCCATTCCGGCGGAACGCCGGAGGGGGCGAGAGATACACGAGCCCGCCGTTTGGCGCAACCCCCCCAGCGCCGGGGCGGCGCCCGAAGAAATTTTTACTTGATTTCCCGTAGCCTAGCCACTACCCCTAAGACGAGGTGCATTTGATATCTTGACACAACCGAATTTTTTGAGATGGGTCAGAGCGTCCCGATGCTCATCGGTCGAATCACCGGGTGGATTCTTGTCGCGGTCGCCATCGTCATGGCCAGCGCCGAAGCGGTTCTCGCATTCGGACTGAAGCATCACACCGGCATCGCCACCGGCGAGGTCGTCACCCTGCTGACCGGCGGCGTTCCCGCCAGCGCCGGCCCCCATGAATCCCTGCTGGCCAACGCCGAACATCTGCTGATGCAAATGCCGGCCTGGGTGGTGATCGGCGCCCTTGGCACCATTCTGCTGCTGATCTGCCGCCGCCGCCACCGCCGTTTCATCTTCGTCCGGCGCTGAGAATTTGTGAAAGAATGCCCATCCGGCGTGAAATCGACGGAAAAACGCCAGCGTTTCCAATGGGCGTTCTTTTGCAAGTTCGATTGATTTACAAACTCTGACCACTCCCACGCCGGCCGCTACCGCTCGTCCCCCATCTTGAGGGCGGCGAGAAAGGCCGATTGCGGAATTTCCACCTTGCCGAACTGGCGCATCCGCTTCTTGCCTTCCTTCTGCTTCTCCAGAAGCTTGCGCTTGCGGGTGATGTCGCCGCCATAACATTTGGCCAGCACGTCCTTACGCAGCGCGCTGACGGTTTCGCGCGCCACGACGCGGCCGCCGATGGCCGCCTGGATGGCGATCTGGAACATCTGGCGCGGAATCAGCTCCTTGAGGCGCTGGCAGATGGCGCGCCCGCGGCTTTCGGCATTGGCGCGATGGACGACGAAGGACAGGGCGTCCACCGGCTCCTGATTGACCAGGATCGCGACCTTCACCAGATCGCTTTCGGCATAGGCATCCATGTCGTAATCGAAGCTGGCATAGCCGCGGGTGACCGATTTCAGGCGGTCGTAGAAATCGAACACCACCTCGTTCAAAGGCAGGCGATAGACCGCCATGGCCCGGTTGCCGGCATAGGTCAGATCCAGCTGCTGGCCGCGACGCTCGGTGCAAAGCTGAAGGATCGCCCCCAGATATTCGTCGGGCACCATGATCGTCGCCTTGATCCACGGCTCCTCGATATGGTCGATCCGGGCCGGATCGGGCATGTCGGCGGGGTTGTGCAGGGCTTCCACCGTGCCGTCGGTCAGGGTGACGTTATAGACCACCGACGGCGCCGTGGTGATCAGGTCGAGATTGAATTCGCGTTCCAGCCGCTCCTGGATGATTTCCAGGTGCAACAGCCCCAGGAACCCGCAACGGAACCCGAAGCCCAGGGCCGCCGAGGTTTCCGGCTCGTACTGGAAACTGGCGTCGTTCAGCCGCAGCTTGGCCAGGGATTCGCGCAAATCCTCGTAATCGGCGGCATCCACCGGAAACAGGCCGCACCACACCACCGGCACCGACGGCTTGAAGCCGGCCAGGGGCGTGTCGGCGGGGCGGCGATCCTCGGTGATGGTATCGCCGACATTGGTGTCGGCCACCGCCTTGATGCCGGCGGTCATGAATCCCATCTCGCCCGGCCCCAACTGGTCGCATTTCACCAGTTTCGGCGTGAAATACCCCACCGAATCGACGTCGTAGACGGCGCCCGAAGCCATCATCCGCACCTTCTGCCCGCGCTTCAGGATGCCGTTCTTGACCCGCACCAGAATGACGACCCCGAGATAGGCGTCATACCAGGAATCCACCAGCAGCGCCTGCAGGGGCGCATCAGGATCGCCGACCGGGGCCGGCAGGCGGGTGACCAGGGCTTCGAGCACGTCGTCGATGCCGATCCCGCTTTTGGCCGAGATCATCACCGCGTCCGACGCGTCCAGGCCGATCACATCCTCGATCTGCTGACGCACCCGTTCGGGCTCGGCCGCCGGCAGATCGATCTTGTTCAGCACCGGTACGATCTCGTGGCCGGCATCCAGGGCCTGATAGACGTTGGCCAGGGTCTGGGCCTCGACCCCCTGGGACGCGTCCACCACCAGGATCGACCCTTCGCAGGCCGCCAGGGAGCGCGACACCTCGTAGGCGAAGTCCACATGACCGGGCGTGTCCATCAGATTCAACTGATAGGTCCGGCCGTCCTTGGCGGGATAGGCCAGACGCACGGTCTGGGCCTTGATGGTGATGCCGCGTTCCCGTTCGATATCCATCGAATCGAGAATCTGATCGCGCATGTCCCGGTCGGCGATGGCGCCGCAGCGTTGGATCAGGCGATCGGCCAGGGTCGATTTGCCATGATCGATATGGGCGATGATGGCGAAGTTGCGGATATGGTCGAGAGTGGGCATCGACTCTTCAAAAAAACGGGGCACGAATCCGCCGGACGATAGGGAATTGCCGCGCGTTTGGGAAGAGCGATGGCGTTCCATCCGGTCTCG
The DNA here is from genome assembly GCA_021848545.1 of Pseudomonadota bacterium. Taxonomy (GTDB): domain Bacteria; phylum Pseudomonadota; class Alphaproteobacteria; order Rhodospirillales; family Magnetospirillaceae; genus JAJZUL01. The sequence goes on from JAJZUL010000050.1 coordinate 6,240, forward strand.
TCCCTCTTTGCCGGCCTTCCCGGCGGGAGTATCATAAGGGAAATGAACCTCCGACGATCGCGCGGCGCGCGACCGCCTTGCACAGCGGGGAGGTAATCATGGATATGGAACGCGATCCTTCGCCCGAAGCGGGGGAAGCAGGCGAAAACCAACGGGAATCACGGGTGACCCGGCGGCGCAATCGCATGGCCGGGCTTTGGGCCGCCGAATTGCTGGGATTGCTGGGCCAGGCCGCCCAGGATTACGCCCGGGATCTGGTTCACGCCCATGACCATTCCGTCGGCGATGAAAGCGTCATCGGCCGGCTGGCCGCCGACCTCAAGGGCAAAGCCAGCATTCACGACATTCGCGTCAAACTATCCCATCTGCTGCACGAGGCCAGACGCCAGCTGATCGACGAAAGCCACCATCATCACCACACCAAATCCCAATAAGGCGCGTGGCCGAACCATTCGGACAGGAAATCGACGAACGCCCTGACCTTGGGCGACAAATGGCGGGAAGTCGGATAAACGGCATGGGCGGCCCGGTCCTTGGGCATGAAGTCACCCAGAACCGACACCAGACTTCCCGACTGCAAATCCGCACCGACGATGAAGGTCGGCAGATAGCACACCCCCAGTCCTTTAAGCGCGGCGACGCGCAACGCGTCGCCGTTATTGGCCCGCATGCGGCCCTTGATCTCCACCTGCTGGTCCTTGCCGTCGGGGGTGACGAAATGCCAGCTATCGGCCGCCGACCACAGGCTGTAGGACAGGCAGGCATGGTGGGCGAGATCGCCCGGAACGACCGGCGTGCCGGCCGCCTCCAGATAATCGGGACTGGCGCAGACCGCCATGCGGACCGGCGCCAGACGCCGGGCGATCAGGCTGGAATCCGCCAGCTTTCCCAGGCGGATGGCGAGATCGAACCCCTCCTCCACCAGATCGACGAAACGATCCGTCATGGCGAGATCGATGGCGACCTCGGGATAACGCTTGAGGAAATCGGGAATGGCCTGGGCCAGATGCAGAAAGCCGAAACTCATGGGCGCGCTGACTCGAATCCGCCCGCGCGGCGCCGCCTGCAGACGCGACACCGACGCGTCCGCCGCCTCGAGGTCGGCAAGAATGCGCGACACCTGCTCGACATAGCCGTGGCCGGCCTCGGTCAGGGTCAGCGACCGGGTGGTGCGCTGGAACAGCCGCGCGCCCAATTCGGCCTCCAACGCCGCCACCTGCCGGCTGATTACCGATTTGGACATCCCCAAACGACGCGCCGCTTCGGAAAAGGACCCGGTTTCGGCGACGCGCACGAACGCGGTCAGACTGGCGAGGCGATCCATAACCGTTCCTTTTTTAGCAACAATGTTGTGTGAGTAATACGAATTGTTGTTCAAGGAGAGCAAGATTAAATCAGGGGCAAGCACCGGGCGAACCCGCCCCCCGATCCGCAACGGGAGACCGTCACCATGAACGCCATCCTTCGCCCCGCCGACCGGCGCGGCCACGGCAATCACGGTTGGCTCGACAGCCGCCATACCTTTTCCTTCGCCCATTATTACGATCCCGCGCACATGGGTTTCCGGGCGTTACGCGTCATCAACGACGATATTGTCAAGCCGGGCGCCGGCTTCGCCACCCATGGCCACCGCGACATGGAGATCGTCAGCTATGTGGTCAGCGGCGCCCTGGCCCATGCCGACAGCGCCGGCAACGAAGAGCTCATCCGGCGCGGCGACGTCCAGGTCATGTCGGCCGGCACCGGCATCCGCCACAGCGAATACAACGCCTCACGCCAGGACGACGTCCGTTTCCTGCAAATCTGGATCGTGCCGGCGGCCGAGGGATTGGAACCGGCCTACGGGCAGCGCGCCATCCCCGAGGCGGACAAGCGCAACCGTCTGGCCCTGCTGGCGGGGCCGCCCGCCAGCGGCGCGGCCTTGACCATCCACCAGGACGCGTACGTCCATGCCAGCCTGCTGGAAGCGGGACGCACCATCAGCCATTCCCTGGGAGCCGGTCGCGGCGCCTGGATCCAGGTGGTGGACGGCGCCATCACCGTGAACGGAACCGCCATGACGACCGGCGACGGCCTGGCCGTCGAGGATGTCGGAAGCATCGATATCAAGGCCGAAACCGAGGCCGAATTCCTTCTGTTCGACCTCGCCTGACCGCAAAGGAACACCCTTATGAAGATTCTTCAGATCAACGCCAGCGCGCGGACCGCCGGCTCGATTTCCACCCGGATCGCCGACGCCATCGTCGCCCGCCTACGCGCCCGCACCCCCGAGGCCGCGCTGGAGCGGCGCGATCTGGCCGCCCACCCCCATTCGGCTCTCGACGATGCCGCCCTCGGCGCCTTGTTCACCCCGGCCGACCAGCGGACCGCCCAGCAAGCCGCCCGGGTGGCGATGGACCAGGCGCTGATCGACCAATTGATGGCGGCGGACGTGATCGTCCTCGGCGTGCCGATGTATAATTTCGGCGTATCCGTGCAGTTCAAGACCTGGATCGACGCGGTGGCCAAGGCCGGACTCACCTTTCGCTACACCGAAAACGGGCCGGAAGGCCTGGTCACGGGCAAGAAGGTCTATATCGCCCTGGCCCGCGGCGGCGTTTACCGCGACACGTCGGCGGATTCCCAGGTGCCCTATCTGAAGACCGTTCTCGGCTTCATGGGACTGACCGACCTCACCTTCATCTATGCGGAGGGTTTGGCCATGGGAGCCGAGAGCGCCGATCGGGCCATAACCGGAGCGATGGACGACATCGAACGGCTGATCCCCTGACGGGAACGATTTTTCACCACCAACGGATCGATCGGACTGTCCGTCCGGCCAATAGAGGAGACGCATCATGAAAACCTTCGGCGCCGATAAAATCAGGGACGAGGCCATCCTCGCGGCGAGACTCCTGCTGCTTGCGCTGTTCCTCATCTTCGGATGGCAAAAGCTCACCAACTTCACCGGCACGGTCGGATACATGACGGCGACCGGCGTCCCCCTGCCCCATATCGCCGCCATCGTGGCGATCATCGTCGAGGTCTTCGTCGCCGCCGCCCTGGTTCTGGGTATCTGCACCCGGCCCCTGGCCCTGTTGATGGCGGTCTATACCCTGGCGACCGGCTTTCTCGCCCACCATTACTGGACCATGACCGGCATGGCGCGGTTCGAGAACGAGATCAATTTCTACAAGAATCTCAGCATCATCGGCGGCTTTCTGCTGCTTTATGTGACCGGACCCGGCAAATACGCGTTGCGCCGGCTGTTCCGGCCCGAATGATCACTCGGCGGCCCGCTCCGTCGCCGCCAATCTGTCGTGGAGCAGGGCCGCCTCCTGCTGCTTGGCCCACATGTCGGCGTAGCGCCCATTCCGCTCCAGCAGAGCGGCATGGGTGCCGCGTTCGATCACCAGTCCATCCCCCAGCACCACGATCTCGTCGGCATCGATCACCGTCGACAGACGATGGGCGATGACGAGCGTGGTGCGATCACGGGCCACCTCGCGCAGGGACGCCTGAATCGCCTTTTCGGTATGGGTGTCGAGCGCGCTGGTGGCTTCGTCGAACACCAGGATGCGCGGGCTCTTCAGAATGGTCCGGGCGATGGCGACACGCTGCTTCTCGCCGCCCGACAATTTCAGCCCGCGTTCGCCCACCCGCGTGTCGTAGCCGTCGGGCAGACCGCTGACGAAGCCGTGCACGCTGGCCAGACGCGCCGCCCGCTCGACCTCGTCCTGGCCGGCATCGGGACGCCCATAGGCGATGTTGTAGCGGATGGAATCGTTGAACAGCACGGTATCCTGCGGCACCACCCCGATGGAGGCCCGCAGCGACGCCTGGGTGACGCCGCGAATATCCTGGCCGTCGATGAAAATGGCACCGCCGGTGACGTCGTAGAAGCGGAACAGCAACCGCGAGATGGTGCTTTTGCCCGCCCCCGACGCGCCGACGATGGCCACCATGCCCCCCGGCGCCACGGTGAAGCTCACGCCCTTGAGGATTTCGCGCGACGGCTGATAGCCGAAGCGCACATTTTCGAACCGCACTTCGCCGCCGGTCACCGCCAGGGCCGGAGCGCCGGGACGATCGGCGATTTCCGCATCCACGGTCAGCAGATGGAACATGGTCTCCATGTCGGTCAGCGATTGCTTGATTTCCCGGTAAACGAAGCCCAGCGCGTTCAGCGGCAGATAAAGCTGCACCAGATAGGCGTTGACCAGGACGAAATCGCCCACCGTCATCCGTCCCGCCACCACCCCCCTGGCGGCCATCAGCATGATCACCGTCAGCCCCACGGCGATGATGGCGCCCTGGCCGATATTGAGCAGGCCCAGGCTTACCTTGCTTTTGACCGCCGCATCCTCGTAGCGCGCCAGGGCGACGTCGTAGCGCGCCGCCTCGTGCGCCTCATTGCCGAAATATTTGACCGTCTCGAAATTGAGCAGCGAATCGATGGCCTTGGTCGAAGCGTCGGAATCGGTGTCGTTCATGATGCGGCGGTACTTGGTGCGCCACTCGGTCACCCCCAGGGTATAGGCGATGTAAAGGGTGATGGTGGCGAAGGTCGCCAGGGCGAAGGTGGCGTTGTAGAGATGCCACAGCATCGCCGTCACCATGCCGATCTCCAGAATGGTCGGCAGGATGTTGAACAGCATGAAATTGAGAACGAACTCGATCCCCTTGGTGCCGCGCTCGATGGCCCGCGACACGCCGCCGGTCTGACGGTCCAGATGGAACCGCAGGGCCAGGGCGTGGAGGTGACGGAAGATCTCCAACCCCACCGTGCGGATGGCGCGCTGGGACACCCGGGCAAAGGCGACGTCACGCAATTCCGACGAGGCCGACACCGCCACCCGCGCCAGACCATAGGCCAGCAGCACCGCCAGCGGCACCACGGCGATCCCGCCCGCCTTCGGCGTCAGCGCATCGACCGCATGCTTGTAAAGCAGGGGCACCAGCACGGTGACGCCCTTGCCCGCCGCCAGGAACACCATGGCCAGAACCACCCGCAGACGCAGGATGGGCTGCCCCACGGGCCATAGATAAGGCAGCAGCGTGCGGATGGTCCGCCAGTCGTTGCGGGGGCCCAGCTCGGGCGGGCGCCGATAGGAATCGGGGTCGCGTCGTCTCATGGAGTGAAGATGAGGCGGGACCGGCCTCGACGCAACCGGGCGGACTTATACCGTCGCTCACGGTCTACGACCGATCGCGAGCGGGTTTCGCTCAGGCGCCGCGCGGGCTTGAACCTTATCCCGATGAGTCACCCTCATCGGGATTTGGTATTAACCCGATCATTTCAATGGGTTTGTCCGATCCCACCCTGTGCGTTATGCTGCAAACCGATCGCAACCGGCGGCGGAATGCGGCGAGGGGGGCGGATATGGCGATGGATGCGCAGCGGTTGCGCCGCGCGATCGTGATCTATGCGGCCGTGGCCATGGCCGTGATCAGTCTGGTGGTGGCCGTCGCCGGCATCGCGCCTTTGGCTTTGCGGCTGCGCGGCGCCGCCGTCGCCTCCCTTCGTCACGCTTTGGAATTGCGCGCCATGGCGGCGGCGGACTTCATCGCCCATGCCGACGATCTGGGACGGCAGGTCGCCAGCCGCACCATGATCCGCAACGCGCTTGCCGCCTATAACCGGGGCGAAATCGACCGCGCCGCCCTGAACGCCACCAACAAATCGCGACTGACGGACGCGGTGACGCAATCGCCCGATCTGCTGGGCGCGGTCGAACTCGACCTCTCCGGCCATCGGGCCATGCGGGCCGGACGATCCTTCGACTGGCGCCGGGCCGCGATCCCGCCCATCGGTTCCACCCGACCGATCGTGTCGCCGCCTTGGCGGCAAGGCGGCAGCTATGTGGTGACGGTCAGCGCCCCCATCGTCGATGACGACGGTCACCGCGTCGGCACCGTTATCGTTCTGGTCAGGGCCGCCCGTCTGCTGGGCATCCTGCGCGATGCCCATGCCCCGGACAAAAACGGCGACGTCGCCCTGGTCGTTCAGGCCAACGGCGAAGCCCGCATGGCGATCCCCTTCGCCGCCCATGCCGCGCCCCTGACCGCCGACGCCGGCGATCTGATCGAACGATGCCTGCGCCGCCATGCCGGCGCCACCGTCCGATCGGGCTCCATGGTTCTGGCCGCGGCGCCCTTGCCGGGACTCCATTGGGTGCTGCTGAAACGGATTTCCGCCGCCCGCGCGACCAGTGACGTCGACCGGGAAATTCTGGCCGTGGCCGGGGGCGCCATTCTGTTGACCATTCTCGCCATCATCGGTCTGGTGATGGTGCTCCGCCCCCTGACCGGCGGCTTCCTGGTGCGGGCCACGGAAATGGAGCGCCAGATCGAGGCCCTGACCCGCGCCCAGCGGGATCTCGGCGAAAAAAGCCGGCAATTGGAGCGGATCAACGCCGAATTGCAGGAATACGCCTATGCCGCGTCCCACGATCTCCAGGAACCGTTGCGCGCCGTCGCCGGCTTCGCCCAACTGTTGAGCCGGCGCTATGGCGACCGCCTGGATGGGGAAGGCGCCGAGTTCCTGGGCTTCATCGTCGAGGGGGCGGAACGGATGCATCGCCAGATCAACGATCTGCTCGATTATGCCCGGATGGGCGCCGACGCCGCGATCTGGGAGCCGGTCGATCTCGATTCCCTGCTCGACGAGGTGATGATCACGCTGCGCGAACCCATCGCCGACAGCGGCGCCGTCATCGAGCGGCGCAAGCTGCCGGCGGCCGCCGGCAATCGCGACCGTCTGGCGCGTCTGCTCCAGAATCTGGTGGCCAATGCCGTCAAATTCACCAAACCCGGCGAAACGCCCCGGATCGATATTTTCGGCCACCGGAACGGCGATCAGGTCGAGATCGTCGTGCGCGACCACGGCATCGGCATCGATCCCCAATACCAGGACCGCCTGTTCCATATGTTCAAGCGCCTGCATCCCCACGGGTCGTATGAGGGCAGCGGCATCGGCCTGGCCATGTGCCGCAAGGTGGCCGAGGATCACGGCGGGCGCATCTGGGTCGAATCCCAGGCCGGCGAGGGCGCCGCCTTCCACGTCATCCTGCCGGCCGCGGGCGCACCGCCGCCATGGGAGACGCGGACGGGCGCGGCGCCCACCGGCTCCGACGATCAGGCCCCGTCCAGATAGCGGGCCTGGAGATGGGCCTTGAACACCGCCGGGTCGAGGGGACGGCCGGTGGCCTCGGTCATCAGGGCGCGGGTCGACAGGAACGAGCCCCGGCCATGGACATGCCGGCGCAGCCAGGCCAGCAGCGGACGGAAATCGCCGTCGGCCACTCCCTTGGCGATGGCGGGATCGGACCGCCGCGCCGCGTCGAACAATTGGGCCGCGCTCATCGCCCCCAGGGTATAGGTGGGGAAATAGCCCCAGGCGCCGCAATACCAATGGATGTCCTGAAGACACCCCACGCCGTCGTCGGGCGGCGTGATCCCCAACAGCCGGCCATAGGATTCGTTCCAGGCCGCCGGCAGGTCGTCCAGTTTCATATCGCCGGCGATCAGGGCGCGTTCCAGCCGGGCGCGGATGATGACATGGGCCGGATAGGTCACCTCGTCGGCATCGATGCGGATGAAACCGGGCCGGACCCGGATGCCCAGCCGGTAAAGATTGTCCGCGGCCCAGGCCGGCCCGGCGCCGCCGAACGCCTTCGCCAGACGCGGCGCCGCCCACGCGATGAAGTCCCGCGACCGGCAGACCTGCATTTCGATCAGCAGCGACTGGCTTTCATGGATGACCATGCCGCGGGCATCGGCCACCGGCTGACCGCGCCAACGCCCGCCCGGCAGCCCCAGATCGTAAAGGGCATGGCCGGTCTCGTGCAGCACCCCCATCAGGGCCTTGGCGAAATCGGCTTCGTCATAGCGGGTGGTGAGGCGGACATCGTCATGGGTGCCGCCGCAGAACGGATGGTGCGAGGTGTCCAGCCGGCCATGGTCGAAATCGAACCCCAGGGCCGCCATCATCTCCAGGCCGACGGCGCGCTGGCTTTCGGCCGGAAACGGGCCGTCGGGCGTCAGCGGCGCGGGATGCGCCCGCTGGCGGTCGAGCACGCGGCCGATGAAATCGGACAGAAAGGCTTCGAGATCGGCGAACAGGGGATCGATCTCGGCGGCCCGACCGCCCGGCTCGTAATGGTCGAGCAGGGCGTCGTAAGGCGCCAGACCCAACCGGTCGGCCGTGGCCTGCGCCTTGTCGCGCACCCGGTCGAGAAGCTCGCCCAGGAGCGGACGGACCATGGCGAAATCGGCCTTTTGGCGGGCCTCACGCCAGACCATCTCGCAGGCGGATTCGGCGCGGGCGACGGCCTCCACCAGATCCGTGGGCAGAGCGCTGGCATGGGTCCAATGACGGCGCATCTCGCGCAGATTGGCCTGCTCCCAGGGCTCCAGACCCTCGTCACCGGCCCGGTCCAGCAGATCGGGAAGCTCGGGCGCGACCAGCATGTCGTGGGACAGGGTTTCCAGCAAAGCCAGTTGCTCGGCGCGGCTTTCGGCCCCGCCCGCCGGCATCATCGCCGCCATGTCCCAATGCAGCAGCGACCGGGCGTCGCCAAGAAGGGCGATCCTGCGAAAGATCGCCTCCAGCCGCCCATAGGCCGTTTGCCCGACCGCTCTCGCCCCGTCCATCGTCATCCATCCTTATCCGTTGCGCATCCCCCACCATAAATGAGGGCGGGGCGGATGAAAAACAGCCCCGGCGCCGGCGCTGGCGGCCGCCGCCATGCCCCCTATATTTTCGCCATAAAAAGGCGCATGAGTGAAACGGCCCCACGCTTTTGCATGACGGGAGACGAACAGGTGGCCCATTCGATCGCCCTGGTGGACGACGACCGCAACATTCTCGCTTCGGTATCCATCGCCCTTGAGGCCGAGGGATTTTCGGTCCGCACCTTTTCCGATGGCGCCGAAGCGTTGCGCGCGTTGGCCGCCCAACCGGCCGACATCGCCGTTCTCGACATCAAGATGCCGCGCATGGACGGCATGGAACTGTTGCAGCGCCTGCGCAAGACCAGCGCCATCCCGGTGATCTTCCTGACATCCAAGGATGACGAGGTGGACGAATTGCTGGGCCTGCGCATGGGCGCCGACGATTACATCAAGAAGCCGTTTTCCCAGAAATTGCTGATCGAGCGCATCCGCGCCCTGATCCGCCGGTCCGAACATGGCGGCGAGACGGACGAGGACGGTTCCGCGGCCGGCGCCATCACCCGCGGCGAACTGACCCTGGACCCGGCGCGCCACATCTGCACCTGGAAGGGATTGAAGGTCGATCTCACCGTCACCGAATTCCTGATCCTGAAATCCCTGGCCCAGCGTCCGGGCCATGTGAAGAATCGCGACCAGCTGATCGATGCCGCCTATGGCGAGCACATCTATGTGGACGATCGCACCATCGACAGCCACATCAAGCGGCTGCGCAAGAAGTTCCGCGAAGTGGACAACCAGTTCAGCCATATCGAAACCCTCTACGGGGTGGGATATCGCTACCGCGACGAAGCTCCGTAAGCGACGGCGGCGCGGGAGACGAGATGGACCAAACCGGCGCTAACGAGCCGGCCGAAGCGCGGAAGGCCCGGGCGAAAGCGCGGCGGGCGCGACGGCGCTGGCGACCCTTCGCCTCGCCGCTGACCCGGCGGATTCTCGCCGTCAATCTGCTGGCGCCGATCATCCTGGTGATCGGCGTGTTCTATCTCGACCGCTACAAGCAGGCGCTGATCAGCGCCGAACTGCACAGCCTGACCACCCAGGCCGAAATGGTGGCCGGCGCCATCGGCGAGGGCGCCGTCAGCGAAACGAAGCTGGGGCTGTTCAAGATCAATGACGACATCGCCCAGCAACTGGTCCGCCGCCTGTCCCGGCCGGCGCGGGTCAGGGTCCGCCTGTTCGACCCCGTCGGCGAACTGGCCGCCGATTCGCGCTTTCTGCCGCCGTCGCGGACCGCCATCCAGGTCGAACCCCTGCCCGCGCCGGGCAAGCCCGGCTTGTGGCAACGAATCGAACGGCTTTGGCAACAGGTGATCACCTGGATGCCGATCGACAGGAAATTGCCGCCCTATCTCGATTACGCCGATCAAAGGGCGGAGAATTATCCGGAAGTGGTCGCCGCGCTCAGCGGCCATGTGGCGACCGCCGTCCGATCCCATCATCGCGGCCTTATGTTATCGGTCGCCGTGCCGGTCCAGCGCTACAAGCAGGTGGTCGCCGCCCTGATGCTGACCACCAACGGCCAGACCATCGCCCGCTCGCTGTTCCATGTCCGGCTGGCCATCATCGAGGTGTTCGCGGTGGTGCTGATGATCACCACTTTGTTGTCGCTGTATTTGGCCGGAACCATCGCCCGGCCCATCCGGCGCCTGGCGGCGGCGGCCGAAATCGTTCGCCACGGCCGGGGGCGGCGCCACTTTTTCCCCGATCTCAGCAACCACCGCGATGAAATCGGCGAATTGTCGGTGGCGTTCCGCGACATGACCACCGCCCTGTGGACCCGCATGGACGCCATCGAGGCCTTCGCCGCCGACGTCGCCCACGAACTCAAGAATCCGCTGACCAGCCTGCGTTCGGCGGTGGAGACCGCCGCCCGCGTCAGCGACCCGGACAAGCAACGCCGCCTGCTGGCCATCGTCCAGGACGATGTCGAACGCCTCGACCGCCTGATCTCCGACATCAGCGACGCCTCGCGCCTGGACGCCGAATTGTCGCGGGCCGAAATCGGGCCGGTCGACCTGGGCGCCATGCTGGGAGCGCTGGCGGACGTCTATCAGGTCACCGGCGCCGAAAAGGGCTATGTCGTCACCCTGGACGTCGAATCCGGACAATCGCTGATGGTGGCCGGCATCGAACGCCGTCTGGTCCAGGTGCTGCGCAATCTCATCACCAACGCCATCTCCTTCAGCCCCCCCGGCGGCACCATCGCTCTCACGGGATGGCGCGACGGCGCCCGGGTGATGGTCGCCGTCGAGGATCAGGGACCGGGAATCCCCGACAACAAGGCCGAGGCGATTTTCGATCGCTTTTACAGCGAGCGGCCCGAAGGCGAGAAATTCGGCACCCATTCCGGCCTGGGCCTGTCGATCTCGAAACAGATCGTCCTGGCCCACAACGGCACCATTCACGCCGAAAACCGCCGGGACGCGGACGGGCGCATCCTGGGCGCGCGTTTCGTCGTCGCCCTGCCGGCGGGTTAATCGCCCTCGACCCGGTCGCGGCCCAAAGATTTGGCCCGGTACAAAGCGACGTCGGCCCGCGCCAGGAGATGCTGGAAATCGGTTTCGCCGGTGCGCCGCGCCGCCACCCCCAGGCTGGCCGAAATCCCCGGCATGCCGCCGCCCCGCTCCACCCCGGCCGCGGACAGGGCGATGCCCGCCACCGCCCGGCGCAACCGCGCCGCCAGATCGAGCGCGCCCTCCAACCCGGTCTCGGGCAGCAGAACGCCGAACTCCTCGCCCCCCAGACGTCCCAGATGATCCGCGTCGCGCAACTCCATCCGGCAGGCTTCGGCCACCGCGCGCAGCACCTGGTCGCCGAAAGCATGGCCGAACGAATCGTTGATGGTCTTGAAACGATCCACGTCGAGCATGATGACCGATAGCGGGCGCCCATAGCGGACCGAGCGGTCCATCTCCTGGACCGCCACCTCCATGAAGCGGCGGCGGTTGGCGATGCCGGTCAGGGGATCGCTGTCGGCCTGGTGCCGCAAATCCCGCTCCATGGCCTTGCGGCCGCTGATATCGGTGATGATGCCCACGACCGCCGACGGACGGCCGTCATCGGCCGACAGGGCGCCCTTGGCCACCATCACCGTCCGCATCGCCTCGGCCCCGCCCGGGGACGGCGCCATGCCCGCCAGGGTCACTTCGTATTCGACCCGCGACATTTCGCCGGCCAGCAACAGGCGGTCGGTCCGCCGGTCGGCCTCGACGAAGGGCGCGTCCACCGGCAGGTCGTCGTGCCCACTGCCGCCGACGGCGAAAAAATCCCGGAAGGCGCGGTTATGCAGACGATAGCGGCCGTCATCGTCGCGGCACCAGACCGGATTGGGAATGACTTCGACCAGCCGCTCGGCGAAGGCCCGGGCCTGTTCCAGTTCCCGGGTGCGTTCGGCGACCCGCGCTTCGAGAAGATCGCTGGCCTTGAGAACGGTGTCGATCTGGGACCATGACCGCAACGCCGCGATCAGCACCGACGACAGACGCTGCGCGGTCAATTCCGTCTTGGTGCGATAATCGTTGATGTCGTAGCGCGCCATGATGTCGTGTTCCGGCTCGTTGCCGGGCTGACCGGTCCTGAGAATGATGCGCAGACGATCGTCGCCCATCCCGGAGCGGATGTCCCGCACCAGGACAAGACCGGCGTCGTCGGTTTCCATGACCACGTCCAGCAGCACCACATGAATCTCGGGATGGGAGGCGATGACGGCGCGAGCCTCGGCGGCGGACGCGGCGCCGAGCAGCCGGAACGGACGCCCCTGAAAGGTGAGATCGCGCAACAAGAGTTCGGTCATGTCGTGAATGCCGGGATCGTCATCGACCACCAGCACCACCCAGGGCGGCGCGTCGGCCCCGGCGCCCCCGCGCGACGGCCCCGTCCCGCGTGGCTGTAGATGGAGACGGCGTTTCTGCCCCGGCGACTCACCCATGACCCGGCCCATCCTGCTGACGTCCCATGATGGCCCAAGCGCGAAATCCCGTCCAGTGCCACGCCCGGCGCCGAACGGCCAGATCCCCCCATACCAACGGATCGCCATCAGGGTAATCGGGTGAAGGCGCGTTGGAGCGGAGCGACTAGGCCGTTGAGGCCGCCGCAGCGTGCGGAGAGGCTCCATCGGGGCCTCGGAGCGCAAGCGAAGATAACCCAGAGATCGCGCAAGCGAGGATAGCCAAGGGCGCGGACGCGCCCGCCCGGCGATTGAGGGAAATAGACATAATGCAGGGGAAGCGGGTTCACCCGATTCCCCTGGGATCGCCATCGCCGCCCCTTTGGTCATTCCCCTATTCATGTCATAGTCGCAAATATTTTCCGGTATTCCTTCCGTTTCGATCCGTCGTGCATCTCGCATCGTCCCGCCCCCGTTCGCCATCGCCGGCCGGTCCCCTCAAGGTCCGCGCCTGGAGCCGGCTGTCGTTTCGCCAGGCGGTCGCCACCCTGGCCATCGCCCTGGCCATCGGCATCGCCGGCGCCGCCTGGACCACCGTCGGCGACTACCACACCACGTATGCCCAGGCCAAGGCCCGGGCCCAGGCCGATATCGCCCTGGTCCACGGCACCGCCGTCGAGGCCGCCTATCAATTGTCCACCGGTCTGGCCCGCACCGTCGTCACCGGCCTGGGCGGTTACGGCGCGGTCACCAGTGCGGTGCTCAGCGACAATTACGGCAACGTTCTGGCCCGCTTCGAACGGCCGCCGGTCCACACCCTGTTTCCCCGGCTGGCGCGGCGCCTGTTCGGCGACGTCACCGTCTATTCGGTTCCCCTGACCACCCGCACCGTCGCCGATCTCGGCACGGGCAATTCCGGAAAGGGCGAAAGCATCGGCACCCTGTCGGTGCGGCTGGATTCGGGCTGGCTGCTCGACGTGTTTCTTTCCCATCTCGACCGCACCCTGTGGCGGGGGGTGATGCGGGCGGTGCTGCTGGCGGCGGCCGTGCTGGCGGTGTTCTATGCGCTCATCACCAAACCGCTGCTGCGAATCACGTCGGCCATCTCGGCGGTGAACCCGGCCCGGCCCGGCGCCTTTTCGATCGATGTCCCGGATCGTCACGACCGCGACGAGTTGGGCCTGCTGGTGCGGACCGTCAATACCATGCTGACCCAATCCCAGGCCCGTCTCGACGAACGCGACGCCGCCCAGGCCGAATTGTCGGCCCTGGCCCGCGATCTGGAGGCCAGGGTGGCCCAGCGCACCCATGATCTGGAACGGGAAAAGGCCGGCCTCAATCGCGCCAACCACGAATTGGAACGCGCCAACCTGTCGATCCAGGAAAGCATGCGCTACGCCCAGCACATCCAGAAGGCGCTGCTGCCGGCCGAGAATGCGCTGGGCGCCATCGTCGCCGAGATGGCGGTGGGCTGGATGCCGCTGGAGATCGTCGGCGGCGATTATTACTGGTTCGGGAAATTCGGCGACAAGGGTGTGATCGCCATCCTCGATTGCACCGGCCACGGCGTCCCCGGCGCCTTCATGAGCGCGATCGCCGCCTCGGCGCTGGACAGGACCCTGCGCCATCACGATCATGACGATCCCGCCGTCATCCTGGCCACCCTCAACCGGTTGGTCAAATCGGCGTTGCGCCAGGACGAGACCGGCGGCGGGTCCAACGACGGCATGGACGGCGCGGTATGCGTCCTCGACCCCCAAGCCCGGACGGTGACCTTCGCCGGCGCCGCCATGCCGCTGGTGGTCGCCGGGAGCAATGGCGTGCGGACCTGGCGCGGCGACCGCATGAGTCTCGGCTATGCGGAAAGCCCCGCCGATTACCGTTTCACCACCCACCGCATCGCTTACGAGCCCGGCGACGCCTTCTATCTGTTCACCGACGGGGTCAGCGACCAGATCGGCGGACCGAACCGGCGCCTGCTGGGACGCAAGCGGCTGACCGCGATTCTGGCCGATCTCGCCGGCCGGGATCTGGCCAGCCAGCGCGATCTTTTGTTCCGCCATCTGGCCGAGTGGCGGGGGCCTGAGCGGCAACGCGACGACATGACCTTCGTCGCCTTTCGTCCCAGATAGAGCGACGCGCCTGAAATCTGAAACGTCTGGCTCAATCTTGGACGCGTCGCTCCGGCGAGCATTGAGCGAGCGGCCAAGCGCGCGGACGCGCGCGCTTAGGCAGAGGGCCAAATATGCCAAGCGCGCGGACGCGCGCGCCCGGCGAGGGCCAAATATAAAG
>JAJZUL010000010.1 GCA_021848545.1 Pseudomonadota bacterium
ATCGGCATCGGTGCCCGTCGCGGTGATGGTGCCGGTGGTAGGATCGATGGTGATGCCGGCGGGCAGCGCCGCGCCATCGGGGCCGGTGGCGGTGTAGGTCAATGTCGCGCCATCGACCGGGGCGGAGAAATGGTCGGCGGTGGCGATGGTGGCGGAATGTCCCTCGGCGACGGACGCATCCGGCAGCGCCGTCGAGGTCGGGCCGGGATCGACGATATCGACGGTGATGGTCTGGCTGGCCGACGCGCCGTGCCCGTCGCTGGCGGTAACGGTGAAATGGTCGCTGCCGGCATAGGTGGAATCGGGCGTGTAGGTGTAATCGCCCGTTTGGGCGCTGTAGGTGATGGTGCCGTGTTGCTCGCCGGTGAAGGTGATGCTGAGCGGAGCGCCGTTGGAATCGGTGGCGGCCACCTGGAACTGGATTCCATGATTTTCGACACCCACCAGGGTCGTGGCATTGGTCGTGATGCCGTTCACCCCGGTCGCCGGCGTGTTGACCTCGACGACGCCGCTAATGGTGGGCGGGGCGTTGGGGGCGATCACGGTGTGGGTAATGGTGGTCGCGCCGGCGGCGTTGGCTTCGACCGGCGGGGCGGTGAAGGAAACCGGAATCGTCGGCGCCAGGGCCGCGGCATGGACCGGCGGCAGCGTCTGGTTGCCGACGGTGGCGTTGATGGTGCCGAAATTCTGGGCGACGAAGTCGATCGGCACCGTCGCCGGCGCGCCGGCCGCGATGACCGTGCCGGCGCCGGCATTGGCGACCAGGGTGATCGGGTTGGCGATAACCGGCAGGTTGTTCGACGCGATGTCGAGGTTGACGGCGATGGTGACGCCGGTTTGGATCACGCCGTGCTGGACCGCCAATGGGGCGAAGGTTCCGCCCTCCTGGATGGTGGACAGAAGGTGGAGAGCCCCCTGCTGAAGGGTGGCCGCGCCCATGACGTGAAGGCCGGCGCCGCCCAGGGACTGGCTGGCGACCTGATGGAGGACGGTGAGATCGTCCAGCGCCTGATGCGCGTCGACCGGCGCGGCGTGATCAGTCGGCTGGGTGGTATTGGTGTCCTCGGCCATCGGGCCCCTCCGCAGCGAAATCCGGGAGCGATCCCGGTTGGGCAAAAAAAATCCCGGCCTCGACGAGGTCCGGGATCGGTAAGGACGACCTTGGCCCAGTTCGTCCGCGCATTCAAGGAAAATTTTATCTAAAGTTGCTGGAGACGGTTCAACGGGTCGTGGCACAGTGGCCGTCACTGGCGCTTTACGTCGGACCCCATGATCAGAGTCGTCCTCGTCCTCCTTGTGTCGCTGCTGTCATCCCTGCCGGTTCTGGCGGGCGCGCCGAAGCGGGTGATCGTGCCGGCGGCCCGTTATCCCTGGAGCGCGGTGGGCCGTATCCGCTATGGCCATGGCTGGTGCAGCGGCGTCCTGATCGGTCCCCGCCTGGCGGTCACCGCCGCCCATTGCCTGTGGAACGAGGCCACCCGCCGGGTGATGGCGCCGGCGGCCTTGCGCTTCGTCGTCGGCTGGGATCGCGGCGACGCCCTGGCGGGATCGCTGGTCGAATCCTATCGGATTTCGCCCACCTGGCGTTTCGCCGATCTGGCCCATTACGGGCCGGCGGCGGCGTCCCGGGACTGGGCCTTGCTGCGTCTGGTCCGGCCCTTGGGGCGCGAGGTCGGCTGGATGGGGCTGGGCCACGCGCCCGTCGTCGGTGAAACCGTGACCGCCGTCGGCTACGCGCGGGGCAGCCGCGACGTGCCCACCGCCGATATCGATTGCGCCGTGATCGGGCGCGCGCCTTCGGGATTGTGGCTGCATGATTGCGGGGCCATCAAAGGCGATTCCGGCGGTCCGGTCCTGGTCTGGCGGGATAATAGTCCCCGTCTGGTGGCCATCCATGTGGCGGCCCTGACCGAAAGCGACGGCCGCACCATCGGCGGCGCGGTGGGGGTGGCGGCGTTCCGAAGGGCGGCGCTGGCCGCGGGCGCCCGGCGGGTCGGTCATGTCGGGCCGTTGTCGGCGGGTTCCGATACCGCCGCCATACGGGCGATGGTTGCGGGAAAAGTTACAGCCCGGCCGCGGCCGAGCGGCGGATGAACCACAGGCCGACCAGACTGGAGATCAGCCCGCCGATGGTCACGGCCACCGATGCCCCCAGCCGTGCCGCGACGCTGCCGGCAAGCAGGGCGCCGAACGGGGCCATGCCCAGGAACAGGGTGGCGAAAATGGCCATCACCCGCCCGCGAAAGGCGTCGGGAACCACCGATTGGACCAGGGTGTTGGACGAGGCCACCACCGTCATCTGACAAAAGCCGATCAGCACCAGCACCGGCACCGACAGCCACAGCCAGCGCGACCAGGCGAACATGGTCAGCAACAGGCCGTAGGCGGCGGCGGCCCGCCCGACCCCGCGGGCCATGCCGTGGATTCCGTCGCGGCCGGCCAGAAGCAGGGCGCCGGCCAGCGCCCCCAACCCGGCCGACGCCATCAAGGTTCCCAGGGTGCCGGCGCCGCCGCCCGGCAGACGGGCGGCGAAGATGGGCATCAGCACGGCATAGGGCAGGCCGAACAGGCTGAATCCCGCCACCATCGTCATCAGGGTGCGGATCGGCCGGTCGCCGGCGACATGGGCCATGCCCTGGCGCACGCGGGCGAACAGCGGTTCGGGCGCCGGCCTCGGCGCCGGTTGCGGACGGCGCATGGCCAGCAGGCTGCCGATCACCGCGAGAAAGCTGAGCGCGTTCAAGGCGAAGCACCAGCCTTCGCCGATGGCGGCCACGGCGAAACCGGCCAGCGCCGGCCCGACCAGACGGGCGGCGTTGAACATCGATGAGTTGAGCGCGATGGCGTTGGGCAGATCCTCGCGCCCCACCAGTTCGACGACGAAGGACTGGCGGGCGGGAATGTCGAAGGCGTTGACCGTGCCCAGCAAACCGGCCAGCAGGAAAATCTCCCAGATGCGGATGGGACCGGTCAGGGTGAGGATCGCCAGCAGCGCCGCCAGCACCATCGCCGCCGCCTGGGTGGCGATCAGGATGGCGCGGCGATCGCGCTGGTCGGCGACGGCGCCGCCCAGCTGGCTGAGCAGGAAGATCGGTCCCTGGATGGCGAAGCCGAGCGCGCCCAGCAATTCCGCCGATCCGCTGAGCCGGAACACCAGCCATGCCTGGGCCAGGTTCTGCATCCAGGTGCCGATCAGCGAAATCAACTGACCGCCGAAGAACAGGCGGTAATCGCGGTGCCTGAGGGCGCGTCCCATGGCGGCGGCGCGCTGGGGGATCAAGGAATCCTCGTTTCGGACGGGTTCAAAGGGCTCCCATTGTGGGGCAGCCGGGCGGTCTTGAAAAGCCGGGGATCGCCGAACGGCGCAATCGCAAGAGACTTCGCGCGGCGAAGGGGGCGGGTGAAATCGCGGGGCGATCACCTTTGCCCGATGCTCTTGTGTGAAATTGCCGAGGGTCGGATTTTCTGAGAGGATGAAAGCGAAACGGCAAAAATGACGAAGGGGATTCCGATGGTTGGGCGGCGCCGCGCGATCCTTGTCTTTGCCGTTCTCCTGGTCGCCGCCATCGGCGTGTGGTGGTTCGCCTTCCGGGCTCCCTCCGGATCGGAGAGCGGCCAACTGACCCTGTACGGCAATGTCGATATCCGCGAGGCGCAGCCGGCCTTCGACGATAACGGCGTGGTGACCCGGATGCTGGTGCAGGAAGGGGCGACGGTGAAGAAGGGCGACTTGATCGCCACTCTCGACGACCGGCGCTACGCCGCGCGGCTGGCCCAGGCGGTGCAACAGGCGGCCGGCCTGAAGGCGAGTCTGGACCGGATGTTGAGCGGCTCCCGTCCCGAGGAGATCGCCCAGGCCAAGGCGACCATGCAGGGATTGCGGGCGGTCTACGACAACAACAAGATTCTTTACGCGCGTACCGTCGCCCTGGTGCCCAAGGGCGCGGCCTCCGTCGAGCGGCGGGATAATGCCCTGGCGGAGCTGGCCTCGTCGCGGGACGCGTACAATGCGGCGAAACAGACCTATATTCTGGCGGTGAAGGGACCGCGCGCCGAGGATATCGCCGCCGCCCGGGCGGCGTGGAAGGCTGCGATCGCCCAGGTGGCGCTGGCCCGGCGCGACGAGGCCGACACCAGGCTCTACGCCCCGTCGGCGGGGGTCGTCGAGGATCGCATTCTGGAAGTCGGCGACATGGCCACGCCGGCCACGCCCGTTTACACCATCGCCCTGACGCGGCCGCTGTGGGTGCGGACCTATGTGCCGGAAACCGAGCTTGGCCGCATCGCTCCCGGCATGGCGGCCTCGGTCACCTCCGACAGCTTTCCCGGACATGTCTATCGCGGCTGGGTCGGCTATATCTCGCCGACCGCCGAATTCACCCCGAAATCGGTGGAAACCCCGGTCCTGCGCACGCGGCTGGTCTATCAGGCGCGGGTCTATGTCTGCAATCCGCGCAATCAGTTGCGTCTGGGCATGCCGGTGACGGTCGCCATCGATACGGCGCGGCCGCCTTTGTCCGCGCCCGGTTGTCCCGGCGGAGACGGCGATGGCTCCCACCCCTGACGGGCCGCCGGCCCTGCGTCTTGACGGTGTGACCCGCGTGTTCCGGGCCGGCGGGCGGGTGATCCGGGCGGTGGACGGCGTGGACGCCCGGGTCGAACGCGGTTCGATCACCGGGCTGGTCGGTCCCGACGGGGCGGGGAAGACCACCCTGATGCGTCTGGTGACCGGCCTGTTGCGGGCCGATAGCGGCCGGATCGAGGTTCTGGGGCTGGATATCGGCCGGGACGTCGCCGCCATTCAGGGCCGGATCGGTTATATGCCCCAGCGATTCGGCCTGTACGAGGATCTGACCGTCCGGGAGAACCTGGATCTGTACGCCGATCTTCAGGACGTGCCCAAGTCCGAGCGCGCCGCCCGCTACGGCGATTTGCTGCATATGACCGGCCTTGGGCCTTTCACGGGCCGGTTCGCCGGGCGCCTGTCGGGCGGGATGAAGCAGAAACTGGGGCTTGCCTGCACCCTGATCCGGGCGCCGGATCTGCTGTTCCTGGACGAGCCGACGGTGGGGGTCGATCCCGTGTCGCGGCGCGAATTGTGGGCCATCATCGACCGGCTGACCGGCGCCAGCGGCATGACCGTGCTGATCAGCACCTCCTATCTCGACGAGGCCGAGCGCTGCGGCACGGTGCTGCTGATGCACGAGGGCAAGCTGGTCGGCGCCGATTCGCCGGCCGCCTTCACCGCGCCCCTGGCCGGGCGCAGCTACCGGATCGCCGCCGCCGGGCTCGGCAAACGGCGCCTGCATGAACGTCTGGACGGCGCGCCCGGCATCATCGACGCCACCATCCAGGGCGCCTATGTCCGGGTGGTCACCGACAGCGCCGGTTTGCCGCCCTTGCCCACGCTGTTGCCCGATCTGGACGGGGTGGCGGCCGATCCGGTGCCGCCCCGGTTCGAGGATGCTTTCGTCGCCCGGCTGCGGCAGGAACGTCCGGCCCTGCCGGCGCCGCCCGCCGCACCGTCGCCGGACGGGGCGGCCAGGGACGGTGAAATCATCGTCGTGCGCGACGTCACCCGGCTGTTCGGATCGTTCACCGCCGTCGACCGTATCGGCTTTTCGGTGGGCAGGGGCGAGATTTTCGGCCTTCTGGGGGCCAACGGAGCGGGTAAATCCACGACCTTCCGCATGTTGTGCGGCCTGCTGCCGCCATCGGGCGGCACGTTGACGGTGGCCGGTTACGATCTCCGCCATGCCGCCGCCGCCGCGCGCGGCCGTATCGGTTACATGGCCCAGAAATTCTCCCTCTATGTCGATTTGTCGGTCATGGACAATCTGCGTTTTTTCAGCAGCGCCTACCGGCTGACCGGCGCGCGGCGGCGGCAACGGATCGCCTGGGCGCTGGAGGAATTCGATCTGGAGACGGTCGCCGACGCCGCCTGCCGCGATCTGTCGCTGGGCTACAAGCAACGTCTGGCCCTGGCCGCCGCCCTGATGCACGAGCCGGACATCCTGTTCCTCGACGAGCCCACCTCCGGGGTCGATCCCCTGGCCCGGCGCGACTTCTGGCGGCGGATCAACCGGCTGGCCGAGACGGGGGTGACGGTGCTGGTCACCACCCATTTCATGGAGGAGGCGGAATATTGCGATCGTCTCGTCATCATGGCCCAGGGACGGATTCTGGCGACGGGAACGCCTGAGGATCTGCGGGATCGCTTCCGGTCGGCGCAAATGCCCGATCCGACCATGGAGGACGCCTTCATCGCGCTGCTGGAAACGGCGCCGGCCGGGACGGCATGAACGCGTCCCTGATCCGCCTGGGCGGTTTGCTGCGCAAGGAATTCCTTCAGATTCTACGCGATCCCTCGGCGCTGGCCATCGCCTTCCTGCTGCCGGCCGTTCTGTTGTTCATTTTCGGCTATGGGGTCACGCTGGACGCTCACGACGTGCCGCTGGCCCTGGTGATCGATCATGCCGACGCCACCACCGCGAGCGTCGCCGGCGCGCTCGCCCATTCCCCCTATTTCCGGATCAGCCGTCCGCCCGATATCGAGGCGGCGGAGACCGCGCTGACCGACCATCGCATCGACGGCATCATCTGGCTGCGGTCGGATTTCGCCCGCCGGGCGCTGTCGGGGCGAACGGCGTCCATCGGGGTGATCCTGAACGGCACCGACGCCAACAGCGCCCGGCTGGTGGAAGGCTATCTGCAACAGACCTGGGCCACCTGGCTGGCCGCCTGGGGAGCCCGGCGCGGCCAGCCTTCGCCCGTGCCGGTTCTGGTTCAGAGCCGGGTCCGTTTCAATCCCGCCGTCAGCAGCCGCGACAATCTGGTTCCCGGCCTGATCGCGGTGATCATGACCTTGACCGGCGCCCTGCTGACGGCGCTGGTCATGGCCCGGGAATGGGAACGGGGCACGCTGGAGGCGCTGATGGTCACCCGGGTCACCATCCGGGAAATCCTGATCGCCAAGCTGGTGCCCTATTTCGTTCTGGGCATGGGCGGCATGGCCGCGTCGGTGGTGATGGCCGTGACCCTGTTCCACGTTCCCTTTCGCGGCACGATCCCGGTGCTGGTGGTGACCTCGGCCCTGTTCCTGCTGGCGTCGCTGGGCATGGGGCTGGTGATTTCCAGTCTGGCCCGCAACCAGTTCGTCGCCGGTCAGATCGCCATCATCACCACGTTTCTGCCCGCCTTCATCCTGTCGGGCTTCATTTTCGATATCGACAGCATGCCGGCGGCGATCCGTGTGGTGACCCATGTGGTGGCGGCGCGTTATTTCGTGTCCATCCTCCAGACCGAGTTCCTGGCTGGCGACATCCGGGCGGTTATTCTGCCCAACGCCGTCGCTTTGGCGGTGATGGCGGCGATTTTTCTGGGGGTGGCGCGTCTCAGCGCCCGCAAACGGCTGGATTGAGGGCGGAGCGGGACGGACGGCATGTGGACACAGATATTCGCCCTGATCGTCAAGGAATTGCTGGCGGTGCTCAAGGATCGGCGCAGCCGTTTCGTGCTGATCGGCCCGCCTCTGATCCAGCTTTTGGTTTTCGGCTATGCCGCCACCTTCGATCTCGACCATGTGCCCATCGCCGTCTACGACCAGGACCGCAGCGCGGCGGCGCGCGATCTGGTGGCCCGGTTCAGCGGGTCGCGGGCGTTTCAGGTGGTCGCGACCCTCGATAACGGCGCCCGCATCAATTCCCTGATCGATTCCCGCAAAGTGGCGATGGTGCTGTCCATCGACCGTCGCTTCACCCGCGACCTGCTGCGCCACCGTCCGGCCCCGGTGCAGGTGATCATCGACGGCCGCAATTCCAATACGGCGTTGCTGATCCTGGGCTATGCCGGCTCGATCATCACCGATTTCAGCACCGCCTGGAGCGCGTCCCACGGCGGGCCGCCGCTGCCGGCGGTGCTGGAGATGCGCGCCCGCTACAATCCCGAGCTCAGTTCCCGCTGGTTCATCGTGCCGGGCATCGTCGCCGTCCTGACCCAGGTGGTGGTCCTGCTGGTGGTGGGGTTGTCGGTGGCGCGCGAGCGCGAGGCCGGCACCTTCGACCAGCTGCTGGTCACGCCCATGCGCCAGATCGACATTCTGCTGGGAAAGGGGCTGCCGGGGCTGCTGATCGGCGTGATCGAGGCTTCGGTCACCATCCTGGCCGCGGTGCTGTGGTTCCATGTGCCGCTACGCGGCAGTCTGGGCGCGCTTTATCTGGGTTTGATCCTGTTCGTGGCGTCGGTGACCGGGATCGGGCTGATGGTTTCGTCCCTGGCCACGACCCAGCAACAGGCCCTGCTGGGCGCCTTCCTGTTCATGGTCCCCACCATCATCCTGTCCAACTTCGCCACGCCGATCGCCAACATGCCGCCGTTGCTCCAGGATCTGACCCAGGCTAATCCGTTGCGCCATATCCTGGCCATCGTGCGCGGCGTGTTTCTGGAAGGGGCGGGGTTCGGCTCGCTCTGGCCCCATCTGTGGCCGATGGCGATCATCGCCATCGTCAGTCTGGCCGCCGCCGGTTGGCTGTTCCGGCGGCGGGTTTAGGATGGTTTACGCCGCCCGCCCGTCGAGAAAGGCGGCGATGGCCGGATCGCGGCGCAAATCCGCCAATTCCTGGTCGGTGGGCAGGGCGGGGCGGTCGCGCTCGACATTGACCATGCACAGGAAACCCAGTTTCTCGGCGGCGGCGGCGCGGAACTGGTGCCAGGTCCAGGGGGGCACCGTGACCAGGTCGTGGGGGCCGATCTCGTGGATGGTTTCGCCGACCAGACAGCGCCCGCGTCCGGTCAGGATGGTCACCCCGTGGGCGTGGGCGTGGCGTTCCAGGGTGGTGTGGCCGCCGGGCGCCACTTCGAAATAGCGCAACTCGCAGGACAGGACCGGGTCGGCGAACAGGATCTGCCGGGTCACGGCGCGGAACGGCGCCGCGCCGGTTTCCTTGTAGGCCAGCAGATCGACCTCGTCCCAGCGAAAGCCGTCCCGCGCGGCCCGGTGGTCGGATGCGCTCATCAGGATCTCCCGGTGGTGCCGTGACGGCGGACCGCGCTCGCAAAGGACGAAGCGGCGGCCGTCACGCCCTCTTCGGCGGCCAGCAGGCTGCCGCCGATCAGCAGCATGGTATCGTCGCCGTAGAAATCCAGCAATTCCGCCACCCGCTCCGGGCTCATGCCGCCGGCCGGAACCGGCAGGGCGGGGGCGATGGCGGTGGCCCCGTCGCGCCAGGCGCGGCGCGCGCCGTCGGCCAGGGACCGGCAGGTGGCGCGGGAATAGCCGAAGCGGCCGCCGTGATGGGGAAAGATGGTGGCGTCCGCCCCCACCAGCCGGAACAGCGTGCCCAGCAGCAGCGGCGGCAGAATCCGGGCGGCCCCGGCCATGGCCGGATGGGCGAAGAAGGCGAGATCGGGAAAGGCGGCGGCCAGGGCCCGGAAGGCGGGCAGCCCCGCCACCAGCGGCGCCACCATCACCGTATCCAGCCCCTCGTCGCGGGCGATGGCGGCACGGGCGCGCAATTGGTCGAGATCGCCGGTCAGGCTGGGGACGTAGCGGGTGGCGCCGCCGGTGGCGCGATTGGCGGCCCGCACCCGGGCCGCGACCGCCGTCACTCTTCGCGCGAAGGGCGCCAGGGCCTGATCGCCGATGCCGTGATCGTCCTTGATGAAATCGAGGCCGCCCATGGCCAGCCGTCCCGCCAGTTCCCCCAGCCGTTCGGCGGGCAGGCCCAAGGGTTTCAGCGCCGAACAGGTCAGGGCGCCGCCGGGCCGTCCCGCGCGGCGGCGCAAACCGTCGATGCCGTGCCTGGGGCCGCCGAAGGCGGCGGCGAAGCCGGGGGGAAAGACGCAATCGGCCAGGGTGACGTCGTCGAGCAGCGACGCGTTGCCGAACAGCATGGTCATCAACTGTCCGGCATCGGCGCCGATGGTCGCAGAGGCCAGGCCGATGCGCACGGCGAAGCGGCCGTCGCCGAGATCGAGGATGTCCTCCACCCGGCCGACGATATCGGCCAGGATGGTCGGGTCGTCGATGGCCTCGGGCGGCATCTCCACGCTTTGCTCGACGGCGATGGCCCGGGCGCGGGCCTCGATGTCGGCGGCGTCGGCGCGGACGTGATAGGTCACGCTCAGCCGGTCGTCGGTCGCGGGAAGGAATCGGGTTCGAAACACGGAACCGTCCGGATCAGGGGGGCGAACGCTCGCGACCGGTCGAGGGTCGCGAGCGTTCGTCTCACTCACCGCTTAGCGATGGCAGATGATGGGGATGAATCATCGATTCGCGGTTCTGGCGGTACAGGCTGCGCAGCGCCGCGTAGAAATCGATGGAATTGCGCTGGATGTCGTCCAGCGGCCCCAGCATCCGGGCCCGCTCGTCAAGGATGTCGGCGCCGGTGCGGGCATCGACGGCGGCGTTCGAATAGATGCCGATGACGTTGTCGGTGGGATCGGCGACCCAATCGACGGCCAGGCCGACGGCATCGCGCGGATTCGACGGACCGAAGAAGGGCAGCACCAGATAGGGCCCCTGCGGCACGCCCCAAACCCCCAGCGTCTCGCCGAAATCGGCGGGGTGGTATTTGGGGCCGCCGCTGTCGGCGGTCACGTCGAACAGGCCCAGCACGCCATAGGTGGAGTTGAGCATGAACCGCCCCAGGGTGTGGGCGGCGTCGCGGAAGCGGCCCTGAAGCAGGTCGTTGGCGAAGATGTAGGGGCTGTTCAGATTGTCGAGAGCGTTATGCACGCTGCTGCGCACGTCCGAAGGAACCGTGTCGGTATAGAACACGGCCACCGGCTTCATGAGATAGCGGTCGAGCATCATGTTGAAGTCGAAAATCTGGCGATTCATCGGCTCAAGCGGGTCGTTGAGCTGTTCGAACGCGGCGCGATCCACCGGATTCCTGGGAACCTGGGCACAGGCCGAAACCATCAGTACGGCCAGCATGGCCACCAGAACGGACGGGCGGGTCATGCCATGTCTCCTCAATTGCATTTGAAAGCGCCGATATCCGCCGCCGACCGGCCTTCGCGGCCGGTCCCGGCCGCGTGCATGGCCAGTCCGTCGCCGGTGATCAGCACGTTATCGCCCCAACACACCCGACGGCCGAAGAAGCTGCCCGTCCACAGCGCGAAATTGACAAGTTCGCGCAAAGGAAGAAGCAGCGGCTCCGGTACCGGCAGGCCGATATGCTGGCGCAGACGATAGTGAAGCAGAAAACGCAATCCCAGATAAAAGGCAAGAGCTGTCATCGCCACGGCGACCGGCCAGACCCAGGATAGCAGGATTAGTGGAATCAGGGACGAGGTGACGATCCACAACAAATGATCGGTGGGGCGCACGGCGCGGATGGCGCGCATCCACCGGATTTCGTGACGGTAAAGATGCGCGAGATCGGAATCGTCGACGATGGTGCCGACCACTTCCGACGCCAGGCGGATGCCGAACCCGGCGCGGCGGATTTCGTGGCCCAGCACGTAATCCTGGGCCACCGCCGACGCCATGGCTGCGAATCCGCCCACGGAGTCCAGGGCGGCGCGGGTGATCGCGGTGGCGGCGCCGTAGGTCAGGTCGATGTCGTGCCGGGCCAGATCGACCAGCGCCGACGGAATGAACCAGTCGTTGATGTAAAGGGCGCCCAGATGCGACGCCAGCCCCGCTTCGGGCAGGCCCTTGTACAGGGAGGTGACGCAGCCCACCCCCGGTTCCTGGAATGGGGCGACGATGGCGGCGACGAAACCGGGCGTCACCAGAACGTCGCTGTCCACCATCACCATCACGTCATGGCGAACCGCCGCCATCATGTTGGCGAGATTGCAATTCTTGGGATTGGCGCCGATCCGGTTGGAATCGACGACGACGGAAGCGTCCAGCGCGGGACGCCGCGCGACGATCTCCTCGATCACCGCCCGGGCCGGGTCGTCGGCGGAATGCAGGCCAAACACCACCTGGATCGGTCCCTCATACACCTGGTCGCAGATGGAGGACAGACATCGCTCCAGCGAGGGCGGCGCGCCGAAGCACGGCACCATGACGGTGACCGCCGGCCGCGCGCCTCTCACGGCCGGCGCCCGCCCGAATCTTTCGATTCGGAACAGCGCCAGGATGAGATAGGCGGCGCTGGCGGTGAAAAGCAGTGCCGCGATGATCTGCAGGACGACCATTGGACCGCCGAACCCCTTCCCAGAAAACGGCAATCATGACATCGACCGACAAGGACCAGCCCTCATACTGACAGATGGATCCTTATCCTTTGCCTTCAAATGGCGGACAAGGATTCCACACCTCTGACGAGGGTATCGCGCTTTACCTCGGGAGTCTCACCGATTTTATTCCGGCCAGTCGATTTCGACGGAGTCGGCCGCGAAGCGTCGCTCTTGGTATCAGGGGAAGCGGGTTTACCCGCTTCCCCTGGATTATGTATATTTCCCTCAAGCGCCGGGCGGGCGCGTCCGCGCCCTTGGCTATCCTCGCTTACGCTCCGAGGCCCCGATGGGGCCTCTCCGCACGCTGCGGCGGTAGTCGCTCCGCTCCAAGTCGCCTTTACCCGATCACCCTGCCCTTGATGTCTTGGAGCCCGCCCCGAAACTCGCCAGGGTGAGCCGAAAATGGCGGTTTTCGAGAACCGCAGCGGAGCGTACTTTCTGTATGTGAGCAGCGGAAGCGCAGAAAGCCGCCATTTGCAGGCCGCCATGGCGAGTTTCGCGAGAGGCTCTTAGGCTCTTTCCATACCCCCGGACGGTGGTGGTATAGTGCCGGCCGCGAGTCTCGACATCAAATGATTCCAATGACCGAAACGGTACTTGTCACCGGCGCGACCGGCTTTGTCGGCTCGGCCGTCGTAAGGGCGTTGCTGGCCCGGGGGCGCCGGGTCCGGGTTCTGGCGCGGGCCGGGTCGGACCGGCGCAATCTCGACGGCCTCGACATCGAGATCGCCACCGGCGATCTCACCGATGCCGCCTCGCTGGCCCGCGCCGTGGCCGGATGCGGGGCGCTGTTCCATGCCGCCGCCGATTACCGGCTGTGGGTGCCCGATCCCGCCGCCATGCGCCGCACCAATGTCGATGGGACCCGCGATCTGCTGCGCGCCGCCGCCGCGGCCGGAGTGGAGCGGATCGTCTACACCTCCAGCGTGGCGACCCTGGCCCTGGACCCAATGGGCCGGCCGGTGGACGAAACCGCCCAGGCCACCCTGGCCGACATGGTGGGGCCGTACAAGCAAAGCAAATTCCTGGCCGAGGAAGAGGTGCGCCGTCTGGTGCGCGAGGAGGGGGTGCCGGCGGTGATCGTCAGCCCTTCGACCCCGGTGGGACCGGGCGACGTGCGGCCCACCCCCACCGGGCGCATGATCGTCGAGGCCGCCAGCGGCCGCATGCCGGCCTTCGTCGATACCGGCCTCAACATCGTCCATGTCGAGGATGTGGCCGAGGGCCATCTGCTGGCCTATGACAAGGGCGTCGTTGGTGAACGCTATATCCTGGGCGGGGACGACATGACCCTGGCGGCGATCCTGGCGGCGATCGCCAACATTGTCGGGCGCCGGCCGCCGACGGTCAAATTGCCGCGCACCCTGTTGATGCCGGTGGCGGCCCTGGCCGAGGGCTGGGCGCGTCTGTCGGGGCGCGAGCCCTTCGTCACCCGGGACGGGCTCAAGATGGCGGCCAAGCACATGTATTTCGTCTCGGACCGGGCCAAACGGGAATTGGGCTATCGGGCGCGGCCGGCGGAAGACGCGCTGAAGGATGCCGTCGCCTATTTCCGGGACCGGGGATTGGTGGCATGAGCGTGGCCCTGGTCCTGGCCGTCGCCACCGTGCTGGCCTGGGGCGTGCTGGTGGTCGCGCGGGCCGGGTTCTGGCGCATCGAACGCCCGGAGCGTTTCCCCGATCCCGCCCGCTGGCCCGACGTGGTGGCGGTGATTCCCGCCCGCGACGAGGCCGAAAGCATCGGGCAGACGGTGGCTTCGCTGCTGGATCAGGATTATCCCGGCCGCCTGTCGGTGGTGGTGGTGGACGATCAAAGCGCCGACGGCACCGCCCGCGTCGCGCTGGAGGCCGCGTCCGGCCGCGAGGATCGTCTGGCCCTGGTGGCCGGCGCGCCCCTGCCGTCCGGCTGGACCGGCAAGGTCTGGGCCATGGAGCAGGGGGTGGCCCATGCCGACATCTGGGCGGCCGGGGCCGAATACGTGCTGTTCACCGATGCCGATATCCGCCATGCGCCGGGTCAGGTCCGGGCGCTGGTGGCCCGGGCCGAGGCCCGGCGGCTCGATCTCGCCTCGCTGATGGTGCGGCTCCATTGCGCCACTTTGCCGGAACGGGCGCTGATCCCCGCCTTCGTCCATTTCTTCCGCATGCTTTATCCCTTTCGCCTGATCGCCGATCCCGCCAGCCGGGTGGCCGGCGCGGCCGGCGGGGTGATGCTGGCGCGCCGTCAGGCGTTGGCCGCCATCGGCGGGCTGGCGGCGTTGAAAGGCGCCCTGATCGACGATTGCACCCTGGCGGCCCGCATCAAGGAACAAGGCGGGCGGTTGTGGCTGGGGCTGGCCGACGAGACGGTTTCGCTGCGCGTCTATCGCGGCTGGGGCGAACCCTGGGCGATGATCGCCCGGTCGGCCTATGACCAGCTCGGCCATTCGCCGCTGGCCTTGCTGGGCACGGTGCTGGCCATGGCGCTGGTGTTCGTCGCGCCGCCGGTCCTGGTGGCGGCCGGTCTGGTTTCCGGCGGCGGGTCGGCCACGATCATCGCCGCCATCGCCTGGGAGATGATGGCGGCGACCTATCTGCCGATGGTCCGCTTCTATCGCCTGCCTGCGGCCTGGGCGCTGGCGCTGCCGGCGGTGTCGCTGGTCTATCTGGGGGCCACCGTCCATTCCGCCTGGAATTATCATCGTGGGCGCGGCGGCCGCTGGAAGGGCCGGATCGAGGGCGGACGCACCGGCACGGGGGGAGCCGCGTCATGACCCGGACCATGCAGACCGAGAATTTTCCGGTGGGATCGTGGCTGGTGGCGGCGCCGCTGCGCCCGGTGGTGCACGCCTATTACCGCTTCGCCCGCATGGCCGACGATATCGCCGATTCCTCCGATCTGGCGCCGGACGACAAGATCGGCCGATTGGACGCGCTGGATGCGGAACTGATGGGCGGGCCGGGCGATGGGCCGGCATCGCAAATCCGCGATCTGCTGGCCGAACGGAACGTGCCCATCGACCATTGCCGCGATCTGCTGGTGGCGTTCAAGCGCGATTCCGCCACCCCGCGCACCAGGGATTGGGCCGATCTGATGACCTATTGCCGCTATTCGGCGGCGCCGGTGGGCCGTTTCCTGCTCGATCTGCACGGGGAATCCCGCGAGACCTGGCCGGCCAACGACGCGTTGTGCGCAGCGCTTCAGGTGCTCAACCATCTCCAGGATTGCGGCGATGATTACCGCGTCCTCGACCGCGTCTATCTGCCCGGCGATCTGCTGGCCGCCCACGGCGCCGCGATCGAGGATCTGGCCGCCGGAAGCAGTAGTCCGGCGCTGGCCCGGGTGCTGGCGGATACCGTCGAACTGACCCGCCCGCTGGTGCGTCAGGCCCGCGACCTGCCGGGCCGCATCGCCGATGGCGGTCTTCGGCGCGAAACCGCGGTGATCGTGGCCATCGCCGAGCGTCTGCTGGCGAAACTGGCCGGTCGCGATCCATTGGCGGAACGCATCGAATTGGGCAAGGTGGATTACGCCGCCGCCGCCCTGGCCGGGCTTGGCCGTTCTTTGTTCGGATCTGGACGATGATGCATCCTCATAGCGGCCCCGAAGTGGTCCGCCCCTTCGGCCCCGACGAGCTTGCCGCCCTGATCGAGGAGCGGGTGAAACGCTCCGGCACCTCCTTTTATTGGGGGATGCGGGTGCTGGGCAGCGAACGGCGCCGCGCGGCTTACGCCATCTACGCCTTTTGCCGCGAGGTGGACGACATCGCCGACGACGAGGGCATCGAGCCCGACGAGCGCCGGCGCCGGCTGGAATCCTGGCGGGCCGAGGTGGGCCGCATCTATGACGGCGGCGCCACCCATCCCATCGCCCAGGCCCTGGCCGGGCCGGCGGTCCTTTACGGGCTGGCCCGCGAGGATCTGCTGGCGGTGATCGACGGCGTGGCCATGGATATCGGCGACGAGGTCATCCGGCCGTCGCTGGCGCTGCTCGACCTTTATTGCGACCGGGTCGCCTGCGCCGTCGGGCGCCTGTCGGTGCGGGCGTTCGGCCCCTGGATTCCCGAATGCGACCGGGTGGCGGCGTCCTTGGGGCGCGCTTTGCAACTCACCAACATCCTGCGCGACGTCGAGGAGGATGCGGGCATGGGCCGGCTGTATCTGCCCGACGAGTTGCTGACCGCCTACGGCATCCGCGACAACGATCCCAAGGCGATCCTGCTTCACCCCGCCCTGACCCTGGTGCAGCGCGATCTGGCGGCGATGGCGCGCCGCCATTTCGCCGAGGCCGAACAGGCCATGGCCGCCTGTCCGAAGCGCACCATGCGGCCGGCTTCGCTGATGCGGGCCACCTATCAGGCCATCCTCGACCGGCTGGAGGCGCGGGCCTGGAGCCGGGGCGCACCCAGGGTCGGCCTTCCCGCGGCGCTCAAACTCTGGTATGCGGTGCGCCACGGACTCATTCCAATGTGACGTTTTCATTGGATGACCGTTGGTTCGAGCTATCGGGGGAAACGAGTGGCGCGTGTGGGAATGATGAGAGTGACCGCGAAAGATGCCGGCCTGGATACGGCGATCGCCGATAGCGCCAGGGCCTTGCTGGACCGCCAGAATCAGGACGGCCATTGGGTCTTCGAGTTGGAGGCCGACGCCACCATCCCCGCCGAATACATTCTTTATACCCATTATCTGGACGAACGCGATCCGGCGCTGGAGGCCAAGATCGCCGTCTATCTGCGCCGCATCCAGGATTCCACCCATGGCGGCTGGCCCCTGTTCCATGGCGGCGATTTCAACATCAGCGCCTCGGTGAAGGCCTATTACGCCTTGAAGGCGGCCGGCGATTCCATCGACGCGCCCCATATGGTCCGGGCGCGCGCCGCCATTCTCGCCCATGGCGGCGCCGCCAAGGCCAACGTCTTCACCCGCATCCTGCTGGCCCTGTTCGGCCAGATCCCCTGGCGGGGGGTGCCGGTGATGCCGGTCGAGATCATGCTGCTGCCGGGCTGGTTCCCCTTTCACCTCGATAAGGTGTCGTACTGGTCGCGCACGGTGATCGTGCCCTTGACCGTGCTGATGACGCTGAAGCCGCGCGCGCGCAATCCCTTGAACATCGCCATCCCCGAATTGTTCGTCACCCCGCCGGATCGCGAAAAAATCTGGCCCATGGCCCAGGATCATTCCCTGTGGGGCCGGGCCTTCCGCATGCTCGATTCCGTGCTTCAGGTGGCCGAACCCCATTTTCCCAAGGGCGCGCGCCGCCGCGCCCTGGACCTGGCGCGGGCCTGGGTGGATGAACGGCTGAACGGCCTGGACGGGCTGGGGGCGATTTTCCCGGCCATGGTCAATTCGGTGCTGATGTACGACGTTCTGGGGGTGCCCGCCGACGATCCCCGGGTGGTGGTGGCCAAGGAATCCATCCGCCGGCTGCTGGTGATCGGCGAGGACAGCGCCTATTGCCAGCCCTGCGTGTCGCCGGTGTGGGATACGGCCCTGGCCGCCCACGCTTTGCTGGAAGCGGGCGGCGAGGCGGCCGAGGCCGGCGTGGCCAAGGCCGCGCAATGGCTGGCCGAGCGCCAGATCACCGACGTGGCCGGCGATTGGGCGGCGCGAAAGCCGGGTCTGGCGCCCGGCGGCTGGGCCTTTCAATACAACAACGCCCATTACCCGGACGTGGATGATACGGCGGTGGTGCTGGGCGTTCTCGACCGGGTCGATCCGGCCCGTTACGCCCCGGAAATCGCCCGTGGGCTGGTCTGGCTGGACGGGATGCAAAGCAAGGGCGGCGGCTGGGGCGCGTTCGACGTCGACAATACCCATTTCCATCTGAACGCCATTCCCTTCGCCGATCACGGCGCCCTGCTGGACCCGCCCACCGCCGATGTCAGCGCGCGCTGCGTGTCGGTGCTGTCCACCGTGGGCGGCGCCGACGCCAACGCCGATACCGCGCCGGTGCGCGATGGGGTCGCGTATCTGCTGGCGGAGCAGGAAGCCGACGGGTCGTGGTTCGGCCGCTGGGGCACCAATTACATCTACGGCACCTGGTCGGCCCTGGCGGCGTTGAACGCCGCCGGTCTCGATCACGGCCATCCGGCCCTGAGAAAGGCGGTCGAGTGGTTGCTGTCGCGCCAGCGCGAAGACGGCGGCTGGGGCGAGGACGGACGGTCCTATTGGGCCGATCAGCCGCGCGGCACCGGCCCGGTCAGCACGCCGTCCCAGACCGCCTGGGCGCTGCTGGGGCTGATGGCGGCGGGCGAGGCCGACCACCCGGCGGTGGCGCGGGGCATCTCCTGGCTTATGGAAAACCGCAATTCGGAAGGATTGTGGGACGAGGAAGCCTATACCGCCGTCGGTTTCCCCCGCGTGTTCTATCTGCGCTATCACGGCTACCGCGCCTTCTTCCCGCTGTGGGCGCTGGCCCGCTACCGCAATCTCGGCCGCAGTAACGGCGGCCGGGTGGTGTACGGGCTGTGATGCCGGACGGCATGCTCATGTCGGCCGGGATCTTGCGCCCATTGAAGGCGCAGCCAAGGGCGCGGACGCGCCCGCCCGGCGAGGGCGGATCAAAGCCAAGGGCGCGGACGCGCCCGCCCGGCGAGGGCGGATCAAAGCCAAGGGCGCGGACGCGCCCGCCCGGCGAGGGCAAATCAATATGACCCCCCGGGTCGGGATCGTCACCGGCTTCTCGGCCGAGGCGGCTCTGCTGGCCGGGCGGTCCTGGCGGGTGGCCATGGCCGGCGGCCGTCCCGAACGGGCCGCCGCCCTGGCCGAGGCGATGGTCACTGAGGGCGCCCAAATGCTGGTCAGTTTCGGCATCGCCGGCGGCCTCGATTCCGATCTTTCCCCCGGCGCCGTGGTGGTGGCCGATGGCGTCTGGACCGATCGGACCGGCCCCATTCCCTGCGCCGAGGAAGCGGCAAGCCTGGCCGCCGCGCTTCCCCGCGCCAGACGGGGGCTGATCGCCGCCGTACCCGATGTGGTGGCCGATCGGGCGGCCAAACAAAACCTGGCGGAACGCAGCGGCGCGCTCGCCGTCGATCTCGAAAGCGGCATGGTCGCCCGCGCCGCGCAAGCCGCGGGCCTGCCGTTCCTGGCCCTGCGCGCCGTGGCCGATCCCGCCCATCGCACCCTGCCCCCCGCCGCTTTGATCGGACTCGACAAATGGGGCCGTGTGCGGCTGGGGCCGGTGCTGGTTTCCGTCGCCCTCAACCCCTTCCAGGTACCGGGGCTGATTCGCGTGGGCCTGGACACCAAACGCGCCCTGGCGGCGTTGAAGGACGCGGTGCCGGCGCTGGAAAACGTCGTCGCGCGCTGAAGGGGCGGATTTGCCGAAAAGCGGCAGCCCGCGTGTCCTATTCCGCCGGGTTGGCCGCTTCCGCCCGGCTGCGGCGGTGGCTCAGCCATTGCCAGCTCAGCAGGGCCGGAATGCCTAAGGTGACCTCGCGGCCGCGTTTGATCAGCGAGACCGCGAGGGCGGCTTCGGAGGGCAGGCCCAGGGCGGCGCCCACCAGCATATAGGCGCCTTCCTGCACGCCCAGCGCGCCGGGCACCAGGAAGGCGGCGTTGCGGATGGCGTAGACCACGCTTTCCAGGGCGATGACGTCGGTGATGGGCAGGGGGTGGCCGATCATGCGCAGGATGATCCAGGCTTCGCCGGTCGAGACGATCCAGGCGGCCAGATGGATCAGGGTGGCGCGGGCGAAGCGGCGCCGATGGGTGTACAGCACCAGGATGCGGTCGTGGATCGGCGCCGACAGGCCCGGCTGGCGCCAGGCGGCGGGCATGATCTTGTCGGCCAGCCGTTCCAGCAAGCGCACGATTCCCAGCTTCTGCGCCAGGATCAGGCCGCCCAGCATCAGGACGCTCAGCGCGATGCCGATGCCGGCCGGTCCCAACAGGCCGCCGGCGGGGTCCAGGCGCAGCCACAGTACGACGCCGATCAGGCTGAAGGCGGCCTGGGACAGCACTTCGGCGGTGATGTCGACGATGGTCAGGGCGGCCGCCTCGGTGCCGGGTACGCCACGGGTGGCGACCACCCGCGCGCCGGCGACTTCGCCGCCCAGCGGCAGCAGGGGCAGAAGCTGGCCGACGGCGTCGCGCACCCAGCGGGCGAAGATGAAGCTGGTGGTGGCGCGGCGGGGCGGGTCCTTCATCAGGCTGCGCCACGCGGTGCCGCACATCGTCACCGAAATCAGGTGATAGGCGGACGCGGCGGCGATGGTGGTCCAGCCGGCGGCCTCAAGGGCGTGGGAGACGTCGCCGGTGCCGCCGCGCAGCCACAGCACCAGGCCGATCAGAGCCAGGCCGATGCCGATCCGCAGCAGGGCCATCATGGCGCTTCGCGTCCGAAGGTGGTCAGATGAATGGCGCCGCGCCGCACCCGTTCCATGACGGCGGAATCGATCAGGGCATGAAATTCGTCGACCGGGCGGTACCGCGCGGGCATGGGGTGTTCTTCTGTCCAGGGGTGGCTGCCGGGATGGCAGTAAATCTCGCCGAGGCCTCTCGGTAATCCCTCAACATAGGCTTTCACCGCCTCGGAATCCATGCCGCCGCTGTCGAACAGGCCGAACATGGCGGTATTGGCCACCATGCCGTGGGCGCGGACCAGGGCGCGCATCCGCGCCACCCGGCGCCGATGGAACAGGGCCGTGGACAGGCGGTTGGCCAGACGGGTGCGGCGTGCCCGCCACGAGGCGATGGGCGGTTCGTAGGGGATGCGGATGCCGGCGGCGCCGTATTCGCGGGCCATGGGCACCAGCATGGCGAAGATGGTGGGGTGCAGATGGTAATGATGATGGCTGTCCACATGGTCCAGCGGCAGACCGGTGGCGCGGTACAGCTCGAACTGGGCGCGCAGTTCGGCCGCCACCTGGCGGCGGATGGCGGGGGACAGGAAGATGCGCGCGCCCAGCCGCACCAGATCGTCGGTGAAGCGCCCGTCGGCTCCCACCAGGCCGGGAATGCGTTCGGGGGGCAAGGCGGGGGCCGCGTCCACCAGGGCGATATGCAGGCCGACGCCCAGCTTGGGCAGGCGCCGGGCGCGTTCCACCGCGTCCCGGGCGGCGGCGCCGGTCACCATCAGGCTGGCGGCGGTCAGAATGCCGTCGCGGTGGCCGCGCTCCACCGCGTCGTTGATGGCCTCCGCCCGGCCGAAATCGTCGGCGGTGACGATCAGGCGGCGGGCGCGGATGGGATCGCTCATGGTCGGACTCAATGGGGGGGGTGGGCCGGATGCGGGGAATGGGGCCGCTGCGGCATCAGGTGAAGGATGGCCGGCAGCACCAGGAAGGTGGTGGCCACCGACAAGGCCACCGACAGGAACAGCAGCAATCCCATGGAAGCGGTGCCCACATGGGGCGACAGCGCCAGACTGCCGAAGGCCGAAGCGGTGGTGAGCGCGCTGAACAGCACGGCGCGGCCGGTGCTGGTATGCAGGTGGTTGCGCACGCCGTTGCGCCAATTGACGACGAAATAGATGTTGAAGGCGACGCCGATCCCCAGCAGCAGCGGCAGCGCGATGATATTGGCGAAATTGATGTTGAGCCCCAGGGCCACGCAGCCGATCACCGTGTACAGCCCGCCCAGCAGCAGGGGCGCCATCACCAGCAGCGCGTCGGTCAGGCGGCGCAGCATCAGCCCCAGCAGCAGGGCGATGGCGATGATGGCGGCGGTGCCGGCCTGGATGAACGAATTGACCACGGCGCCGCCGGCGGCGATGACCGAAACCGGCATGCCGCTGGCGTCGGGGGCCAGATGCTGAACGGCGGCGACGAAGCGGCGCATGGCGTTCTGGTCGTTCATGTCGGCCTTGGGCCAGACCGTGATCCGGGCGCGGCCGTCCGGGGTCAGCCAGTGGCGCACCAGGGACGGCGGCAGATTGGCCCGGGTGACCGGCTGGGCGTTCATCAGCCGGGCAAGTTCGGTAAGATCGTCGGGCAGTCCCCCCAGCAAGGCAGTCGACAGGGCCGCGACCTTGTCCGGTCCGGCGGCGGCGACGCGATCCAGAAGATCCGCCAGCCGATGCGCGGCGCCGCCGGGATCGGGATCGAGCGTTCGCAGCCGGGCGGCGGTTCTGGTCAGCGCGGCGACGTTCTGGGCCGGCGTGGGCGGGGGCAGGCGCAGGGCGGCGCTGGTGACCGGGCCGTAAATGGCGGCGAGATCGGAAATCACCGCCAGTTTCGCCTGTTGGTGGTCGGGCACGAAATCGGCCAGGGTGGCGGTGTGGCTGACTTCCGGCAGGGCGTTCAGTTTGCGGGCGATGGTGTCCGCCGCGGCCAGATCGGGCTCGATCAGATCGATGGAATAGGGCGATGTCTCGGGATCGGCCGACAGCGCGCGCATGGTCCGCACCGCCTCGGCCTTGGGATTTTGCAGATCCAGGGGATTGAAGTCGAAATGCAGGCGCGGCAGCAGCGCCAGCCCGACGATTCCCAGGATCACCGCCGCGCCCACCACCTGGGCGGGATAATGGGCGATGAAGCGGTCCAGGGGGCGGGCGAAGGGCATGCCCACCACCTCGCGCCGGGCCGGGGGGCGGGCCAGGTGGAGAAGCGCGGGCAACAGGGTGAAATCGACGATCAGCGCGATCACCATGCCGCCGCCCGCCACCAGTCCCAATTGCGACACCCCCACATAGTCGGTGGGCAGGAACGAAAGAAAACCGGCCGCCGACGACATCGCCGCCAGGGTCAACGGGGCCGCGATCTTGCGCGCGCAGGCGGCCATGGCGGTGGTGGGATCGGGATACTGGATCAGGGCTTCGCGGTAGCGGACGGTGAATTGGATGGCGAAGTCGACGGCGATGCCCACGAACATCACGGCGAAAGCCACCGAAATGGGATTGAGGGTCTTGACCGTGACCGCGGCGAAGGCGCCGGTGGCCGCCAACCCGGTGACCAGGGTGGCCAGGATCACCCACACCATGCGTTTGGAACGCACCGCCAGGAACAGCAGCAGCACCACCGAGACGATCGACACCACCCCGGTGATCCAGATGCCCTGGGTGACGGAGGTGAAGTTGGCGTCGGTCAGCGCCACCGAGCCGGTCAGGCGCACGCTATAGCCATGGGCGGGGGTCAGGCCCAACTGGATCGCGGCCGTGCGGATGGCGGCGGTGGCATGGGCGCCCGGCGTGATGTCGGAATAATCGAGGCGGGGTTCGGCCAGGATCAGGGCGCGGGGGGCGCGCGACGGCATCGCCGGACCCAGCAGATCGGACCATTTCACCGGCTGGGGATGGCCCGCCAGCACCGAATCCGCGGTCCGGGTGAAACGGTCCAGCGCCGGCGTCAGATCGGTCGCCTGCATGGCGTGACGGGACACGCCCTGGGTCATCAAGTCGAGCGCGGTCATCACGCCCCGGAGCGACGGGTCGCGGAACAGGGTGCCCAGCATCGGCTGGACCCGGGTCAATTGTTCGGACAGGGTTTGCAGCTTGGCCTGGGGCAGATACAGCAGGCCCTCGCGCTGGAAGAAATCGGTTCCCGGCGGCAGCGCCACCGCCTTGAACAGGCGGGTCTGGGGCTTGAGTTTGGCCAGCAGGCGGTCGGCGGCGATATCGGCCTGGGCGGCCGACGGGCCGTTCACCACCACCACCAGGCCGTCATGGCCGGGAAAGGCTTGGTTCATGGCGCGCTCCGCCTTGCGGAACGGCAGATGGCTGGACAGCAGCTTGCTTTCGTCGGTGTCGATGCCCAGCGTGCCGGCGGCGTACCAGCCCATGCCGAGGGTCGCCAAAATGGCGGCCACCGATACCAGCCGCCAGTGGCGCCAGCACCACAGAACCAGGGCGACGATCAGGCGATGAATCATGGTCTTGGAATCCACCATGTCATCCGGTGGGGTTGTCGTAAGGGGGGAGCATACTTGTCAAGGTCGGACGATGAGTCAATGGGCGCCGCCGGGCGGAGCGTCGGCATGGCTGGGCCGGCGCATGATGAAGACGAAGGGTATTATAAGAATAAACGATAGTCCCAGGGTGGTGAAATCGTCGAGGAAACCCAGCATCGACGCCTGGGCCCCGACCAGGGCGGCGATCTTGGCCTCGGCCCGCTGGGCGGCCTCGGTCACGGAAGCGCCGTGGCGCATGAAGGCGTCGGTCAGGGACTGGAACAGGCTGCGATAGGCGGCATGGCCGGCATTGACCTTATCGACCAGGGCGACCCGGTGTTGCTGGGTGTAATGGCTGAGCAGGCTGACCGTAATCGAAATGCCGATGCTGCCGCCCAGATTGCGCGACAGGTTGATGATCGCCGAGGCCTGATTGTTGGCGCCGGGGGGCAGGCCGATATAGGCTACGGTGCTGATGGGAATGAACAGCAATGACAGACCCAGGGTCTGGATGATGCGGTCGATCATGAAGGTGTCGTAATCGGCGGCCAGGGTCAGATGGCCCATGCGCAGCAGGGCGTAGCCGCAGACCACCAGACCGCAGACGATCATCCAGCGGACGTCGAGAACGGTGATCAGCCGCCCGACGATGGGCATGGCCATCATGATGGCGAAGCCGCCCGGCGTGATGACCAGTCCCGCCTCGGTGGCGGTATAGCCGAACAGGGTCTGCACGATCAGCGGCAGCAGCACGGTACTGCTGAGCAGCACCACGCCCAGCATGAACATCAGGAAATTGGCGGTGCCGAAATTGCGGTTGGCCAGCAGGCGGAGATCGACGATGGGGTCGTCCTGGCCCAGTTCCCACAGGACGAAGGCGATCAGCCCCACCACCGCCACCGCCGCCAGGGCGATGATGAAGGGCGACGAGAACCAATCGTCGCGCTGGCCCTTGTCCAGCATGATCTGCAGGCAGCCGATTCCCACCAGCAGCAGGCCGAAGCCGACATAATCGATGCGGATGCCTTTTTTCCACCGCTCGATCCGTTCGGCCACCGCATGGGGAGGGTCGGTGACGACGGCCTGGATCAACGGCACCAGCATGGCGCCGATGGGGACGTTGATCAGGAACACCCAGCGCCAGCTGGCCGTGTCGGTGATCCAGCCGCCCAGGGTGGGGCCGATGGCCGGGGCGAACACCACGCTCATGCCATACAGGGCGAAGGCCATGCCGCGTTTCGATGGCGGGAAGGCGTCGGCGATGATCGCCTGGGCCGACGGCTGGAGCCCGCCGCCGGTCAGGCCCTGGATGGCGCGGAACAGGATCAGCAGCGGCAGGCTGGGGGCCAGGCCGCACAACAGCGAACTGACGGAAAAGCCGGCGATGCAGCTCATGAAGAAGCGCTTGCGCCCCAGCACCGTGGACAGCCAGCCGCTGACCGGCAGGACGATGGCGTTGGTCACCAGATAGGAGGTGAGAATCCAGGTCGATTCGTCCGGGCTCACCGACAGGTTCCCGGCGATATGCTGAAGCGCGACGTTGGCGATGGAGATGTCGAGCACCTCCATGAAGGCCGCCAGCGCGACGACCGGCGCGATGATCCACGGATTGATGGCCGGCGCGGCGGCCGGCAAGCGATCGGTCACGGCGTCCCCACCCGCACGTCGGGGACCGCCGACATGCCCAAGGCCAACAGGGGGCGATGCGTGCCGGCGGGCGGGGGGTCGAGGGTGATCTTGACCGGCACGCGCTGCACCACCTTGACGAAGTTGCCGGTGGCGTTTTCCGGCGGCAACAGGCTGAAGCGGGCGCCGGTTGCCGGCTGGATGGAATTCACCTTTCCGGTCAGGGTCAGATCGGGATAGGCGTCCACCGAAATGGTCGCGGAATCGCCGGGCCGCATGCGGGTCAGTTGGGTTTCCTTGAAATTGGCCACCACCCAGGGCCGTCCCGCCACCATCCGGGTCAGAATCTGGCCCTTTTGGACCATGTCGCCGACGGCCACGTCCTTTTCCGACACGCGGCCGGCCTGCGGGGCGGTGACGGTGGTGTAGGACAGATTGAGCCGGGCGATTTCGACCTGGGCCGCCGCCTGTTCGACCTGGGCCTGGGCCTGGGCCAGCCCCGCTTCCTTGACGGCGATCTGCTGGGCGGTGGTGCTGGCGCTTTCCACGCTGGCCCGCGCTCCGGAAACCTGGGCGCGGGCGTCGGCGATGGCGGCTTCGGCCGCGCGCCATTGGGCGCGGGTGGATTTGGCCTCGGCCTCGGCCCGGTCCAGGGTCTGGCGCGAGGCGTTGCCGGTCTTGTAAAGCCGGCGGTAGCGCTGGGCATCGGCTTCGGCGCGGATGT
This sequence comes from Pseudomonadota bacterium, assembly GCA_021848545.1. Lineage (GTDB taxonomy): Bacteria > Pseudomonadota > Alphaproteobacteria > Rhodospirillales > Magnetospirillaceae > JAJZUL01. The sequence continues at coordinate 26,356 of JAJZUL010000010.1, forward strand.
AATCGGCCTGGGCGGCCGCCGCGCTATGGCTGGCCTGGATCACCCGTTCGCGGGCGCCGGTCAGGGCGCTGGTGGCGCCGCTATAGCCGGCCCCGGCGGTGACCCGGGTCTGGCGCAGGGCGGCCTCGGCCGCCTGGCGGTTGGCCTTGGCGGCGTCGAGATCGGCCTTGGCCGCCGCCAAAGCCGCCTGATAATCGCGGGGGTCGATGCGGACCAGAACCTGCCCCTTGGCGATCTTCTGGTTGTCGGTGAAATCGACGGCGACGACCCGGCCGCCGATCTGGGGACTGATGTCGACCACGGTGCCGTCGATGAAGGCGTCGTCGGTGCTTTCGTAATTGCGGGTCAGAAACCAGTAGCCGCCGGCCGCCACGGCCACCGCGGCCAGGATCGCCCCGAAAATCTTGAAACGGCGCACACGCGTCGCCGCCGCGTTCCGCCCGTTGGCTGCGGGGGGGCCATTTCCGTTCGTCGCCTCGGACATGGGTGCTCCACTGAACTGACCAGTTCAGTCACTATGGCGCATTCGCCGCCGCGAGAGAAGGTGTCATCGCGTCGGCGGCCGCGAGCAATGGCTGAAAAAAGAAACGCCGCGTTAAACCACGCGGCGTTTCTCTGCGGGGGGCGGGGATGGGCGGGATAGCCCCCCGGCAGCTCATATCTGGCGGCGGAAGTTTTCCCGCCGGCGAGTGATGTAAGTATATGAACTAAAAGCCGGGGCGCAAGAAAAAAAATCACATATAACATGATGCTCAAATAACGACAAAGTATAAAAAATACGTTGTATTTTTTCCTAAAATTTTATGCGTTTTATGCGTTTTATGCGTTTTATGCGTTTTATGCGGGTGCGATGTCATGGCGGCGGTACGCCGCTTTTTGGTATAAGAGCCAGACTCGAAACTCGCCAGGGTGGGCCGAAAATGGCGGTTTTCGAGAACCGCAGCGGAGCGTACTTTAATGTACGTGAGCAGCGGAAGCGCGGAAAACCGCCATTTACAGGCCGCCATGGCGGCTTTCGGGTCGGGCTCCAAGGCGGGTGCAAGCGGATTTCGGGGGGGCGGTGGAATGAGGGCGGCACGGATCGCGGCGATCGGTTTGGCGATCGGACTGGCGGTGGCGGCAATGACGCCATCGGCGCCGGCTTGGGCCGGGCCGGCGCCGGCAACGGCGGTTTTCGGTCATTCCCGGGTGGATATCGTCACCAGCGACGGGGTTCGCCGGCGCTTCACCGTCGAGGTGGCGACCAGCCCCGCCCAGCGCGAGCAGGGATTGATGTTCCGCCGCCATCTGGCCGCCGATGCCGGGATGCTGTTCATTTTCCGGCACAGCCGGCCGGTGATCATGTGGATGAAGCACACGCTGATCCCCCTGGACATGGTGTTCATCGGCGCTGATGGGCGGATCGCCGGCATGGCTCAACGGACGATCCCCGAATCCCTGTCCCTGATCCCTTCCCCCGGTCCGGTGCTGGCGGTTCTGGAGGTCAGAGCCGGCACGGCGGCCCGTCTGGGATTGGGGCCGGGCGACCGGGTGATCTGTCCGCTGTTGAAAGTCCCCGGGGGCGCGGGGCGGTAAAGAAGGCTGGGTGCGCGCGGCCAATCTTGCCTTCGTTCGGCAAACCCCTTAGTTTTCGCGGCACGGGGCGTAGCTCAGCCTGGTAGAGCGCCAGCTTTGGGAGCTGGATGCCGGAGGTTCGAATCCTCTCGCCCCGACCAGTGACCAATGCGGTGACGGAGAATACGCCATGCAGGTCCGCATCTATCGTCCGGCCAAGACGGTCATGCAATCGGGGTACGGCGGCAACGCCAAGCGGTGGGTGCTGGAATACGAACCGCGCTCGCCCCAGGTTCCGGACCATCTGATGGGGTGGCTGGGGTCCGACGACACCAACCGCCAGCTTCACCTGTCCTTCGCCACGAAGGAGGAGGCCATCGCCTATGCCGAGCGCGAGGGGTTGTCCTATCGGGTGGTCGCCGATCCGAAACGGATATTCCGTCCGAAAAGCTATGCGGACAATTTCCGGCCGGACAAAATGGAGTTCGGCCGCTTCTGACCGGACGGTCATGGGATTTAGGATGGGCATGGAAAAGCGCCCTTAGCTCAGTTGGATAGAGCACTCGCCTTCTAAGCGAGTGGTCGCTGGTTCGAATCCAGCAGGGCGCGCCATTCCGTCGACCTCCTCGCATATGCCCATTGCGCGGCCTTGGGGAAGACTATACCCTCCGGTTCAGTTTTAGCCGCAGGTCGTAGAGGGCGGGGCCGTTTCCGATGAAAGACCGGGGCAAATCCGCCACGAGGGCCATACCGATCAGCGTCGCCGTTTCGGTGGCGCTGGCCGGCTGCGCGCTGGGGCCGAATTATCATCGGCCGGCCGCGCCCAAGGCCGCCGGCTACACCGCCGGCCCGCTCCGTAGTCCGGCCGCCGTGCCCGGCCTGGCCGGCGGCGCGGCGCAGCGTTTCGTCTCGGGCCGGGCCATACCGGCCGAATGGTGGCGTCTGTTCCATTCCCGGTCGCTCGACCGGTTGATCAAAGAGGCGCTGGTCGCCAATCCCGATCTCAAGGCGGCCAAGGCGGCCCTGACCCAGGCGCGCGAACTGGCCCTGGCCGAGGGCGCCGTTTTGTATCCGTCGGTCACCGGCAGCCTGTCCGACAGCCGCCAGAAGATCAACGACGCCGCCGCCGGCAACGCCAATTATTCCCAATATATGTCCCTGGCCAACGCTTCGATCAGCGTCGGCTACGTGCTCGACGTGTTCGGCGGCCAGCGCCGGGCGATCGAGGCCGCCACCGCCCAGGCGGCGGTGAAGCGCTATCAGGTCAGGGCCGCCTATCTCAGCCTGACCGCCAATCTGGCCAGCGCGGTGATCCGCGAGGCGGGCGTGGCCAGCCAGATCAAGGCGACGCGCGCCATTCTCGCCGCCGAGCGCGATCAATTGGTCCTGATCCGCCGCCAGTTCGCCCTGGGCGCCACCGCGTCGGACGCCGTCCTGGCGCAGGAGGGGATCGTGGCCGCGACCCGCGCCACCCTGCCGCCCCTGCAAAACCAGTTGGCGCAGCTGCGTCATCAGGTCGCGGCCCTGACCGGGCGTTTGCCGGGAGAGGGCAAGGCGGAGCCGGTGACCCTGGCCGATCTGACCTTGCCGGCGGATCTGCCGGTCAGCCTGCCGTCGCAACTGGTGCGCCAGCGGCCGGACATCGCCGCCGCCGCCGCCAACCTGCATGCCGCCGACGCCAATCTGGGCGTGGCCATCGCCAACCAGTTCCCCCATTTCACCCTGAGCGCCGGTTTCGGGCGCAACGCCTCGGATATCGACGGGCTGATCCTGCCCTCGGCCACGGTCATGAATTTCGGCGCCGGCATCACCCAGACCCTGTTCGACGCCGGGCAGCTTCACCACCGCCGCAAGGCGGCGGCGGCGGCCGTCACCGAGGCCGCCCAGCAATATCGCAGCACGGTTCTGACCGCTTTCCGCAATGTCGCCGACGCCCTGCGCGCCATCGAGAGCGATGGCGCCGCCCTCAAGGATCAGGCGGCGGCGGAGAACATCGCCCGAAAGCGGCTGATCCTGGCCCGGACGCAATACCGGTTGGGCGCGGTGTCCTATCTGGCCCTGCTCGATGCCGAACGCACCTATGACCAGACCCGGATCGGCGTCGTTCAGGCCGAAGCGGCCCGTTTCACCGACACCGTCGCCTTGTTCCAGGCTTTGGGCGGCGGGTGGTGGACCCATGGCGCCGCCCCAGCCACGCCCGCATCCGACACGCACGCATCCGCCAAGGGAGAGTAAGACGCCATGATGAAGCGCATGATCATCATGCTGATCGCGGTGGGGGCGGTGCTGGGCGGCATTTTCGGCTTCGAAGCCTTTCGCGCCCATATGATCGCCAAATTCTTCGCCTCGATGGGCCACCAGCCGCAAACCGTCGCCACCACCGTCGCGCGGGCCACGGAATGGCACCCCCATCTTGACGCGGTGGGCAGCCTGACGGCGGTCCAGGGCGGCGATCTGTCTTTCGAGGTGTCGGGGATCGTCGGCGCCATTCACTTCAAATCGGGGGCCGACGTGGCCGCCGGCACGCCCCTGGTGCGATTGCGCGACGCCGATGATGTCGCCCGGTTGCACGCCTTGCAGGCGACGGCCCGTCTGGCGGCGATCACCTACGGGCGCGACGTTCGTCAGCTGCGGGTCCACGCGGTGTCCCAGGCGACGGTGGATGCCGACGCCGCCACCCTGAAAAGCGACCGCGCGGCGGTGGCGCAGCAACAGGCGGTGGTCGCCAAAAAGACCCTGGTGGCGCCCTATGCCGGCCATCTCGGCATCCGCGCCGTGGCGCTGGGCCAATACGTCAATCCGGGTACGCCGGTGGTGACGCTGGATTCCCTGGACCCGATCTATGCCGATTTCGATTTGCCCCAGCAGATGATCTCCCGTCTGAAGATCGGCCTGCCGGTGACGGTGGGCGTGGACGCCTATCCGGGGGTTTCGTTTTCCGGCGACATCAGCGCCATTTCGCCCCAGGTCGATTCCGCCAGCCGCAACATCCATGTGCGGGCGGTTCTGCGCAACCCCCGTCTGCGTCTGCGGCCGGGCATGTTCGCGCGGGTTTCCATCGCCACCGGCGCGCCGGTCAGCCATGTGACCCTGCCCCAGACCGCCATCACCTATAACCCCTATGGCAGCACCGTTTTTCTGGTGGAAAAGACCGTAACCGAGGACGGCAATACTCAACTGACGGCGCACCAGACCTTCGTGACCACCGGCGACACCCGCGGCGATCAGGTCGCCATCCTGAAAGGGGTGAAGGCGGGACAGACCGTGGTCGTCGCCGGTCAGATGAAGCTGAGAAACGGCGTGACGGTCGAGATCAACAACAAGGTCCTGCCCGCCGACGACGCCACCCCCCACGTTCCGGACGAATGAGGCGGTCCTTATGCGCTTTACCGACCTCTTCATTCACCGGCCGGTTCTCGCCACCGTCATCAGCCTGCTGATCGTGGTGCTGGGCCTGCGCGCCGCCACGGTGCTGCCGGTGCTGGAATTTCCGCGGACCGAGAATGCGGTGGTGACCATCACCACCGATTATTACGGCGCCGATCCCGACGTGGTGGCCGGATTCATCACCACGCCTCTGGAAAACGCCGTCGCCCAGGCCAACGGCATCGATTACATGAGCTCGACCAGCCAGAGCGGGGTCAGCACCATCACCGTCTATCTGCGGCTGAATTACGACGCGGACAAGGCGCTGACGGAAATCTCGTCCAAGGTCGATTCGGTGCTGGGCCGCCTGCCCACCCAGGCCCAGCGACCGGTCTTGACGGTGCAGGTCGGGCAGACCATCGACGCCATGTATATCGGTTTCAGCAGCAAGGTGCTGAAGCCCAACCAGATCACCGATTACCTGACACGGGTGGTGCAGCCCCAGCTTCAATCGGTGAACGGCGTTCAGACCGCCGAGATCCTGGGGGCCAAGAATTTCGCGCTCCGTGCCTGGCTCGACCCCCATAAGCTGGCCGCCTATGGGCTGACCGCCAGCGACGTGTCCCAGGCTCTGGCCGCCAACGATTACATTTCCAGTCTGGGCAGCACCAAGGGGCAGATGGTCGAGGTCAATCTGACCGCTTCGACCGGTCTGCATACGCTGCAGGACTTCCGCAATCTGGTGGTCGCCCACCGGAACGGCGCGCTCATCCGCCTGAAGGACGTCGCCCATGTCAGCCTGGGCTCGGACGATTACCAGAGCGCCGTGTCCTTCGACGGCAAAAAGGCGGTCTATATCGGCATTCAGGTGGCGCCGACCGCCAATCTGCTGGACGTCATCCGGGGGGTGCGCAAGGTCTTCCCCCATATCCAGTCCCAGCTTCCCCAGGGGCTGAACGGCAAGATCGTCTACGATTCCACCAAATTCGTCGACGCCTCGATCTCCGAGGTCGAGGCCACCCTGATCGAGGCCCTGGCCATCGTCGCCCTGGTGGTGTTCGCCTTCCTGGGCTCACCCCGTTCGGTGCTGATCCCCCTGGTGGCGATTCCGCTGTCCCTGATCGGCACCTTCACCATGATGCTGGCGCTGGGATTCTCCATCAATCTGTTGACCCTGCTGGCGATGATTCTGGCCATCGGTCTGGTGGTGGACGACGCCATCATCGTGGTGGAGAACGTCAACCGCCATCTGGAGGAAGGGGCCAAACCGTTCGACGCGGCGATCGCGGCCGCCCGCGAATTGGGCGGTCCCATCATCGCCATGACCGCGGTGCTGGTGGCCGTCTATGTTCCCATCGCCTTTCAGACCGGCCTGACCGGCGCGCTGTTCACCGAATTCGCCTTTACCCTGGTGGGCACGGTGACGGTTTCGGCCATCGCCGCCCTGACCCTGTCGCCGATGATGTGTTCACGGCTGCTGAAGCCCCATGACCGCGTCCGCCACGGCTTCGAAGCCCGCGCGGTGGCGATCATCGATCGCGTCTTCACCCGGGTGACCGAGACCTATCAGCGCCGTCTGCATGGCAGCCTCGATTTTCTGCCGGTGACGGTGGTGTTCGCCCTGATCGTGCTGGGCAGCATCTATTTCCTGTATGCCGGTGCCAAAAGCGAACTGGCCCCGCAGGAGGATCAGGGGGTGCTGTTGGCCTTTTCCACCGCCGCGCCCAACGCCACCCTGCGTCAGCGCCAGATGTATGACCGACAGGTCTACGACATCTTCAAATCCCATCCCGAGACCGACCACGTCTTTCAATTGGACATGCCCGGCAGGATCGTCGCCGGCATGGTGTTGAAGCCGTGGAACCAGCGCACCCGCACCTCCAACCAGTTGCAGCCTCTGGTGCAAAGGCAGGTGGCGCAGATCGCCGGCACCCGGACGGTGGTGTTTCAGCCGCCGTCCCTGCCCGGCAGCGTCGGTTTGCCGATCCAGTTCATCATCAAAACCACCCGGCCTTTTCAGCAATTGGACGGGGTCGCCAACAGCTTTCTGGGCGCGGCCATGAAGACCGGGAAGTTCGCCTTTTTGGACACCGATCTCAAATTCGACGAGCCGCAGACCAGCGTGGTCATCGATCGGGCGAAGGTGGCGCAGATGGGGCTGACCATGGCCGATGTCGGCGGCGCGCTGAGCGCCATGCTGGGCGGTGATTACGTCAATTATTTCAGTCTGGACGGCCGTTCCTACAAGGTCATTCCCCAGGTGCAGCAGCGTTTCCGCCTGAACGCCCATCAGCTTCTCGATTACGATATCCGCACCAGTTCGGGTGCGATGATTCCGCTATCGACCGTCGCCCATATCGTCACCACGACCGTTCCCGAATCGCTCAATCATTTCCAGCAATTGAACGACGCGGCAATTCAGGGCGTGGCCGCGCCGGGGGTGACGGCGGGCGAGGCGCTGAACACCCTGCAACATCTGGCGGCGAAAATGCTGCCCGAAGGCTATTCGGTGGATTATGCCGGCGCGTCCCGGCAATACGTCCAGGAATCGAGCGGTTTTATCGCCACGTTCGGCTTCGCTCTGATCATCATCTTCCTGGCCTTGTCGGCTCTGTTCGAAAGCTTCCGCGATCCGGTGATCATTCTGGTTTCGGTGCCCATGTCCATCGCCGGCGCGCTGATCTTCGTCAGCCTGGGCGTGGGGGGCGCCAGCCTCAATATCTATACCGAGGTGGGGCTGGTCACCCTGATGGGGCTGATCAGCAAGCACGGCATTCTGATCGTGCAGTTCGCCAATCATCTGCAGAAAGAAGGCAAGACCAAGCGCGAGGCCGTCGAGGCCGCCGCCGCCATCCGTCTGCGGCCGATCCTGATGACCACCGCGGCGATGGTGTTGGGGGTGGTGCCCATGCTGACCGCGTCGGGCGCCGGCGCGGTGTCGCGCTTCAATATGGGCCTGGTGATCGCGGCGGGCCTGCTGATCGGCACCATGTTCACCCTGTTCGTGGTGCCGGCGGTCTATATGCTGTTGGGCACCGACCATCAGGCGGCGGCGCGTCGGGAGCAGGCGCGGTCGGCCTGACGCGGTTAACGCATCCGACCCTGATTTACCCGATTTCATGAATCCGACCCCACCCGGCAGCGCCGGGTGGGGTTCGTGTTTTGCGTCCCCTTAATGCACCCATAATTGCTTATTTTATGCGCATTACGGATGTATGGTGCACGAATCGCAGGCGAAAGCTGTAAGACTGATCAACATCCCGATTTGGCGCCATCTGCCACACTTTTAATCATTCCAGGCGATATCGCTGGCGAATGAATGATCCGAAGGTGGGCTGTGGCTGGCGTGCGGTGGAATGCCGCCTCTGGCATGGGTCTTGCTGTTGTGCGCAGTGGCGTTCGGAAGCGGGGAGGGCTTTCGGACGTCGCTTTGACCCATCCGGGGCGGATGAGTGAATGAGGAGCAATACCCTATGTCGAGCATGGAAAGCCTGCTGAAGCTGACGCATGAGGTTTCGGTCGTCGCCGACGACAAGATCAATCGAATCAACGCCATTACGCATAAATCGCGCATGCTGGCCTTGAACGCGACCATCGAGGCGGCGCGGGCCGGCGATCTGGGCCGGGGATTCGCGGTGGTGGCCGAAGAGGTGAAGGGCATTTCCGGCGAGATTTCCGATCTGACCGGCGCGTTGCAGGAGCAATTGCGCAATCGCTTGGACACCTTGGCCGATCTGGGCCAGAACTTCGCCCACTCCCTGGTCACGGTGCGGGGCGAGCGTTTGGCCGACCTGTCCCATAACGTCATCGACATCATCGACCGGAATCTGTACGAGCGTTCGTGCGACGTGCGTTGGTGGGCGACCGACAAGGCGGTGGTGGACGCGCTGTCGGCGCCGACGAAGGACAACCGGCGTCATGCCTCCCATCGTCTGGGGGTGATTCTCGATTCCTATACGGTCTATCTCGATCTGTGGGTGGCCGATTGCGGGGGGCGCGTCGTCGCCAACGGCCGCCCCGACCTTTACCCGGACGCGGTGGGCACCGACGTGTCGAGCGAACAATGGTTCCGCTCGGGTCTGGCCACCAGGGACGGCACTGATTTCGCCGTGGCCGACATCGCGACCAATCCGGTTCTGGGGCGCCAGCCGGTGGCGACCTACGCCACGGCCATCCGCGAGGGCGGCGAAAGCGATGGGCGGGCGCTGGGGGTGCTGGGGATCTTCTTCGATTGGTCCAACCAATCGTCGGCGGCGGTCAAGGGCGTGCGCCTGACCGAAACGGAAAAGGCGATCACCCGCTGTCTGGTGCTGGATTCGGCCGGGCGGATCATCGCCGCGTCGGACGGCGCCGGCCTGTTGCGTGAAACCTTCACCCTGAAGACCGAGGGGCGGACCCAGGGCTTTTATCGCGACGGCGACCACATCGTCGGCTTCGCCCTGACGCCGGGCTACGAAACCTATGAGGGGTTGGGCTGGTACGGCGTGGTCGTCCAGGATACGGCCGGGAACTGAACCAAAGGGGGCCGCGCGCGAAGGACAAGATTGCACGCTGCCCCCGTTCTGGCATAATGCCGGTCCCTTGAGAGACCGCACCGGCCTGGGCCGGCGGTCTTCGGGCCGCGGGTGTAGCTCAATGGTAGAGCAGAAGCTTCCCAAGCTTACGACGAGGGTTCGATTCCCTTCACCCGCTCCAAGCCTTCTGCGGCTTTCAGCCGATAATCCCAATTCAGATCGAATAATCGGACCATGCTGGATGGTCCCATGCGTTCGCCCGTGTTCGGGCGGGGAGGCTTAAGCCGTTTTGGCGGATATGGCTTATTTATAAGCTTTATCGTTCATTGAGACTTATATATAAGCCATTTTCTTGATTTTCTTGGCGGTTTATGACAGGGTGTGGCCATGCCCGCACAAACCAGGCAACCAACCCCTCGCGCCTATTCCCGCCCCGCGCGGGATGCGCTCACCCTTCTCGGTCAGCTGATCCGCGCCAACCGGATCGAGCGGAAGCTGAGCGTGGAGGGGCTGGCGACCCGTGTCGGCGTGTCGCGCGACATGATGCGCCGGATCGAGCAGGGCGACCCCCGATGCGGCATCGGCCTTGTCTTCGAGGCGGCGACCATCGTCGGCGTTCCCTTGTTCGAGGAGGACCGGGATCGGCTGGGCGAGCGCCGTGCGGAGCAGGCGGCCAAATTGCGCCTGATGCCGAAAGCCGTTCGCCGGCAGCGGACGGTGGTGAAGGATGACTTCTGACCCGAAGGCGGCCGAGGAGGCCTATGTCTGGGTCTGGCTTCCCGGCGCGACCGATCCGGTGGTGGCCGGGCTGCTGTCGCGCGCGGGCGACGGACGGCTGGTTTTCAATTACGGGCGCAGCTATCTCGCGCGCGCCGATGCGATCGCGCTCTATGACCCGGAATTGCCGTTGCGGGAGGGGGTCATCGCGCCCACCGAGCGGATGGCGCTGCCAAGCTGCATCCGCGACGGATCGCCGGACGCCTGGGGGCGCCGGGTCATCATCAACCGGCTTATGGGCCGCAAGGGGGGCGGGGCCGGCGCTTTCGACCTCGACGAACGGGCCTATCTGCTGGAATCCGGCTCGGACCGGATCGGCATGCTCGATTTCCAGCGATCGCCGACCGCGTACGTCGCCCGCCAGCGGCAAAGCGCCACCCTCGAAGAATTGATGGCGTCGGCCGACCGGGTGGAACGGGGCGTGCCGCTGACCCCGGAACTGGACCAGGCGCTTCAGCATGGAACGTCGATCGGCGGCGCCCGCCCGAAAGCGCTGATCGACGCGGAGGGGCGGAAATTCATCGCCAAATTCTCGGCCGGCACCGATTTGTACAGCGTGGTGAAGGCCGAGTTCGTCGCCATGCGGCTGGCGCGGCTGGTCGGCATCGACGCCGCGCCGGTGCGGCTGGAGCGGGCGCTGGGCAAGGACGTGCTGCTGGTCGAACGCTTCGACCGCCGCCGCGTCGCGGCGGGCTGGACGCGGCGGGGGATCGTGTCGGCGCTGACCTTGCTGAACCTTGACGAGACCGAGGCCCGCTATGCCAGCTATGAGGAGTTGGCGACGCAAATTCGCCACCGCTTCGCCGAGCCCGCCGCGTCCTTGCGCGAATTGTTCAACCGCCTGGTCTTCAACATCCTGTGCGGCAATACCGACGATCACGCCCGCAACCATGCCGCCTTTTGGGATGGCGGGACGCTCGGCCTGACCCCCGCCTACGACCTCTGCCCCCAAGCCCGGACCGGCGGCGAGGCGTCGCAGGCGATGGCGATCATCGGCGACAACCGGCTGAGCCGGCTGTCCGTCTGCCTGGAGGCGGCGGCGCACTACCACCTGACCCCGGCCCAGGCCCGCGCCCTGATCGCCCATCAGGTCGAAATCATCACGGCGCACTGGCGGCCCGTCTGCGACGAAGCGGGTCTGAGCGAGGTTGATCGCACCCTGCTATGGGGCCGGTCCTTCCTCAATCCGTTCGCGTTCGAGGGCTTTCCGTCCGACGCGGGGGCGGTGGGGTAGGGGGGAGCCCTTATTGTCGTCGGGTGCGACCTTGCGGCCGCGGACGCTGTAGTTTATCTTGTTACATGTAACGGAGGGCGCCACCATGGCATCGAGTTCGGCGAAGCGCGTCAATCAGCATCGGGACGGATTGCGGGCCGCCGGATTGCGGCCCTTGCAGATATGGGTTCCGGATACCCGCCGTCCCGGCTTCGCCGAAGAGTGCCGGCGGCAATCGGCGTTGGCGGCCGAGGCCGACGCCAAAGAGTCCGATTTGGCCCCCTTGATGGACGAAATCCTGACGGATGTTGACGGCTGGACGGCATGAGACGCGGGGATTTGGTGACGGTCGCCGTCCAAGGCGATTTCGGCAAGCCCCGCCCCGCCCTGGTGATCCAATCCGACCAGTTCGACGCCCACGCCACCGTGACCGTTCTGCTGGTGTCCAGCCTGATGGTCGATGCGCCGCTGTTCCGCCTGACCGTGGAACCGACGCCGGAAAACGGCTTACGCGCCCCTTCGCAAATCATGGTGGACAAGGCCATGAGCGTGAAGCGCGACAAGCTGGGTGAAGCCTTCGGCCGGTTGGACGACGTGACCATGGTGGCGGTCAACCGCTCGCTGGCGCTGTTCCTGGGGTTCGCGTAGCGGCCGGGATATTGGCGGGAAAGGACACGGTAATGGGCGACGCAGCCGAACGCATCATGCAGGGCCTCAACGAGGCCCTGGTCCACGCGCGGGGCGAGGACGTGGCGGGCTTGGTGGTACACATCCCCGCCGCCGTCGATGTCGCCGCCATCCGCCGCCGCACCGGCCTGTCCCAGGCCGCCTTCTCGCGCCGTATCGGCGTATCCCCCGCCACGCTGCGCAATTGGGAGCGGGGCCGCCGGGCGCCGGAGGGACCGGCGCGGGTGCTGCTGGCGATGCTGGAACGGAATCCCAAGATGGTGGAGGAGACACTGGGGTAGGACGGGGGCGGAAGTTGCTGCACTGGCTTCGCCGGTTGGAACTTCACCCGCGCCGGCGGCAACCACCGAACCTCATGGCCCCGCGCCGCAATTTGCCGGGCCCAATAATGCGACGACCCACACGCCTCCAGCCCGACCAGGCACGGCGCGATCTTGCCGACCCATCACCGTCATTCGAAATGTTTACCCGGAACATCGGGGGCTTCAGGCATCCGCCCTGCAACCGCGCTTGAAAGTCATATGGTTTTCTGACGACGACTTGCGTGTAATGGTAGCTGGCCTTAACGTCCGTCCCACCCGCAATTACGCGATGTAACGAGGCCGCGATCACCATGAATCAGCAAACCCTGTCGGCGTTCATCTGGTCTGTCGCCGACCTGCTTCGCGGTGATTACAAGCAGTCCGAATACGGGCGCGTCATTCTGCCCTTCACCGTTCTGCGCCGTCTGGATTGCGTCCTTGAGGCGACCAAACCCGCCGTCCTGGCCGAGTATCAGGCCAAGCAGGCCCAGGGCATCACCCCCGATCCCTTCGTGCTGCGGGTGGCTGGCCAAAGCTTCTTCAACGTCTCGCCGCTCGACATGAAGAAGCTGATGGGCGACCAGGACCACATCAGCCAGAACCTCTACAGCTATATCAATGGCTTCTCCCCCGCCGTGCGCGACGTGTTCGAGCGGTTCGAGTTCCACACCCAGATCGAGCGCCTGGCCAAGGCCGGCTTGCTGTATCAGGTGACCGAGCGCTTCACCCAGGTTGACCTGCACCCCGATCAGGTCAGCAACCACCAGATGGGTCTGGTCTTCGAGGAACTGATCCGCAAGTTCGCCGAACTGTCCAACGAGACCGCCGGTGAGCATTTCACCCCCCGCGAAGTCATCCGCCTGATGGTCAACCTGATCTTCATCGAGGATGACGACGTGCTGTCCAAGCCGGGCGTGGTGCGGACCATCTATGACCCCACGGCGGGAACCGGCGGCATGTTGTCCATCGCCGGCGAATATCTGGAGGAACACAACCCCAAGGCACGCCTGACCGTGTTCGGCCAGGAACTGAACCCCGAATCCTACGCCATCTGCAAAGCGGACATGCTGATCAAGGGTCAGGACGTGTCCAAGATCGTCTTCGGCAACACCCTGTCCGAGGACGGCCATCCCGCCACCACCTTCGACTACATGCTGTCCAACCCGCCCTTCGGCGTCGAATGGAAGAAGGTGGAAAAGGAGGTCCGCAAAGAACACGAAACCCTGGGCTATAACGGGCGCTTCGGCCCCGGCCTGCCGCGTGTATCCGATGGCTCCATGCTGTTCCTGCTGCATCTGATCGCCAAGATGCGGCCCGTCGCTGAAGGTGGCTCGCGTTTCGGCATCGTGTTGAACGGCTCGCCTTTGTTCACCGGCGGGGCGGAAAGCGGCGAAAGTGAAATCCGCCGCTACGTGCTGGAAAACGACCTGCTGGAAGCCATCATCGGCTTGCCCACCGACATGTTCTACAACACCGGCATCAGCACCTATGTCTGGATCGTCAGCAACCGCAAGCCAGCCCACCGCAAGGGGCAGGTTCAACTGATCGACGCGTCCGGCATGTGGCAGAAGATGCGCAAATCCCTGGGGTCCAAGCGCAAGGAACTGTCCGACGACCATATCGCCGAGATCACCCGCCTGTTCGGCGGGTTCAAGGCGGCCGAGGCGGACGGCAAGCCCATCAGCCGCATCTTCAAGAATGCCGATTTCGGCTACCGCACCATCACGGTGGAACGCCCGCTGATGGCGGATGGCAAGCCGGTGCTGGGCCAGAAGGGTAAGGCCAAGGGCAAGAAGGTGCCCGATCCCAAGCTGCGCGATACCGAAAACGTGCCGCTGGATCAGGACGTCGAGGCGTACTTCAAACGCGAGGTGGCTCCCCATGTGCCCGACGCCTGGATCGACCCCGACAAGACCAAGATCGGCTATGAAATCCCCTTCAACCGGCACTTCTACGTGTTCCAGCCGCCGCGCCCGCTGGATGTCATCGACGCCGATTTGAAGCAGGTGGTGGGCCGCATCCAGGCCATGCTGGGGGAAATCGCCGGATGAGCGACGCGGTGATCCTCTACAACACCGAGGACGGCGGCACCCAACTGCGCCTGAAAATCCAGGATGGCACCGTCTGGCTGACCCAGGCCGAGATGGCCGATCTGTTTCAGACCACCAAGCAGAATGTCAGCCTGCACCTGAAAACCATTTTCCGCGATGCCGAACTGGCCGAGGCTTCAGTCGTCAAGGATTACTTGACAGCTGCCGCCGATGGAAAGTCTTACCAGACCAAGCATTATCGGCTGGAGGCCATCCTGGCGGTGGGCTACCGCGTCCGCAGCCCGCGCGGCAGCCAGTTCCGCCGCTGGGCGACCACGGTGTTGCAGGACTACCTGATCAAGGGCTTCGCCATCGACGATGCCCGGCTCAAGGAACCCGCCGCCGGTCTGGATTATTTCGATGACCTGCTGGAACGCATCCGCGCAATCCGGGCGTCGGAAAAGCGGTTCTATCAGAAGGTGCGTGACCTGTTCGCCACCGCCGTGGATTACGACAAGACGGCCGAGACCGCCCGGCGCTTCTTCCAGACCATCCAGAACAAGATGCTGTGGGCGGTCACCGGCCACACCGCCGCCGAACTGATCCTGGACCGCGCCGACCCCGCCAAGCCCAACATGGGCCTGAACGCATGGTCGGGCACCAAGGTGCGCAAGATCGACGTCGCCACCGCCAAGAATTATTTGGCCGATGCCGAGATGCGCGACCTCGACCGCCTCGTCTCCGCCTTCCTGGACCTGGCCGAGGACCGCGCCGAACGCCGCCAGCAAACCACCATGGCCGACTGGATCAGCTTTGCCGACCAGTACCTGAAACTGGCCGAACGGGCGGTGCTGACCCATGCTGGCAGCGTCAGCCATGACAACATGCTGAAGGTCAGTCGGCGAATGGACGAAAGCTGTGGGTCGTGAAAGACACCAAGCAGACCTATGGTGAACGCCAGGATGAGCAGATCGAAGCCATCCCCCAGACCCAGGGGGGCGAGGAATGACCTTTCCCCGCTACCCGGATTACAAGGACAGCGGAATCGACTGGCTGGGCGAGGTGCCCGCGCATTGGAATGCCGTTCCCCTATGGACCATGTTCCGCAGGACCAAGCGCACGGGGTTTCCAGAAGCAGAATTGCTGTCGGTCTATCGGGATTATGGTGTGGTTCCCAAAGCCAGTCGGGACGACAATTTCAATAATGCGTCGGAAGACCTGACAGCATATCAGTTGGTTGAGCCTGGGTGTTTGGCCATCAACAAGATGAAAGCGTGGCAGGGATCTGTCGGGATTTCGAGGTATCGCGGCATCGTGAGTCCAGCTTACTTCATCTATGAGCCGCTTCATGACAATTCGTCCGAATATCTGCATTACCTACTCCGATCCTCGGAATATGCGGCGGCCTATATGATGGTCTCCAAGGGAATCCGCGTGAACCAGTGGGACTTGGACCCGCAGTACCATTCTCGCTTGCCGGTCCTGCTGCCTCCGCCTTCCGAACAATCCGCCATCGCCGCCTTCCTCGACCGCGAGACGGGCAAGATTGATGCCCTGGTGGCCGAGCAGGAAAAGTTGATCGCGCTGCTGAAGGAAAAGCGCCAGGCCGTCATCTCCCACGCCGTCACCAAGGGGCTTGATCCGTCCGCCCCCATGAAGGACAGCGGCATCGAATGGCTGGGCGAGGTGCCCGCGCATTGGGACGCGGTTAGAATCAAGTATCACACCCTGTCGATTGAGCAGGGTTGGAGTCCCCAATGTGAAGGCTTCCCCGTGGAAACGGCAGAGGAATGGGGCGTTCTGAAGGTCGGCTGTGTTAATGGCGGGGTATTCAAACCGTCAGAGAACAAGAGGCTACCCGAGGAATTGGAGCCAATTCCATCACTGGGTATTGCGGCAGGTGATCTTTTGATTTCGCGGGCCAACACCAAGGAATTGGTTGGCGGTGCCGCTGTCGCTCACGCCGATTACCCTCGATTGATGCTGTCTGACAAACTCTACCGCCTGCGCCTGGATGAAACCGCGTCTCTACCGGATTTCGTTGCCTTCTTTCTCGGTACCGGCTTGGCGCGGGGACAGATTGAGCTGGCTGCCACGGGCGCCAGCAGTTCGATGCAGAATATTGGCCAAGGGACGATCTTGGGAATGGCGGCTCCCCTTCCCCCCGTTCCAGAACAATCCGTCATCGTCGCCTTTCTCAACGACCAAACCGCCAAGTTCGACGCCCTCACCGCCGAAGCCCAACGCGCCATCGAGCTGCTGAAAGAACACCGTTCCGCCCTGATTTCCGCCGCAATCACCGGCAAGATCGACGTGCGCGGCCTTGTTTCGTCCCAGGAGGCCGCATGAGCGCCCTGCATAAGGAAATCGCGTTCGAGAACGACATCTGCGCTGGTTTGGCCGCGCAGGGCTGGTTGTACGATCCCGCCGACGCGGGCGCCTATGACCGTGCCCGCGCCCTGTTTCCGGCCGACGTGCTGGCCTGGGTGAAACAGACCCAGCCCAAGGCGTGGGAGTCCTTGAGCAAAAGCCACGGCGCGGCGGCGGAAGCCACTTTGCTGGACCGCATCCGCAAGCAGTTGGATGACCGCGGCACCTTGGACGTGATCCGTTTCGGGGTCGAGTTGTTGGGCCTGCGCCAGCCCCTGGCCCTGGCCCAGTTCAAGCCCGCCCTGGGCCTGAACCCCGAATTGCAGGCCAAGTACGCCGCCAACCGGTTACGGGTGGTGCGGCAAGTGCGTTACTCGCTCCACAACGAGAATTGCATCGATCTGGTGCTGTTCCTGAACGGCCTTCCGGTGGCGACGGTGGAGCTGAAAAGCGACTTCACCCAACGCGTGGACGACGCCGTCGATCAGTACCGTTTCGACCGCAACCCCAGGCCCAAGGGCCAGGGATCGGCCGAGGTGTTGCTGGATTTTCCGCGCGGCGCCCTGGTGCATTTCGCCGTCAGCAACGCGTTGGTCAGGATGACCACCAAGCTGGAAGGCCCCGACACAACTTTCCTGCCCTTCGACCAGGGCGATGACGGCGCGGCGGGCAATCCGCCCAATCCTTTGGGCCACGCCACCGCGTACTTATGGGAACAGGTGTGGGCGCCCGAATCCTGGCTGGAAATCCTGGGCCGTTATGTGGTGGCGGTGCGCGATTCCAAGAAGCAGATCACCAAGATCGTCTTCCCCCGCTATCACCAGTTGGATGCCACCCGCGCCTTGGTGGCCGCGGTGCTGGCCGAAGGGCCGGGGCAAAAATACCTGATCCAGCATTCGGCGGGGTCGGGCAAGACCAACTCCATCGCCTGGACCGCCCATTTCCTGGCCGATCTGCACGATGCCGCCCAGGCCAAGCTGTTCGATTCGGTGCTGGTGGTCAGTGACCGCACCGTGTTGGACGACCAGTTGCAGGACGCCATCTTCTCGTTCCAGCGCACCAAGGGCGTGGTCGCCACCATCACCAGCGAGAAGGGAAGCAAAAGCGGCCAACTGGCCGAGGCCCTGGCCGACGGCAAGAAGATCGTGGTGTGCACCATCCAGACCTTTCCCTTCGCCCTGGCCGAGGTGCAGGAACTGGCCGCCACCCAAGGCAAACGCTTCGCCGTCATCGCCGACGAGGCCCATTCCTCGCAGACCGGCACCGCCGCTGCGACGCTCAAGCAAGTGCTGTCGGTCGAGGAATTGAAGGAGCTGGAGGACGGCGGCGAAATCAGCGCCGAGGATGTGCTGGCGGCGCAGATGGCCGCGCGGGCCAACCAGGCCGGAATCACCTATGTGGCTTTCACCGCCACCCCCAAGGCCAAAACCATGGAGCTGTTCGGACGCCGCCCCGATCCGACCCAGCCCGCCGGGCCGAACAACCTGCCCGTGCCCTTCCACGTCTATTCCATGCGCCAAGCCATCGAGGAGGGCTTCATCCTGGATGTGCTGAAGAATTACACCTCCTACAAGCTGGCCTTCAAACTGGCCAGCGGCGGCCAGGAATGGGACGAAACCCAGGTGGACAAGGCCGAGGCGCTGAAGGGCATCATGCGCTGGGTGCGGCTGCATCCCTACAACATCAGCCAGAAGGTCAAGGTGGTGGTGGAACATTTCCGCGCCACCGTCGCCCCGCTGCTGGACGGTCGCGCCAAGGCCATGGTGGTGACCGCCAGCCGTCAGGAAGTGGTGCGCTGGCAACTGGCCATCAACAAATATATCAAGGAACAGGGCTATAAGATCGGCACCCTGGTCGCCTTCTCGGGCGAGGTGCGGGACGCGGAATTGGGGCCGGACGGCTTTACCGAAAACAGCAAGGCGCTGAACCCCACCCTGGCCGGACGCGACATGCGCAAGGCGTTCGATACCGACGAATTCCAGATCCTGCTGGTGGCCAACAAGTTCCAGACCGGATTCGACCAGCCGCTGTTGTGCGGCATGTATGTGGACAAGAAGCTGGCCGGTATCCAGGCGGTGCAGACCCTGTCGCGTCTGAACCGCGCCCATCCCGGCAAGGACACCACCTATATCCTGGACTTCGTCAACGAGCCCCGGGACGTGCTGGCCGCCTTCAAGACCTATTACGAGACGGCGGAACTGGAAGGCGTCACCGACCCCAATCTGGTCTATGACCTTCGCGCCAAGCTGGACGCCCAGGGCCATTACGACGATGCCGAGGTCGAGCGGGTGGTGGCGGTCGAGATGGACCCCAAGGCGTCCCAGGCCCAGCTGGGCGCCGCCATCGCCCCCGTCGCCGACCGCCTGCTGAAACGCTACAAGGCCCTGCAAGCCGCCATCGAAGCGGCCAGGGCGGCGGGGGACGCAAAGGCCGAGACGGATTCCAAGGACGAAATGGCCGCCCTGGTCCTGTTCAAGCGTGACCTGGGCGTGTTCCTGCGGGTCTATTCCTTCCTGGCGCAGATTTTCGACTATGGCAACACCGACATCGAAAAGCGCTTCCTCTTCTTCCGCCGTCTGCTGCCCCTGCTGGATTTCGGGCGCGAACGCGAAGGCGTGGATTTGTCGGGTATCCGGCTGACCCATCACACTCTGCGCAATGAAGGCAAGCGCGACCTGTCGCTGAACCAGGGCGAGGGCAAGACGTTGCAGCCCTTGTCCGAACCCGGCACCGGCGCGGTGCGGGACAAGCAAAAGGCCCTGCTGGCCGAGATCATCGAGAAGGTCAACGACCTGTTCGAGGGCGACCTGACCGACGACGACAAGCTGATCTATGTGAACAACGTGCTGATGGGCAAGTTGATGGAATCCGAGGTGCTGGCCGAACAGGCCGCCAATAACACCAAGGAACAGTTCGCCGCCTCGCCCGATCTGGCCAAGGAACTGATGAACGCCATCATGGATGCTCTGGCCGCCCACACCAGCATGAGCAAGCAGGCTCTGGAATCCGAGAAGGTCCAGCACGGGCTGAAGGACATCCTGATCGAGCAGGCCGGTCTCTACGAAGCCTTGCGGGCGCGTGGTGGTGTGGGTGGAGAGGGGGCGACCCTGTAATGCCAAATCCCGATGAGGGTGATTCATCGGGATAAGGTTCAAGCCCGCGCGGCGCCTGAGCGAAACCCGACGGTATAACGAGCCGGACGGAATCGAAGGCTGGAACAGGTCGTCGATCTTGCCGGCAATCTCCCGCGCCCGATTCGGGGCGATCCGCCGCCGCAATCCCGCCGTCCATCAATGGCTTACCGCCTGATGCGCGAAATCTTGGTGCCTTCGATGCTGAGGCTGACCATCAGACCCTGCTGGTTGAAGATGACGGCAGATCCTTGTTCCGACGCGATGGAACACCCCCGTTGACGGCCTTCACGCCCGGCCGCCGGATGGCGGTCGCGAGGCTCGGCGGCTCTCAGTAGAACAGTCCGTACACGACTTGTATGATTTCGCCGGAATATAAAGAGACCAGCAGCGCATCGGGGCCGAACCGCACCCAGACATAACCGCTCGGCGGCACCATCAGATGGTAAAGGTGGTAGTTGCCGATCCAGTAGGGGCTGCCGAAGTAGAGAGGGGGCAGGTACTGGCCATAGGACCAGCGGCGATAGGAATAGCCGTGCGGCGCGCGATACGCGCGCACGCGGAACCGTTGCCGTGCGGTCATGTTGCGCCGATAGGCGCGAAGATCGATGGTGCCATGAGCGCCGCGCGACGCGTCCTGGCCGCGCGCCGGCGCCCTTTGCATCGGGGGGGCGGAAGGTGGGGGGGCGGAAAGCGGGGGGGCGGAAGGCGGGGGGGCGGAAGGCCGGCCGCCGGTCATGCCGCGCGGAGCCCCGCCTCTGCCCTCGGGAACCGGGTGAGGCGGGCGGCCCGCATTCGAATCGTCGCGCCGCCCCGCATCGCCGGGCTTTCGGCGATGCGCATCGTCGGGCGGACCGCCCCGTTGAGACGTTTTCGGATTGCCGTGAGCGGATCGGCCGGTTTCGTGCCGGGGCTGCGGCCCGCGCTGATCGTTGTCGGCGAATGCCATCGGCGCGGTCAGGATCAACGCCGCGGCGGCCACTGAAATGAGCAGTGTTTTCATCGAAGCCCCGTTTCGCGATGATTGAAGGACGGGTCGACAATTTCTCAAGCGTAATTCATTTTTCGTACTTTGAGCAGCGAAATTCCCGGGAATGGGCGGAAGACGCAGGGTAATCGGGTGAAGGCGCGTTGGAGCGGAGCGACTAGGCCGTTGAGGCCGCCGCAGCGTGCGGAGAGGCTCCATCGGGGCCTCGGAGCGCAAGCGAGGATAGCCAAGGGCGCGGACGCGCCCGCCCGGCGATTGAGGGAAATATACATAATGCAGGGGAAGCGGGGTCACCCGATTCCCCTGGCGGAAGACGTTGGCCCGATCCATTCACGGTTCCGGCGGGCGCCGGCCCGGTCTTTGATCCGTCCGCGAGACGCAAACCGGCCGCCACCGATCGAGGAGACGAGCATGTCCGATTCCGCCGATTACACGCCCCCGAAGGTCTGGACCTGGACCAAGCCCAGCGGCGGCGCCTTCGCCGCCACCAACCGGCCGATCGCCGGCCCGACCCACGAAAAGGAATTGCCGGTCGGACGGCATCCGCTCCAGCTTTATTCGTTGGGTACGCCGAATGGCGTCAAGGTCACCATCATGCTCGAGGAATTGCTGGCGCTGGGGCACGCCGGCGCCGAATACGACGCCTGGCTGATCAAGATCACCGACGGCGACCAGTTCGGGTCGGGTTTCGTGGCGGTCAATCCGAATTCGAAGATCCCCGCCTTGCTCGACCGCAGCGGCCCGGACCCGGTCCGGGTGTTCGAATCCGGCTCCATCCTGCTTTATCTGGCGGAAAAGTTCGGCGCTTTCCTGCCCCAAGATGTGGCCGGCCGGACCGAAACCCTGAACTGGCTGTTCTGGCAGATGGGCAGCGCGCCCTATCTTGGCGGCGGCTTCGGGCACTTCTACGCCTATGCGCCGACCAGGATCGAATACGCCATCGACCGCTTCGCGATGGAGGTGAAGCGGCAGCTCGACGTGCTTGACCGCCGGCTTGCGGAAACCCCCTATCTCGCCGGCGACGATTACACCATCGCCGATATCGCGACCTTCCCCTGGTATGGCGGGTTGGCCAAGGGCTGGTCATACGACGCGGCCGAGTTCCTGTCGGTTCAGGACTACCGGAACGTCCAGCGGTGGGCCGACGCCATTCTCGCCCGACCGGCGGTCAGGCGCGGCCGGATGGTCAACCGCGTGATCGGCGATCCGGCCGAACAGCTCCGCGAGCGCCACGAGGCCGGCGATTTCGACACCAAAACCCAGGACAAGATCGGGGGGGCGTGATCCATTTGCAGGCCGCCATGGCGACTTTTGGGTCGGGCTCTCACACGCAGGGCGTCGCGCTGGTGCCCAGCCAGAAATCGACGCTTTTTTCCAGGAATTCGCGCCACGGCATGTAATGGGAGCCGTCGCAGGAAAAGGTCAGGGCGACGATTCCGTTGAAGATGTTGAGCGTGCCGGCCCGCAGGTACAGGGTTTCGTCCATGAAGCGCAAGGCGCGAAAGACGTCCAGGATCTTGGGGATGGCGTCCGCGGGGATGACGGCGTCGGCGGGGTATTCCCGGCGCGGGTAGGCGAAACAAAGGTTGGGGTCGCTGAGATCGTCGAAGCCGTGCAGGCGGTAGCGATAGGGGTCGTCCATCAGCCACAGGGTCACGCGGGAACTGGAAAAGTGAACCTTGGCGTGAAACACGCCATGCTGGGTGATCAGCTCGGTGAGCAGGGCCAGCACCTCGTCGATATGCTCGTCCATCGGGCTGGTGACCCGTTGCTGGTGGAACAAACCGGCGCGGATCGACGGGTCGCCCCTCATCTGCAACCATTGTTCGGGTTGCTGGTACAGGGCCTGGGTGGCGGGCAGTTCCCGCAAATCGAAATCCGCGCCCAGATAGCCCAGCAAAGCGCCGTTCTCGTCAAGAATGCGCTGGACGGCGGTCAGGGACGGGCGCCGCGCGTTGCGGCTGATATAGGCTCCCGACAGGGAAAGCGGGGCGCCCGCCAGGGCCTCCGCCAGATAGGGGCGGTCGCCGCGGTCGCGGCCGAAATGCTCCGCCAGCAGTCCGGCGCGCGACGCGTTGGCGGTGATCTGCCGGGCCTGGGCGTCCAGAAGATAAAGGTATTTGGCGTACGGCAGTTCGGCCAGACCCTCCATCAGGCACGCCTCCAGCGCCGGCCGGTCGGGCCAGACCTTGCGGCAGGTCTCGGCCAGATGGGCCAGGGGGCCGGCCAGCCAGCCCTTGAGAATCTGGCGCTGGCGGTCGATGGATTGTTGCAGGTCGGTCACGGGCATGCTCCGGAACGGCGAATGTCACGGCTACGGATCATTTTAGCCGCATTCCCTCAATCCGCGCGCTCCGTCAAATCCACCGAATATTCATGCCGCGCCGTGTTGACGTAGGAATGGCGCAATTCCACCGGCTGGCCGCGGAACGAACTGGCGATGCGGACCACCAGCAGCAGCGGCGATCCCTCCGGCACCCCCAGCAATTGGGCCTGGGCGTCGCTGGCGCTGGCCGCGCGCAGGCGGTCGTCGGCATGGACCACGCTGATCCCGAACCGCTCCTGGTAGAATTGATAGACGGTGCTGGTGCGGTCCCGCAGCATCCGTTCGGTCAGGCCCGGAAACAGCGTGGCGGGCACCGAAATTTGATCCAGGATGATCGGTTCGCCCTGCAGGCTGAGGCGGTTGGTGAAGGTGATCAGCTTGGCGCCCACGGCGATCCCCAGGGCCGCGGCCGTGTCCGCGTCGGCGGCGCGCCGGGCGAATTCCACCAGCTGGACCGACGGGAATTCCTGCATGCCGTCCTGGCGGACGATATGGAAGAACGAAAAGAAATAGTGCCGGCTGCGCCCGTGCGAAGGCACGAAGGTGCCGCGCCCCTGGTGCCGGATCAGGATGTTTTCCGCGGTCAGTTCATCGACCGCCTTGCGCAGGGTTCCCACGCTGACCGAAAAGCGCTGGGCCAGCACTTTTTCCGCCGGAATCGCCTCGCCCGGCTTCCATTCCCCCGATCGCAGCGAATCGGTGATCTGACGTTTGACCTCCTTGTACAGAGGGGTCCCAAGCGGCACGTCGGCGACCGAACGCCGATTCTGGTGATGATCCGTCATCAAATTTTTCCCGAATAAACAAAGGCTCCGTCGATCGCCCGCCGCATGCGCCATCGGAGGGTCCGATTTCCTGTTGCGACGATGCGGGCAGGGGTGTAGGTTGTCATTCAACTCATATATATCACATAGCTGAGCTGCATCATGGAAAAACTTCGTGGTTGTGCTCGCAGGCAGCGCGCAAAGGAGGGGCGATGATTCATTTCGTTCTGCACGACGGCAACGATTCCGTGGGGGTCGTGGTGGTCGAAGGTGTGGCGGCGGGAGCCGAGCTCACCGGCTGGATCATGGATGAGGACCGGATGACGTCGGTCACCGCCCGACAGGACATTCCCATTGGGCACAAGATCGCGCTGAAGGACATGGCTCCCGGGGACACCGTACTGAAATACGCCGTGGATATCGGCAAGGTCGTCGCCCCGATCCGGGCCGGTGATCACACGCATGTCCACAACGTCAAGACCAAGCGCTGGTAGAGGCTGCCGCCTCCCTCCGCTTGCCGGCCACAACCTATCAGGAAACGCCCATGTCCGCCATTTCCCAAGAGACCACCTTCCTCGGATATCGCCGTGAAAACGGGCGGGTCGGGGTTCGCAATCACGTCATCATCCTTCCCCTGGACGATCTGTCCAACGCCGCCTGCGAGGCGGTCGCGCACAATATCAAGGGAACGATGGCCATTCCCCACCCTTATGGCCGGCTGCAGTTCGGCGCCGACCTGGATCTGCATTTCCGCACTCTTATCGGCACCGGTTGCAATCCCAACGTCGCCGCCGTGGTGGTGATCGGCATCGAGGAGGAATGGACCAGGAAGGTGGTCGACGGCATCGCCGCCACCGGCAAGCCGGTCCAGGGCTTCGGCATCGAACGCTACGGCGACCATGAGACCATTCGCAAGGCCAGCATCGCCGCCCGCGAATTCGTCCAGTGGGCCAGCGAGAAGCAGCGCGAACCCTGCCCCCTGAAGGAATTGTGGGTGTCCACCAAGTGCGGTGAAAGCGACACCACGTCCGGGTGCGGCGCCAATCCCACCGTGGGCAACGCCTTCGACAAGCTTTACGCCCTGGGCAGCACCCTGCTGTTCGGTGAAACCACCGAACTGACCGGCGGCGAACAGATCGTGGCGGCGCGCTGCCGTACCCCCGAAATCGCCAAGCAATTCATGGCCATGTTCGACCGCTATCAGGAGGTCGTCGAGCGTCACAAGACCAACGATCTGTCCGACAGCCAGCCGACCAAGGGCAACATCGCCGGCGGCCTGACCACCATCGAGGAAAAGGCCCTCGGCAATATCCAGAAGATCGGCAAGAAATGCATGATCGACGGCGTGCTCGACAAGGCCGAGGCGCCCACCGGTCCCGGCCTGTGGTTCATGGATTCGTCCTCGGCCGCGGCCGAAATGGTGACGCTGTGCGCCGCCGCCGGCTACGCCGTCCATTTCTTCCCCACCGGCCAGGGCAATATCATCGGCAATCCCATCCTGCCGGTGATCAAGCTTTGCGCCAACCCGCGAACGGTGCGCACTATGAGCGAGCACATCGACGTGGATGTGACCGGGTTGCTTCAGCGTGAAGTCAATCTGGATGAGGCCGGCGACAAATTGCTGGCCTGCATGTTGCGCACCGCCAATGGCCGACTGACCGCGGCCGAGGCCCTGGGTCACCGCGAATTCGTGTTGACGCGGTTGTACGAGAGCGCCTGATCGCGACGAAGATCCCGATCAGATGAAAAAAACAACAAAAAAACACTGCCTGCAGAGGAACAACGATCACACAGGAACGGGGAGAACGCCATGAGCATAAAACGATTGTTCGTATCCGCCGCGTCGGCGGCGGTACTTGCCACCGTCGGCGTAGCCGGCGCCCGGGCCGAGGTCGACCATATAACCGTGGCCGAACAGTACGGCGTCAGCTACCTGCCATTGATGATCATGCAGCAGGAAAAGCTGATTCAGAAAGCGGCCGCGGCCGAGGGCGTGAAGAACCTCAAGGTGACTTGGGTGAAATTCGCCGGCGGCGGGGTCATGAACGAGGCGCTTCTCTCCGATTCCCTGCAATTCGCCTCGGGCGGCGTCGGGCCGCTGGTGATCCTGTGGGCCAAGACCCGCGACAATTATCATGTCAAGGGCGTGTCGGCGATCAACTCGATGCCGCTGCTGCTCAACACCAACAACCCCAAGGTCCATTCGATCAAGGATTTCACCAGCAAGGACAAGATCGCCCTGCCCGGCGTGAAGGTCTCCATCCAGGCGGTGACCCTGGAAATGGCGGCGGCCAAAGCCTTCGGCTTCGCCCATTACGCCAAGCTCGATCCCTTGACCGTCACCATGAGCCACCCCGACGCCATGGCCGCCATGGCCAGCGGCGGCGTGGACGCCCATTTCGGCTCGCCGCCCTTCCAGGAACTGGAACTCAAGATGAAGGGCGTGCACACCGTCCTGAATTCCTTCGACGTCCTGGGCGGACCGGCCACCTTCAACCTGATCTGGGCGCGCCAATCCTTCTACAAGAAAAACCCGAAGGTCTATAAGGCGTTCGTCACGGCGCTCGACGAATCCATCGCTAAAATAAATAAAAATAAGACATGGGCGGCGAAACAGTACCTGAAATTCACCCATGACAAGCGCGACAGCCTTGCCGACATCGTCGATATTCTGAACAACCCGCAGATCAAGTTCACGACGACGCCTCTGCACGTCATGAAATATGTACGCTTCCTGAACAAGATCGGGACCATTCACGCCGATCCCAAGTCGTGGAAGGATTTGTTCTTCCCCAATGTTCACAATCTTCCGGGAAGCTGAGCGGAACGTCGCCGTTCCCATCCAGGCCCGTCGGGGAGTCGCTGACGATATGAATCAGGACGTGAATAACGGTGCGGCGGCGCCACTGCTCGATGTTCGAGGGGTGACGCTGCAATACAAGACATCCCGCCATCTGGTGACCGCCACCTATCGCGTGGATTTTCAGGTGCGCAAATCCGATCGCTATATTCTCCTGGGCCCGTCGGGCTGCGGAAAATCGACCCTGTTGAAGGCGATCGGCGGGTTTTTATCCCCGACGGAGGGCGAGATCCATCTCAAGGGCATGCGGGTGAACAAGCCTGGGTTCGACCGCATGATGGTGTTTCAGGAATTCGACCAGCTCCTGCCGTGGAAGACCGTCAAGGAGAACGTCATGTTCCCCATGATCGCCTGCGGGAAGTGCAATCGCAGGAAGGCCGCCCAACGGGCCGAGCACTATCTGGAGCTGGTCCGCCTGACCAAGTTCGCCAACCATTATCCCCACATGCTGTCGGGCGGCATGAAGCAGCGGGTGGCCATCGCCCGCGGCATGGCCATGGAGCCCGACGTGCTGCTGATGGACGAGCCGTTCGCCGCCCTGGACGCGCTGACCCGCCGCCAGATGCAGGATGAATTGCTGCAATTGTGGGAAGACACCAAGTTCACGGTGATTTTCGTCACCCATTCCATCCCCGAGGGCATCAAGCTGGGCAACCGCATCTTGTTGCTGAGCGCCCATCCCGGACAGGTCAAAGCCGAATTGGCGGGGATCGCCGAGGAAAGCGCCGATCCCGCCCGGGCGGCGGCCTTGGAGGAACGCATCAACGGCATGCTGTTCGCGGGCGCCCCGGTCGCCCCGTCGGAGGCGCATCATGTCTGATACCGAATCCGGCTTCGTTCGACAGATCGAGCCCCAGCACGCGCCGGCCGATCCGGCCACCTTGGGCGTGGTCGAGAAACCCCTGTCGGCTTTCGAGAAGGTCTATAGCGTCGGCGCGCTGCGCAAATCCTTTCTGATTCTGCTGCTGATCGTCGCCTGGCAGATCGGCGCCGGCATCGTCCATAACAGCCTGCTGTTTCCGACCTTTTCGGCGACGGTGCACGCATTCACGGAAAGCGTCCTCAGCGGCGTGCTGCCGGAACGGATATGGGTGTCGCTGCAGGTTCTGGTCATGGGCTACGGCCTGGGCGTGATCGTCGCCGCGATCCTGACCGCTTTCGGCGTGACCACGCGGCTGGGGGCCGATCTTCTGGAAACGCTGACGGCGATGTTCAATCCGCTGCCGGCCATCGCCCTGCTGCCCATCGCCCTGATCTGGTTCGGCCTGGGGGAGGGCAGCCTGATCTTCGTGCTGGTCCATTCGGTGGTCTGGGCGGTGACCCTGAACACCCAGTCGGGCTTTCTGGCGGTGTCGCCGACCTTGCGGATGGTGGGGAAGAATTGCGGTCTGACCGGCTTTCCCTACATCTTCAAGATCCTGATCCCCGCCGCCTTTCCCAACATCCTGACCGGTCTGAAGATCGGTTGGGCCTTCGCCTGGCGCACGCTGATCGCCTCGGAACTGGTGTTCGGGGTCAGCTCGGGTTCCGGCGGGCTCGGCTGGTACATCTATGAAAGCAAGAATCTGCTGGAAATCCCGCGGATGTTCGCCGGCCTGCTGACCATCATCATCATCGGTCTGGTGGTCGAAAACCTGATCTTCCGCATCATCGAAACCCATACCGTCCGCAAATGGGGGATGCAGGCATGAGCCGGTCCCGGGACCGCATCGTCATCCCGGAATTCATGGATGACGGGGCGGTCGGCAGTCTGCGGCAGCGTTTCGACGTCGATTACGATCCGGCCCTGGTGGATGACCGGCCCGCTCTGCTGGCCCGTCTGGGAACGGCCCGCGCCCTGATCGTGCGCAACCGCACCCGGGTCGATGCCGAACTGCTGGTGGCCGGACCGAACCTGAAAGCGGTCGGCCGCCTCGGCGTGGGGTTGGACAATATCGACCTGGACGCCTGCCGGGCGCAGGGGGTGGCGGTGGCGCCGGCGACCGGGGCCAACGCCCTGGCGGTGGCCGAATACGTCATCGCCACGACCATGGTGCTGCTGCGCGGCGCCTATCTGTCCAGTGCCGCGATGGCCGCCGGCGGCTGGCCGCGCTCAGCCCTGGGCCAAGGCCGCGAAAGCGCGGGCAAGGTGCTGGGGCTGATCGGTTTCGGCGGCATCGGCCGCGTCACCGCGGGGCTGGCCAGGGCGCTGTCCATGCGGGTCATCGCCTGCGACGGCATGGTGGCCGCCGACGACCCTGTCTGGACCGAGGCCGGGGTGGCCCGCCGCGATCTCGACGGGGTGCTGGCCGAGGCCGATTGCGTCAGCCTGCATGTGCCGCTGACGCCCGAGACGCGCGGCATGATCGACCGGACCCGTCTGGAGCGGATGAAACCCGGCGCGGTGCTGATCAATACCGCCCGCGGCGGCATCGTCGACGAGGCGGCTTTGGCCGACGCTTTGCGCGGCGGCCGTCTGGCGGGGGCGGCGCTGGACGTGTTCGACACCGAACCTTTGCCCGCCGGCTCCTGCCTGGAGGGCGTTCCCAATCTCATCCTGACGCCGCACATCGGCGGGGTCACCCGCGAATCCAACGTGCGGGTCAGTACCCTGGTCGCCGACAAGGTCGCGACGCTGCTTGCCACGGGTTGACCGACATGCCGAGAATCTCTTTGGATGACTTGACCGTTCTGGCCGAAAACGCCCTTGCCCGCGCCGGCGCCAGCGCCGAATCCGCCGCCGTCACCGCCCGCGCCCTGGTGGCGGCCGAGGCGCAAGGATTGGCCTCCCACGGCATGTCGCGCGTGCCCCAATACGCCGCCCACCTGCGCAACGGCCGGGTCGAGGGCGGCGCCGTGCCGCGCATCGTCCATGAACGGGCGGCCGCCTGTCTGGTGGATGCCGGCGAAGGTCTGGCCTTTCCCGCCTGCGCCCTGGCGGTGACCGAGGCCATCGGCCGCGCCCGCCAATGCGGCGTCGCCTTTGTCGGCGTCACCCGCAGCCATCATTTCGGCGTCGCCGCCGACCATCTGGCCCCGGTCGCCGCCGCCGGCATGGTCGGGCTGGCCTTCGGCAATTCCCCGGCGGCGATGCCCGCCTGGGGCGGCAGGCGGGCCTTGTTCGGCACCAATCCCATCGCCGCGGTGTTTCCCCGCCGCAGCGAGCCGCCCCTGGCCATCGACCTGTCCCTGTCCGAGGTGGCCCGCGGCAAGCTGATGGTCGCCGCCCGCGAAGGCAAATCCATTCCCGAGGGCTGGGCGCTGGACAAGGACGGCAACCCCACCACCGATCCCAAGGCCGGGCTGGAAGGCTCGATGCTGCCGGTGGGCGGGGTCAAGGGCGCCATGCTGGCGCTGATCGTCGAATTGCTGTCCTGCGCCCTGACCGGCGCCGCCTTCGGCTTCGAGGCCGATTCCTTCTTCACCGAGGCCGGCAACCGCCCGCGCATCGGCCAGGCCTTCCTGGTGGTCGATCCCGGTTCCCTGGCCGGATCGGACACCTTTTACGACCGCATGGAAGTCCTGATCGCCGCCATGACCCAGGACCCGGAGGTCCGCCTGCCCGGCCTGCGCCGCCTGGATATCGCCAAAAAGGCGGCCAAGGAGGGCGTCGAGGTGCCGGCGGCGCTGCTGGATCAGCTCAAAGGTCTGGCGGCATAGCTCCTCAGTTATCAGCCATGCTGAAATCATCCATCATCGTGGTTCCCCACGGAAGTAGTTCAAGTCGATTATAAGATACATAGCCAAATGCCCTGTATAAATCGCCAATAACTTCATCCGTCATTTCCGGGTCTGTAAAGAAACGCCAAAATTTTGTGAACCACTCTCTAGTATCTTCTGGCCAATCACGGAATTTAAAGAACTCTTGTGCGTCGTCCCAGGACAAAATTCCCGCCCGAGCCTTTTCATATAAACCGGAGTTAATTTGCCGGATTACTGCTAAGCCAACGATCAAGGGGGCGGATTTTATGCCGTCTTTTCCACTGGCCGCAACGCTCAACGCGATATGGGTTGCCACCCGCTCCATGCTCCGAAATGATAATCGATGAATATTGGCAATGGTTACCATCGCATGCCGTATATTTTCGGTTTCTCTATCGCTTACGTTTAAGTCCAGTTTTTTGAAGAGATGTGTAGCGTACAGACTTTTCTGGCTGGCGTAGCCCTCGCGTTCACGCGGTAAAACGATCCTGAGATCGTAAAATTTTTCGAGATAGAGATGCGCGTCTGTGTCTTGGCCGTAGGCTCCGCAAACCGCCGCCTTAAGCTGTTCGAGGTTGGTGACCAGAACGAAGGTCACGCCTGGAACGGAAAACAGATGCTTGATGCGTTCGAGCAGGGCGAGGGCAAACGGTGGGCGGCAACGGTCCAGCTCATCGATGATAAAGACCAGCGGCGATGCCTTGCTGTCACTCTGCGATTCAGGGGGCATGCCGATGTCGGCGGCTAACTTGGCGAGACAGTCTCGAAAGGCGTCGAGGACCTGACGTTCATCTCGCGTCGTCCGCAAATAGTCCTCGACTGCGCGCTCCGCCGCATTGGCTGCTTCGTCGGCCAGGACTTTCGCCACATCCGCAGCCCCATCCATGATTTCCTCGCCGTGAAAGAGGCCCATGGTTCCGATCCGGATCGCTATTTTGGCGGCCATGGGCATCAGTGCAACCGCTACTTTCTTTGCCTTTTCGCTGAAATTTTCAATTGGCGAATCATGCTGGTCCAGACGCTGTCGTGCGACCTTGACGATCTCGGCGGCCAAGGCCACGAACGCATCCTCGTGATGATCGTTGGCGAAGGCATCGAATTCGATCACGGCCGCGCCGCGCTGCCGGAGAAGCCCGGCCCATTGGCGCATGAAAATCGATTTGCCGCTCCCCCACGGGCCTTCCAACAAAAGGGTCAGAGGCTGGTCGATATTCTGGACGAGGTTGGCGAATCGCCTCCCAAACGCTTCATAGCCAAAGATATCAGTTTCCGGCTTAAAGCCATCGTCGGGCCTGATGTCGGGTGCGCTGGGGGTGAGCCTCATGGGGTGCTTTCTATAAGTTGAAAGAAGCCATGGTATGGGCGTCACCTATGGCGAACAAGTGCGCTGAAAAATGGTGGTCTGGAGATTGGTGCCTGACGGTGCCATGTGCGCCCTCTAACGAACCTATCGAGAAATGGGAATGGCGATAGTTCGACAAGGGGGCGGGAGGACCGTGCCTATTCTTCGTGTCGTGGCCAGATGGTCCCCGCTCAGGAGTGTGCGGCTCAAGTTAAACAACTTTTGGGCGGCATTACGCCGCTCTCGGTTCTATGCCGGTCAGCTCGTCCTCGATCTCGCGGCGGCGCTCCAACAGGTCGTAATCCGCCTGCAATCCGAGGAAGAAGCCCGCCGACATCCCGAAATAGCGCGCAAGGCGCAGATCGGTGTCGGCGGTCATGGCCCGCTTGCCCAGGACGATCTCGTTGATCCGGCGCGGCGGCACATGCACGGCCCTGGCGAGAGCATTCTGGCTGATATCCATGGGCTTGAGGAATTCCTCCAGCAGGATTTCACCGGGATGGGGATTCGGCAAAAGCTCAGTCATGGTAGTCGAGGATTTCGACATCGCCCGGCCCTCCATCTCGCCAGTGAAAACAGATGCGCCATTGGTCGTTGATTCGAATGCTGTGCCGCCCCTGGCGCGACCCCTTGAGAGGCTCCAGCCGATTGCCGGGGGGCACGCGCAAATCCTGCAAGACACGCGCCTGATTGAGCATGCGCAATTTCCGCAACGCCACCGATTGAATGTCCGGCGGCAGCTTTCGGCTTTGCCGTCCCGACCAGATCAGTTCCGTTTCAGGATCGGCGAAGCTCTGAATCATGAAAAAATATAACGCGATGCGTTATATAACGCAATACGTTATATGTGCCAAAGTTCATTCTCGGAGATTCCGCCACGGCGGATTGAGGCCGCCTGGCACCATAGGACACGAGGTCGACGCATTCGCGTCGCCCTCGTGTCTGAAGCGTCACGCTCTTATCGCGCGGGCGGGGGTGGCCGTCGTGTTTTGAATCCCGGCACCTGATTGCCCTTGGCATACATGCACTGGGCGTAGGCGTTGTTGTATTGCGTCTGAATGGAGGTCTGGGTCTTGCTGGAGGTCACCGCTCCGAGCCCGGTTCCGGCGGTCGCGCCGCCGGCGGCGCCGATGGCGGCGCCGGTTCCGCCCTGGCCGATGGCGGCGCCGAGGCCGGCGCCCAGGACGGTGCCGATAAGAGCGGTTCCGGCGGTCTTCTCATTGGCTTTTTGGGCCTGTCCGGCCACCTGGTCGGCCGCGTATTGCTTGCAGGTTTCCTGATCCCGCTGGAAGACGCTGAACGATTTTCCCGGTGCCGGCATGACCTGGATGGTCGGCCCCATCGGCGTCGAGGCGCAGGCCGACAGCAGGACCGCGACGGAGATTGCGGCCAAGCCCGTTTTCAAGTGATTCATGGCTTAACTCCTTACCCCGGATGTTTACGCGGCCATGGCCGCGACCGTTGTTCCATGACTAAGGTCGTGGCCATTCTACCATAAATATGCCAAAAGAATTATAAATATGGCTATCGGGATAAGACGGCTGACTCCGTCCCTACAGGTTGCGCCACAGCAGATTGAGGCCGCTGAGCACCAGTACCGCCCACACCGCCTGGATCACCCGGTTCGCCGGCAGGCGGTGGTGCAGGCGGCTGCCGACGAACAGGCCGCCCATGGCGAAGGGCAGCAGGAACGCCGCCAGGGGCAGAACGACGGGCTGGTGATAAAGGCCGACGGCGCTGAACAATCCCAGCCGGATCACGCCGCTGGCGAATATCAGGGTGCTGGCGGTGGCGCGCAGAATGCGGGGGTCCTGGATGCGCCGGGTCAGGTAGATGACGTAAAGCGGGCCGCCGGTGCCGAACAGGGCGCCGAACACGCCGCCGGCCAGGGCCAACGGCGCCGCCCACCGGCTGGAAATGGTTTGCTTGCGGCGGGGCAGCAGCAGGCTCCAGCCCACATAGGCCAGCACGAACGATCCCAGGGTCAAAAGCAGCGGGCGCTGGGGCAGGCCCACCAGCAGGGTCACGCCGGCCACCATGCCGATCAGCATGAAGGGCACGATGCGGACGATTTCGGCGCGGGCCAGGATGTTGCGGTTGCGCAATCCCACCAACAGGCCCGCCAGCAGGTCGAAGACCAGCATGGTGGGCACCACCGCGCGCAGGGGCAGAAACAGGGTCAGCACCGGTACCGCCACCACCGACGCGCCGAAGCCGGTCATGCCGTAGATGACATAGGCCGAGGCGACGGTCAGGGCGGCGGGCGTGAGAATCGCGGCGGAGGGCAGGGCCATCGCCGCGTCAGTCGGCGGTTTCGTCCAGCAGGGTCTGGCCCTGCCGGACGCGGGTGAAGGAAACGGGCCGGTGGTCCACGGCGATTCCGTCGCCGTCGCGGCGCACGACGGTATGGGTCGATGTTTCCAGATCGCCGGCTTCGGGGTGGTCCTCGCGGAAATGGGCGCCGCGGGAATTCTCGCGGGCCAGGGCCGAGGCGGTGATGACGCGGGCGACGTCGATCAGGCTGTCGAGATTGAGCCAGTCGTGCCAGGCGAGATTATAGGCGGGGTCGTCGGCGCCGACGCCGATGGCCGCCAGTTCGGCCTTGAGCCCGCTCAGGCGCTGGGCGGCGCGGGTAAGACCGCCCTCGGTGCGCAGGATGCCCACATCCTCCCACATGCAGGTGTACAGCGCCTCGCGCACGCCCTCCAATCCGCCGGCGGGCCGCGCGCGGGGGGCTTCGCAGCGCGCGATGGCCGCGTCGATGGCGGCCGCGTCGGGTTCGCGCCAGCCGGGATTGCGCGCCACCCAGGCGGCCATGCTGTCGCC
The DNA here is from genome assembly GCA_021848545.1 of Pseudomonadota bacterium. GTDB lineage: Bacteria > Pseudomonadota > Alphaproteobacteria > Rhodospirillales > Magnetospirillaceae > JAJZUL01. The sequence goes on from JAJZUL010000010.1 coordinate 61,087, forward strand.
GGCGATGCCGCCGAACACTGTGGAATTGGCGACGCCGTTGCCGCCCAGGCGGTTGGCGCCGTGCACGCCGCCGGTATCCTCGCCGGCGGCGAACAGGCCGGTCAGGGCGGTGGTGCAATCGGGGGCGAAGATCAGCCCCCCCATCATGTAATGGGCGGTCGGCACCACCTCGACCCGGCCGCCGGCCAGATCGAAGCCGCAATCGGCGCAGCGTTCGACCATGCCCTTGAACTGGCGGCGGACCGTGTCGGGGCCGAGATGGCTCATCTGGATATGGACCCCGCCGGCGGGCGTGGCGCGGCCGGCGCGGATTTCGTTGAAGATGCCCCGCGACACCACGTCGCGGGTGGCGCGCTCTCCGCGCGGATCGTAGCGTTCCATGAAACGCTCGCCGGCGCCGTTCAGCAGCCAGCCGCCGGCGCCGCGCAGACCTTCCTCCAGGACGGTGCCGGTCATGCGGGTATGGGCGCCGGCCAGCAGGCCGGTGGGATGGAACTGCACCATCTCCATGTCGCGCAGGGACAGATCGGCCCGAAGCGCCATGGCCAGCCCGTCGCAGCTTTTGTCGCCCGACGGGGTGTGGAAGCGGTACATGGTCGGCCCGCCGCCGGTGGCCAGCAGCACCGCGCGCGCGCGCACGAACAGATAATCGCCGCTGCGGATGTCGATCAGCAGCACCCCGGCCAGACCCGACCCGTCAGGGGTGCGGATCAGGTCCACCGCGCGATGTTCCTCCAGCCGGTCGATGCCGCGCGCCCACACCTGTTCGGACAGGCGGTTGATGATCTCGATGCCGGTCAGATCGCCCTTATGGACGGTGCGGTCGAAGGTCTGGCCGGCGAAGGCCTTCTGGTGGACGGTGCCGTCGGGATTGCGGTCGAAGAAGCAGCCCAGTTCGTTTTCCAGCTCGTGGATGCGTTCCACCGCGCCGTTGACCAGGGTCCAGGCCAGATCCTGATCGACCAGCCATTTGCCGCCCTCGACCGTGTCCATGAAATGGCGTTCGATGGAATCGCCCTGGGCCAGGGCCACGTTGTAGCCGCCCTGGACCATGCGGGTGCAGCCGCATTTGCCCAGCAGTCCCTTGACCGCGACGGTGATCTTCAGGCGGGGATCGGCCTGATGGGCGTGCAGGGCCGCGAACAGCCCGGCGCCGCCGGAGCCCAATACCAGAATGTCGGTGGACAGCCGGCGGATGTCGGTCACGATCCGACCCCGAGTTCGGCCAGAACCCGTTCGGCGCTGTCGCGCACATTCTTGCGAACGCCGTCGTACAGGCTGGCGCCGTGGCTGTCCATGGCCACCAAAAGGGGGCCGAAATCGCGGATGCGGAACTTCCACAGGGATTCGGGGTTGAGATCGTCGAGATCGACATCCTCGATGGCATCGATCCAGGTGGTTTCCAGGGCGGCGGTGCCGCCGACGATGGCCAGATAGACGCCGCCGAATTCGCCGAAGGCGGCCAGGGAATCATCGCGCAGGCCGCCCTTGCCGACGATCATCCGCACCCCGTATTCGGCCATCAAGGGCCGGGTGAAGCGCTCCATGCGGTCCGAAGTGGTGGTGCCGATGCAGACCGGGCGTAGCCGGCGGGATGCTCGGCCGATTTCTCGACCTTGCGGACGTTGGGGGCGGTGTGAATCACCGCATGGCCGGCCAGATCGAAGCGGGTGGTGCGACCGCGATCGAACATGTGGATCTGGGTGGCGTCGCGGATGCCGAACAGGGTGCGCCGCAAGGTGACGGTATCGCCCGCCTTCAGCGCGCGTACCTGGTCTTCGTCGATGGGGGTGGAAAGGGTGTGATGGGTCATGGTCAATACCCCCATTCGATGCCGGCGGGCGTCACGGTGGCGCGGGCGCGCCGCGCGGAATGGCACTGCATGTTGACCGCCACCGGATTCATGGTGATGTGGGTGGCGGCCAGTTCCACCTGAACGGCGAAGGCGGTGGAATCGCCGCCCAACCCTTGCGGTCCCACGCCTAAGCGGTTGACCGCCGCCGACAATTCCTCTTCCAGTCGGCGCCCGTCCGGGTCGGCGCAGAAACTGCCCAGCGCCCGCGTGGCGGCGCGTTTGGCCAGGGCCATGCACAAATCCGAGGTGCCGCCGACCCCCACGCCGACGATGGTCGGCGGGCAGGTCTTGCCGCCGGCGGCGACGACGCACTCGATCACGAAGCGCTTGATGGCGTCGATGCCCTCGGCGGGAATGGCCATGCGCAGGAAGGAATTGTTTTCCGAGCCGCTGCCCTTGGGGACCATTTCGATGGAGAGGGTCTCGGGGGCGTAGGTGAAATCCACATGCACCACCGGCACCTCGATGCCGCACGAAGTCTGGTTGTTGATCCGGGTCAGGGGGTGGACCACCGAGGACCGCAACGGGTATTCGCGGGTCGCCCGCTCGCAGCCGCGGCGGATGGCCCGAACCAGATCGTAACCGTCGGCCTCGACATCGCGGCCGATGGTCAGAGTGTAGATGGGCATCCCGGTATCCTGGCACAGCAGGTTGTCGGTGCCTTCGGCCACCGCGATGTTGGTGCGCATGGTGTCCAGGATGGTGCGCGCGGTGGGATCGGTCTCGGTCTCGGACAGGCGGGCGAACCCCGCCTTGATGTCCGGCGGCAGCGCCTTGAGGGCGCGGATGTACAGGGTCTTGGCGATCTCTTCGATGGCTTCGGGATCGATTTTCATGTCTGTCCTCAATCAGCGCACCAGCGCGAGAGCGAAAGCCAGCCCGGCGGCGACGGCCCCGGCGGCGGCGATGGCGATCCAGTCCTTTCTCAGGCCCGACCACGGTCCGAATTCGATCAGCAACAGCCTCAGCCCGCCGCCGAGATGGGCCGCCAGCAGCACCACCAGCCCCCATTCTCCGAAGCGGAACAACGGCGCTTCGGTCACGGTCAGGAAGGCTTGCAGCGCCCCGGCGCCGGCCAAAGCCTTGCCCAGAGCCCAGAAATGAACCGGCAGGAACAGGGCCAGGGCGATCCCCGACAGCCGATGGACGACGAAGGCCCAATAGGCGGGGTGGTTGCGCGACCGCCAGGGAGGGGACGGCGGTTTCACGCAACCACCACGCCGTAGACCGCCCGCAGGCCCAGAACCACGATGGCCAGGGCGAAGGCGGCGGCCAGCCAGCCGACCGGGCGCGGCCGCCAGCCCAGCCATTCGCGGGCGACGTTCATCAAGCCGATGGGGGCGTGGATGGCGCAGGCCAGAACGAACAGGGTGTAGAAGGCGCCGAAAACGACGTTGCCCCGGGTGCGGCCCAGCAGGGAAGCTGCGCTCAAACCGGCATGGACGGCATAGATGATGACGCCCAGGTGAACCAGCACGCAAAAGGCCAGCGCCATGGCGCTGGTGCGCTGCCACCACCACAGCCGCGCCTGCAGGAGGATGTCGTCGCCGGTCACAACTTGCCTCGCATGGCGGTATTCATAGTTTTCCCCGCATGGCGGTACTCATAATTTTCGCCGCATGGCGGCCTGCGCCGTCACCCGCTTGAGCCCGGCGATCGCCGAGGTGGGGGCCAGATTTTTGGGGCAGCGTTCGGTGCATGACCCCTGGGTGTGGCAGGAATGGCAGCCGGCATCGCCGGCGACGGCGCGCAGGCGCTGGCGCAGGGCGATGTCGCGGACGTCGTTGACCAGGGTCCAGGCGCGGTTCAACGCCGCCGGTCCCAGAAAATCGGGGCGCCAGTTCACCACGTCGCACGAGGCGTAGCACACGCCGCAGCCGATGCATTCGATGGCGGCATCCACCGCCCGGCGTTGGCGGCTGTCGGGCGCGACGCGGGCGAAATCCTGGCGGCGGGTCGCGGCGCCCTGGAACCGGCCCTCGGCCTTGGTCCATTTGTCGAAGAAGTCCGCCATGTCGGTGGTCAGATCCTTGATCACCGGCAGATTGGCCAGGGGGGCGATGTCCAGGATGCCGTGGGGGGCCACCCGCTCGACATGGGTGCGGCAGGTCCAGCGCGCGCGGCCATTGACGGTCATCGCGCACGATCCGCACATGCCCACCCGGCAGGCGTAGCGATAGGCGAGGGTGGGGTCCAGGGCGCGCTGCACCCAGGTCACCACGTCGAGCACGGTCTGACTGTCCTGGCGCGGCACCTCGTAGGTGACGAATGCGCCGTCCGATCCGCCGCGCCAGATTCTGGCCGTGAGCAAAGACTGCATGAAATGCCCGTCCGATTGATGTCCGTCATTGTCGGAGAGCGCGATTGCCAAAAAAAGCTATTATTTCTTTGCCTATAATAAAGGAATTTTTTACTGTCGGACCGTTCCGGCAACGGTCGCGTCCATGCCCTCCATTCGCGTTCTGAAGACTTTTCTGGAAACCGCCCGGCGCGGCAGCTTCGCCGCCGCCGGCCAGAGCGTCGGCCTGACCGCGGCGGCGGTGGGGTTGCAGATCCGTGCCCTGGAGGAGGAATTGGGGCTGGAATTGTTCGATCGCGGCGGCCGCTCGGTGAGCTTGAGCCCGGCGGGGCGCGAGGCGGTGGCCGAGATCGAGGATCTGGTGGCGCGTTACGACGCCATGGTGGCCGGCGCCCGTTCCGACGAGCCGGTGGGAACGGTGATGGTCGGCGCGCTGGTCTCCACTTTGATGGGGGCCTTCGCCGACGCCCTGTGGAGTTTGCGCAAGCGCTATCCCCGTCTGGAGGTGCGCCTGTTCGCCGGGCTGTCCAGCGATTTCGCGCTGAAGGTCGAACGCGGCGAAATGGACGCCGCCATCGTCACCCATCCGCCCCACGCCATGGCGTCCAGCCTGGTCTGGACCGAGCTTTACGCCGAACCGATGGTGCTGATCGTTCCCCGCCATCCCCATTTCGCCCTGCCCGACGATCCCCTGGCGGTGTTGGGCGCATGCCCCTTCATCCGTTTCGACCATCAGACCTGGACCGGCTATCTGGTGCGCGACGCGCTCGGCCGGGCGGGGGCCTCGGTGCGCGCGGAAATGGAGCTGAATTCGGTGGAGGCCATCATCGAAACCGTGCGCCAGGGATTCGGGGTGTCGATCGTGCCCCGGCTGGCCAATCTCGATTGGGACCGCGACCGGGCGCTGCGCACTCTGGTCCTGCCGGGCGAACCGGTGCTGCGCCGGGTCGGGCTGCTGGAACGCACCCGCCATCGGCGCATGGCGGTCACCGAAGAGATCAAGAGTTATTTCCACCGGCGCGGCCCCGTTCGCTGACGTGCCCACACCGGCCCCATGACGGGGGCGTGTATGCGATATGACCAATACCCATATATATAAAATGGTTATATGGGGGTACACTGAATAATTGTCGCTATGATGGGGGGAGGGGCGATGTTTTCAGGTGTGGCCGGGTCGGAAGCGACCCTGAATCGGGCGGCGCTGACCGACGGCCGGGCGCTGCCGGCGGCGGCGGCGTTGGCGGCCCTGGCGGTGGCCCTGAATCTGGTCGTTCTGTTCGATCTCGCCAGAATTCGCCAATCGGCGGCGGAATGGGCGCTGGCCTCCTGCCTGGTGGGGGGGGCCGCCGCGCTGACCCTGCTGTGGCAATTGTCCCGGCGCCGCACCGGGCGCATGAACCGGGAAACGGCGATCGCCCGGCCGCAATCGAAGGCGAAGGCCGCCGATGTCGCGCCGGCCCGCCTCGACCGGGCGGTGCGGGCCGGCGAATTCATCCGCCAGCGCGAAAAGGTGATGCTGTCGGACGCCTTCGAAGGCGAGGCCCAGCACGCCATCGCCCATCTTCTGGAAGGAATCGCCGTCGCCGGCGGCGGGGCGGCGGACAGCCTGTCGGCGGCCACCAGCGTCGCGGCGGCCGCCGACGACGTTCACGGCCGCGCCGACAATACCCTGGAAGCGATCAATTCGGTGGCCGCCGCCGCCGAGGAACTGACCGCCTCGGGTTCGGAAATCAGCCGTCAGATGGCCTCGACCGCCACCGAGACCGCCGATGTCGCCGTCAAGGCCCGTGAGGCCGGCGAGGTGACCACGGCGATGATCCAGTCGCTGGACGAAATCGGCAAGGCGGCCTCGCTGATCGACGCCATCGCCAGCCAGACCAATCTTCTGGCCCTGAACGCCACTATCGAAGCGGCGCGCGCCGGCGAAAGCGGCAAGGGCTTCGCCGTGGTGGCGGGCGAGGTCAAGAATCTGGCCAGCCAGACCGCCCGCGCCACCGAGGAAATCCGCGGCCGCCTCGATTCCCTGGTCGCCATCGGCCACGAGGCCGAGAATTCGATGATCGGGATCGTCGCCGCCATCGGCCGGGTGGACGAAATGTCGAGCTCGGTCGCCGCCGCGATCGAGGAACAGGACGCCGCCACCCAGGATATCGGCCGTCACGCCGCCAACGTCGCCGCCGCCATGCGCGACGCGGTCGGCCGGCTGGAAAGTCTGGCCGCCACCGCGGCGCGGGCGCGCGACGCCTCCACCGTTACCCACGACGCCACCATCGCCGCCGCCGACGAAGCCGAAAAGCTGCGCCGGCGAATGGGGGAGCTGACCCGCCAAGCCACCATGAACGCGGTGCGCGCCGAGGACGATCCGGTGCCGCTGCCGATTCCGGTGACGGTCGAATGGGGCGGGCGCACCGTCGCCTGCGCCGTGCGCGACCTGACCCGTCATGGCGGACGCCTGATCCCCGGCGCGGCGGAAAACGCGGCGGCGGACAGCATCATGGCCGATCTGGCCGCCGCCGACCGGGTCGAGATCGATCTGCCCCGCGTCGGCACCCTGACCGGCCGCATCCACGGCGAGGATGGGCGCATCACGGTCACCTTCGCCGATTCCGAGGGCGCGACGCCGGCCCTGCCGGCCCTGCTGCGCGATTATCTGGTGGCCGATGCCCCCTATATCGATCTGGCGGTGGGGCTGGCCACCACCGTTTCCACCCTCATGACCAAGGCCGTGGCGGCGGGAAAAATCAGCTTCGACGATCTGTTCGACGAGAATTACCGGCCGATTCCGGGAAGCGACCCGGTCCAGTACAACACCCGTTTCGTCGCTTTCACCGATTCCGTGCTGCCGGCGTTGCAGGAACCGGCGGCCAAGGCGCTGCCGGGAATCATGTTCGTGGCCGCCGTCGACCGCAACGGCTTCCTGCCCACCCACAACGCCTGTTATTCGCTGCCCCAGCGCCCCGGCGAGACCGCCTGGAACGACGCCCATTGCCGCAACCGTCGCCTGTTCAACGACCGCACCGGCCTGCATGCCGGACGGAACACCCAGCCGTTCCTGCTGCAATCCTACCTGCGCAAACTGGGCGACCAGTATGTGCTGGGCCAGGACGCCTCCGCCCCCATTTTGGTCAATGGCCGCCATTGGGGCGGGATGCGCGTCGGCTACCGTCTACCCGAAGGCGGGTGACGGATTGATTGGGGCAGGTGCGGACTTTGGCCATGGTCTTGCCCCTTGCCACCGGGTAGGGTAATGCCGAAATGCGAATCCTTACGCGATCGGAGGAGAGACGCCGTGGCGGACTTGTTTGCCGAAAAGGCCGAGGATTGGGACCAGAGAGATCTGGTCAGGGATCTGTCCGCCGCGGTCAGCGCCAGCATCCTGGAGCAGGTCGCGCTGAATGAAACCATGCATGTCATGGATTTCGGCGCGGGGACCGGCCTGATCACCTCGCACATCCATCCCCATGTCGGCAAGATCACGGCGGTCGATGTTTCCGAAGCCATGTTGGAAAAACTGGTGGCGAAGGAGGCGTTGAAGGGCAAGGTCTCGGCGCTGTGCGTGGATATTATCGAGACCCCCATCGACGCAAGGTTCGACCTGATCGTCAGCGCGATGGCGCTCCATCACGTGGCGGAGACGGAAAAGGCCGTGCGGCGTTTCGCCGAACATCTGAAACCGGGCGCCCGGATCGCCCTGGCCGACCTTGATTCCGAGGACGGCAGTTTCCATGCCGAAGGCACCGAAGGCGTCTTCCATTCCGGATTCGATCGCGCCGATCTTCAGGCGCTGTTCGAACGCTGCGGGTTTCAGGACGTCCGCTTCGTCACCGCCCACACGGTCGAAAAGGAAACCGGGTCCTATCCCGTCTTCCTCGTCACCGCCAGCAGGCGTTAGCGATCGGATCCGCGAGGAATGTCGATGAACAGGGCGTCCTCGTCATAGCCCGCCATCCGGGCCATGGCGCCGGCGGTCTTTTCGGCCACCAGAGCGCAGCGCAGGGCCGTAGCGAGGACGATCAGACTCCACACGGCGGTGACGAGAGCGGCCGGCCAGAAGGTCAGAATACCGTATCCTCCGCCGATGTCGGACAGGGCCGAGATCGCCAACATTCCGCCGAACCACGGCAACAGCCAGGAAATCTCCCGCCATCCGAAATCGGCGGCCGGACGCCGCGCGATCAGATGGAACCAGGCGGCATAGGCGGCGATCCCGACCGCCACGATCTCCATCAAGACCGTGTTGGTCTTGAAGCCGGCCCACAGCACGATCAGATTGCTGCAGATAAAGGCCGCCGGCGCGACGATTTCGGCGATCGGTAGCCGGAATTGGCGTTCGGCCCGGGGCAGGTTGCGGCGAAGAACCAGCAAGGCCACCGGCCCCAGCCCATAGGTCAGGATGGTGACCGAGGTGACGTAATCGACCAGTTTCTGCCATGCCGGAAACGGCAGCAGATAGAGCGTACCCACCCCCCACATCACCACCACCGCCAGCCACGGAACATGGCCGCCATTGAGCCGGGTCAGCCAGGACGGACCCGCGCCGACCTCGCCCATGGCGTAAAGGATCCGCGATCCGCCGGTGATGCCCAACAGGCCGGTGCCGCCGGGCGAAACATAGGCATCCACGTAAAGGATGAAGGCCAGCCAGCCCATGCCCAGCATCGCGGCAAGACCGGCGAACGGCCCCGTCTGGCCGGGAAAGCCGAGGCGCGCCCAGCCATGGGCGAGATCGGAGGGGCGCAACGCCGACAGGAACCCGATCTGCAGCAGGACATAGACGATGGCGCAAAGCAGGACCGAGCCGATCACCGCCATGGGAATGTGGCGTCCGGGATCGCTGCTTTCGCCGCTCAGATCGATCGCCATGCGGAAACCGACGAAGCTGAAAACGATACCCGCCGCCGGCAGGGCCAAAAAAATGCCGGCGGCGTCATAGCCGCCGGGATCGATGGCGCCGGTGCCGGGATGACCGAAGGAGGTCGCGATCAGGACGATTGCAGTCAGCACGGGCACCGCGATCTTCCACCAGGTCACGGCATTGTTCAGACGCAGCAAAAGCTGCACCGCGAGAAGATTGAGCACCGCCATGACCAGAACCAGGACGGCGCAAACGGCGAATCCGATCCCGGTGAGCACGCCGCTGCCCGGAACCACCAGACCCGGCAGGTAATTGTTGGCGTAGGTGACCATCGCCTCGGATTCGACCGGCGCGCCCGCCACATAGGCCAGGAACAGCATCCAGCCCCAGATCCGCCCCAGGCCGTCGCCGTGGCTGGCATGGCTCATATGGACCAGCGCCCCGCTTTTGGGAAACATCGAGGCCAATTCGGCGAAGCAGAGCGCGATCAGCAGGATGACGGCCGCCCCCGCCACCCAGCTCCAGACCGCCAGCGGCCCGGCGATCTTGGCGGCGTGAAAGGCGCCGAACAACCAGCCGGACCCGATCATGCTGGTGGTGCTGGCGAACAACAGGCCGACGATCCTGGCGTCGCGGCGCAGGGATTTGCGGGGATGGGGCGAACCGTCGAAAGCGAAGGGGGCTGGCATGGGAGGGTCCGGCGGGACGGCAATCGGGGCGGGCCGCCATCATAACGGCATGGCCCGGCCCCCGCGCAAGGCGTCAACCGCTCCCTCCAGGGGAATCGGGTGACCCCGCTTCCCCTGCATTATGTATATTTCCCTCAATCGCCGGGCGGGCGCGTCCGCGCCCTTGGCTATCCTCGCTTGCGCTGCGGCGGCCTCAACGGCCTAGTCGCTCCGCTCCAACGCGCCTTCACCCGATTACCCTGCGCCCCCTCCGCGGCGACCCGTCACGGCCGGCCCCGGTCAGGGGAGCATAAAAACGCACAGTTTCAAATGACTGGTGTTCTAATGTAAACAGTGTAACTTGGCGGGCTCCCATGAGATGGGATGCTTGTTGGGATGGCCTCTATCAAGGCGGGGCAATGCTGAACAATACGAAAATCCTGGTTAGATTTCTTGGCGGTTTGGGGATCACCATGATCCTCGGATTCGGTTTGGCTTTTCCCTTTCTGCTGGCGCAGACCCGGTCGCTGATCCATCGCGCCGAAACCAATCAATTGGAGAGCCTGCATAAGGCCTTCGTCGACCAGATGTCCGCCACCGATCATGGGGCGCTGGCCATGGCGCTGCTGGTCGCCGGTATCCCCGAGGTGCAACAGGATCTTGCCGCCCATGACCGCAAGGGCTTGGCCGAACTGTTCGTTCCTGGTTTCGCCGGTCTGAAGAAAGCGGCGGGGGTCAAGCAATTCCAGTTCCATCTTCCGCCGGCCATTTCATTCCTCCGGGTTCATAAACCATCGAAATACGGCGACGATCTGTCTTCCTTCCGTAAAACCGTCGTGCAGGCCAATCAGACCGACAAGCCGGTCCAGGGGTTGGAAAAGGGCGTCGCCGGGTTCGGTTTCCGCGGCGTGGTGCCCGTGTCCAATGCCGGCCGCCATGTCGGATCGGTGGAGTTCGGCTTCTCTTTCGGCCAGTCCTTCGCGGACGATTTCAAGCGCCGCTACGGCGCCAATGTGACCATCCTCGCCCCCAAATCCAAAACCGGCGGTTTCGTCACCATCGCGACCACCGCCAAGCCTTTGTTCGGTCCTGCCGATTGGCCCCGCGCCCTGGCCGGCGCGACCATGGTGCGCAGCGGGCGGCGCGGCGACCTGCCGGTGGCGGATATGCTGGTCCCGGTTCACGATTACTCGGGTAAAGTCGTCGCCGTGGCGGACATATCGATGAATGCCGCCGACTACGCGGCGGAATATGCCGCTTCCCGCGACCGGCTGGTGACGGTGCTGGTGTTGCTGCTGGTGGCGTTGGCGCTTGCCGGCTATCTGATCGTCCGCACCGTGACGCGTCCGGTGGGCAGCCTGGTCCAGGCGGTGGAGCGGTTGTCGCGGGGGGAAACCGATATTGCCGTTCCAGGAACCAAACGGGGCGACGAGATCGGTCCCTTGGCCGCCGCCCTGGACGAATGGCGTCGTCGTCTGATCGAGGGAGAGGCCCGGCGTGCGCGGGACGCCGCCGAGAACGAGGCCAAAGCGGCCCGTCAGAAGCGGGTCGATGCCGCTGTCGACCGTTTCGATACCACGATCGTCGCGGTGGCGGATCGTATCGGCGGCGCGATCGCTCAGCTCAGGCAGGCGGCGGACACGCTCTTGGATAATGCCGAGAAAACCCGTCAGCAAAGTGCCGCGGTGGCGGCCGCCACCAACCAGACCAGCACCAATGTCGATGACGTTTCGCAGGCGAGCGATGCGTTGACCCAGTCGATCGCCGAGATGTCGCGGCGGATCGATCAATCGGCGGATTCGACGCGGGTGGCCGCCGATGCGGCGCGCGCGGCCAAGGACAGGATTTCCGGGTTGGCGGGCTCGACGGCGAAGATCGGCGAAGTGGTCGGCCTGATCCATGACATCGCCAGCCAGACCAATCTGCTGGCTTTGAACGCCACCATCGAGAGCGCGCGGGCCGGCGAGGCCGGCAAGGGATTTGCCGTCGTCGCCCACGAGGTCAAGGCTTTGGCCGGTCAGACGGAGCGCGCCACCGGCGAAATCGGCACTCAGATCGGGTCGGTTCAGGACCAGACCCAGGACGCGGTGACCGCCATTGACGGCATCGCCCGGACCGTCCTGCAGGTCAAGGATTTATCCTTGGCGATCGCCGAGGCCGCGTTGGAACAGGGACGGGCGACGGCGCGGATTGCCGACAACGCCCGGCAGGCGGCGTCAGGAACCCGGAATGTCGCCCATAACATCAATGACGTGGCGCAGGTGGCGGCGCATACCGAGTTGCTGGCCCATGAGGTCTTTCAGGCGGCTGACGCCCTGGTGGCGGAAAGCGAAGCCCTGCAGGCCGTCGTCCGGTCCTGTATCTCGGATATCCGGTGATCGCCACGCGTCGGCGCGAACAACGCCGACCGCCCTCTCTAGACCGTGACGCAGAAAATCTGCATCACGGTCTAAACGCTTTATATTTGGCCCTCGCCGGGCGCGCGCGTCCGCGCGCTTGGCATATTTGGCCCTCTGCCTAAGCGCGCGCGTCCGCGCGCTTGGCCGCTCGCTCAATGCTCGCCGGAGCGACGCGTCCAAGATTTAGCCAGACGTTTCAGATTTCAGGCGCGTCGCTCTAATCCTCCCAGCCTATTGCGGCGCCGGTCCCGTCGTGGCCCAATGCCGCAAACAGCGGAGCCGGGTGCGGTGCGTCCGGTTCCGCTCAACGAGACGAGAGGGCGTTCAGGAGGCGAGCCATGCGGACCGAAACCATCGAATACAGCCAGAACGGAACCATTCTCGAAGGCTATGCCGCCTATCCCACGGCCGGCGCCGGCGTGCGCCCCGGGGTGTTGGTGGTGCCGGCCTGGAACGGAATCGACGATTACGCCCGCAAGCGGGCGGAGATGCTGGCGGAATTGGGTTATGTCGCCCTGGTCGCCGATGTGTATGGCAAGGGCGTGCGGCCTCAGAGCATGGAAAGCGCGGCGGCGGAGGCCGGCAAGTACCGGGCCGACCGGCCGCTGTTCCGCGCCCGGGTGCGGGCGGGCTTCGACGCCTTGTGCCGGTTGCGGGGCATCGATGCCGCCCGGCTGGCGGCCATCGGCTATTGTTTCGGCGGCCAGGGAGCCCTGGAACTGGCCCGCAGCGGCGCCGATCTGGCCGGCGTGGTCAGCTTTCACGGCGCGCTGGATACGCCCACCCCCGAGGATGCGCGCCGGATCAAGGCGGCGGTTCTGGCCCTGCACGGCGCCGACGATCCGTTCGTCCCGGCCGAGGTGGTCCAGGCGTTCGAGGCCGAAATGCGGGCCGGCGGCGTCGATTGGCAATTGGTGGCCTATGGCGGCGCCGTTCACAGTTTCACCGACTGGGAGGCGGGCGACGATTCGTCGCGGGGATTCGCCTATGACGCCAGGGCCGACCGCCGCTCCTGGGCCTTGATGCGCAGTTTTCTCGACGAAGTGCTTGCCTGAGAGTTTGTGAAAGAATGCCCACCCGGTGCGAAATCGACGGAAAAACGCCAGTGTTTCCAGTGGGCGTTCTTTCGCAAGTTCGATTGATTCACAAGATCTGAATAAATGCCGCCTCGCCTTGGCCGTTTTCTGGCGTCCCTGCATCCGGCCACCCGCAATCTGCTGGCCGCGCGCTTCATCCGCAGCGTCGGCCAAGGCGCCCTGATCGTCGGCTTCGCTCTGTATCTGGACCGGTTGGGCTGGAGCGGCGGCCGCATCGGCTTGATTCTGGGGACCGGCAGCCTGGGGGGCGGGCTGCTGGGCCTGCTGGTGGGGGTGACCGCCGACCGTTGGGGGCGGCGCCGGTTTTTGCTGGCGTTCGAGGCGATGCTGGCGGGATTGAGCCTGCTGCTGGTCTTCACCGCCAAACCGGCGATCCTGTTCGGCGCCACCCTGCTGGGCGGGTTCGGTCGCGGCCAGGCCGGCGCCGCCGGGCCGTTCGCGCCGGCCGAAGGCGCATGGCTGTCGGAAACGGTGCGGCCCCAGGACCGGGGCGTGGTCTATAGCGTCAATGCCGGTTTGGGCTTTTTCGGCATGGCCTTGGGGGCGCTGCTGGCCGGCGCCATCCCGTTCCTGTGGCGCTGGTTTCCCGGCGCCGTCGCCTATCGCGCCTTGTTCGTCCTGTCGGCCCTGGGTGCGGTCGCCGTGTTCGTCCTGATGGCGGCGACGCCGGGCGGGGGGCCGGTGGCGCGAACGGCGCCGGCGCCGGCCGCCACCCGGCGGCGCGAGAACCGCGCCTTGGGGCTGCTGGTTCTGACCAATGCCTTCAACGGCATTTCCATGGGCCTGACCATGCCGTTGATCGCCTATTGGTTCGCGCTCAAATTCGGGGTGGGGCCGGGCGAGCTGGGTCCGTTTTTCATGGTGACCTACGTGCTGACCGGGCTGGCGTCCCTGGCCACCGGCATCCTGACCCGTACTTTGGGGCTGGTGGGCACGGTGATCGTCGGGCGCGGCCTGGGCGTCGGCCTTCTCGCCATCCTGCCGCTGCTTCCCACCTTCGGTCTGGCGTCCGTCGCTTACGTGGTGCGCTCGGCGGCCGGGCGCGGCACCATCGGCGCCCGTCAGGCCCTGGCCATCGGTCTGGTCGGCGACGACCGCCGCGGTTTGGCGGTCAGCCTCAACCTCGCCTCGATGATCCTGCCCTCCACCGTCGGGCCGGTGATCGCCGGCTATCTGCTCCAGGGCGGCCATCTGGCGCTGCCCTTCTTTCTGGGCGCGGGCCTGCAACTGATCTACCTGGCGCTCTACGCCGCGTTGTTCCGCCGTTACGAGCCGCCGCGGGAGGCTTAATTCATCGGCACGATAACGGTGCCGACCGGGGCCAGACTGATTCCGGCCAGCTTCAGATGGGCCCAGCCGAAGGGGATGCCGACGATGGTGACGGCGCAGGCGACGGCCAGGATCAGATGGCCCAGCGCCAGCCACCATCCCGCCAGGACGAACCAGACGATATTGCCCAGGACGCTGAGCGTTCCCGCTTCCGGATGGCGCTCCACCGTCTGGCCGAAGGGCAGCAGGGTATAGGCGGCGATGCGTAGCGCCGCCGGCGCCCAGGGCAGGCCGATGATGGTGATGGCCATGAGCAGGGCGGCGATCAGCCAGCCGAAGGCCGCCAACAATCCCCCGAAAACCAGCCACAGAATATTCAGGATCACGGCCATCGATTTTCCTTCCCAATCGTCCGATATGAAAAAGGTCCTGGTTTCGGCCGCCGGCGGTCGCGCGCCGCAACCCCCCGGTTCCGCCACGGCTGCGAGTGGTTTATGGTGTTTCTCAGCGAATCGCCAACCATAACAGACGTCAAGGAGTACCCATGACATCCCTCCGCCTCTTGACTGCCGGCTGCGCCGCCGTCGCTGCCGCATTGCTGTTGACCCCGTCGCCGGCCCGGGCCGCCGATCCCCTGGCCCAAGCCGTGGCCAGGGGTGCCCACATGTTCGCCCACGATACCTTCTGGGGCAGCAACAACATGACCTGCGAGAGCTGCCATCTGGGCGGGGGCAAGGTCAAGGGCCGGCTGCCCAACGGCAAGGTTCTGCCCAGTCTGGTCAATGCCGCGGCGATCTATCCGCGCGTCAGCCACGGTAAGGTCAAGACCCTGTCCCAGCAGATCCGCCATTGCGTCCGCGACGGGCTGGGCGGCAACGCCCCGGCCTATGGCAGCGCCGATCTCGCCGACATGATCGCCTATCTGGGCTCCATCGCCCACGGCCAGCCGGTCGATATCGGCGGCAAGAAAAAATAGGGCCGACCGCCTCCGTTCCGCCGGCCGCTTCGTCTCGGGTTCCCGCCGCTCCATGTCTCTTGGCATGGAATGGCGGGTGACGGACAATGGCCGCCATCGAGGCCGCCTTTCCGGTGGCGGAATTTGGGAGAATCGCGATGCGGTCCATGGTGTTCGGGGGCGTTCTTGTCGGTATGGCGCTGGCGGCCGGTTTGGCGGCCGCTCCGGCCCGTGCCGCCGATCACCGGGAATTCGTGCGGATGCCGGCGAAGCTGCGGACCCACATGCTGGCCAGCATGCGCGACCATCTGGCCACCCTGAACGAGATCCTGGCCGATCTGGCGGCGCAGCGATACGACGCCGCGTCCAAGGTGGCGGAGACGCGCTTGGGGATGAGCTCGATGGGGCCGGACGACGCCGCCCAATTGGGGCGCTACATGCCGCCGGGCATGGCCCGGGACGGGATGGCGCTTCATCACGCCGCCAGCCGCTTCGCCCTGGCCGCCCAGAACGCCGACGTCGATCGCTCCTATAAATCGATGACCCGGCTGATCGGCTCGTTGAGCCAAATGACCGCGGCCTGCGCCGCCTGCCACGCCGGCTATCGCATCCGCTGAGTAGTGATGTTGACGGGTCGGGGGGCGCTTCCTACACTCCGGGCGCGGACGAATCCGACGGATGGAAATCGTCCAGTTCCAGGGAAGCAGGATCACATGAACGACGTCGCCCAGCCGGCCGTACGGCCCGCCAATCCCAATTTCTCCTCCGGCCCCTGCGCCAAGCATCCCGGCTGGTCGGTGGCGGCCCTGGCCGCCACGCCGGTCGGCCGTTCGCACCGCGCCAAGATCGGCAAGGCCCGCCTGGAAGAGGTGATCGACCGTTCGCGCAAGGTGCTGGGCATTCCCGAGGATTGGCGCATCGGCATCGTGCCGGCTTCCGATACCGGCGCGGTGGAAATGGCGCTGTGGTCGCTGTTGGGCGCGCGCGGCATCGACGTGCTGTCCTGGGAAAGCTTCGGCGAGGGCTGGGCCAGCGATATCATCAAGCAGCTGAAGCTGCCCGACGTGCGCCACATCACCGCGCCCTACGGCAAACTGCCCGACCTGTCGCAGGTCGATTGCGACCGCGACGTGGTCTTCACCTGGAACGGCACCACGTCGGGCGTGCGGGTGCCCGACGGCGACTGGATCGCCGCTGATCGCAAGGGGCTGACCATTTGCGACGCCACCTCGGCGGCGTTCGCCATGGATCTGCCCTGGGACAAGCTCGACGTGGTGACCTGGTCCTGGCAGAAGGTGCTGGGCGGCGAGGGCGGCCACGGCATGCTGGTGCTGAGCCCGCGCGCGGTGGAACGGCTGGAAAGCTACAAGCCGGCCTGGCCGATGCCCAAGATCTTCCGCCTGACCAAGGGCGGCAAGCTGATCGAGGGCATCTTCAAGGGCGAAACCATCAATACGCCGTCCATGATCGCCGTTCAGGATCAGATCGACGCGCTGACCTGGGCCGAGGCCGAGGGCGGCCTGTCCGCGCTGACGGCCCGTTCCCAGGCCAATCTGGCGGCCATCACCCGCTGGGTGGAGAAATCGGACTGGGCCGGGTTCCTGGCGGGCGATCCGGCCTCGCGCTCGTCGACCTCGGTCTGCCTGGAAATCAAGGCGCCGTTCTTCGCCGCTCTGTCGGCCGAGGATCAGGCGGCGGCGGCCAAGAAGATGGTCGGGTTCCTCGACAAGGAGGGGGTCGCCTTCGATATCGGCGCCTATCGCGACGCGCCGCCGGGCCTGCGCATCTGGGCCGGCGCCACCATCGAGACGTCGGATATCGAGGCGCTGCTGCCCTGGCTCGACTGGGCCTATGGGCGCATGCGGGCCGAATTCGCGCCCAAGTGACGCCAACGCCGCTTTCTTAACGTTCGGGGTCCCGCGCGCGGCGGCGGCGGGACGGGAAGGGGAAACGCCATGCCCAAGGTTCTGATCAGCGACAAGTTGAGCCCGGCCGCAATCCAGATCTTCAAGGATCGCGGCATCGATGCCGACGTGAAGGTCGGTCTTTCCCCCGACGAGCTGAAGGCGGCGATCGGCGCCTATGACGGGCTGGCCATCCGCTCCAACACCAAGGTCACCGCCGAGGTGCTGGCCGCCGCCTCCAATCTCAAGGTGGTGGGTCGCGCCGGGATCGGCGTCGACAATGTGGACGTGCCCGCCGCCACCGCGCGCGGCGTGGTGGTGATGAACACGCCCTTCGGCAATTCCATCACTACCGCCGAGCACGCCATCGCCCTGATGTTCGCCCTGGCCCGCGACATTCCCCAGGCCAACGCCTCGACCCATGCTGGCAAATGGGAAAAATCGCGCTTCATGGGGGTCGAGCTGACCGGCAAGACCTTGGGCATCATCGGTTGCGGCAATATCGGCGCCGTGGTCGCCGACCGGGCGCTGGGCCTGAAAATGAAGGTGGTGGCCTACGATCCCTTCCTGTCGGTGGAACGCGCCCGCGAGATGGGCATCGAAAAGGTCGATCTCGACACCCTGTTCGCCCGTTCCGACGTCATCACCCTGCATACGCCCCTGACCGAGGGCACCCGCAACATCATCGATGCCAAGGCCATCGCCAAGATGAAGGCCGGCGTGCGCATCATCAATTGCGCCCGCGGCGGGCTGGTGGTCGAAGAGGATCTGAAGGCGGCCATCGAGGCCGGAAAGGTGGCCGGCGCCGCGCTGGACGTGTTCAAGGTCGAACCGGCGCGCGAAAACGGCCTGTTCGGCATGGACAAGGTGGTCTGCACCCCCCATCTCGGCGCGTCGACCGCCGAGGCCCAGGAGAACGTGGCCCTGCAGGTGGCCGAGCAGATGGCCGATTACCTGCTGTCGGGGGCCGTCACCAACGCCATCAACATGCCATCGGTGTCGGCCGAGGACGCGCCCAAGCTCAAACCCTACATGGTGCTGGCCAGCCAGTTGGGCGGTCTGGCCGGGCAATTGACCGAAGAGGCGATCTGCGAGGTGACGGTGGAATTCGGCGGCCATGTCGCCGCTCTCAACACCAAGCCGCTGACGGCCATGGTCCTGGAAGGGCTGTTGAAGCCCATGAACGAGGCGGTCAACATGGTCAACGCGCCGGTGGTGGCGCGGGACCGCAACATCAAGGTTTCGGAAATCCGTAGCGATAGTGCCGGCGATTACACCACCCTGATCCGTCTGGTGGTCACCACCGAAGGGCGCAAGCGGTCGGTGTCGGGCACCCTGTTCGGCGGCGGCAAGCCCCGCATCGTCGAGATCGAAGGCATTCCCATCGAGGCCGAGCTGGGCGCCCATACCCTGTACGTGGTCAATCAGGACAAGCCCGGTTTCATCGGCAGTCTGGGCAGTCTGCTGGGCGGTGAGGGGGTCAATATCGCCACCTTCCATCTCGGCCGGGCCGCGTCGGGCGGCGACGCCATCCTGCTGGCCCAGGTGGATCAGCCCCTGACCGAGGCGCTGATCGCCAAGGTCCGCGCCCTGCCCCAGGTGGTGCGGGTCAAGGCGCTGCGTTTCTGATCCTGCCATTTCCGTTTGCTCCGGAACGGCAAAAGGGTTACATCCGGCGTGCCTTCATCCCGGGATGGGTGCGGGCGCCCATTCGCTTGGACCGACCATGACCGACACTCCCATCCGGGCGCTGCTGCCCGCGGGCCTGCATGACACCTTGCCGCCGGAGGCCGCCCACGAGGCGGAAATCCTGGCGGCGGTGAGTCAATGCTTCGCCGCGCACGGCTATGAGCGGGTCAAGCCGCCGCTGGTGGAGTTCGAGGACACCCTGCTGGACGGCGCCGGCGGCGCCACCGCCAGCCAGTGTTTCCGGGTCATGGACCCGCTGACCCAGAAGACCATGGCCGTGCGCGCCGACATGACGCCGCAGGTGGTGCGCATCGCTCAGGCGCGCCTGGGCGGCGAACCGCGGCCGTTGCGCCTGTCCTACGGCGGCGACGTGCTCAGGGTGAAGGGCAGCCAGTTGCGCCCGGAACGCCAGTTCATGCAGGCCGGGCTGGAAGTGATCGGCAGCGACGCGGCCGCCGCCGACGCCGAAGTGCTGAGCGTGGCCGTCGAGGCCCTGGCCGCCGTCGGCATTCGCGATATTTCCATCGATCTGTCGCTGCCGACCCTGGTTCCCGCCATTCTCGACGCGAATGGCGTCTGGGAGTCCCGCCAGGAATTGATGTTGGCGCTGGCTCATCGCGACGCTGGCGCCGCCAGGACTTTGGGGGGCGTCGCCGCGCCGGTCCTGGAGGCGCTTCTCGCCGCCGCCGGGCCGCTGGAGCGGGCGCTGGCGAAACTTTCGACCCTGGCCATGCCCGCGCACGCCGCCGTCGAGCGCGATCGGCTGGCCCGGGTGGCGGCGCTGCTGGCAAAAACCGCTCCCGGCCTGATTCTGACCGTCGATCCGGTGGAAAGCCGGGGATTCGAATATTACTCGGGGCTCGCCTTCACCCTGTTCGCCCGTCATCCCGGAATCGAACTGGGGCGCGGCGGGCGGTACATGTCGGGGGGCGAACCGGCCACCGGCCTGACCCTGGATCTGGACGCGGTGCAGACGGTGGCGCCGGCCCGGGTGCGGGGGCGGCGGGTCTATGTGCCCTTGGGGACGGCGGCTTCGGCGTCGGCCGAGGCGCGGGCGGCGGGCTGGATCACCGTCGCCGGTTTCGAAACGGTGACCGATGCGGCCGCCGAGGCGCGCCGCCTGGGATGCGATCATGTTCTGACGGGCGCGGGCATCGCGCCCAGTGCGGATCAAAGCTGAGGAGATTACCTAGAATGGCCAATGTTGCGGTGGTCGGCGCCCAGTGGGGCGACGAAGGGAAGGGAAAGGTCGTCGATTGGCTGTCGGAGCGGGCCGACGTGGTGGTCCGTTTCCAGGGCGGCCACAATGCCGGCCATACCCTGGTGGTCGGCGGCGAGACCTATAAGCTGTCGCTGCTGCCGTCCGGCGTGGTGCGCGGCAAGGTCAGCATCATCGGCAATGGCGTGGTGGTCGATCCCTGGGCGCTGTTGGCCGAAATCGAGCGTATCGCCGCCCAGGGCGTCCACATCACCCCCGATCTGCTGAAGATCGCCGAAAACGCCACTCTGATCCTGCCGCTGCACGGCCATCTCGACCGCGCCCGCGAAGAGGCCAGCGGTTCGGCCAAGATCGGCACCACCGGGCGCGGCATCGGTCCGGCCTATGAGGACAAGGTGGGCCGGCGCGCCATCCGCGTCTGCGATCTCGACGACCCGGCCACCCTGGAGGCCAAGGTCGCCAAGCTGGTGGCGCATCATAACGCGCTGCTGCGCGGTCTGGGCGCGGCCGAGATCGACGGTGCCGAGACTCTGGCGGCGCTCCACGAAGTGGCGCCCAAGATTCTGCCCTATTCGGCGGTGGTCTGGCAGCTTCTCGACGAGATTCGCCATACCCGCAAGCGGGTGCTGTTCGAGGGCGCCCAGGGCACCATGCTCGATATCGATCATGGCACCTATCCGTTCGTGACCTCGTCGAACACCGTGTCGGGCAATGCCGGCACCGGCTCGGGAGTCGGTCCGGGTCAGGTCGGCTATGTGCTGGGCATTTGCAAGGCCTACACCACCCGCGTCGGGTCGGGACCGTTCCCCACCGAACTGTTCGACAAGGTCGGCGAGGCCATCGGCGATCGCGGCAACGAGTTCGGCACCGTCACCGGCCGGCGGCGGCGCTGCGGCTGGTTCGACGCGGTGCTGGTCAATCAGGCGGTCAAGGTGGGCGGCGTCAACGGCATCGCCCTGACCAAGCTCGACGTGCTGGACGGTTTCGAGGAACTGAAGATCTGCACCGGTTACAAAATGGACGGCAAGGTGATCTCCCATCTGCCCGCCGGCCAGGCCCGTCAGGCGGAGGTGGAACCCATCTACGAGGTGATGTCCGGCTGGAAGGAAAGCACCCGCGGCGCGCGGTCGTGGAAGGATCTGCCGGCCACCGCCATCAAATATATCCGTCGTATCGAGGAGCTGATTTCGGCGCCGGTGGCGCTGTTGTCCACCAGCCCGGAACGCGACGACACCATCCTGGTGCACGACCCCTTCGCTACGTGATGTCGTTGGTTGGCCTCATGCGCCGGCGCATGAGGCCAACCAACACCCAACTCTCGCAACAAAAACCCGCCGCTCCACCCTCGACCTACGGCACCCGGAGGCGGCTTCAGCCGCCGACTATGCGCGTTGAGCGCGCCGCAGCGCCCCGCAGGGCGCGAGGAAAAGCCAAGCGCGAGCGCCGGCGCCTGAGGCGAACCAACAAAAACCCGCCTACGCCCCCCAACCCTCGACCTACGGCACCCGGAGGAGCGTGAGCTCCGACTATGCGCTCCGAAGCGGAGCGGAGCACCAAGACCAGCGCGCCGCAGCGAGCGCAAGCGAGTGAGGATAAGCCAAGCGCGAGCGCCGGCGTCTGAGGCTAAATATATAAATCATTGAGCCGACGCCCCCGGCCCCGTACAAGGAGAGGGTTGGCAGAAGCGAACGGCAAGGACGAACCCATGGCGGATGGGGAGGGGGACGACGGTCAAGGGCCGGCGACGGAGGCGATGGACGCCGCCGAAGCGGTCGTGGAGGCCGGTGCGCCCGCCGGTCCGCCCGGCGTGTTGCGCGAACGCTATACGGTGCGCTCGGGCTCTCCCATACCCGGCCTGTCCATGCCCAATGCCGAGGCTTATCCGGCCGAGGACAAGCGCGATCCCAACCGCAAGCTCTATGCCCTGATCTGCCCGCCGGGGGTGCCGCCGCGGGTCAATGTCATGCGCGCCATCAAGGGCGTCTCGTCGCCCGGCATGCAGCAGCTGGTCGAATGGGGGCCGATGATGTGGGCGCCGGCCGGCCGCCAATGCATGACGGTGATCTATGAACGGCCCGCCGGAGGGCGGGTGATCGGCAGCCTCAGGGGCGATATCCGCCGGATCGAGGATTACGATATCGGCCCCAAGCTGATCGAGCCGGTTTGCGCCTCGATCAAGGAGTTGATCACCCGGGGTATTACCCACCGGGCGATCCGGCCGACCAATCTCTATTACATGGATGAGGGCGGCGAGCGCATCGTTCTCGGCGATTGCGTGACCTCGCCGCCGGCCATGGACCAGCCGTTGCTGTTCGAAACCATCGAATCGGGGATGGCCAATCCCATGGCGCGGGGCGGCGGCACCCATGCCGACGATCTTTATTCCCTGGGCGTGACGCTGGCGATCCTGCTGATGGGGCGCAATCTCGCCGGCCACCTCGACGACGCCGCCCTGATGCGCGCCAAGATCCAGCAGGGGACCTACGCGACCCTGGTGGGCGACACGCGTTTGCCGCTGGCGATGATCGAATTGCTGCGCGGCCTTTTGTGCGACGATTCCAAGCTGCGTTGGGACGTGGAATCCCTCGATCTGTGGATGCAGGGCCGGCGCCTGTCGCCGTTGCAATCGCGCGCCGGCAAGCGGGCGGCGCGGGGATTTCCATTTCAGGGGCGCGAATATTATTACGGCCGCGAACTGGCCGCGGCGATGGCCAGGAACTGGGACGCGGCGGTGCCGCCGGTGCTGGAAGGCAAGCTGGAATTGTGGCTGCGCCGCGCCGTCGAGGACAAGGAGCGGGCCCAGGCGGTATCCGACGTGGTCCGTCTGTCCCTGGGCGGCGGCGACAAAAAGATGGCCAGCGATCTGGTCCTGTGCAAGGTGCTGATGCTGCTGGACCCGGCCGCCCCGATCCGCTTCAAGGGCTTCAACGCCTTTCCCGACGGGGTGGGGACGGCCCTGGCCATGCTGGTGGCCAAACGGGCGGACACCAAGCCGGTGGTGGATTGCATCCTCAAGGAAATCCCCAAGATGTGGTTCGAGGCCCAGGGGGAATACCAGCCCGACAATTCCCTGATGGAGCAAAACTTCAAGGAATTGCGCGGTTATCTGACCCAGACCGGCATGGGCTACGGCCTGGAGCGCTGCCTGTACGAGATGAACGACGCGCTTCCCTGCCAAAGTCCGCTGCTGGGCGAGCGCTACGTGGTCGAACTGAAGGAATTGCTGCCGGCGCTCAACGCGGTGGCGCCGGCCAATACCGATGGCAAGAAATGGCCCTGCGACCGTCACGTCGCCGCCTTCATGGGCGCGCGGGCGCGGAGCGACATCGACCGCAATTTGACGGCGCTCTCCGATGCCGACGCCGGCAAGGGATTGATGGCGCTGATCAATCTGTTCGCCGTGTTCCAGTATCGGCTGGGTCCGGAAAGCCTGCCCGCTTTGGCCGCCTGGATCGGTTCGCTGGCCGGCGTCGCCGTGACCGAGTATCACAGCCGCGAAAAGCGCAAGGAACTGGAGAAGGAGCTGCCCAAGCTGGTGCGGAAGGGCTCCCTGGTCGAAATCTACAATCTGCTGGAGGATACCGGCGCCAGGGAAAAGGACCGGACCGGGTTCGAATGGGCCAAGGCGCAATACGCGGCGGCCGACGAAGAGATCAAGAGGGTTCAGGCCGACGATGACGAGCGCGATAAGGAGGCCGATCGGGCGGGGCGCCAGATGGCGGCGGTGACCGGCATCCTGATCAGCATGATCACCGTGACCATCATCGTCATCATGAAGGTGTGGTAGACGGTGGCGCGCAAGGCGAAATCGGCGGTCGCCCAGGCCAAGGCGGCTTCGGCGAAGAAAGGCAAGGGCAAGGGCGGCATCAACAAGGGTGTGGTCCTGGCGCTGATCGGGCTGCTGGTGCCCTTTTCCATTCCGACGGTGGTCCTGGTCTCGGCGACCATGTTGCCGACCCTGGCCGCCTATTTCAGTGAAAAAGGTCCCCATCGTTACGCATGGCTTTGCGTCGGCGGGCTCAATTTCGCAGGGGTGGTGCCCTTTCTGTTCACGCTGTGGTTCGGGGTCCACACGGTGGACGAGGCCCTGAGCCTGATATCACAGGGCGGCGTGCTGTTTTGGGCCTATGGCTGCTCGGCGATCGGCTGGATGATCTACAAGGCGACGCCGCCGATGGTGGCGAGCTGGCTCAAATTGTCGTCGCAACGGCGTCTGGCGTCGCTGAAGGCGGCCCAGCGCAAGCTGATCGAGGAATGGGGTACCGACGTCATGGGCAAGGAAAAATAAAAAAACGCGGTGCGATAGAGCCGGATGCGATTAGGTCGAATCGCTTGCGCGTTCGACCTAATCGCATCCGGCTCCAACCCAACAAATTAGAGTGCGATTCAGACATTAGATCGACGCGCTTGCGCGTCTATCTAATGTCATCGCGCTCTAGGATCGCACCGCGTTTGAAACCGGGCTGGGCCGGAAGCGTCACATCATCCGGGTCGACGCGCCGCCCTGCATGGATTTCTGAATCTTCTCGAAGGCGCGCACTTCGATCTGGCGCACCCGTTCACGGCTGATGCCGTAATGTTGCGACAGGTCTTCCAGGGTGACCGGCTCTTCCTTCAGCCGGCGCTGGGTCAGGATGTTGCGTTCCCGCTCGTTCAGGGATTCGAGAGCCGCCGACAGCAGCCGCCGCCGCTGACCCAATTCCTCGCGCTCGGCCAGCTGGCTTTCCTGGCTGTCATGCTCGTCCACCAGCCAATCCTGCCATTCGCCCTCGCCCTCGGCGCGCAGCGGCGCGTTCAGGGAATGATCGGGGCTCGACAGGCGGCGGTTCATGCTGATCACGTCGGCTTCGGGCACATCCAGTTCCTCGGCGATGCGGCGCACGTTTTCCGGCGACAAATCGCCTTCGTCGATGGCCTGCATCTGGCCTTTGAGCTTGCGCAGGTTGAAGAACAGCTTCTTCTGGGCGGCGGTGGTGCCTATTTTGACCAACGACCAGGAATGCAGGATGTATTCCTGGATGGCGGCGCGAACCCACCACATGGCGTAGGTCGCCAGCCGGAAGCCGCGGTCGGGATCGAAGCGCTTCACCGCCTGCATCATGCCGACATTGCCTTCGGAAATCAGCTCGCCGATGGGCAGGCCATAGCCGCGATACCCCATGGCGATCTTCGCCACCAGACGCAGATGGCTGGTCACCAGCCGGTTGGCGGCCTCGGTATCGTCATGTTCGCGATAGCGTTTGGCCAACTGAAATTCTTCGTCCGGGGCCAGCATCGGGAATTTGCGGATTTCCTGAAGATAGCGCGTCAGGTTTCCCTCGGGTGCGATGGCCAGGCTGGGGGAAATCGCCGTCATGGTTGTTCTCCTTGCTCTTACGGCGGAGGGCGGACCCTCTCGCTGTCGGCGGCATCTTGGTGCACGTCGGTGATCTATCGTCACTTTGGTGCCGGTGATAAGAATGCCACACTTGAGCGCTCAGGTATATATATTTTTTACACCTGGTCTAAGAACTCAATTAATTCGTTGATATCATTTGGAATTTTGCTTTCGAAGCGTAGCATTTCGCCGGTTTCGGGGTGGAGAAATCCGAGTTTCCAGGCATGGAGTGCCTGGCGAGGGAAGGTGGTGAGCCGGCTTTTCGCCTCGGCGGACAGGGCTTTCAGGCGGTCGGCGCCCGGCCGGCCATAGGTGGGGTCGCCGACCAGGGGGTGGCCGATGGAGGTCATGTGGACGCGGATCTGGTGGGTGCGGCCGGTGGCCAGACGGCATTCCACCTGGGCGACGGCGCCGCCGCCATAGGCGGCCAGCACCCGATAGCGGGTCAGGGCCGGCTTGCCGCCGCTTTTGACGATGGCCATGGTCTTGCGGTTGGTGGGGCTGCGGCCGATATTGCCTTGGATTTCGCCGGTGGCGGGCCGGGGCAGGCCCCAGACCAGGGCGCGATAGGCGCGGTCGATGGTGTGGGCGGCGAACTGGCGGGCCAAAGCCTGATGAGCGCGGTCGGTTTTGGCCGCCACCATCAGGCCGCTGGTATCCTTGTCGAGACGATGGACGATGCCGGGGCGGCGCACGCCGCCGATTCCCGACAGGGATTGGCCGCAATGGGCGAGCAGGGCGTTGACCAGGGTGCGGTCGGGATTGCCGGGGGCGGGATGGACCACCAGTCCCGCCGGCTTGTCGACGACGATGAGATGCTCGTCCTCGTAGACGACGGCCAGTTCGATGGCTTGGGGCTCGGGCTCTGCCGGGATGTCGGGCGGCAGGCGCAGGATGATGGCCTGGCCGGGTTTGACCCGTGCGGACGGGTCGGTTAGGGTGACGTCTTCGGCGCTGACGCATCCCTCCTCGATCAGGGTTTTGAGGCGGGTGCGGGACAGGTCGGGCAGATGGCGGCTCAGCCATTTGTCGAGACGGGTGCCGGCCTCGGCGGGGTCTACCGGTGCGGGGGCCAGGATCGTCGGGGAAGAGATGGGCGTGGTCCGGAATGCGAGTGTCGGATTGCAAAAGCGGGCGGTTTCGGCCGGCCGCGCATATGAACGGCCAATAAGTACCACATGAAAATACTGAAGGCGCTGGTCATCTTCCTGGGCGTTGTGCTGGTCGGCGGCTTCGCGTTGCTGATCTACGGCTTCGCGACGCGCATCCCCCATGCCCATCCCGAATCCGCCCGTTCCAAGCAGCCGGCGGGGGCGTTCGGAACGGTGGCCGTCCCGGTGCCGCAGGGCGAGACGGTGATGGGGATGGTGGCCTCCGGCGGCCGGGTGGTCTTGCGCCTGGGCGGCACCGGCGGCGACCGTCTGGTGGTTCTCGATCCTTCCAGCGGGCGAGTCGTTGGTCAGTTCGTGTTGACCCCGGAGAAGACGCGATGAGCTTGTGGCTGTCGGCGGCCGATTATGCCGCGATTTCGATGGCGGCCCGTCTCGCCGCTCCGGCCGAGGCCTGCGGCCTGCTGGTGGGGCGCCGGCGCGAACGGTCGGTGGTGGAGGTGGCGCGGGTGGTGCCGGCGGCCAATATGCTGGCGGGCGTGCCGGGGCGGTTCGAGCTGGACCCACGGGTGCGTCTGGCCACGGAAAAGGCGCTGCGCGGCACCGATCAGGCGATCATCGGCCACTGGCATTCCCATCCCGGCGGATCGGTCCACCCCTCGGCCACCGACGCGGCGATGGCTTACGAGCCTGATCTGATCTGGCTGATCGTCGCCGTGGACGGCGCCGGACGGATCGAAGCGGGGGCCTATCGGCCCGTGGCGGCCGGTGACGGGTTTTGCCGTCTGGATCTGAGGGTCGGCCGGGAGAAAACCTGCGTCGTGCCCCGGTCTCCGGGCGCCGCGCCGTCCTCGTCGGTGGACGTCACTTTCTTATGAGGGGGCGACCGGAGCGTGATGAAACGGGGTTTCATCACGCTTCGAAGCCGGATTCGACCCGATCGCCGATTCCGTATTCAACTCGACAAGCTGAAGGGCGATGACGTCCCCGTGATCGTCAAGCGTGCCCGTGTTCATGGCAGTGGCAGTGGCCGCATCCGCCCGCATGGTCCGCATCCGCATCCGGAGCCGGAGCTCCTTCGGCAAGATAGCGGCGCACCGCTTCCGCCGGATCGCTGTGGGGGGTGATGACGGCGGTAATGCCGCGTTCGGCCATTTTGCGGATGAACCCGGCGCCGGCGCTGCCGGCCAGGATCACCTGGGCTCGATCCAAAGGATGGGGGCCGCCCTGGAATTCGTGGAAGGACATGTCGCGCGGAAGGTCGAGACGGTCGATCTCGGCGGGCTCGCCGTCCGCGGCGACCTCGAACAGAAAGAACCGGCGGCTTTTTCCGGCATGGCCCGTGACGGTCCGGAAATTCTGGCTGGCGACGGCAAAGATCATGGGTGAACTCCTGACTGGACTCCGTGCCGCGACGGGCGGCACCGGATTTTCCACTGGTACGATTCCGGCCCGACCCGCGTCATTGAAGTCCGTCAATTGGCCGATGGTCAGGCGACGCCACGCAGATAGAGGTGTTCGAAAGCCCGTTTGGCCCAATGCATCGGCCGCATGGCCGGCAGCACGAAATTGCGGCTTTCGTTGCGATAGACCAGGATGCCGCTATCCAGGGTATCGACGATGCAGACCAATTCGGTCTTGAACGGCGTGGCCGGTTCCCGGCCGGCCAGCTCGTCGGCGAGATTGGCCACCGCCGCGCGGGCGTGCAGTTCGGCCTGATGCGCCTGTTTCGCCGCCCAGTCCGGGCCGGGAAAACTGCCGGAATCGCCGACGACATAGGTCCGGCGCATGCCTTCGACCCGGCACAGGGCATCGGCGCGGATGAAGCCGCCGGGCGAGCGCGGCAGCGCGCTATCCTCCAGCCACGCCGGGCCGGTCATGCCGGGCATGAACAGAATGAGGTCGGCGGGAATCTCGCCGCCCTCGGTGACCACCCGGTCGGGTTCGAAGCGGACCGGTTTGTGGCCCAGATGGGTGTCGATGCCGCGCCGGGCCATTTCGGCCAGCAATCCCGAAACCGCCTTGGCGCCCAGGCGGGCGCCCGGCTGCGGCGCCGGATTGAAGAAGACCAGCCGGAAGCGGTCGCGCCGTCCCTGACGCCGCAGCAGCGTGTCGAGCCCGAACAGGAATTCGAAGACCGGCCCGCCGCGCATGGCTCCGGGTTCGGCGGGGTTGGTGGCGAATCCCAAAGCGATGGTGCCGCCGTCCATGGCGGCCAGACGGTCGTGGATGGCCTGGCCGCTGGCGACGCCCGCGCAGGGGATGATGGCGTTTTCGATGCCGGGCAGCTTGCGCAGGAAGCGACCGCCCGACGCGATGACCAGCGCGTCGTTGGTGACTTCGCCGTCATCGGTGACCACGGTGCGGCCGTCATCGGAAACGCCTTGGACGGCGGCCTTGCGGAACGTCACCCGATGGCGGGAGAAAAAGGCGGCCAGCGGCACGGTCAGATCGGCGCCCCGGCGCAGTCCGGCGGGCATCCAGATCAGGCTGGGGAAATAGGTGAAGGTGTCGGTGGGGGCGATGACGGTGATCGCCGCGTCGATCTTGCGCCGGCGCAATTCGCGAACGGTCCGCAGAGCGCCGAATCCGGCGCCGAGAATGGTGATGTCGGTCATGGGGCCACCGTCATTTGTGAAAACACCGTTTTCAAACGCTCCGCCGCGGCCGGAACGTTCAGGGGGCGGAAAATTAAAAGGCCGCGGAGGAGTTTGTCATTGAAAATTGTCATTCGTCAAAATCACCCTTCGTCGCCGGCCGCGATCCGCTCCAGGGCGGCGATATCGCGGGTGAAGACATTGGTGGCGACCTCGGCGACCAGCCCGTGGCGCTTGAATTCGGCGATGGTCCGGCTGGCGGTTTCGGTGGTCACCCCCAGCAGCGCGCCCACATCTTCGCGTCCGAACAGCCGGCATCGCGGTGTCGAGGGCGGCGCCAGGACCAGAAACAGACGGGCCACGCGCTGCCGGGCGTGGCCGGTGCCGAGATCGCGGATGCAGGCATGGGCCTTTCGCGCCGAATCGTGCCATTTGCGCATGATCTGACGGTTCAGTTTCGGCTCCATGCCGTCGATGATGGTCTTGGGGATGCGGCAGACCGATGCCGGGTGCAGGGCGATGGCGGTGTGTTCGTAGGTTTCCGCGACCGTTCCCTCCAGGCCGAGAAGGTCGCCCTGGCTGGCCAAGCCGACGATGCGCCGGGTCCCGTCGGCCAGATATTGCTCGAGTTTGATCACCCCCGTGCGCACGGTATAAAGCGCCGTGGCGGGTTGGCCGGCATGGTACAGGGTGCCGCCCGGCGGAAGCTCGACATCGTCGATCGGACCGGCAAGGGCGCTGAAATCCCCGGCATCGAGATCGGCGAAGAGAACCCGGTCCTGAATCCGGCATTGTTCGCACGCCGATTGGCCCCGCGTGGTGCCCTGATTCATCCCGTCCGTCATGCCTTCATCCTTCCGCCGGTACTTAACACATCAGAATATGTGTATTTCCCGCGTCGAATCGAGAGGGAGCGTTCCATTCGGCCGCAAATTCGGCCGAGAAAAAGCTTGCATCGGCCCCCGATCTTCCGACATAACACCGTCCTTGCCCAGCAGACGTCCCCATCGTCTAGAGGCCTAGGACATCGCCCTCTCACGGCGGTAACAGGGGTTCGAATCCCCTTGGGGACGCCATTCTCACCAGACAAACTGGCTCTACCGCATGGACGCGGCCTTGGATATCCCAAGGTTCCGCGCGGGTTTCGGCATTATAGCTGCTGACACGGGGCCGCCGGAAGCCGGCCATTTTCTCTCTCCGCTGCCACTTTCTCTCTGGACCTGTTGACACGCCCTTCCGTATCAACAGGTCGGCAACGGCTTGAAATAAATCG
>JAJZUL010000051.1 GCA_021848545.1 Pseudomonadota bacterium
ACCAGCCTGCCCAATGCCGTCGGCGACAAGACCCAGTGGTCGCGGGTGGGCGGCGCCGTCGCCAACTGGGCCTCGGTCGACGGGCAGGCGTACCAGACGGCGATCTACAACACCACCAGCCAGGCCGGGACGCTCGACTATTACAACATCACCGACCTGCCCGGAGCCCCCACCGCCATCGACGGCGTGGTGCTGACCGCCTGCGCCCGCAAGGAGGATTCCGGGGCGCGCTCGCTGAAACTTCACGCCCGCGTCAACGGCGCCGACGATGTCTCGCCGCCCTTCACGCTGACCACCGGCGCGGCGTTCTGGTACCTCTCGGCCACCTTCCCCCAGGCCCCGGGCGGGGGCGCCTGGACGCCTTCGGCGGTCAATCTCTGCCAGATCGGTCTGGAGGCGGCCTGATGGGCACCGTGGCCGATGTCGGCCAGTTCGCCCTCATCGTTGCCGGTGACGGGCCGGGACGGATCAGCGCCGCATCGGCCGCCGTCACCCTGGTGGGCAACGGACCTGGCATCGCCGATGTCGGCCAGGCCGCGCTGACCATCGTCGGCGATGGCGTGGGTGTCGGCTCCATCGCCCAGGCGGCGGTGGCTATCGTCGGTGATGGCGTGGGCCAAGCCGACTTCGCTCAGACCTTCGTCACCGTGGTCGGCGGATAGCTCGCGCCAGCCCTCATCGACAGTAATTTCACGCGCAAAGGAGGCGGCATGCGCCACACCCTCGCCGACACCGTCACCAGTGCCACCGCGCTCGCGGCGGCTTGGTGGTCCCAATACCTCTCGCCGCTGCTCCAGGCCGTCATCCTGATCCTCACCGCCGCCTTCATGGGGCTGGGGGTGCTGCTGCGCTGGCGGCAATGGCGGGCGCCCAACCGATCCAACGAGGAGGACCAGATATGAGCGAACAGGGCATCGACATCCGCCAACTCCGCGATCTCGTGGTGCGGCCGGCGCTGGAGGCCATCGGCCTGGGCGGGGCCGCCGCCGAGGAGTTGATGATCGGCACCATTCTGCAGGAATCTGGGGGTGGCCACTGGCTGCACCAGCTCGGAGCCGGACCGGCCATCGGCATCTGCCAGATGGAGCCGGCCACCCACGACGACCTCTGGCAGAATTTTCTCCGATCCCGCTCCGACCTTGCTGCCAAGGTCCAGCGGCTGATGGTCGAGGCGCAGGTGGGGGAGGACGGGGCCAGCGAAATGGCCGGCAATCTCTACTACGCCATCGCCATGGCCCGGCTGGTCTATGCCCGCGCCCCCGAGCCGCTGCCGCCGCAAGGCGATCTCGCCACCCAGGCCGCCTACTACAAGCGCCACTACAACACCGCCGATGGCGCCGCCACGGTGGCGCAGTACGTGGCCAATTGGCAGCGCGCCATCACCTGATCAGCAGCATCTGCCGCACTTTTTCCACGCCGCCCGGCTTCCGCCCGAGGCGGCTTTTTCATGCGCATGAAAGGAAAATCTCGTGGACCGGCTCTCTCTCCTGGCCCTTTGGGCCGCCGCCTGGCCGACCATCACGGCCATCGTCGCCGCCGCTTCGACGCTGGATGCCGCCCTGCCGCAGCCGGCGCCCGGATCGCACTGGCTGATCCTGCGCAAGGTGATCTCGTTCCTGGCCATCAACGTCGGCAATGCCAGCAACGGCAAGCAGCCGGACTTCGTCACCTGGATTGTCCGCATCGCCGAGCCAGTCCTGCATGCGCAGGGGATCGCGCCGGCCCCGGCGGCCAAGGCGGCGGAACCCCCGGTGCCCCCGTCGCCGCCCTCGGCGGCTGGCCCGATTGCGGCAGCCGTTCTCGTGCTCGCCTTTGGAGCCGCCGGACTGCTGGGGCTGACGGCCTGCTCCAACATGCAGGACCCGACCACCACCATCGTCAGCGTCGAGGCCGGCTACGGCGCCGCGCTCGCGGCCGAGAACGAATACCTCGCCTCGGGCAAGGCCGACCCGGCGGTGGTCAAGACGCTGCACGACGCCCGCACCGGCGTGGCGAGCGTGCTCGATCCCATTGCTGCTGCCGCTGCCAAGGGCCAGGCCCCCACCAGCGACCAGGCTCTCGCCGCACAGACGGCGCTGTCCGCCTTCCAGGCCGCGCTTCAGGCCAACGGCCTGACGCCGAAGACCACCACCAGCACGGGGAACTGATCCATGGACATCACGATCATCCTTCAGATCCTTGCCGCCGCCGCGCAGCTTTTGCCCGAGATCGAGCAGGTGCTGCCGGTGGTCGCCAAGATCATCGACGGCCAGACGGCCACCGAGGCCGACGCGGCGGCGGTCTATGCCGCCATCCAGGCGCTGGAGGCGCAGGTGGCCAGCCGGGAGGCGGCCGCTTCGGCGACGTGACCGATCTGCCCATACCATCACTATGCCGCGGCCGGCCGGGGGAGCGATCCCTCGGCCGGCCGCTCTTTTTGCATTGACCGCGTTCGAGGGAACTGTCTCACCATTTTCACAGTGGCCCTTTTTGACTCCATTCCCCCCGTGGTTGTGAGGCTTTGCCAATTATGGTCTTCACGTCAGCGTTGTTACCTAACCGGTGACCGGAACACCGCCGCCTTACCCAGCTCGGCCTCGATCTCCAGCAGGCGGTTGTACTTGGCGATGCGCTCGGAGCGACAGCCCGAGCCGGTCTTGATCTGGCCGCCGCCCATGGCGACGGCGAAGTCGGCCATGAAGGTGTCCTCGGTCTCGCCCGAGCGATGGGAGATGACGGTATTCCACCCGGCCTCGCGGCAGAGCTGAATGGCCTGTATGGTCTCGGTCACGGTACCGATCTGGTTGAGCTTGATCAGCACCGCATTGGCCGTCTTCTCGGCGATGCCGCGGCGGATGAAGGTGGTGTTGGTGACGAAGATGTCGTCGCCGACGATCTGGATGCGGCTGCCTTGCGCCGCGTTCTGCTGGGCGAAGCCGGTCCAGTCGCTCTCGCCCAAGCCGTCCTCGATGGAGACGATGGGATAGGCGTCGAGCCAGCGGCCATAAAGCGCGACCATCTCCGCGCTGGTCTTCTTGCCCTGGCCGGACTTGGCGAGGTCGTAGGCGCCGCCCGAAAAGAACGAACTGGCCGCAGGGTCGAGGGCGATGGCGATGTCTTTACCAGGACGGAAACCGGCCGCCTGGATGGCCTCGACGATCACTTCGCAGGCTTCCTCGTTGCTCTTGAGGTTGGGGGCGAAGCCGCCCTCGTCGCCCACCGAGGTCACATAGCCCTTCTTCGCCAGGATCTTCTTGAGGGCGTGGAAGGTCTCAACGCCATAGCGCAGGGCCTCGGCGAAGGTGGGGGCGCCCACCGGCATCACCATGAATTCCTGGAAGTCCATGGAGTTGTCGGCGTGCTTGCCACCGTTGAGAATGTTCATCATCGGCACCGGCAGCCGGGTGGCGCCGGGGCCGCCGAGGTAGGCGTAGAGCGGCAGCCGGGCGGCCTGGGCGGCGGCGCGGGCCGCCGCCATCGACACGCCGAGGATGGCGTTGGCGCCCAGCTTGGCCTTGTTGGGGGTGCCGTCGAGGGCAATCATCAGGCCGTCGATCTCGGCTTGACGGTGCGGCTCCAGACCGATCAGCTTGGGCGCGATGACGTCGTTGACGTTGGCCACCGCCGTGAGCACGCCCTTACCACCGTAGCGGGACTTGTCGCTATCGCGCAGTTCCACCGCCTCGTTCTCGCCGGTCGAGGCCCCCGAGGGGACCGATGCCGAAACGCGCGCGCCGTCATCCAGGCACAGATGGACCCGCACCGTGGGGTTACCACGGGAATCAAGGACTTCCTGGGCGGAAAGCGCGGCGATCCTGCTCATGGTTCTCTCCTTGGGAATGGGACGGCTTGTTCTTGAACAAGCCCCACTGCTGGAAGCGCTGGTAGAGCCAAATCGAGGAAACCACACCGACATAAGTGGCGAGCAGCGTGTCGCTGAGGTAGTGCGCGGTCGTTATCACCCGGGTGGCAATCAGGGCTAAGCCCACAGGAATGACGAGACCCGACCATCGTGGCGCAAGGAGGCACAGCGCGGCGGTAACGGCCGCCACCGTGGTGGAATGGCCGGATGGGAACGAGTTCCAGTCGTGCCCGAACTTGAGCCAATGGAACTCGTAGAGATTGTCGCTGAACAGCAGCTTGGGCCGGGTGCGCCCGAAGAGTACTTTCAGGATGTCCGCGCCGATGCCCGATGCGGCAACCGTGGCGAAGATGAACCCCGCCATCATCGCTTCCCGTCGGCGGCGCAGGACGACGAAAAACAGCAGGAACAGGACGCCCGAGGCCACCAGGTACCACACCGCCTTGCCGGCATCGGTAATGGCGGCGGCCAGCCGGACGAGGCTGCCGCCGCCGATGCTGTGGAAGAATGCGGCCACTGGCAGGTCGGCGAACGTCATGCTCAAGGCGACGGCAATGGCCGTTGCGGCCGATAGCATGAGAAAGTGTCGGTTCGAGAAGGTCATCGCCAGCCTCCCCGCCACGGCAGCAGCGCCAGCAAGGCGGCGACGGTGAAGGCTGCTCCCGCTTCGAAGGTGGCAGCCGGGCCGATGGAAGTCCACAATTCGCCCGCGATCACACTGGCAAGCAGCAACGCGATGCCGGAGACGAGGTTAAACACCCCGAATGCCGTACCGCGCAGTTCCTGCGGGGCGCTGTCGGCAACGAGCGTGGACAGTAGTCCTTGGGTCATTCCCATATGTAATCCCCATAGCGCCACTCCGGCCATCACCGCCCAGATGGTGGCTGCTTGGGCGAGCACGATGTCGGCGAGGATCAGTACCGCGAAGCCCCCCAGCAGCAGTCCCCGCCTACCGAGGCGGTCGGAAAGGTGGCCGATCGGGTAGGAGCTTACCGCATAGACGACATTCATGGCGACAAACACCATCGGCACCCAGGCGGCGCCAAGGCCGACCGACTGCGCCCGCAAAAGCAGGAAGCCCTCGCTGAAACGGGCGAGCGTCATCAGCGTCGCGATGCCCACCACCGACCAGTAGCCGGCAGGAAAGCGCTTGACATCTCCCCATGACAGATTGGCGGCTCTAGTCACCTTGTGGGCTGCGGGTTCGCGGATGCCGACAAGGATCAAAAGGACGGCCAGCAGCGCGGGAGCGGTGGCGAGCCAGAATACCAAGCGGTAGGCATCGCCGGTGAGCGCCATCACCAAAACGGCGATCAATGGTCCAGCGAAGGCACCGACGGTGTCGAGAGACTGACGCAGACCAAAAGCGGCTCCCCGCAGTGGCGGTGGCGTCATGTCGGCCACCAGGGCATCGCGGGGCGCGCCACGGACCCCCTTGCCGAGCCGGTCGGCGAAGCGGGCTCCGATCACCCAACCGACGGTGGGAGCCAGGGCGAAAACCGGTTTGGTAAGGGCTGCGAGGCCGTAGCCGAACAACAGCAGCGGTTTACGCCGGCCGATGCGGTCGCTAATCGTTCCCGAAAAGACCTTGGTAATGGCCGCTGTCGCCTCGGCAATCCCCTCGATCACGCCGACCTCCAGGGCGCTGACGCCCAGAACCGAGGTCAGGAATACCGGCAGCAGGCTGTGGATCATCTCCGAAGAGGTGTCCATCAGCAGGCTGACGAGCCCCAGCGCCCAGACACCCTTGGGAATGGCGCTGGAAACGGTGTGCATCGGGACGGCATCGGCTGTCGCGCGATCCGCCATTAGGGGGTCTGCCCGTTCCGCTGCGGCCCGTATTGCAGCACCTGAACCTTTTCCAAGGTCACCAGGCCGCTGCCGACCATGCCGTCCAGCACCGGGAGGAAGGCGTCGATCTTGTCCTGGGTGTCGACGATTTCGACGACGATGGGCAAGTCTTCCGACAGGCGGATGATCTTGGCGGTGTGGATGCGGCTGGAATGGCCGTAGCCGAGAGGGCCGCGCAAGACGGTGGCGCCAGCCATATGCATTTCGCGCGCTTTCATCACCACAGCCTCGTAGAGGGGCGAGTGGCCGAACTTTTCCTGCTCTCCGGTAAAAATGCGGAGCAGCATGGCGTCCTTGGGCAACTGCATGACTGTCCTCCTACTCGTTGAGGGCGACCGCCCCGGCATGGCCGAGCCAGACGCCGAAAAGGCACAGCGCCACCGACAGGATCACGTTGAGTGCCGCCCAAACCGATTCGCCGTCCTGCGCCAGGGTGAGGGTCTGGAGGCTGAAGGACGAAAAGGTGGTGTAGCCGCCGCAGACGCCAATGATGAAGAACTGGCGCCACTCGCCGGGGACGAAGACGCGGCCGTCCGGCCCGGTCAGGGTGGCGAACAGGCCGATGACGAAGGACCCGGTGACGTTGATGACCAGCGTGCCCCAGGGGAAGGTTTGGCCGACCCAGTTGGCGATCAGGCCACCCAGCCAGTAGCGGAACGTGCTGCCAAGGGCACCTCCTGCCGCGACCAGAACATAGGTGTACATCAATGTCCTCCTACAGTCGTGCCCCAGCCCGGGCACGAAAAAACCCGCCCCTGTCGGCCAGGCGGCGGGTCGGCATTCCTCTCCCACCGCGGCATGTGCCACGCGGTAGGAGTCATCAGCCTTGCGGCGGTTTCGGGGAACCCCATCCCCTTCGAATGTCAGCCAACTATGGGATAGACCGGGCGGGGTGGTCAACCCTTGGCGCAGTGCCTGGCAGCATCAACGCCGCCAGCCCCCAGGCGACGCCGTAGACCAACAATCCGGCGAATACCACGTCGCTGAGGAAGTGGCCGCCCTCGACGATCCTGACCAGCCCCACCAGGGCGCCGAACCCCAGCCCGAGGCTCAAGGCCAGCCGCCGACGGCGCCGGGTGGGCAGGACGAAGGCCAGCGCCACGAGGGAGAAGGCCATGGCGGCATGGCCGCAGACGAAGGAACAGTTGTGGTCGCACTGGTCAGAGGGAACCAGGGCGGGGGTGAACCGCGCATGACCGCCGAACTCGACGATCTGCGACGGCCGGGCCCGGTGCCAATGATCCTTCAGCACGGTATTGGTCAGCAGGCCGGGGCCGATGGCGAGCACGGCGAGCAGGTAGGCGACGGGACGCCAGGACAGCCCGGCCACTTTGCGCTTCGTCCGCCCCATCCAGGCCAGCATTGCCAGCAGGACCGCCGCCGAGCCGACCGCCATCGGGGGAATCGCATCGTGGATGGCCCGGATCACCGGGTTGTCGTAGAGGAAGAAGCCCTCGCCTGACCGGTAGAATAGGCCGCTGACGGTGCGGTCGAGACCGGGAAAGACAGAGAACACCAGCGCGGCTGCCAGCAGCAGGCCCGCAAACACCAATCGCCTTGTCGACACGCCAAACGCTCCGTCAGCCAGCCCAGAACAATGCCACGATCAGGACGGCCACCAGAAGCGCACCGATCAGCGACAGATAGAAGTTGAGGTGTCCCGACTGGATGACGCGCAGGCGCTCGGCCAGGGCTTTGACCGCGTTCTCCACCGGTGCGAACAGGTACGGCCCGAAGATCGGGGCCACAGTGTGGGCGAAAATCAGCCGCTTGACGAAATAGGGCTGCGGCTGCCCCTGGGCCAGGCCTGGGATTTCCCGCTCGGTCTCGACGGTGGGACGGTAGATGAAGCCGTAGAAGGTGCGGAGCGCGTTGGAGAAGGTCAGAGCCGTCGTCGCCGTCCGCGCGGCGTCCTGGTCGCGCCCGCCATACCACACGGGCGCCCGGCGGACCCGATTCCTCAGTGTCGCCAGCAGCAGGCCGAGCGGCAGCAGCGCCAGCAGCGGCATGACGATGACGAGCTTGGATGGCGAGATGAAGGCAAATTTCGAAGTCAGCGGCACCAGCAGCCAGCCGTCGCGCATCGCCGCCGGGGCGTCGGCGCCGAAGGTGGCGACCGCCGCCCCGCTCAAGGCCCCCAGCCATTCGGGCATGCCGACGGCGAGTCCCAGGACCAGCAGGCCCAGCCCCCCGACGGCCAGCGCATGCGGCATCGGCACTCCCTTGCCCTGGCCGTCCCGCCCCAGCAGGCCGATGCCGAGCACCTTGATGAACACGGCGAAGGCGATGGCGGCGGTCAGCGCCAATCCGGCGCCGGCCAGCGCCGCGGTCAGGCGGCTGGCGAGGCTGGAGAGGTGGAAACCCTGGAAGAAGGTCTGGAACAGATACCACTCGCTGACGAATCCGGCCTGGGGCGGCATCGCCGCCAGGCTCATGCCCGCGAACAGCACGCCGATGCCGAAGGCGGCCGGGGAGTGCGCCAGGATACCGCGTTGGATCAGGGAATAGTCGCCCGCCGTGCGATAGGCGCCGTCGGCCGATAGGAACATCGCGCCCTTGGCCAGGGCATGGGCGGCGAGGTGGAGCAGCGCCACCGTCCAGGCCAGGCCGGCGAGATCGGGATGGCCGTCCTGGCGGAACATCAGGGTGGCCCCCAGCAGGCAGACGGCGATGGAGCCGTTCTCGGCCGAGGACAGGCTGAGCAGTTCCCGCCAGGATTCCTGCTGGAAGGCGTAGAGCGCGGTGAGGATGGCGCTGATCACGGCGACGGCGACAACGAAGATCCCGAAGCCGGAAATAGCCGTGCCAGCTTCCGGCGGCAGCCACTGGACGAGGCCGCGACTCAAACCGAAGAAGGCGGCGTTGAGGACAACTCCCGACAGCAGAGCTCCGGTCGCGCCGCTGGCGGCGCCGTAAGCGCCGGGGAACCACTCGTAGAAGGGCAGCAGCCCCAGCTTGGCGCCGAAGCCGACCAGCAGCAGAAACCCGACCACCAGCCGTTCGGCCGGCGGCATGGCCTGGGCCGCGGCCGGGAAGTCGGCGAAGGACAGGCTGCCCGCCTGCGCCGCCAGCAGCACGAAGGCGACGGTGAGCGCCACCGAGCCGGCCTCCAGCAGGCCCAGCATGAACAGCACCGGGCGGCCCTTGTCCGCCGCCAGATCCTCGCCCAGGATCATCACCGCACCACCCAGGCTCATCACCTCCCAGGCGACGAGGAAGGTCACCGCGTCCTGGAAGCCGAAGACGCCAAGCGCGCCGAGAAGGCTCATGGCCGCACCGAACGTCCACATGCGGGAGCGCGGCGACGGCGTCCCCAGTGCGGTGGCGAGAGCCGCCCCCGGCAGGCCGAAGCCCAACAGCCACAAAGCATTGGGGACAAGCTGGAATACCGAACCCGAAGGAGCCATGCCGAGCGATGTGTGGAAGACGGCGGTGCTTGCAGGCAAAGTACCGACGGCCAGCGCCAGCAGCGGCAGGCCGCCGAGAGCCAGAGCCACCCGAGCGACGCCGAGGCTGCGGCCTCCGAGTGCCAGCAGCGCAGCCAGCACCCACAGCGCCACGGCGAGGAGGAGAAGTTCACCGGACAAGACGTCCTCCTTCCACCCGCTGGGGCATGCGGTCGAGGAACATCAGCAGGGCCTCGATCAGCGCGGCGGGATTGGGCGGGCATCCCGGCAGCCACAGGTCGACGGGCAGCACGCCCTCCAGCCCGTGCCCGGCAGCGTAGCCACCCTCGGCGACCCCACCCGACACGGCGCAGGTGCCCGCCGCCATCACCCAGCGCGGTTCCGGCATCGCCTCGTAGGTGCGCAGCAACGGCTCGCGCATGGCGTAGGTGACCGGCCCGGTGACCAGCAGCAGGTCGGCGAAGCGCGGCGACGGGGTGAAGAAAACGCCCAGCCGATGCAGGTTGTAGAAGGGATTGTTGAGCGCCTGCAACTCGGACTCGCAGCCGTTGCACGACCCCGCGTCGACGTGCCGGATGTGCAGGCTGCGGCGGAAACCCCGCCGGGAGGGGCGCTCTTCGCCCTTCGTCGTGCATGCACCGCCATCATTCAGCAGGTCGGCGCGATCGCACACCCCATAGGCCCAGTCGTGGGAGGCTGCCGCCGCGCCGTCGGGACAGGCTTCGACGCAGAGCTGGCAGACGACGCAGCGGCCGTAATCCACCGCGAGGCGGTCGGCACCGGACTGGCCGGCCCGCACGGTGATGGCCCGGGTCGGGCACGCGGCAGCGCACTCGGCGCACCCTTCCCCGCACAGGTCGGGGGCGAAGCGCGGCATACCCAGCACGCCCTCTTGCCCGTCGGCCTGGCCGCGGGCGGGCCACGGCGTGGTCGCCCGGCCCTTACGCAATCCGAACAGGGTCCAAACCGGCATGGGGCCTCCTTTCAATCTCGCCCTCGCCGGGCGTCCTTCGGACTTGGCCGCCGCCTCAATGGCGGCAGGGCGCGGTTCAACCCGGTTGGACCGCGCTAGCGATCGCAGCCGGCGACAGTCAGGCCGAAACTGGCCTCATTGATGGCGTAATCCATCATGTTGCTGTCGTGGACGGTGAACGGGAAAACCCGCCAATTGGAAAAGGACGGGGACTTGATCTTCACCCGGGCGATCCGGCCGTCGCCGCCGACATGGACGGCGTAATACAGGGTGCCGCGTGGGGATTCCGTCCAGCCCAGTCCTTCCGAGCCGGCCGGCGGCGAACACTCGGCACGCACCGGGCCGCCGGGCATGGCACCCAGGCAGTGGCGCAGAATGGCGAAGCTGGCTTCGATCTCGGCCATGCGGACCTGGGCGCGGGCGTGGGCGTCCCCGGCCTCCCGCACTGCCACCGCCAGCGGCACTTCGGCATAGGCGGCGTAAGGGTGATCGCGGCGCAGGTCGCGGTCGAGGCCGGAGGCGCGTTCCACCGGCCCGGTGGCGCCCTGGTCGAAGGCGACCTGGCGGCTGAGCCTGCCCGTCGTCATCAGGCGGTCGAGGTGGCTGTTGGTGTTTTCCAGCATGCGGGCATAGACCGCCGTCTCCCCGGCCAGGCGGTCCAGCGCCTCGCCCAGCCAGGAGCCGATCTCCACGTTGCGGCGCAAGCCGCCGGGGGTCAGCAGGCCGCGCAGGAAGCGGCTGCCGGTGAGGCGCCCGTTGATCTGCTTGGCCTGTTCCTCCAGGCGCTTGCCCTCGGCTTCGCCCACCTTCAGCGTGGTGGTGTGGGCGAGATGGCCGAGATAGTGGAGGTGGTTGTAGAGCCGCTCCAACTCGGCCAGCACCACCCGCAGCATCCGGGCGCGCGCCGGCACCTCGCACCCCGCGGCCGCCTCCACCGCCTGGCAGAAGGCCAGGGCGTGGGCGACGCTGCCGACGCCGGAGACCCGCTCGGCCAAAACTGCGGCATGGGTCGGCGACCGTCCCTCGAAGCGCTTCTCCATGCCGCGATGCTTGAAGAAGAGTTGGGGATGGAGGTGGAGGATGTGCTCGCCGACGTAAAGGAAAATCAACTCGGCGGATTCGACCACGTCGGCCCGCACCGGACCGAACGGCAGACGCTGGACGTCGGGGCTCTCCACCTCGGGCATCAGGCTGGCGGTCGGTTGGAAGGCGAGCGGCGTGCTGGGGGGATAGGCAGGGTCGAGCGGCGGCAGCGATGCGGTCGCCCCGGCATGCAGCACCAGCGGGCGGCGCTCGGGATGGCCGGTGAAGTCCTGGCCGCACAGGTCGGCGATCTCCCGCTCGTACCAGCCCATCAGCGGGCTGACCAGGGCGACGCTGGGCACCGGCCCCGTCGGCATGCAGCGCCAGGCGGTGAAGGGCAGGCCCGCTCCCCGGCTGGCGAGATAGCGCAGTTCCAGGCGCCCCGGCTGGGGATACCAGCCATAGGCCATCTGCATCCGCCCGCCGCCGGCGATCACGGCCTCCACCGCGCCCGGCAAGTCCTGCGGTTCCATGGGGGCGAGGTCCACGCCCCCGGTGACGGCGCTTGCCGCGATGGTCATGGCACCCCCAGGGACAGGGATTGGGTGACCGAGGTCAGGTAGTCCCACATGCCGGCGGGCCACCACAGGCCGAACACCAACAGCGGCACGAAGGCCAGCGCCATGGGGACGGCGCACCAGGCGCTGGCCCGGCTCTCTTCGACAACCTCCTCCGCTGTCGGGCGGTAGTACATGGCGCGGAAATGGTTGATGAAACCGATGAAGATGACGATCAGCAGAACCGCCATGGCATAGACGGCCCAGGAGAACGACGGCGTCATCCCGGCCCGCATGATGGTGAACTCGCTGAGGAACAGCCCGAAGGGCGGCGCCCCGGTGATGGCAACGGCGCCGGCCAGCCACAGCGCCCCCTGGGCGGGGAAGCGGCGCAGAACGCCGTCGATCTGCCGGATCTCCTTGGTGCCGTAGGCTCGCATTACCGTGCCGGCGCCGAAGAACATCAGCGACTTGTTCAGGGAATGGTTCAGCATGTGGTACAGCGCCCCGGCGACGCCGAGCGGTCCACCGAAACCGAAGCCCAGCGCCACCACCCCCATGTGCTCGATACTGGAATAGGCCATCAGCCGCTTGATGCCCTGCTGGCGGACGATGAACAGGGCGCCGATGGCCAGCGACAGCACCCCGAACACCACCAGGGCCAGTTGCGGCAGCGGCCCCAGCCCGGCAGCCCCGGTGACGCCGAGGAAGCGGACGATCCCGACCATGGCCGTGTTGAGCAGCGCCCCCGACAGCATGGCCGACACCGGGGCCGGGCTCTCGCTGTGGGCATCGGGCAGCCAGCTATGCATGGGCGCCAGGCCGACCTTGGTGCCATAGCCGATCAGCACCAGCAGGAAGGCCAGCGTGAGGACCACCGGGTTCATGCGCGGCGCCGCGGCGGCAAGCACGCCCCAGGTCATCTGGTAGCTGGGTCCCAGCACGAATGTGCCGGCCCAGTAGAACAGCACGGTGCCGAGCAGGGCCAGGCTGATGCCCGCCGAGACCACCATGATGTACTTCCACGCCGCCTCCATGCTCTCGGCCTCGCGCTCGAAGGCGACCAGGAAGGTGCTGACCAGGGTGGTGAGTTCGATGGCGATCCAGTAGATGCCGACGCTGTTCATCAGCGGTCCCACCAGCGTGGTGAAGCCGAAGGCGGCGAACAGCGCGTAGAACCGGGGAAGCCGTTCCTCCTCCTTGAGCAGCCGCATGTAGCCCACGGCGTAGGTCGAGGCGAGGAAGTAGACGATGGCGGTGCACAGGATGACCCAGGCGGCGGCGCGGTCAAGGATGACGTAGTCGTCCAGGAACAGTTCCGGCTTCGCCCCTGCCAGGAACGGCAGCGGCAGCGCGGCAGCCAGGGAAACCACGCCAGCCAACAGGTTGATGGCTTCGGCCAGGCGCGCCCGGCGGACGGCCAGGCAGCCGATTGCGGCCAGCAGCGGCGCGAGGGTAAGCGCGAGGAGCAGGTTGCCGGTCATCCCACCAACCTCTTGAGCTGGAGGGAAGATGTGGTCCCGGCATGGGTGACGAGGTAGCGCACCAGCACGCCGAAGCAGGCGACGATGACGAGCAGGTCGAACAGGATGACCAATTCGATCAGCAGCGGCATGCCGGGGACCAGGATCTGGGTGCCGAGGAATATGCCGTTTTCCAGCACCAGCAGGCCGAGAATTTGGCTGATGGCCTCGTGGCGCACCGCCAGCATCAGGAAGCCGATCAGCTTCATCGACAGCATCACCGTCAGCGCCAGGACGGCGACGGTCAATTCCAGGTGGAATTCCCCAGCCACTCGCACCGCAACAGCGAAAGCGAACATCACGAACAGGGCGCCGACCACCATGCTCATGCCCGGCTGGAGGATGACGTGGATTTCCCGATCGACCGCGAGGCGCCGGATGATGCGCCAGATCAGGTAGGGCAGCACCAGGCCGCGGAACAGCAGGGTGAGCGCGGCGATCAGGTAGAGTTCGGGGTAGTGGCCGTAGAAGCCGACGGCCGCCGACAGGGCAGCGATCACCCAGGACTCCGCAGCGAAGGCGTAAAGATAGT
Source organism: Pseudomonadota bacterium (assembly GCA_021848545.1). Taxonomy (GTDB): domain Bacteria; phylum Pseudomonadota; class Alphaproteobacteria; order Rhodospirillales; family Magnetospirillaceae; genus JAJZUL01. The sequence goes on from JAJZUL010000051.1 coordinate 13,708, forward strand.
TCTTCAGCCAGTGCGAGCCCAGCATGACGACGGCGACCAGAAGGCTGGCGATGGTCAGCAGGCTGAACAGGGACGAGGCCAGCGGGGTCGGGGTCTGGATCATCATCCACCTCAGCTCAATTGGGTGCTGATGATGGCCAGCACCGCCAACAGGAACGAGCCGGCCAGCGGTTCCTGGTAGCGGTAGAAGCGCAGGCGCGACACCGACGTCTCCACCAGCACCACGACGCAGGCCACCAGCACGAATTTGAGGAGAAGGGCTACCGCCGCCCCCAGCGCGCCGGGCGCAGTTCCGGCGACGGACAGGCCCCAGGGCAGGATGAGGACGTTGCAGAAGATGGTGTAGAGGATGAACTGCTTCATCGCGGACGCCCACTTCAGCAGTCCCAGCAGGGGGCCGGAATATTCGAGGATGCGGCCCTCCTCGATCATGTAGACCTCGATGTGGGTGCTGGAGTGAATGGGCAGGCGGTCGGTTTCGGTCAGCAGCAGGATGAAGAAGGCGGCCACCAGAAACAGGTGGGCCGGCCCCCAATAGACCGCCCAACTGGACACCAGAAGGTGGTTGACCACGAAAGGCAGCATCGCCTTGGCCAAGAGCGTGATGCCGACGAACACCAGGATCAGGGTCGGTTCGGCCAGGATGGAAACCATCACCGCCCGGCTGGAACCGACACCGCCATAGGCGCTGGCGGTGTCCAGTCCCGCGAGGGTGACCATGAACGAGCCCAGGGTGAGGATGAGGCCGCCGCCCAGGATGTCGCCCATGTCCGACAGTGGCAGCGGGAAGTTGGTCAGCACCGGGATGAGGATCGGGACCGTCAACATGCAGGTGAAGGCCACCACCGGCGCCGCCCAGAACAGCCAGGACGCCGTCTCGGGCACCACCGCCTGCTTGTGGAACAGCTTCCACAGGTCGCGGTAGGGCTGGAGGATGCCCGGTCCCTGGGCCTGCTGCACGCGCTCCTCGAACTGGACGATGATGCCCTGGAGCAATGGCGCCAGCAGCAGCACCGTCAGAACCTGGCCGATCTGGAGGAGGATGTCGCGCGCCATCAGCGGTGCTCCCTCGGGAGCATATGCGCGCGCATGCGGGCGTTCGCGGGGCATCGCCCATTCGCAGCGGATCGTTGGGGACCGCTCATGCAAACTCCTCCTGCCGTACAAAGACGTCGGCCCGTCCTGAAACGGTGGAGGAGTCATCAGCCCCGAGGGCGGTTAAAGGCGAACCCCATCGCCTGCGTATTGCCTGGGTAGAGTGAGGGCCAACGCCAGGGTTGTCAAGGGATGGTGCGTGAAAGACACGTGACAGGTGTGGGTTCTATTTTGCGGACAGCACCCGTTCCGCCACCTCGACGAAGCCTCCCCCGCCGGGGCGGGCCGCGATCCACCGCGGCCAATGATCCAGCGGATGCTCCACCACCGTCGCCACGCCAACCGAGCGAGGGAAGAAACGGAACATCGGCTGGTCGTTCTCCGAATCCCCGACATAAAGGACGCGGTCGCGGTCGGACTGGAGGTCGATTCCGAACTCCTCCCACATCAGCCGGCGGGCCATGGCCAGCTTGTCGTAACGGCCCCGCCAGGCCAGCAGCCAAAGGGAATTAACCACGGTGTTCAAGCCTGAATCCGCCAGTGTTCCGACGATTGTGGACAGGGGTGAGACTCCGGGGCGGCGGAAGGCCAGCGAGGTTTCCCGGTAGGGCTGGTCGTCGGCGAGCGACAACTCCGGATGGCGCGCCTGAGTCGCTGTCGCCAGATCCATCAGGCCGGTGTCGGGCTTATCCCAGTAGCAGCGTGCGATTCCGCCGTCCCGATGCGCAAAGTACAGGCCGCCGTTCTCGGCGATTACCGCAGCGACCGGCCACATGTGGATCATCAGGCTGCACCAGCCGGCCGAGGCCGCGGTCACCGGGATGACGCGGACGCCCGCCTCTCCCAGCCGCTCCAATGCCTCCAGCGTTCGGGCAGCGAGGCGGCCGCCGGTGGTCAGCGTGTCGTCGACGTCGGTGAGGACAAAGTCGACTCCCTCCAGGGCAGACGGGGCCGCCTGGGCCAGCGGCTCCATCAGCCGCCGACCTTGCCGACGTCGCGCACCGCTCCCCGCGCCGCGCTGGTGGCCATGGCGGCATAGGCGCGCAACGCCTGGCTCACCGGACGGTGACGGTCGGCCGGCTGCCATGCCTTGCCTCCCCGGGCCGCCATCGCCTGCCGGCGCTGCTCCAGTTCAGCCGCGGTCAGGCGCACGGAAATGTCGCGGTTGGGGATGTCGATGTCGATGATGTCGCCGGACTCGACTAGGCCGATGGCGCCGCCTTCGGCCGCTTCCGGCGAGACGTGGCCGATGGACAGGCCGGCGGTACCGCCGGAGAAACGGCCGTCGGTGATCAGAGCGCAGTCCTTGCCCAGCCCCATGCTCTTCAGGTAGCTGGTGGGGTAGAGCATCTCCTGCATGCCGGGGCCGCCCTTGGGGCCCTCGTAGCGCACCACCACCACGTCGCCGGCCTGGACCTCGCCGCCGAGGATCTTGGACACCGCCTCCTCCTGGCTCTCGCAGATCACAGCCGGGCCCGAGAAGGTCAGGTTCTTGTCGTCCACGCCCGCAGTCTTGACGATGCAGCCGTCGAGGGCGAGGTTGCCGAACAGCACCGCCAGGCCGCCGTCCTTGGAGAAGGCGTGGGCGGCGTCGCGGATCACCCCCTTGGCCCGGTCAGCGTCGAGGCTCTCCCAGCGCCGGGATTGGCCGAAGGCCTCGGTGGTGCGCACGCCGCCGGGGCCGGCGCGGTAGAATTGCCGAACGGAAGTGTCCTCACCGCGCTGGATGTCCCACCGCTCCAGCGCCTCGCCCATGCTGGCGGCATGAACCGTCGGGCAGGCTCGGTTGATAAGCCCGACGCGGTCGAGTTCGCCGAGAATGGCCATGATGCCGCCGGCCCGGTGCATGTCCTCCAGATGCACATCCGGCTTGCTGGGTGCCACCTTGCACAGGCAGGGTACCTTGCGCGACAGGCGGTCGATGTCGGCCATAGTGAAGCCCACCCCTGCCTCGTGTGCCGCGGCGAGAAGGTGCAGCACGGTGTTGGTCGAGCCGCCCATGGCGATGTCCACGGTCATGGCGTTCTCGAACGCCTGGAAGCTGGCGATGGACCGCGGCAGCACGCTCTGGTCGTCGTCTTCGTAATAGCAGTGGGTCAGTTCGACGATGCGCCGGCCGGCCTCCAGGAACAGCCCCTTTCGGTCGGCATGGGTGGCGACCAGGGTGCCGTTGCCGGGCAGTGCAAGGCCCAGGGCCTCCACCAGGCAGTTCATCGAGTTGGCGGTGAACATGCCCGAGCACGAGCCGCAGGTCGGGCAGCTTTCGCGCTCGTATTCCAGCGCCTCCTCGTCGGACACCGTCTTGTCGGCGCCCTTGATCATGGCGTCGATCAGGTCGACGGCATGGGTCTCGCCCTTCACCGTGACCTTGCCGGCCTCCATGGGACCGCCGGAGACGAAGATGGTGGGGATGTTGAGGCGAAGGCTCGCCATCAGCATGCCGGGGGTGATCTTGTCGCAGTTGGAGATGCACACCAGGGCGTCGGCGCAGTGGGCGTTCACCATGTACTCGACCGAATCGGCGATCAGGTCGCGGCTGGGGAGCGAATACAGCATGCCGCCATGGCCCATGGCGATGCCGTCGTCGATGGCGATGGTGTTGAATTCCTTGGCGACGCCGCCGGCCTTCTCGATCTCGGCAGCCACCATTTGGCCCAGGTCCTTGAGGTGGACATGGCCGGGCACGAACTGGGTGAAGGAATTGGCGATGGCGATGATCGGCTTGCCGAAGTCCTCGTCCTTCATGCCGGTGGCCCGCCACAGGCCGCGCGCGCCGGCCATGTTGCGGCCGTGGGTGGAAGTGCGGGAACGGTATTCGGTCATTGCCTTGCCCCTTGTTCGATGCCTGCGGACATAAAAAAAGCCACCGTGCGGTGGCTTCGCGGACGGACTCCACCACCGGAATCGATGGTAGGAGTCATCAGCCCTGGGCGGGCGGTTATGGGGAACTCCATCCCCGTCGTTGCGGTGATACAATCGAAGTGCGGCCCGGTCAACCTCCGCGGCTGTGCTGGATGGGGCCGTATTGCAGCACCTGCACCTTTTCCAGCGTGACCAGGCCGTGCCCTTCCATCATCTCCTCGACATGCGGCAGGAAGGCGGAGATGCGCTCCTCGCTGTCCACGATCTCGACCACGACGGGCAGATCTTCGGACAGGCGCAGGATCTTGGCGGTGTGGATGCGGCTGGAATGGCCGTAGCCCAGGGGACCGCGCAACACGGTGGCGCCGGCCAGGTGCATCTCGCGCGCCTTCATCACCAGCGCCTCGTAGATGGGGGAATGCCCCACCTTGGCAGTCTCGCCGACGAAAATGCGCAGCAGCAGGGCATCCTTGGGAAGCGGCATGGCGGCACTCTCCTCGCCCTGATGGAACGAACACCCGGCCGTTCCGGCCGGCCGGACACGCGGGAGGGACCATTCCTTTCGGAAACCTGTCCATCTCTTGAGATGGTAGCTGGCCGGTCCGATTTTCACGGCCTTGTCTTGACTGAACGGATCGGCCGGCCAGATTCAATATCGAAGGGGATGGGGTCCCCCGCTGACCGCCTCCGAGGCTGATGACTCCTGCTTCGCCAACCGGGGAGGTGTCGTCATGGATGTCGTGCAGGAGAGGTCCGACCTCGGGGACCGGGTCGACGCGGCCATCCGCCGATTGAAGACCTTCCGCGACGAGGACGCGGCCGTCGTGGATCTGCTTTCCTGCGGGCCGGCTGCCATCGAGCCGTTGCGCGAATTGCTGTTCAGTCGAGAACCAAGCGGCCTCTATCGCCCTCGCTGCCTGGCTGCCGAAACCCTGGGCTGCCTGGGCGCCAGAGAGGTTCTCACCGAGTTCCGGCTCCGTCCCCGGACGGTGGAGGACCCGGTCGAGCAGACCGGCGAGGAAGCAGTCACCAACGCCGCTGCCCGCGCCCTTGGCCGCTGGAAGGACGATGCCACGTTCGATCTGCTGCTGGCCATCGCCCGGAAACGGACGCTGTCCGGCGTGGTCGCGGTGCTGGCCGAATTCGTTCGACCCGAGGCTATCCCGGCTTTTTCCGCCGCCCTGGCCGAAGACTTCACCCGCGCCGCCGCCGAAGAGGGGTTCCGGCGTCTTGGTCCCGCCGCCCGCCCCGAGTTGATCCGGTTGGCGTGTTCCCGCCCGCCGGTTGCCGTCGGGGAGTCCGAATCCAGCCGCCGCCTGCGCCGTGCCGCCTTGCGGCTTCTGGCCGAACTGCCGAATCAAGATGCCATCGAGCCAGCCCTCATCCAGCTCGTCAATGATCCCGATCCCGAGGTGTCGTGCCGCGCCGCGGCCCTCTGCCTGCCCGCCCTGCCGGAGGATCGCCGTCGCGCCGTAACCCGCCGGTTGCTGAGCCTGCGCGACAGCCGCGACTGGCACGTCGCCCAAGCGGCCGAAGAAGCGTTGGTTCGCCATCATCTGCATGAATGCGCCGACCGCGGACTTGCGCAGCGCGACGGATCCTCGCGTTGACGTTTCTCCATCTCTTCGCTACGGTGGCCGCCGATGGGGATGGAGTCCCCCGAGACCCGCCTGGTCCACCAGGCTGATGACTCCTGCCGCACTGTGCCGGTAGGAGTCTGTGTTGGGTCTGATTTTCTCCCCCAAGCCCACATTGGCTGGCCGCTGCGTCGGGAACCATACCGTCCCGACCGTGCCGGCCGATTCCGAGCATAGTGCGATTGACGAGCGCCCGAACCGCCAAGGTTCGAGCGGGCGCTCGTTCTTTTTTAATCGCAAAGGAAATCCATATGACTGCTCTCCAGAAGGTCCTCGAACTGATCAAGGAAAATGACGTGAAATACGTCGATTTCCGTTTCACCGACCCACGCGGCAAATGGCAGCACACCGCGCAGCACGTCTCGACCATCGACGAGGCGATGTTGACCGAAGGGATCATGTTCGACGGCTCGTCGATCTCCGGCTGGAAGAGCATCAACGATTCCGACATGATCCTGATGCCCGACTGCGCGTCGGCCTGCGTGGACCCGTTCGCCGCCCAGGCGCAGTTGATCATCTTCTGCGATGTGGTCGAGCCCGCCACCGGCCAGCTCTATGACCGCGATCCCCGCTCGATCGCCAAACGCGCCGAGGCCTATGTCAGGTCGTCGGGCGTGGGCGACACCACCTGCTTCGGCCCGGAACTCGAATTCTTCGTGTTCGACGACGTCAAGTTCGAACAGGGGATGAACAAGGGCTACTACGAGCTGTCGTCGGAAGACGGCGCCGAGGCGTCGGGCAAGGAATTCTCCGAGGGCAATTTGGGCCATCGTCCGGGCGTCAAGGGCGGCTACTTCCCGGTCCCGCCGGTGGACAGCGCCGTCGACATGCGCGCCGAGATGCTGACCGTCATGGGCGACATGGGTCTTCCCGTCGAGAAGCACCACCACGAAGTGGCTTGCTCGCAGCATGAGCTGGGCA
>JAJZUL010000052.1 GCA_021848545.1 Pseudomonadota bacterium
TTCGACGCCGCCAGTTGCGCCACCCACGCGGCCGCCGGATCGGCCGACAGGGCCGCCAGCGACGCCCCTACACTGCCGCCCGTCGCCGCGTATTGCGCGACGATCCCCGATCCCGCCGTGATGTGCAGTCCCGATCCCGCGCTCAGACGGGTCATTTGCACCGTGGTCGCCGTCTCGCCCTTATCCTGCGACGATTGCCACAATGCCGTGGAATGCGCCGAATGGCGCTGCCACGCTCAATCCGCCGGCTTCATTCCCATGGCCTCTTATCCGGGACCAGATCGAAGATCGGCGTGGTGAACACGTCTCCGAAAGGGCCTTTCTTAAGGCGGTCATAGCCCATGCCGGACACGAAAAAGGCGTTATGATCCACATGCTTTTTGAAGGCGTCGCGACGCGATTGCAGCAGTTCGGGATGTGTAACCGTGTCGGCGATATGTTCCGTCAGTTGCACATAGACCATCTCCGGTCCCAGTTCCTCGACCGCGAAAGCCGGAGCCGTCAGCAGGCGCTCCTTCCCGAACAGGCGGACATAGGCCGGCCCGAAGACCGTTACCCAGAAAACGTCGGGCAGCCAGTGCCGGAGGGTATGCGTGACAAGGTAGAACCGTCTCCCGTATAGGGCCGATTCGCTCTCTCTGGCAAAGTCTATATATGATTCTGACACGACGTCGATCAGGGCAATATCCGCCGTCACTCGTATGCTGGATTGTTTGACATAGGTGATAAGCGCCTCTTGCGCGACCTGTCCCAGCTCGGTGTTAAAACTAATATTGGCATGCGTGTCGCGGACCCGGGGCGATCCGCTTTTCCAGCGTGTGGAAAAGCCCCCCTCGGCTTTCGGCCGTTTCGCCCGTTTCCAGTGGGCGGTCTCGCACACGCCGTTGGCATGGACCATCTTGTCCAGATGGTCAGGCTCGAACGGTTGCTTCAGCGGTTCCACCCAACCCCATTTTTCGGGCGTCAGATCGGGTAGAAATTCGCAGAAGGTCCGCACGGCGCCGAGAAAATCCTCCGCTTTCCAAAAAGAGAGCGGACTTAAGACATTGACCCCAACCGGAACCTTGAATTTCATGACACTCTCCCGACGAACTTATTCCCATGTGGTAAGTTGTTGTGGCTACGTCTTCATGTATTATTTTGGTTACGGTGATGGGAGCGGCATCCTCTGCGGTCGGTTCAACACGACCCCTGTGGCGCATCACGACGCCGGGGGGCAGGGGGCGCCCATCCCATCACCGTAATTCTAACCCTGGAGCGGGATTTTTCGTGGCGGTGTTCCCCAAGTAAGGGTCAGCGTTGGATCATCCATTTTAACTTTAATGGGCGTTCCATCATCCTTGTATATTTGAAGTTCATATATGACGCCATCGCGTACAAATATTACAAAATTTATATAAGGCCCAACGCCGGGAATAGTATCGATATCATCCGCCTGCCCAGTAATCGGCGCTCCATCTGCATCTGTGCATCGTGTGTTTGAATTAGTAACTATTTTTATGGATCCATATTCATCTATTGTTTTGACGCGGCAGTCATCGATCTGTTGACGTAAAATGCTCGTGCAGGGTATGTCTGCGGACAATAGGCTGTTAAGAATTTTACGTTCAAAAACGCTGAGTTTTCTCATTTCACCGTGCATAGGTCGGCCTCCATCCATCTATTTATATATTTATATATCTATCTATTATAATACGTTCCGATATTGATGGTTCCATCAGGAAATAGGTATGCTCTGTAAATGTAATTTGGGGTTGTCCCCCCAAATGGGCCGCCGATGTTGGCGGGGTCGGGGAGGTTTTGTAGAATTTCTGATCTGGTCGCCGCAGGGTCATCAACATGGCGGTCGCCGTGCCCCCACATAATTGATCCGCCCATCTGATTATACAAATACCCCTCGGCGCCGGTGATGGCGCCGATGGCGGCGCTGCCGCCGGTGATCGCGCTGGTGCCGGCGCCGATGCCGGCCGAAAGGGCGGTGCCGCCGGCGAACCCGGCGTCGATGGTCAGCGGCGAGGCCGCGTCGGACAGCGCCGCTGCCGCCGCGTTGGAACCGCAGCTTCCGCCCGAGGCCATGCCGGCGGCGCAGCCCACCGCCGCGTGGCTCAGGACGTTTTCCAATCCCTGGCCCGAGGCCAGGTATCGCATCGGCGTCAGTCCGCCGCCCTGGGTGACCCCGGCGGCGGTGAAATGACCGTCGGTCAGGGTGCCGATCTCGGACAGCGCTCCGGCCTCCGCCATCGACAGCGCCATCGCCTTCACCGTGTTCAGCGATCCCAACTGCGCCAGGGTCTTGCCGATATCGCCCTGGTTGTCGATCAGGCTGATGGCGGCCTGACTGATAGCGCCTTTATTCGCACATACCCATAAGCCTACCTGCCATGGTTAAAGATTCAGGAAGAACGAGCTGCTCGTTCTCGACCAAAAACCGAAGCAAGTCGTAGGCGACGCCGTACTCGCCATGCTCAAGGTATTCCTCAACGTCGTTTCGATCCTGCTCGCTCAGGTCTGCAGCCAACACGCCGTATGCCCCCTTAAGCAGCGTTTCCAGTTCATCATAATATGACGTGCCTCTCGTCAATTTGGGGTTCCTCGAAATATTAGTTGGGATTCCGGCGCATCTCGACGCCGGGGAGCAGGGGCCGTCCACCCCATCATCGTAATCGTCACCGTAATCCCATTGGATTGAGGTATTTCGTGCGGCGCTTCGGCGCGCCAGAATTATTTTGTAAAAACTCTTTTCAGTTCGGCACCGGTATATGGATCAAGCAATATATTTAGGCCGCTCCATGTGATCGCGTTAATTCCTTCTGACGTTGGCGTAACATCTAAAAAGACATCCGGTATTGTTGGTAATTTACCTGTCCAAATGAGATTTTCATTCCGATCTATACAAAATAAGTTCTCGAAAATCGGCTTCCTGTTCGCGTCAGGGTCAAGCAATAGAACAAAATATTGACCGCTATCAATTTCTACGACTCGTTTTATGACTACCCCATTATACTGTCCTGACCACGAAATCGATCCATCTGGGTCGCGTGATACGGCTAGGCCTTGGCGTGGTGACGCGAAAATGACGCTCATAGTTTTCATCCTCATGATGGCGGCTTGGCTGATCAGGCTGGAAATCCCGGCATTCGCCACCGCGATCGTCGCCGTCGTCGACGATACCCCCCGCCAGCGATGCGCCCAGGCCGCTTTCGTTGGGGAACGCCGTCGGCGCCGGAGAGTGCCGATGGGTTGCTGCAATGATGCGAATGTAAATATATTTAGTAAAATGTCGCGCTGATTTCCGCAATTTCAGCCAAAAAAGTTAATGAATCATAAAATATAAATCTGTTAGCAATGGTTTTAGTTCATGCGGCAAATCCCCATTTCTCAATTTACGCTCAACCCATAAAAATATTTTTTGCGCATCACCATATTTTTTTATATCATTAAATTCACGATTAAAATTTGTTTTTTCTATTATTTCTGATATATCAGATATTATAGATTCTGTTTTATTCATTTAATCGCTCCGTTAAGCAAAAATAGTTCATGGATGGGAATTTTGCTGTTGGTAATTACTTGAGTTCCGCCACCACCGCCAAATTCTGGGTACGTTGACGTAAGCGGCGCCGGCTGGAACTGGGCCGAGAGGCCGGCGATGTGATCGACGGGGATCGCCGCGCTGCCGTCTGCATCCCGTCGTTCAAACGCAGCGCGGGATTGGGGTCAGCTCTTGCCGCACAAAAGCTGGATTGCGGCGGCGACGAATTCCATGGCTTCGGGGGCGGATTCGAAGCTCGATTGCTCGATGCCGCTTTCCTCGTAGGTGGCGAGGATGGCATAGGCGTGGCACGCGCCGGTCTCGGTCTCTTCGCGGACCAGAAAGCTGGCGCCGCCGCCGCAGCCCCGCGAATAGGCCACATAGCGGGTGCCGCGGCCGGTGGGGACGCCGGCCGTCAGCCGCCCGAAATCGGAACGCCGCAGAATATCGTACAGCCGGACCCGTTCCGGCTTGTCGTTTCGCCTCAGGAACACGTTTCCCTCCGGTTGCCGCGCGCGCGTCAGAAAGCCGGGTTGACGATGAAATCTAATACGGTTCGGCCCAGCCGCGATAGAGATAGGTGAGAAAACGGGGGCCTTGCATATAGCCGGTTCGCAGCCCGCCGATGCGAAAACCGCCGGTCTCGATCAAATCGTCGATCTTGCGGTTGAGATGACAGCCGCAGGCGACGGTGCGCCACCAGGGGGTCAGGCCGTTTTGAATCCGCCGGACCCATGGGTCCGGGGATTGGCCGTGTTCGACGAAATGAAGACGCCCGCCGGGGACCAATACCCGGCGCATCTCGGCCAACGCCGCGTGCGGATCGGCAATGGAGCATAGCGACCAGGTGACCACCACCGAATCGACGCTGCGATCGGCCAAAGGCAGGGATTCGGCGCCGCCGCGAATCAGGGCCGTGGTCCGGCCGGCGCGTTCGGCCCGCGCCGCGGCCAGGGACAACAGCCGCGCCGAAGGGTCGATGCCGACGATGCGGTCCGCCGCCGGCGAATAATGGGGCAGATTGAGCCCGGACCCGATGCCGATTTCCAGCACCGTGCCCGCCGCGCCCGCCGCCGCTTCGCCGCGGTAGGACTCCAGCCGCGCCTGATCCATGACCAGATCGAGAAGGGTGGGGAAAATGCGTTCGGCGTAAATACCCATGGGAATGGCCGCTTTCGGTTGATGGCGGGGAGAGTCTGCAGGGTCATCGGGTGAAGGCGCGTTGGAGCGGAGCGACTAGGCCGTTGAGGCCGCCGCAGCGTGCGGAGAGGCCCCCTTGGGGCCTCGGAGCGTAAGCGAGGATAGCCCAGGGAGCGGACGCGACCGCCCGGCGATTGAGGGAAAGATACATAACCCAGGGGAAGCGGGTTCACCCGCTTTCCCTGGGAGAGTCTAGACCATGCGTCGACAGCGGCGCATCCTTCTCGTACTGTCGGACGCTGATTTCGGCATGGCGGGGGAGCATGGCCTTTCGATCGGGCGACGGCGCGGCGACCGGGACCGGAGAGGACGAATGGGCGCGGCTGATGGCGGCGGCCCAGGGCGGCGACGGCGCCAGCTATGTCCGTCTGCTGACCGGGATCACGCCCCTGTTGCGGCGCGCGGCGTGGCGGCGCTGGCCCTCGGCCGGCGCCGATGTCATCGAAGACGTGGTTCAGGACACCCTGCTCAGCCTGCACGCGGTGCGCCACACCTACAGCCCGTCCCGGCCCTTCACGCCGTGGCTGATGGGCATTCTCAAACATCGGCTGGCCGACGGTGTGCGCAAACAGGCGCGGCGCGGCGCGCATGAGGTGACGGTCGCCAATTTCGAGGAAACCTTCGGCGACAGGGTGGCGAATAAGGATGAGGACGAGCATTACGATCGGGAGGCTTTGCAGCGGGCGATCGCCGCTTTGCCCGACGGGCAGCGTCGCGCCGTGGAATTGCTGAAGATGAAGGAATTGTCGCTGAAGGAGGCCGCCGCCGAGACGGGTATGAGCATCGCCGCCCTGAAGGTGGCCATGCATCGCGCCCTCAAGTCCCTGCGGCGCCTGCTGGGCGAGGATGAGTGAGATGGAAACGGAGCGGCTGATCGAAGTCCTCGGCGCCCATGCCGAACCCGTCCGCCCGCTGGCGCCGGTATCGCGCCGGTTGCTGGCGTGGTTCGTGCCGGCGGCGCTGGCGGTGGCCGTCGTGGTGGCGGTGGTGGGCGCGCGTCCCGATTTGATCGCGAAATTCGCCCAGCCCGATTTCGCCATCCCGCAGGGGGCGGCCCTGGCGACGGCGATCCTGGCCGCCTTCGCCGCCCTGTCGGCCGGTCTGCCCGACGGCCGGCGCTGGGTGTTGTGGCTGCCATTGGTGCCGCTGACCGTCTGGCTGGGCAATCTCGGCCATCAATGCTGGTGGGACTGGATGCGGTCGGGGTTCACCAGCCTGCCGTTCGGTCCCGATTACGCCTGTATCCCCGGTATCGCCCTGGTCGGGCTGGTGCCGGCGGCGCTGATGGTGGCCATGCTGCGCCGCGGCGCCCCGTTTCACCGCCGGGCGACGATCATGTCGGGAATCCTGGCCGCCACCGCGCTCGCCGATTTCGGGCTGCGCCTGTTCCATCCCGTCGATGCGGCGGCGATGGTGCTGGTCTGGCAGATCGGGTCGGTGGCCGTGTTCACCCTGCTGGCCGGGCTGTTGCGCTTTCCGCGGCGGGGCCGGTTCTGATCCGCCTTTAAGTCAATACATCAGAGCGCGCCCCATGACGGAGGCGCCGGGCGATCAGATGGTCGACGGATAAGGGGCCTGCGCCCCGGCTGAGCAGGATCAGGATCATCGCCGCCCATTGGATATGGGTGGGCCAGGCCTGCGGATAGACGAAGATTTCGATCACCGCGATCATGCCCAGCAGAACCACCGAGGCCGGGCGGGTGAGAAATCCGACAACCAGCAGGGCGGGGGTGGTGACCTCGATGGCGACGGCCAGATGGGCGGCCAGATCGGGGGGCAGCAGCGGCACCTTGTACATGTTGGCGAACATGTAAAGCGTGGTGTTCCAATTGGCGAGGTGGGCCATGGCCGAGTTCCAGAACACCGTGGCCACCGCCACCCGCAGCGGCAGGGCCAGCAGGCCGTAGGGAACGCGGTCGAGCCAGGCGACGAGCCGGCCGGGCAGGCAGCGGGCGCGGCCGGTGGAAACAGGGGGGATGGGATCGGTCATGGAAGCTCCGGCATGAGGAAAAATGCCCCCCGGCCCCAGGGTGCCGGGGGGCGATCGCGGGCGGCTGTCAGCTGGGGGTGAGCTTGCCGCCGGCGATCTTGCTGCAATCGCCCGCCGGCAGCAGCACGAAGGAACCGGGGTCGCGGGCGATGGTCGCCTGACCGGCGCAGGAATGGTTGCCCATGGCGCAATCGTTCTTGCCGATGGCGTTGATGCCGAAACATTTCTGCAGGTGGTCGGTGGCGGCCCGCACCCGGTTGGCCTTGACCACCGGCGGGACCGAGCCCCCCATCATGCCCTGGGCATGGGCCGGTTCGGCCTGCATGGCGCCGGCCATGCCGATGGCGGCGGTCAGGGCGGAAATGACGAGAACGCGTTTGCTCATGATCTTTCTCCGATGAAAACGAATCCAAAATCAAACGGTAGACATTGAGTTTGCACATTGAATTCCGTTCATGGCGGCAGAAGGTTACGCCGGTCCGCGCGGATTTTTCCGATGGCGCCGGGACGTGCGGAGGTATGGGGGGAAAGCCTGTGACGGGCTGGCGCCGTTATTTCGCGTCGCTATGTCTGGGGGGCTTGTCGGTCCGGCCGCCGCCGAGGCGGCGAAACCCGCACGGACTTTTCCTCCGGACACCCGGAAGATCGTGGATCGCGGCATGCTGATCGTGGCGATGACCTTTATTATACAGGCCATGGGTAATACCGTCGCTCACGGTCTGCGACCGATCGCGAGCGGGTTTTGCTCAAACGCCGCGCGGGTTCGTTGAATTTATTGGGAAAATGGTGCTGCCGAGAGGAATCGAACCTCCGACCTTACCCTTACCAAGGGTATGCTCTACCAACTGAGCTACGGCAGCGCCGCGCCCCGACCGCACCGGGCCGGGCGAAGAGGGGCGCTTTATGCCATAGGGAATGGGGGCGCGCAAGCGGCAATCTCAGGCCCGGGGTATTGGTCAGGGGGGAATCGGGTGAAAGCGACTTGGAGCGGAGCGACTAGGCCGTTGAGGCCGCCGCAGCGTGCGGAGAGGCCCCATTGGGGTCTCGGAGCGCAAGCGAGGATAGCCCAGGGAGCGGACGCGACCGCCCGGCGATTGAGGGAAATAGACATAATCCAGGGGAAGCGGGTTCACCCGATTCCCCCGGGGTATTGCTTTCTCAGAGCCCGACCCGAAAGTCGGCAGGGTGAGCCGAAAATGGCGGTTTTCGAGAACCGCAGCGGAGCGTACTTTGTGTACGTGAGCAGCGGAAGCGCAGAAAACCGCCATTTGCAGGCCGCCATGGCGACTTTCGGGTCGGGCTCTCAGGCGCCGGCGCCTGGTATTCCTTATCTCGTGAAAAACACCACCGTCATCACGGCGCCGATGGCGATGATCAGGGCGCGGATGTGGGTGGGATTCATGCGGCGCGCCACCCTGGCGCCGAAATAGCCGCCGGCCACCGAAGCCGTCAGCATCAGCAGGGCCGGCGGCCAGTCGATCTTGCCGGCGATGATGAAACACACCACCGCCACCCCGTTGAGCAGGCCGCCCAGCAGGGTCTTCAGCGCGTTCATCTCGTGGATGTCGCTTAGGCCGTACAAGGTGAAGGCGGCCAGCATCAGGATGCCGATGGCGCCGCCGAAATAGCCGCCGTAAATGGCGACGATGAATTGCATGGTGTACAGGCCGGGCGCGCTCAGCCGGAACCGGCGGCGCAAAATCGGGGTCAGGCGCGGGCCGGTGGCGAACAGCAGGGTGGCGGCCAGCAGCAGCCAGGGAATCGCGGCGCGGAAGGTTTCCTCCGGCGTGACGATCAGCAGCGTCGCGCCGATCACCGCGCCCACCAGACTGACCGCCAGCAGCGTCCAGACCTTCAAATCCTCCAGACGGGGAAAGGCGTCGCGATAGGCCCACGAGGCGGCCAGCGCGCCGGGGAACAGGGCCACGGTGTTGGTGGCGTTGGCCATCACCGGCGGCACGCCGGCGAACACCAGCGAGGGAAAGGTCAGGAACGAGCCGCCGCCGGCGACCGCGTTCATGGCGCCGGCCACGAAGGCGGCAAGAACCAGCAGAATCGAGATCATGATCGGAAGAAATTCCCGGGCGGGGGCGAAACCGTCACGGCAACGCGGTTTTCACTTTATCCTGAACTCCGCAGGGATACCATCGTTCCGATAGGGTTCCGATACGGGAGGGATCGACGGATGCCGGGTACCATCGTCATGGCCAGCCCCGATTTCTACGAGGTGGCCTACACCATCAATCCCTGGATGAAGCCCGACATCTGGGCCGAGGATCGCGAGGCCGCCCTGGCCCGGGCCAAGGCCCAGTGGGGCGAATTGGCCCGCGCCCTGGGCGAGGCCGGCATGACTGTCGAAGTGGTGCCGGCCCATCCCGGTCTGCCCGATCTGGTCTTTCCCGCCAACGCGGCGGTGGTGCTGGACGGACGCGCCCTGCTGGCCCGGTTCCGCTATCCCGAGCGTCGGGGCGAGGAGGCCCGCTTTCTGGCCTTTTTCGAGGAATTGAAAACCCGCGGGCTGCTTGCCGAAGTTCGCCAGATGCCCGCCGGCCTGTTTCAGGAAGGGGCCGGCGATTGTCTGTGGGACGCGACCCGCGATTTGTTCTGGGCCGCTTACGGGCCACGCTCGGCGGCGGAATCGGTGGCCTATATCCGCAGCTTCTTCGGGACCGAGGTGGTCGGGTTGGAACTGGCCACCGACCGTTTCTATCATCTCGACACCTGCTTCTGCGTCCTGTCCGGGGGGGAAATCATGTATTACCCGCCGGCTCTTTCGCCCGCGTCCCAGGCCCTGGTCGAGGCGCGGGTCCCGGCCGAGCGGCGTATCGTCGCGACCGAGGACGAGGCCGGCGCCTTCAGCCTCAACGCCGTCACTATCGGCCGCGATCTGTTCATGGCGCCGCCGCCCACCCGCCTGCGCCGGCTATTGGAGGAACGGGGCTATCGCTGCCGGCCCTTCGACCTGTCGGCCTTCGTCCTGTCCGGGGGCGGCGCCTTCTGCATGACCTTGCGCCTCGATCTGGCCTCAAAGGCCGGGCGCAGCCGCGCCGCCGGGTGAGGCTGGCCATGAGCGCCCCCGCCGAGTCACCGCTCGCGCCCGCCGATTATCTCGAAATCGAGGACCGTCTGGGCGCCCATAATTACAAACCCCTGGACGTGATCCTGACCCGCGGCGAAGGCGTGTGGGTCTGGGATGTGGAGGGAAAGCGCTATCTCGATTGCCTGTCGGCCTATTCCGCCGTCAATCAGGGCCATTGCCATCCCCGCATCGTCGCCGCCCTGACCGAACAGGCGGGACGGCTGACCCTGACCTCGCGGGCCTTCCGCAACGATCAGCTCGCCCTGTTCTACCGCGATGTCTGCCGGATCACCCGGTCCCACAAGGTGCTGCCCATGAACAGCGGCGCCGAGGCGGTGGAAACGGCGATCAAGACGGCGCGCAAATGGGGGTATCAGGTCAAGGGCGTGCCCGCCGGCCGCGCCGAAATCGTGGTGTGCGCCAATAATTTTCACGGCCGCACCATCGCCATCGTCGGGTTCAGCACCGATCCCGCCGCCCGCGACGGTTTCGGCCCCTTCGCGCCGGGTTTCAAGATCGTGCCGTTCGGCGATGCCGACGCCCTGGAAGAGGCGATCACCCCCGATACGGTGGCGTTCCTGGTGGAGCCGATTCAGGGCGAGGCCGGGGTCGTCATCCCGCCCAAAGGCTATCTCGGCCGGGTGCGCGAGATTTGCAACCGTCACGATGTGCTGCTCATCCTCGACGAAATCCAGACCGGCCTGGGCCGCACCGGCCGGCTGCTGGCCGAAGAGCACGAGGGGATCGAAGCCGACCTGACCCTGATCGGCAAGGCCCTGTCGGGGGGCGTCTATCCCGTCTCGGCGGTCCTGTCCAATTCCGAGGTCCTGGGCGTGCTCAAGCCCGGCGAACACGGCAGCACCTTCGGCGGCAATCCGCTGGCCTGCGCCGTGGCCCGCGCCGCGCTGACGGTATTGATCGAGGAGGATATGATCGGCAACGCCCGGCGCATGGGCGCCCATTTCCTGTCGGCCCTGTCCCGGCTCCGCCATCCCTCCATCCGCGAGGTTCGCGGCGTCGGCCTGATGCTGGCCATCGAATTGCACCCCTCCTTCGAGGCCCGGCCTCTGGCCGAGGCGCTGAAGGAGCGGGGCCTGTTGTGCAAGGAAACCCACGCCCACACGCTCCGCATCGCGCCGCCCCTGGTCATCACCAGGGAGCAGGTGGATTGGGCGATGGAGCGCATCGAGGCGGCCTTCGCCGCCCTGCCGCAGGCATGAGCGGCCAGGGCAGGGTAATCGGGTGAAGGCGCGTTGGAGCGGAGCGACCAGGCCGTTGAGGCCGCCGCAGCGTGCGGAGAGGCTCCATCGGGGCCCCGGAGCGCAAGCGAAGATAACCCAGAAATCGCGCAAGCGAAGATAACCCAGAGATCGCGCAAGCGAGGATAGCCAAGGGCGCGGACGCGCCCGCCCGGCGATTGAGGGAAATATACATAATGCAGGGGAAGCGGGTTCACCCGATTCCCCTGGCGGCCAGGGCTGAATTCCTGGTCAATCCGCCTGTTCCGTGACAAGCTGACGGCTCATCGCTGGTCGTGACGGTGGGGGGCGGCGGAGCGTTTCCATGGTTGAGAGCGAGGGGCCGACCGTGGATTCGGGGGGCCATCGGAAAACCGGCAGCAGCATCCGGGTCCGTCTGGCGATCCTGGTCATGGCCTGCGTCGTGCCGATGTGGCTGATGACGGCGGTGTTCGCGGTCTATGCCTATCAAAGCCGGCGGGATCTGATCGAGCGCCACATGCTGGAGAACGCCCGCGCGATCATGCTGACCACCGATCGCGATCTGGCGGCGATCTCGTCGGCCCTCCAGGCCCTGGCCACGTCGCCGTCGCTGCAAACGGGCGATCTGGCCGGCTTCACCCGGCAGGCGGAAACGGTGGTGCGCGATCGCGGCGGCACCGTCATCGTGCTGGCCGATCGCAACGGCAGGCAGATCGTCAACACCCTGTTTCCCGGCAAACCGCCATCGGTGCCGCGCGGCGGCATGTCCGCGGTCAAAGCCATGTTCCGCACCGGCGAAGCGGTGATCACCGGGGTGTTTCCCAGCCCGGTGCTCAAGCGGCCGGTGTTCGGCGTCGAAACGCCGGTGATCCATGACGGCAAGGTGATCTACGACCTGGCCATGCACACCTCGGTCAAGCGTCTGGACACGCTTTTGTCCGATCTGCATCCGCCGCGGGGATCGCGGGTGGGCATCATCGACCAGAACGGCCGGGTGCTGGCGCGCGAGCCCGACCCCTTGCGTTTCGTCGGCCGCAAGGCCTGGGCCGGTTTTTTCCGGGATCTGTCCCGTTCCCCGTCCGGGTTGGTCCGGATCACCGCCCGCGACGGAATTTCCGAGACGGTGGCCTATAGCCGCTCGCCGGCATCGGGTTGGACGGCGGTGGTCGGCGTGCCGACCGAGACCCTGACCGCCGAAGCCTGGAAATGGCTGCTGTGGAGTCTGGCGGTGGCGGTGGCCGCGGCGGGGCTGGGCCTGGGGTTGGCCATGGCGATGGGCCGGCGCATCGCCCGGTCGGTGCGGGCGCTGATCAACCCCGCCCTGGCGTTGGGCCGGGGCGAGACCGTGGCCTTGGGGGTTCTCGACGTCGCCGAGGCCGATGAACTGGGCCAGGCGTTGGGGCGGGCCTCGGATTTGTTGAGCCATCGCCGGCACGAGCGCGAAGCGGCGGAACGGGCCCTGGCCGAGCGGACCGATCTGGTGCAGCGCCATTACGAGAATCTGCGGTCCCTCAACGATATCGCCGCCTTGCAGCAAAGCGACGTTTCCGCCCAATTGACGGCGGCGCTGGAACTGGGCGCCCATCATCTGGGCCTGCCCATCGGCGTCATCGCCGAGATCGACCGAAACCGCTACGCCGTGCGCTATCATGTGGCGCCCGCCGAATTCGGAATCGAGGACGGCGCCGAATACGATGTCGGCAACACCTTCTGTTCGGTGGTTCTGGAACGCAACGACGTGGTGGCGGTCAACCGGGTGCGGGACAGCGACCTGGCATCCCACCCCTGCTATCACCTGACCCAGCTGGAATGCTATGTCGGCGCGCCGGTCACCGTGCGCGGAACCTTGTTCGGCACGGTCAGTTTCAGCGCCCCCACCGCCTATGACCGCGCCTTCGACGACGGCGATCTCGAATTCATGCGTCTGCTCGCCCGCTGGATCGGGTCGGTCATCGACCGCCAGAAGGTCCATGAGGACCTCGCCCGCTCCAATGCCGAGCTGGAGCAATTCGCCTATGTCGCCTCTCACGATCTGCGCGAGCCGTTGCGTCAGGTGTCGAGCTACATGTCCCTGCTGGAACGCCGGTGCGGCGAAAAGCTCGATGCCGACGCCAGGGAGTTCATCGGTTTCGCGCGCGACGGCGCCCGGCGGATGGATGCGCTGATCCTCGATCTGCTCGATTATTCGCGCATCGGCCGGCGCGACACCGCGCCCGGGCCGGTGGATCTGGCCTCGGTGATCGCCGAGGCCAAAGGCAATCTGGGCGTCGCGCTGGCCGAGGCCGGCGCGACCGTCGAGGCGGTCGGCGCCATGCCCATCGTCACGGGCAGCCGCGAAGCCCTGGTGCGCCTGTTCCAGAATCTGATCGGCAACGCGGTGAAATACCGCGACCCCGAACGGCCGCCGGTGGTCAAAGTGACCTCCGTCTGGGAGGGCGGTCAGTGGGTGATCACCGTCACTGATAACGGTATCGGCATCGCGCCGGAGCATTTCGACCGGATCTTCGGCATCTTCCAGCGCCTGCATCCCCAGGGGCGGTTCGAGGGAACCGGCATCGGTCTGGCCATTTGCAAGAAGATCGTCGAGTACCACCGGGGCCGCATCTGGGTCGATTCGACTCCCGGACAGGGCAGCGCCTTCCACGTTTCCCTGCCCGACAGCATGACCGACGGTGTCGTCGACCGCAAACCGGCCCCGCCGCCGGCCGTGTGACCGGAATTGTTCCGATCCCACGCGGCCGTTTACGCGGCGATGGTTTTTTAGTTCGCCGCCGCCGCTTACGCGGCGATGGTTTTTTAGTTTGTCGTCGCCGCTTACGCGGCGGCGATGTCCTTGAGAAACGCCCGCACCTCGCCGTCGAGTTGCCGGGCCTCGTTCTTGAGCGCGGTCGCCGCCGTGAAGACGGTGTCGGCCATGCCGTCGGTCTCGCCGGCGGCCTTGGTGACGCTGCCGATATTGTCGGCGGTCGAAGCGGTGGCGGTGGCGGCGCGCTCGATGTTGCGGGCGATTTCGTTGGTGGCGCTGTTCTGCTGTTCCACCGCCGCGGCGATGGCCGTCGACAAGTCGTCGATCTTGTGGATGGTGTCGGAAATGCCGCGGATGGCCTCGACGGCCACGGCGGTCTCCGACTGGATGGCGGCGATCTGGGCGCCGATCTCATCGGTGGCCTTGGCGGTCTGGTTGGCCAGGCTTTTGACCTCGCCCGCCACCACGGCGAAGCCCTTGCCGGCCTCGCCGGCCCGCGCCGCCTCGATGGTGGCGTTCAACGCCAGAAGATTGGTTTGCGAGGCGATATCGTTGATCAATCGCACCACTTCGCCGATGCGGGCGGCCGCCTCGGCCAGACCCTGGACGGTGCGGTCGGTGGCGCCGGCCTGTTCCACCGCGGCGCCGGCGATGGTGGCCGCTTCGGCCACCTGGCGGCCGATCTCGCCCACCGACGCCGATAATTCCTGGGTCGCGGCCGAAACCGCCTGCACCGTGTCGGTGACCTCATTGGTGGCGTCGGTGACCCCGGCGCTGCGGCGCATGGTCTCCTTGGCATTGGACGACAGGTTGCCGGCGCTGCTCAACAATTGCTCGGACGAGGCGCCGATGGCCGCCACCGTTCCCTGCACGCGCTCTTCCAGCGATCTGGCCACCCGCTCCATGGCGGCGCGGCGCATTTCCTCGCTGCGCTGATCCAGCTCCGTCCGTTCCAGGGCGGCATAGCCCAGCTTGGCCTGCAAACTGCGCAGCAGAGCGGTGGGGCGGCGGAATTCGACGATCGGCTCGTCGGCGATGAGACCGGTGATGTCGCCGCGGGCGATGGTGTCGAAATGGCGTTCCAGGCGGGTGAGCGGCCCGCAGATGGCCCGCCGCAACTGGTTGCCGGAAATCAGCGCCGCCAGGATGCCGGCGGCGACGGCGGCCACCGCGCCCAGATGATCGGGCAAATCGAATTGCTGCGCGCCTATACCGGCGATGATCTCGACCAATACCACCGATGCGAACCCCATGAACAGGCGTCCCGCGATGCTGTGGAACAGCCGGCCGACGCGGTCGCGCAGCCGGTTCGACACCACCCGCCCCTCGCTGATCGTCAGGCCATGCGCGGTGCCTTCGCGGAACTGGCGATAGATCGCCTCGGCCTCGGCCACCTGGTCGCGCTCCGGTTTCGAACGGATCGAGACGAAGCCGATCACCTTGCCGTCCTCGGTCAGCGGCGTGACATTGGCGCGGACCCAATAAAATCCGCCGCTCTTGGTGCGATTCTTGACCAGACCCTCCCACGGCCGCCCGTCCTTGACCGTCGCCCACAAATCGGCGAATGCCTCTTTCGGCATATGGGGGTGGCGGACGATGTTGTGCGGAGCTCCCATCAATTCCTCGCGGGAAAAACCGCTGATCGCCTCGAACGCCGTGTTGACGAAGGTGATGCGCCCGCCGAGATCGGTCTTCGATACCAGCAGATCGTCATCGGGAAGTTCGACCTCGCGGTCGTTGATCGGCTCGTTGATGCGCATGGTGGTCCGCCCCGCTTCTGATGTCTTTCGGCCTGTGATGCACGTTCCGGGCGCCCCTGCCGCCAAAGGGCGCGTACAGCTTGTGGTGGAGATGATGGCCAATCGGCGGCCATCGTCTCCAAGTCAGGTGGTGCTCCGCGATAATAGGTGCAATAGCGATGCCATGAATTGACGGGGGGCTGAAATCCGGCGCCTTGTCGTCGTGGCGATGATCGAAACGGTCGGGGAGCCACCTCAGGTTGTTCATTTGTTGAGCCGCCCTATACAATTTGGAACGTTGCTGTAATCGCCCGATGTTTTTTTGGGCGCTTATCGGCGATGGTGCCCGTTTGTTCATCGTTGTTGGGCGCGCATACGCATAGACCGTGACGCAGAAAATCTGCGTCACGGTCTAAACGCTTTACATTTGGCCCTCTGCCTAAGCGCGCGCGTCCGCGCGCTTGGCCGCTCGCTCAATGCTCGCCGGGGCGACGCGTCCAAGATTTAGACAGACGTTTCAGATTTGAGGCGCGTCGCTCTAATGCGACGCCCGATCGGGCTCCGATATCCAAAACGCGTCTCATTTCGCACAATCGGAACAATCCCCCGGAATGCGCAACTCCCGGTGGGGCCTACCCGGAACGATGGGGGTTCTCCGGCCCATTGGTTTGGAGTAAGGTTTGTCACCGGCATGGCGGCGTCCGTCTGGCATGACCGGGGGGAAACGTCACGTCCAAGTGAGGCACTCCATGAAAATCGCAAGACCCTTGATTCTGGCCGGCGCCATGGCCGGCCTGCTGGCATCCCACGCCCATGCGGCCGGACGCACCTTCAATCTGGCGATCACCGGTCCGTTTTCCGGCGGCTCCGCTCCCATGGGCATTTCCATGCGTGACGGCGTCATGTTGGCGGTCAACCAGATCAACGCCAAGGGCGGCATCGATGTCGGTGGCAAGATGGAGAAGATCCACGTCATCGAGCGCGACGATGAAGGTCAGAATCAGCGCGGCGCCCTGGTCGCCCAGGAACTGGCTTCGATGCCGGGTCTGTCGGCGGTGATCGGCACCGTGAATACCGGCGTCGCCATCGCCGGCGACAAGTTCCTGCAGGCCGCCCATATCGTGAAGCTGGTGACGCCGTCCTCGGGCACCGCGGCGATGTCCCAATGGGACAAGCCCAGCGTCAAGAGCCTGTACATGTTCCGCTTCTCGGCCCAGGACGGCATCCAGTCGTCGATGGTGGTGGAGCAGGCGGCGAAAATGGGCTTCACGAAGGTCGCCATTTTCAACGACACCACCAATTACGGCGTGTCGGGCCGCGACGATCTGATGCGCAAGATCAAGGCGAACGGCCATATCAAGGTGGTCGATCACGAGGAATTCAATATCGGCGAAAAGGACATGACCGCCCAGGTCCTGCGCGCCCGCGCCGCCGGCGCCCAGGCGATCCTGATCTGGGGCATCGGTCCGGAACTGGCCGCCGTGGCCAACGAGATGGGCAAGATCGGCTATCACGTGCCGCTGATCGGCGGCTGGACCCTGTCCATGTCGAACTTCCTCGACAATGCCGGCAAGAACGCCAACGGCACCATGACGCCGCAAAGCTTCATCCAGGACCCGGTGAATCCCATCGTCGCCAAGTTCATCAAGGAGTATCAGACCGCCTATCACGTCAAGGTCATGCCGTCGCCGATGTCGGCGGCCGAAGGCTATGACGCGATGTTGGTCCTGGCCGCCGCCGTTCACCAGGCCGGTTCGAACGATCCGACCAGGATCCGCAACGCCCTGGAGGATCTGAAGACTCCGGTGACGGGGGTCATCGCCACCTGGAAACATCCCTATTCCAAGTGGAACTGGAAGGACCCCATGTCCCACGAAGCCTTCCGCCGCGACGACGTGGTGATGGGCATGGTCAAGAACGGCCGCATCGTGTACGCCAACGCCTCCGAACGCGAACGCGAAGCCAAGCGTCGGTAGGATTCGATCGTTCAGGCCCTCCTCCGGGAAACCAGGGGAGGGCCGTTCCTTTCTCTAATTCTCAACTTTCCGGTTTTCGCCCATGGAATTGATGATCATCGGTCAGCTGACGGTCAGTGGTGCCGCCATGGGCCTGGTCTATGCCCTGGTGGCCTATGGTTTTCAGATGACCTATGCCACCAGCGAATCGATCAATTTCGGCCAGGGCGAGCTGTTGATGGTCTCGACCTTCCTCGCCCTGTCCCTGTCCAATCTGGGGGTTCCCTATCCTCTGGTCGTGCCGGCCGGCCTGTTGATCGGCGCGCTTCTCGGCCTGTTCGTCGAACGGACGGCGGTGCGCTTCGCCCTGGAACAGAGAAACGAGAACTGGATTCTCACCACCATTATTTTCGGCCTGTTCGCGGTCTCGGCGGCGGAAAACATCTGGGGCACGGATGATGTGCCGTTTCCCACGCCGATTCCCCAGAACGCCGTCAATATCGGGGGCGGGGTGACGGTGACGCCGGTGGAAATCTCGGTGGCGGTGGGCGTGTTCCTGGTGATGGTGCTGGTGGAATTGTTCCGTCGCCGCACCCTGCTGGGCAAGGCGGTGGAGGCGGTCAGCGCCGATCGCGACGCGGCCGAACTGATGGGCATTTCCGCGACCACGGCCATCGCCGTGTCCTATGCCCTGTCCGGCGCGGTGGCGGCCTTCGCCGGCATTCTGGTGGCGCCGATCACCTCGGTCGGACCCAACATGGCCGCCAGCCTGATCCTCAAGGCGTTTTCGGTGGCGGTGGTGGCGGGCCTGCGCTCGGGCACCGGCGTCGCCCTGGTGGGGGTCGCGCTGGGCGTCATCGAAAGCCTGACGGCCTTTTACATCGGGTCGGGGTGGCGCGACGCGCCGGGCCTGATCCTTCTCATTCTCGCCCTTGCCATGAGGCCCAACGGCATCTTCGGCAAGGCGGCGATCCGCAAGGTATAGTCGGATGAACGGACGTCTGGGCGCCGAGATCGCCGGCCTCACCCTGATGGCGGCCTTGCCCTTCGCGGTGGGGCACGACGCCTACGGCATGGGGCTTCTCACTCTGCTCGCCATTTACGGCATCGCCCTGATCGGGCTGGATGTGACGGTGGGCTATCTGGGGCAGGTCAATCTCGGCCATGCCGCCTTTCTGGCGCTGGGCGCCTATGCCGCCGGGCTGGCCACCGTCGATCTCGGCTGGGGCATGGTTCCCGCCCTGCTGCTGGCCGTTGTGGTCGGTCTGGTGGCCGGCGCCGTCCTGGCCCTGCCGGCGCTCCGGCTGGCGGGACCGCAATTCGCCCTGGCCACCCTGTCCTTCGGGTCGCTGACGGTCCTGGTGCTCAACCAGTGGGCCAGCTTGACCGAAGGCGCGCAGGGTCTGTCGGTGACCCGGCCGCCGGTTCTGGGCCTGTCGCTGGGGCCGGCCAAATTCTATTGGCTGTGTCTGGTGGTGCTGGCCCTGGTCTGGGTCGGCATGCGCAATCTGATGGCGTCGCACTGGGGCCGTTCTTTCGAGGCGCTGCGCGACAGCCCCATCGCCACCGACGCCGTCGGCCTGTCGGTCTATGGACGCAAGGTGACCGCCTTCGCCCTGGGATCGGCCTTGGGCGCCCTGGCCGGCGGTCTGTACGGCTACGATTTCCAGTATCTCCAGCCCGACGGCTTCCAATACGATTTCATGGTGCTGTTGCTGCTGGGCGTGGTGATGGGGGGGCGCAAATCCCTGTGGGGCGCCTTTTTCGGCGCGATCCTGGTGGCGCTCCTGCCCAACCTTCTATCCTCGCGGGAAATCTTCCAGTCCATCGTCGCCGTCGGTCTGCTGGCGTCGGTCGTGGGGGCCTGGCAATCCTGGCGGCGTCACGGCCGTCTGGTCTTCCAGGCCGGCGCCCCGCTCGCCGCCACCCTGCTGCTGTTCGTCGGCGGTTTCCTGGTGCCCAGTATCGAGGATTGGCGCAGGGCGGTGTTCGCCCTGCTACTGTTCGCGGTGGTGATCGGCCTGCCCCAGGGGGTGATGGGGTTCGTCGAATCGGCCCTGAAACTGGTGTTCGGCGGCAAGCGCCGCCGTCTGCCGGCGCCGGCCGCCCTGGATTGCGTTCTGCCGCCCGCGGCCGAGGGAGCCGGCGCCGGCGAGCCGCGCCTGAAAGTGTCGGGCCTGAGTTGCCGCTTTGGCGGGCTGGTGGCCCTGGGCGGCCTCGACATGGAGGTCAAGCCA
>JAJZUL010000079.1 GCA_021848545.1 Pseudomonadota bacterium
CGTACCCCATCATGTCGCGCATGAAGGCGATGCCGCGCTTGATCTTGAGGTAATGGGTGCAGAGCCGCATGGTCGGGTTGGGCAGGATGCCGCGAACTTGGACCACCCTGGCGAAGGGTTCGCCGTCGCGCGCCGCGCTGTTGTAGCCGACCACGCCGGTGTCGAACGGCTCGGCGGGATCGTATTCCAGCCAGGTGATGGCGACCTGCCAGCGGGCCGAGCAGTCGTGGACGAAGCGCAGCGTCTGCTCGAACTCGCGCCCGGTATTGAAGAAGACCACATGGACGTCGGCGGGCAGGTGTCCGTCGTGGGCGTCGAGGATGTGGCGCAGCATATAGCCGGAGGTGCGCCCGCCCGAGAACGATACCAGCGCCGGGCCGTCGATGCGGTAGGGATCATGGGGCATCATCGGTTTCCCGCGGCCTGGATGCGGCGGCCGATCCAGCCGATGACGGGGACGGCGAAGCTGTTGCCCAGAGCCCGGTAGCGGGGACCATCGGGGCAGCGATCCGCCGGACGGCCCCGCCAGGGAATGCGGGTGTAATCATCCGGGAAGCCCTGCAGCCGCTCGCATTCGCGCGGCGTCAGGCGGCGGACGCCAAGATCGTGGTGGACAGCCAATTGCCCGCCGGCATTGTCGCGCCCCACGGCATTCATCGCCCGCAGCGTCGGCGCAATGGCGCCGGCCGCGATGTCGCCGCCGGCCTTGCAGTCGAAGGCGACCGGAACCAGGGGCGTACCGCGTCCGCTGCCATCTTCCGAGGCGTCGAAGCCCTCGCCGCGCAAGGCGTGGGTCACGAAGGTCTCGGTCTCGAAATCCATTCGGCCGCTGGCCGAGGCACAGGCGTTCACGGCGGTGGCGATGTCGATGGGGCCGGAGGTGTTGTTGCCGCCGAAAGCGAGGGGCAGGTCGTCGACACTGAATCCGCCACGGCTGCGAGCGCCGCCCGCAAGGGTTCCGGCAACGCCTTGTTCCGCTTCCCGGCCCGGCGGATGATCCCGGCGCAGGCCTTCGCGCTCAAGAAGTACCGGGGCGGGATCGGCCCGGTTTCCAGCACCCGCGACAACGAACACACGGCGGCGGCGTTGGGCCAGGCCGAAATATTGGGCGTCGAGCACCCGCCACGCGACTGCGCGCGCGGGTCCAAGCACAATACCGGCGTCCGACCATTTTCCCCCTGGCGGGAGAAGCGGACCATCCTCGCCGGCCAGCCCGCCCAGAAGGCATCCGAAGGCGTTGTCGCGGGTGGACAGGACACCGGGAACGTTCTCCCAGACGACGAGGGCGGGATCGATGGCGTCGGCCAGTTCCACGAATTTGAGCGTCAGGTTGCCGCGTGCGTCGTCGAGCGACCGCCGGTGCCCGGCCACCGAGAACGCCTGGCAGGGCGTGCCGCCCACCAGCAGGTCGATGCGGCCCCTCCATGCGGCGCCGTCGATGGCGGTCATGTCGCCGAGGTTCGAAATGCCGGGATGGCGGTGCGCCAGCACGGCGCGGGGAAACGGCTCGATCTCGGCGAAGAAGGCCGGCCGCCAACCCAGCGGCTCCCACGCCACCGTGGCGGCTTCGATGCCGCTGCACACCGACCCGTAGACCAGTCCGTCGGCGGGAACGTGACGTTTCCCGCCGTCCGGCATCGTCTACCCCCCCTCTTTCATTTTGGCCACGCACACGCAAAACCCCATGCCGGTCGCACCATCGAGGGCGCCGGACGAATTAATCCCCCATCCCCCTTCTGGCTGCCTGGTCCTACCCGTCAGACCGGCGTGGGCATGCCCCTCTGGCCGAGAGACTACCGCCGCCGGCCATGGGCGCGGTTGTGGCAGCCGCGATGGACCGCCCGCAGGTTGGCGGGGTCGTCGGTGCCGCCACGGCGCTTCTCGATCAGGTGATGGGCGGTGTCGGCGCCGGGCCGGCCGCACAGATGGCAGATGCCCTGGTCGCGGGCGATCACCGCCGCCGCCAGCTTGCGCCACCGCTGCGTACCGTACTCCCGGTCCAGGCGATCGCGGCGGACACGCTTGGCCGGCGTCCAGCCGTGTGGGCGGTGGAGCGGCGGCTTCCTGGGCATGAATGGGTCCAGAAATGGCGGCGCCCGCGAGGGGATGTTCCCCGCGGGCGCTCGCATCCAAATCATAGCGGTAGAATAGCACCAAAAGCGGGGTGTTTGTCTGTTCGAAAAGTGTCTGCCAGACACCTTTCCCTCAGTTGCTCAAGATTTCGCTGCCCTGGTCGCTGCGATCAAGTCCCGCTTCGACATGTGGCGCGGCACCGGATTGCCGTTGAGCTTCCAGGCGATCACGCACAAAGCGAACAGCCAGTGCTGGTGGGCGGCGGCACGGGCCAGCCCAACCGTCCAGCACACCTCCTTCCACGGCCGTCCGCAGGCGCGCAGCCAGACAATGCGGGCATCGGCCGTGTCGAGCCAGAGCAGCCAGCGCAACGCCGCGTCCATGCGGTCGATGGCGCCGGCCGACGGCGGGGGCCGTTTCAGTACCGCTTCCTGCCAGCCGAAGGATTCCCAGAATTCCCGGACCGTGGGCGGCCAGACGCTAATAAAGCCCCGCATCCGGGTTTCGGGCAGGCGGGCCAGCACGTCGGCCGCCTCGGTCAGGTGGGTTTCGACGCGGGACGGTGTCCAAGGCGTATCAGCCATTGCCCGCCTCCCAGGTCGGCCTCTGGCCGTACAGCCTAGCGCCGAGTTGGCGGACGAGTTCCCGTTCCGGCCAGGTGAGACGCGGATCGCTCTCGGCAATCACCAACACACCCTGGTCCTGCCAGCCGGCGCGCTTCACCTCGTCGGGGGAGCGACGGCTGCCGCCGAAGCCTTGGGGGTGCCACTTCATCGGACACCTCCCCCCGTGTCGATGGACCACAGCAGGATGGCCAGGGCGTCGGCCTCGTTGTCGTCCTCGGGGGCGAAGCCGCGCGCCCGGATGGCGGCGATCACGGCCTCCTTGGCGGCATTGCCCTTGCCGGCGACGTGGCGCTTGATAGTGCCGACCGGCACGCCCTGATAGGCGATCCGCCGGGTTTCGCACCACGCCGTCAGGTGGGCGAGGAAGCCGCCGTAGATGTGGGCGGCGTCGGTACCAGCGTGGCGGCGGACCTCCTCGAAGAAGATGGCGCGGATACCGCTGGCCTGGGTGTCGAGGGCGTCGAGCCAGGAGCGGAAACGCAGGAACCGCATCCCGCCGCCCTCGTATCGGCCGGGGCGGAACGCCATGGTGCCGGACACGATGGCATTGTCGACCAGCCGCATAGCCCAGCCGGTGGTGGTGCCCAGATCGAGGGCCAGGACGACGCCGGGATTGTCGTTGATGGCCGGGATGCGGCCCGGCTGAAAGGCGTGGCCGCAATGGGCACAGCACGGGGCGGTGGCCGGAACCACCACACCGCAGTCAGGGCAAATTCTGGGGCTGGCCGGACCGATGGCCGGCGGGGACTCCGGACTGGCCGGAAGGCTGGCGGTTCTCATCATGAAGGCTCACGGGATCGTGGGCCTCCAGCTTTGGTCGAGTGGGAGTCTATGGGCGGTCCGGTATCGCGGCAAGCGAAATCGGAAACGCCAACCCGGCTGTTCCCAAGTTCCCAACCTCCAACGCGATTCCAAAACCTTTCCCATGGCGGAGAAAATTTACAAATGAACGCGCATC
>JAJZUL010000011.1 GCA_021848545.1 Pseudomonadota bacterium
GGTCGTCCATAATTCTTTCCCACGACGGCCGCAACCCCGGGCCTAAGAACGAGATCGTCCCTTGCGCATGCCGTTAAGAACGAACTCTTTACTAACGGAGCCCGTTGGTCAAGGTTTCGTTCCTAAGGTCGCCCCCCGAATTTAGCACCGGTGCAAATGACGGTGTTTGCACTGATGCAAGGGACGGTGCGATGGCCAAGGTTGGGGTTATATCCGACGTTGAGCGCCGCCGACGGTGGAGCGCGGATCAGAAGCGGGTGGTAGTGGCGGCGGCGGTGCTGCAGGCGCTGGCCGGCCGATGATCATGGTTTCGCTCCCAGCCAGGCCATCATCTCGGTAAGCCCAATGGCCTCCAGGCCATCCTTCAGTGGATATCGCTCGGTGCCGGGATAGACCACGAAACGGGCATCGGGCTTGATGTCGTCGCAGGCCAGCCAGAATCCCTTCGATGGCTGCGGCGACAGGCTGCGCTTGATCTCGATGGCCCAAAGGCGACCTGATCCGGTGGACAGGATCAGGTCGATCTCGGCCCCTGCCGATGTCCGATAAAATCCAGCCTGAGCGGTGGAAGGGGCTGCCGACAGCAGGTTCTCAATGACGTAGCCTTCCCAGCTGGCCCCCGCCACGGGATGCCCCAGAAGGTCGTCGAGGGTCTCCAGCCCCAGCAGCGTATGCACAATGCCGCTGTCGCGGACGAAGACGCGCGGCGATTTGACCATGCGCTTGCCGGTATTGGACATCCACGGCGTCAGCCGTCGCACCAGCAGCAGGTCGACCAGCAGGTCGAGATAACGGGCGACGGTGACGCCGGTGACCCCCAGGCCCTGGCCGATGCGCGCGGCGTTGAGCAGCCCCCCTTGTTCATGGGCCAGCATGGTCCAGAATCGGCGCAGCGTTTCCGCCGGCACCCTTGGCCCCAACTGAGGGATGTCGCGTTCCAGATAGGTGCGGATGAAGGCCTGCCGCCACTCGGCGCTGTCGCGGTCATCATGTGCCAGGAAGCTGTCGGGGAAGCCGCCGCGCAGCCAGTGACGATCCATATCGCCGATGCCCTTTACCACTTCCTGGGCGTCGAACGGGGTCAACTCGAACGTGGCGATGCGCCCGGCCAGGGTCTCCGATGATTGCTTCAGGAGTTCGATGGAGGCAGACCCAAGCAGGAGGAAGCGGTCAGACCGACGACCTCGCCGCCGACCGGCGTCGATCAATCCGCGCAGGACTTTGAACAAATCAGGCGCGCGCTGGACTTCGTCGAGAATGACAAGCTTGTCTTCGTGGGCGGCCAGGTACAGTTCGGGTTCCGCCAGCTTGGCCAGATCGGAAGGCGATTCGAGATCGAGATAGATGGACTGGCGGCTCTCGCCGATTTCCAGCGCAAGCGTGGTCTTGCCACTCTGGCGAGGTCCGAGCAATGCTACTGCCGGATGGCGCTGGAGCAGGTTCTCGATGGCGGGGCGGTGACGGCGTTCGATCATCCTTGCAATTATGATATCGGATGTAAGAATTGCAAGGATGAAGCGAGGGCCTGGGGTCGGCCAAGGAGAGGAGCGACATGGACGATTGGGATGCGCCGGACGGCATCGATCTGAACGGTCCCTTGCCGCACCACAAGATTCAGATCCTATGGAAGCGAGCGGCGGCCGGGTCGGCTACCTTGGTTGCTGCGAAACATCCAGGGGAGCAGCCGATATGACGAGGACAGTTAGGATTGCGGTTCCGACCACCGCTCTGGAGCAGGATAGCACGCTTGTGCCAGCGCCATCAGTGCCCGGTGGACCTCCACCAGGGTAATCGGGTGAAGGCGCGTTGGAGCGGAGCGACTAGGCCGTTGAGGCCGCCGCAGCGTGCGGAGAGGCCCCATCGGGGCCCCGGAGCGCAAGCGAAGATAACCCAGAGATCGCGCAAGCGAGGATAGCCAAGGGCGCGGACGCGCCCGCCCGGCGATTGAGGGAAATAGACATAATGCAGGGGAAGCGGGTTCACCCGATTCCCCTGGGACCTCCACCATCGCCAGGGTGTCGCGCCGGCAATAGGCCAGTAGCGCCTGCCGCAGCGTCACCGGCTTCCTTCGCCGCCACCTTGCCCGAGGCCATCCGCCACAGGGCGCCCAGTCGAAGTGCAGGAAACGCCGGTTGCGTGCCCCCGCAACCAAACAAATCAAAGGCTTAGCCCGTAATACGGCTAAGCCTTTTTTGCGTCTGGAAGCAACCGAGCCGGAATTTCACAGGTCACAGCAGCCATCGGTAAATCCCCAGCACGTCAATGGCGACGAACACCCCTTGCAGGGCGGTGAGCGCAGGGTCCCCGGTTCGGATGCCGACCCAGGTCCAAGAGAGGGACGAGACCAGGAAGAAGGTGAATCCCCAACCACTCTCCGGCGTGTTGGCCGCCAGAAATCCGGCGCCGATAATGCCGGCTATGGTGCCGACCCACTTGGTTGTTGACAGCATCAACGCCCCTCGTACCCATCAGTGCCGGGCTTGCCGACGCCGGTTATCGTCCCCGCCGCCGCGGCGGAAACATCGCGGACATAGGCGAGCCCAAGAGATTTCCCCCGACGCGTCGTCAATCAAGTCCGGCGCAGGGCCAGACAAGTGATGTCGTCCGCCTGACTGCGGCCGGCGGCGAAATCGGTGACCGCGGTGACCAGAGCGTCCACCAGGGCCTGCGGCGCCCGATCGCCATGTTGGCGCAACAGCGCCATCACCGCCTCTTCGCCAAACAATTCGTCGGTGGGCGACATCGCCTCGGTAATGCCATCGGTGTACATCACCACGCTGTCGCCGGGGGACAGTTCGATCATGCCGGCGGTATAGCGCGCGTCCTCGTCGATGCCGATGGCCGGTCCGGTCGGACGCAGGCGCACCAGATCGTCGCCCCGGATGGCGATGGCGTCGGTATGGCCGGCGCTGCACCATTCGAAGCGGCCGTCGGTCCGGTCGAACAAACCCAGGAACACGGTGACGAACATGACCTCGCTGTTTTCCGCCGCGATCCTGGCGTTGAGCCGGGACAACAGGGAATCGGCGGTATCGGTCGCCGATGTCGCCAACGCGCGCAGGGCGGTGCGCGAGACCGCCATGAAAAAGGCGGCGGGCATGCCCTTGCCCGAAACGTCGGCGACGGTGACGGCGATGCGCCGGTCGTCCAGGGCGAAGACGTCGTAGAAATCGCCGCCCACCGCCTTGGCCGGCTCCATCACCGCCCCGATTTCGGCCCCGGCGAAAACCGGCATGGCGGGGGGCAGGATGGAGCGCTGCAACCGCGCCGACAGGGCCATCTCGCGCTGGCTGTCGCGCCGCGCCACCAGGGCGCGCACCACCCGCGCGAAAGCCTGGGCGAAAGGCGTCACCGCATCCGCCTGTTCCGCCAGGGCGTCGAGCAGAGCGGGGTCGATGTCCGCATGTTCCAGGGCGTTGGCCGCCTGTAGCAGATAGCCGAGCGGCCGGCTGACATTGTCCAGCCGGCGGGCCAGTTCGCGGATGATCGGCAGGGACGCCTCGGGGTAGGAGCCGATCAAATGATGCAGATCGGCCTGGCGGATGCGCAGCAGCGACATCTCGGTCGTGGCGATCACCGTCGCGGTGCGCGGCACGTCGGCCAGCGCCCCCATCTCGCCCAGGAAATGGCCGGGGCCGACCATGGCGATGCGTGACGATCCCAGGGGGCTTTCCGCGAGAACCTCGGCCTCGCCGGAGACGACGATCTCGGCCTCGTTGCCCTTTTCGCCCTGGTGGAACAGAACGGTTCCCTGCGGAACGACCATCGATTCGCACGCCGCCGCCAGTTGTTCGAGAAAGGAATCCGGCATCGAGGCGAACAACGGCAAGGCCCGCACGGCGGCCTTTCGATCGGCGAGGGCGGTTCCGGCCGCCGCCGCCTCACGCGACGTCATGGAGGCGTCCGTCATCGATATGGACCCGGCGGGTGGCGACATCGAAAATCCGCTCGTCGTGGGAACAGATGATGACGGCGCAATTCAGTCGGTTGGCCAGATTGCGCATCTGATCCACGGCGATGCGTCCCGATTCCCGATCCAGGGAGGCGGTCGGTTCGTCGGCCAGGATCAGGTCAGGCAGGCTGACCAGGGCGCGGGCGATGGCCACGCGCTGCTGCTGGCCGCCGGACAGTTGGTCGGGCCAGGACTCCGCCCGGTCGCCCAACCCCAGGGTTTCGAGCAGGGCCAGGGCCCGCTGCCCGTCCCAATCCGGGTCGGACAGGTCGGTCACCATGATGCCGCTGACCACGTTCTGAAGGACGTTGAGGGAGCGCAGCAGATTGTGGCGCTGGAAGACGAACCGGACGCGATTGCGCAACCGCACCAGATCCGCCCCCGAAGCGTTCGACATATCCTTGCCGAACAAGGTGAGATGGCCGTCCTGGATGCTGCGCAGCGTCCCGATCAGGGTTAGCAGCGTCGTCTTTCCCGATCCCGACGGCCCGGTCAGCAGCAGGACCTCGCCCTCGCGCACCGTCAGGTCGATGTCGTACAGCACCTGATGGCGGACCGTGCCCGATCCATAGGCGTAATTCAGGCCCCGGGCATCGACCACCACCGCCCGGTCCTCGGCCGGCGCCGGCGTGTCGGCTTCGTTTTCCGTCCCCCCCTCCTGCGCCATGCCCGTCGCCTCAGAGCTTGTAAATCAATCGAACTTGCAAAAGAACGCCCATTGGAAACGCTGGCGTTTTTCCGTCGATTTCACGCCGGATGGGCATTCTTTCACAAACCCTCAGGCCCGGCAGGCGGCGACCGCCTCGTCGCGCGCGCCGCAGACCGTCAGGATAGTGGTGAATCCGCTGGCGTCGAAGACGTCGAAAATGAGCGGGCGCAGGTTGCAAAAGGCGACCCGCCCTTTCACCGCCTTGATTTTCTTGCCCGCGATCAGGACCGAGCGCAATCCGGCGCTGGAGATGTAATCGACCTCCGCCATATCGATGACCATGCGGGTGGCGCCTTTGCCGATTTCGGCCAGAAGCGCCGTTTCCACGTCGTTACAGGTATCGGTATCGACCTTGCCTTCCAACGCGACGATGGTCACCGGCCCGTCCTGACTGATGGAAACCTTCATCGGGCACGTCCTTCCTTTTCTCGGCCCGGGCGAGCCTGCCCGAATCCCTTCGTGATCGTCAGCCGGTTGGTATCGCCGTCGCGGCTGTAATCGCACGAATCCGTGAACGTCTTTACCAGATGGATGCCCAGCCCACCAATCGCGCGATCCTCGATATCGGAATCGAGATCCGGCGGCGGCTGGTCCAGCGGGTTGAAGGCGCGTCCATCGTCGATCAGGGTGATGGTGACCATCCCGGCCGGCGATCGGAGCAGTTCCACGGTGATCCGGTGGGAGCCGTCATCGTCATAGGCGTAAGAGACGATGTTGGTGAACAGCTCGTCCAGAGCCAGACGAATCCGCCCCACGCCCTGTTCGTCGCCGCCCGCCCGCCGGCAGAACGCATCGACCACGTCCAGCAAGGTCTGCCGGTTGGCCAGATCGTTGTCGAAGTGCAGGACGGCACTGTCCTTACGCGCCATCACCCGCCCCCTTCCGCTTTGTGGAGTTCGTTTCCGTTCGCATCGCCCATCCGCCGACCGCGCCACCAGATGTCCCGCCCCGCCAGCGCATGCAGGGCCACGCCCGGCATGATCAGTTCCCGCGCCATCATGGCAACAAGGTGGAATTGGTTAAAGTGCATTCTCCGCTGTTTCAACCAGACCGTTTCGGCCGCCATCCACAATCCGGCCTGGGTCGCGCCCCAGAAGCCCGCCTGAAGCGGGGTCAGACCCCACAGCGCCGTCAGGCCGGCGGTCAGGCAGCCGACCGACGCGATCAGACCGGCCAAAGGCTCCAACGCGAAGACGATCGGAACCATCCGTTTGCGATGGCGGGCCCAGCGCAATTGCCGTCCCCAGATTTCGGCGAAGCGCCGTTTCCCCACCGGATGCGGGGCGCCTTTGGCGATCAGACGGGTGCGCAGCCCCAGCCGGCGGACCGCCAGGGCGGCGGCATGGTCCTCGGCGCTGGCCGCCGCCATCGCCGTTACGCCGCCCATGCGGGCGAAAACCTCCGCCGTCAGCGTCATGACCCCTCCCACCGCGGTGATTCCGCCCAGCCGGTCGGCCAGCTCCAGCCAGCGCAACTGGTGGCCGTTGAGAAAGGCGCATTCGATTTCCGCCGCCAGTCCCGAAGGTTCGCAGCCGGCCTTGGCGGCGGAAACCAGGCCTATGTCGTTTCCCAATTGCGCCACGGCGTCGTCGAGATAGCCCGGGGGCAGGTCCAATCCGCCATCGACCAGGATCAGCAGCGGCCGGTCGGCGGCGGCGAAGCCCTTCACCAGATTGTCGAGCTTGGGGTTGCCGGTCGGCGCCTCGTCGCCGATCAGCACCGCGCCCATCCCGCCCGCCAGGGACGCGACGAAGGCCCGCGCCGGCGCGACGGCGCCGTCCTCATCCCGCGCGCAGCAGATCAGGACCTGATCGTCGGGGCGGAGCTGGCGCCGCAGCGCGGTGAAGAAGCGCGGCGAGGCGTCGCGTTCCCCCTGCAACGGCACCAGGATGGCGGCGGCGGTCCGCCGCCCCGGCCTCCGCGCGTGCCGGGGCGGCGGCAGCGCGGCCGTCGTCACATGCAGCGCCAGGGTCCCGCCGCCCCAGGCCAGAAGAAACAGATCAAGCAATCCGCAGCCCCCGAAACTCCTTGCCAGCCATCCGGCAATACGTACCATCGCCCGGTCCGACAAGAACCAGTTTTCGTTTTCCGGACGGCTTACGGCAGGGAGCGTACCATTTCCAGGCAGCTTCGCCCGCTCATCGCCATCATGCTCCTCGACGGGTTCGGATTCGGTCTGGGACTTCCGGTGTTGCCGCCGCTGATCTCCCATTTCGTCGGCGGCGACGCTGTCGCCACCGCCCAGGCTCTGGCCGGTTTGTTCTCGCTGTTTTCCGCCATCCAGTTCCTCGCCATGCCGGTGCTGGGCGGCTTAAGCGACCGTTTCGGGCGGCGGCCGATCTTTCTGTGGTCGCTGACCGGGGCGATGGGGGATTATCTGGTGTCGGCGGTGGCGCCCCATCTCTGGTGGCTGTTCGCCGCCCGCATCTGGACCGGCGTCACCGCCGCCAACGTGGTGGTGGCCAATGCCCAGGTCGCCGATTTCACCCCGCCGGAGCGGCGCGCCCATCTGTTCGGTCTGGTCGCCGGCCTGTTCGGCCTGGGATTGATCGTCGGCGCCATCGTCGGCGGCGCCCTGTTCCCCCTGGGCCTGCGCGCCGGTTTCATCGCGGCGACGGCGGTGGCGGCGGTCAATGTCGGTCTGGCCGCTTTTCTTCTGCCGGAATCCCTGGCGCCGAATCTGCGCCGTTCGCCGGAAAAGGCCGAAATGATTCCGCTGCTGGCGATCCGGGTGCTGCGGCGTCGGCCGGCCGGCTTCGGCCTGGCCGTTTCCTTGGTGCTGGGCTGGCTGGCGGCCGCGTCCATCCAGGCGATCTGGCTGGTCTATACCGCCGATCGCTACGGCTGGACCCCGCTTCAGAACGGCTTCGGTCTGGCCGTGTACGGGATCGCCATGGCCGTATCCCAGGGGGTGCTGGTGGGCTATGGCGTGAAGCGGTTCGGCGGCGGTGCCGTCATCCTGGGGGGGGTGGCGATCTCGGCCGCCGGCTGCGTCATCGCCGGGTTGGCCTCGGCCGGCTGGGGGGCCTATGTCGCCCTTGCCATCCTGGCGCTGGGCGAAATGGCGGTGCCGGCCACGCGCGGCCGGCTTTCGGGGTTGTTCCCGCCCGAGGAACAGGGGCGCCTGCAAGGGGTTTTGTCCAGCCTCAACAGTCTGGCGTCGGTGGCGGCGCCGCTGGTGGCGGCCGGCCTGTTTTCCCGTTTCGCCGCCATGGGCGGCATCGGTGCCGGCGCGCCGCTGTTCGGCGCCGCCCTGCTGTGCGCGTTGGGCGGGTTGGTGGCGTGGAAAAGCCTAGCAGTCCGTGAATCTTAGAGTGTGATGCCCTAAATGTGCATCACACTCTAAGTCGTTTTGTTTTTCCCTCTGCCTAAGCGCGCGCGTCCGCGCGCTTGGCCGCGCCCTCAATGGGCGCTAGAGCGGCGTGCCTCGTATTTAAGGCTCGCCGCTCTTAAGCCGGGAAATCCTGGCGCCGCCGGCCCATGACAATTCCTCATCATTCCAAATTGAGCTTGGGGAGAGCGGAGGGGCGTGTCAATCTGTCGCACAATGCCTTTTACGCGATTTTCCCCCACCCGCCCGTTGTTTCCGTTCGCTTCGGCGGCCCTTACCGGAGCGAGCGGCGGCATCGGCGCGGCCATGGCGGTGGCGCTGGCCCGGCCCGGCGTCACCCTGTTTCTGGCCGGGCGCGATGGGCCGCGTCTGGAGGCGGTGGGCGATACCTGCCGCGCCGCCGGCGCTGAAGTCCGGCTGGCGCGTTTCGACGTCACCGATGCCGAGGCGGCGGAACGCTGGGTGCGCGACGCCGACGCCGAACGGCCCCTGGACCTGCTGGTCGCCAATGCCGGCATATCGACCGGACGGCGGCGCGACGGCAGCCCGGAATCCCCGGCCGATGCGCGCCGGGTGGTGGCGGTCAATCTGCTGGGCGCGATGAATGTGGCGTTTCCGGCGCTCGACGCCATGGCGGCGCGCCGGTCCGGCCATCTGCTGGTGGTCGGGTCCCTCGCCGCCCTGCGCGGATTGCCCCACTCGCCGGCCTATTCGGCGGCCAAGGCCGGCCTGTTGGCCTGGGCGGAGGGCGTTCGCGCCACCATGCGGCCGCAAGGGGTCACGGTCTCGGTGGCGCTGCCGGGGTTCGTGAAAAGCCCGATGAGCGACCGCGTCATCGGCCCCAAACCGTTTCTCGCCGATCCGGGCGCCGCGGCCCGCACCCTCCTGAAGGGGACCGCCATGGGCCGGGCGCGGATCGTCTTTCCCTGGCCCCTGGCCATGGGTCTACGCATCGCCGCCCTGCTTCCCGGCCGTTGGGGCGATGCGATGCTGATGCGCTTGCCGGGATATGTGGAGCCGCAATGAGTTCGGATACCATCACCGTCGCCGCCGTGACGGACCGCCGCCAGAAGCGGGCCTTTCTGGACGTGCCGCAGATCGTCAATGCCGGCGATCCCTCCTGGATCGCGCCGTTGCGGATGACGGAAGCCGAGCGATTGGATCGCAAACGTCACCCGTTCTACCGCTACGGCGAGGCCGAATTTTTCGTCGCCTGGCGCGGCGGCCGGCCGGTGGGACGGATCAGCGCCCAGATCAATCGCCTGTATCTGGAGCGTCACCAGGATTCCACCGCCCATTTCGGCATGTTCCAGGCCGACGACGATCCCGCCGTCGTCGCCGCCTTGATGCGGGCGGCGGAGGGCTGGGCGGCCGAACGCGGCCTGCACCGCCTGGCCGGGCCGTTCTCCCTGTCGATCAACGAGGAAAGCGGTCTGTTGATCGATGGCTACGACACGCCGCCGATGGTCATGATGGGCCATAACGGCCGTCATCTGTCGGCGCGACTGGAAGAGAACGGCTACGGCCAGGATAAACGGCTGCTGGCCTATCTATGGGATCTGAACGGACCGCTTCCCGATCGTCTGGAACACTCGCTGGCCAAGGCCGGCGAACGATACGGCAAGCATCTGAAGGTCCGTCCCTTCGATCTCGGCAAAATGGATCGCGAGATCGGCGTGGTCGTGGAAATCTTCAACGATGCCTGGAAGGGCAATTGGGGCTTCGTGCCCTTCACCCAATACGACGTCGAATCCATGGCCCGCGATCTGAAGCCCCTGCTGGTGGCCGAGGGCGGACAGATCGCCGAGTGGGACGGCGAACCCATCGCCATGCTGGTCGGCCTGCCCGACCTCAACGAGGCCGCCGTCGATTTGAAGGGGCGGCTTTTGCCGTTCGGCTGGCTCAAGCTGCTCTACCGCCTGAAGGTGAAGAGGCCGACGGGCGGCCGCATCGCCCTGATGGGGGTGCGGGAAGCCTGGCGCGGCAAGCCCCAAGGCGCCTTCGCCGTCGCCCTCATGCTCGACCGGGTCCGGCGGGCCGGACAAAAACACGGCATTCAACGAGTCGAATATTCATGGATTCTTGAAGATAACCATGCGATGCGCGGAATCATCGAGGCTTCGGGGCTCTCGGCCTACAAGACCTACGCCATCTATGGAAAGAGCATCGGCTCTAAATAACCATGATTATATATTGCATGGTTCTAGTTTAGTTGATAATTCCATGATGTATGGGGGCTGCGGAGCATTCGCCCTGAGTTTTCGGTAAAATTTTGGTAAAATTCAGCCCTTGCGCAGGGCGGCTTTGGCGAAGGTCGGGGGGATCGTGATATGACCGAGGGGAATGATCTTCACCGTGAGGACGGCGCCGATCTTCAGTTCGAGGAGCGTGTCCGCAAGGCGATCGCCAAGGGTGTCCCCATGGAGCTGGAGAAGGTCGATCTGGCTTTGACGTTCGGCGCGCTGGGGCTGCAGTCGCTGGACATCATCAACATCATCTTCGCCCTGGAGGACGAGTTCGGCGTCGAGATCGCTCCCGAGGATTTCGATGTGGGCAGCGATCCGGCGGCGTTCGAAACGCAGACCATCCGCACCCTGGTGGACGCGGCCCGAGCGGTGATCGAGCGCGAGCCGGCCGCGGGCTGAGGATACGGCCGTGACCCGTCGTGTCGTCGTGACCGGGCAGGGATGCGTCTCGCCCCTGGGCAATGACATCCCCAGCTTGTGGCGGGCTTTGGCGTCCGGGACATGCGCCATCGCGCCCCTGGCGCACCCGGAAGCCCATTTCGTCAAGGGCGTGAAGACCTTCGCGCCGATCGCGCCTTTCGACCCGGAAGCGCATTTCGCGCCCCGCCATCTCATGCAGCTCGATCCCGTCGCGCAGGTGGCGATGCTGGCGGCACGTCAGGCGGTGGCCCAGGCGGGGTTGAAGGAAGCGCCGGTTCCGGCGCACCGGATCGGCGTGATCATCGGCAGTTCCATCGGCGGCAAGACCACCGATGACGAAAACGCCCGCCGTTTCTGGTTCGGCGTGGCCGGGGACCGGACCGTCACCACCAATCCCATGGGTATTCCGCGGGTCATGGCCAGTTCTGCGACCAGCCATGTCGGCATGGATCTGGGCTTCACCGGCCCCAGTTTCGCCACCAGTACCGCCTGTTCCACCGCCAATCACGCCATCGGTCTGGCCTATTGGCTGGTGCGGGCGGGAATCATGGATGCGGCGGTCACCGGCGGGGCCGATATCTGCAATACGCTGTCGGTGCTCAAGGGGTGGGAATCGCTGCGCGTCCTGTCGCCCGACCTGTGCCGGCCGTTCTGCGCCGAGCGGCGGGGACTGGTCCTGGGGGAGGGCGCCGGGGTGGTGGTGATCGAGACTTTGGATGGCGCCCTGGCCCGCGGGGCCACGCCCCTGGCGGAAATTCGCGGTTTCGGCATGACGGCGGATGCGGGCGACATCACCAAGCCGTCGGTCGACGGGACCTCCGGCGCGATCACGGCCGCCCTCCAGGATGGGGGGCTTGCCGCCGACGAGATCGATTACGTCAATGCCCACGGCACCGGCACCCGCGCCAATGACGAAACCGAAACCGCGGCGCTGCGCAAGGCTCTTGGTGCCCATGCGGAAAAGGTGTCGATCTCCTCGACCAAATCCATGCTGGGCCATGCCCTGGGCGCGGCGGGCGCGTTGGAACTGATCGCGACCATCGGCGCGTTGCGCGAGGGATTGGTGCCGCCCACCGTCAATTTCGGCACGCCGTCGCCGGAATGCGATCTCGATTACACCCCGAACGAGGCCCGCAAACGGCCCGTGGCGGCGGCCCTCTCCAACAGCTTCGCCTTCGGCGGCCTCAACGCCGTCCTGGCGTTGGCGCGTTTCGACTGATCGGGGGAGAGCCGGACCATGGCACTGCTCGATAAATTCAACGCTCTGCGGCAGGCGTCCGCCGCCGTCATCTCCGATATCGGCCTGCTGCCGTTCGGGGTCGGTTTCGACGCCATCCTGTCGCCGACCGAAGCGGTCTGGCGGGGGCGCCGCGTCGTCATGCTGGGATCGAACAATTATCTGGGCATGACCCATGACCCGGATTGCGTCGATACCGCCCGCCGGGCGCTCGACGATTGGGGGCGCGGCTCCACCGGCGCGCGCCCGGCCAGCGGGACCTTTTCCCTGCATCGGGCGCTTGAACAGGATATCGCCGCCTTTTTCGGCGTCGATCACGCCATGCTGTTCACCACCGGCTATCAGGCCAATCTGGGGATCATCGGCACCCTCTGCGGCCATGGCGACGTGGTGGTGTTGGATCGCGACAGCCATGCCTCGATCTATGACGGCGCCCGGCTGAGCGGCGCCACGGTCCGGCGTTTCCAGCACAACGATATCGGCAGCCTGCGGCAGATTCTGGAAAGCCTGGGGCCGGATCGCGCCTCGAATTGCCTGGTGGCGGTGGAATCCCTGTATTCGATGCTGGGCGATCTGGCGCCGCTGACCGAAATCGCCGCAATCTGCCGCGAACATGGCAGTCTGCTTCTGGTCGACGAAGCCCATTCCCTGGGGGTGTTCGGGCCGTCGGGGGCCGGGCTGGTGAAGGCCGAAGGCTTGATGGATTCGGTCGATTTCCTGGTGGGAACCTTCAGCAAAAGCCTGGGCACGATCGGCGGATTTTGCGCGACCCGCCACGATATCGAGGCCTTGCGGGTGGCGGCCCGTCCCTATCTGTTCAGCGCTTCCGCTCCGCCTTCGGTGATCGAAGGCGCGCGCACGGCCCTGGCGCGCATGGAAGCCATGGACGCGGAACGCGCCCGTCTGCTGGCCAATGCCGACCGCCTGCGTCACGGGTTGGCCGCCCTGGGGCTGCGGGTCACCGCCGGCACGGGGCCGATCGTCGCGGTCATGCTCGACAATCTGGTCGAGACGACCTGCTTCTGGCGGGACCTGCTCGAAGAGGGCGTTTACGCCAATTGCATGGTTCCCCCGGCGACTCCGGGGGGCGTTTTCCTGATCCGTTGTTCCGTCAGCGCCAGCCACGACGACAGCCAGCTCGCCGAGGTTCTGGCGGCGTTCGGGCGGGCGCTGGAGCGGCGGCGGAGCGTTTCCGACGCGGCCGCGACGGTGGCAAGATAAAAGTACGAGGGGGGCGGAACACGACATGAAGAATCCGGTAACCATCGCCACCCTTCGGTCCTGGGGCGAGCGATTGCCGCCGCGTTACCGGAAACCGGCGCTGATCGGCGCGGGAAGCCTGCTGGTCCTGGTGATCGGCGTTTTGGTCGCCGATTCCTTTTCCACCCCGCGCCACACGCCCGCCCTGGCCTGGCCGCGAACCGGGGATGTCGTCGCCCGCGGCCGCGTCGACGTTCCCACCCAGATCGCCACCGTCAACGCCTCGACCAGCGTGGCGACGCCGGTGGTCGCCCATATCTTCGTCAAGGAAGGCGATGTGGTGAAAGCGGGTCAGGTGATCGCCACCCTGGAGAATCACGATCTCGCCAAGACCGCGCTGCAGGAGGCCGAGGCGCGGCTGGCCCTGTCCAGGATCAAGTTGGCGGCGGTGAACGGTCCCGCGCGCGAAGCCGATATCCACGCCAAGGAAGCGGCGGTTCAGGCGGCCACCGCCAAGCTGCATCTGTCGCAATCCCGGGCTCATCGCGCCAACCTCCTGCGCCGCCGTAACGTGGTTTCCGCCGCCACCCAGGAGGCGCGGGACCTGGAAACCGCACAGTCCCAGGCCAACCTTGAAACCGAACGGCGGCAATTGGTCGCCATGCGCGACAATCTGGTCAATGACCGCGCCGTCGCCGCCGGTAATCTGACCCTGGCCGAGGCGGAACTGGATCATGCCCGCGCCGAATTGGCCACCACCACCATCCGCGCCCCCTTCGCCGGCACCGTGCTGAAGGTTTCCGCCCGCGACGGCGAGGTGGTGGGGCCGGCGGGCATCGCCCGCTTCGCCGATCTGTCGCGCCTGCGGGTCATGGCCGACGTGCCCGAAATCGACGCCGCCCGCCTCAAACTGGGCGACAGGGCCGAGATCACCCTGCGCGGCCGCACCCACGCCTTGTCGGGGCGCGTGATCCGCATCGCCCATATCGTCAAGCGCGAGAACCGTCCCGATCCCGAGGCCGCCGCGCCCACCGACGCCCATATCGTCGAAGTGGAGATTCTGCCCGATCACATCGCCAGGTTCCCGCCCATCATCGGCTATGAAGCCACCGTGCGGATCACGCCGTGAGCGATTTCTCCCTTTCCCTCCGTCTTCCCGTCGGGGCGCAGCAGCTTTACCGCCAGCGCACCAGCACCATGCTGGTGGTGTTGGGGGTGACGGTCAGCGTGGTGATGCTGTTCGTGCAGCTGGGTCTGCAAAAGGCCGTCTTCGGGTCGGGCGTGCGCGTCGACAAGGCGATCGCCGGGCAGATCGCCATCGTCAATCGCAATTTCCAGTCGATCCAGTCCTTTTCGACCGTCGCGCGCGACATGATCGAGGTGGCGGAAGCCTATCCGGGCGTCGAAAAGGCCATGCCGTTCTATTACGGCAATATGCCCGTCATCAACGTCAAGGACGGATCGGCCCAGCAGATCATGGTTTACGGCATCGATCCGGCCTATCCGGCTTTGCGCCTTCCCGGCCTGACCAGACAATTGCAAACCATCGCGATGGCCCGGCGCTATCTGTACGATTCCTACTCGCGGCCCAATTACGGCGATATTCTCAGGCGGATCGGCCAACCGGGCGGGCTCAGGATCAAAGGCCCGCTGAACACCCAGCAATTGCACAAGGTGATCTCCATCGC
This sequence comes from Pseudomonadota bacterium, assembly GCA_021848545.1. Classification (GTDB taxonomy): domain Bacteria; phylum Pseudomonadota; class Alphaproteobacteria; order Rhodospirillales; family Magnetospirillaceae; genus JAJZUL01. The sequence continues at coordinate 14,784 of JAJZUL010000011.1, forward strand.
CGGCACCTTCAGACTGGGGCCGAACGTCCTTTATAACGGCGCGCTTTTGACCTCGGCCGCCAATTTCGGCATCGCGCCGGGCTGGCCGCTGGACCGGGTGTCGATGGTGGTCGTGAAGCTGAAGCCGGGGGTCGATGCCGGACGGGCGCGCAAGGCGATCGCGGCCCTGGTCGGCAACCGGGCGAAGGTGCTGACCAAAAGCCAGTTGGTCGCTGCGGAGAAACATTTCTGGGCGGACGACACGCCGATCGGCTACATCACCGATCTCGGGCTGGTCGTCGGTGTCGCCATCGGCATCATTTTCATTTATCAGGCCATTTTCCAGGTGATAAGCACGAACATACCGGAATATGCGGTCCTGAAATCCTTGGGGTATTCAAATAAATTCTTCGCCTATGTGATCATACAGATTTCAGCGATCATCGTGGCCGCGTCCTATGTCATAGGAATCATCCTATCGTTCATAATTTTTTATTTCGCTGAAAGTGCCACGCACCTGGGCATAGACATGACGTTCAATATCATCGTATCCGTTCTGGCGATCACCGTGACCATGGCCCTGGCCTCCGCCTTTCTGGCTTTGCGGCGTCTGGTGGCGGTCGACCCCATCACCCTGTTCAGTTGACCCGCAAGTCCGGAGTTCCGCCGGTTCCGACGGCGTCGATCGCGGCGAGAAATTTGGCCATTTGCGCCGGCCAGGCATGGCGTTCGGCGGTGGCTCGGCATTGGGACGCGGGCAGGGTCAGCGCCTGCCGGCAGGCTTCCGCCAGATCCCAGGACAGGCAACCGGCGCCCGTCCCCTCCAGAATATCCAGCGGTCCGGTCACCGGATAGGCCGCGACCGGCACGCCCGAAGCCAGCGCCTCCAGAATCACCAGTCCGAACGTGTCGGTGCGGCTGGGAAAGACCAGCAGGTCGGCCTGGGCATAGGCCTCGGCCAGGGACGCGCCGGTCAGGATGCCGCGAAACACGATGTCGGGATGGGCGGCGCGCAGACGCGGCAGGGACGGTCCGTCGCCGACGACCATCTTGGTCCCCGCCACCGGCAGCCTGACGAAATCCTCGATCCCCTTTTCCTCGGCGACGCGGCCGACGAACAACAGGATCGGCCGCTTGTGCAATCCGCTTTTGGGGGCCGGCGCGAAGCGGTCGATATCGACGCCGTGGCCGCAGACCGCGACATGGCCGATCCCATGGCTTTGGAGCAAAGGCGCCAGCGAGGCCGAGGGAACGATCACCGTGCGCGAGGCCGAATGGAACCAGCGCAGATAGCGGTAGATCAGGGCTTCGGGGATGCCGAAGCGGATGCGGGCGAAGGCCGGGAACAGGGAATGGAAGGCGGTGGTGAAGGGCCGGCCCCGCCGCCGGCACCAGCGCCGGACCGCCAGTCCCACCGGCCCCTCGGTGGCGATGTGGATTTGAAACGGTTCGGGGATCGCCGCCATGATCTTCGCCACCCGGCCCGGCAGGGCCAGACTGACGCGGTCGTCCGGCCACAGGAAAAAACCGGCATTGGGAAAATCGTCGGGGGTGATCATCGTCACCTCGACCCCAAGGGCGGGCAGCTCCCGCCGGGCCGCTTCAAGAACCCGGACGATCCCGTTCACCATGGGCGCCCAATTGTCCGTGGCGATGACCAGCCGCACCTGAAATTCCTTGTTCCGATCCGTTTTTTTTCGATAACGGGGATGCTGTTCAGCGATTAGGTCTGATCGTCAGCGCTTCCCGCTCCAGGCTGGGCCAATCCTTGGCCCAGCAGCAAAAATGGGTGAAGCCGGGAACGACGATCATGCGTGCCGGGCTTCCCGGCGGAAGTTCGACCATGAAGGCGCGGGTCACCGCCGGGCCGACCGTATCGTCGTCGGCGCCGGCGAAATGGATTTGCGGCATCTTGCCCAATTCCGGCGCCACGCTGACGGGATCGATGGATTCTTGCAGGGGCGACAGATCGCGTTCGGCGGTCCAGAAGGCGAGATCGAGATCGCCGGCCACGGTGATCACCCTGGCGACGTCGGCGCGCCGCGCCGCCAGCAGGACGGCCAGGGCGCCGCCCCCGGAATAGCCCACCAGGATCAGCCGCTTGGCGCCGACCCGGCGTTTCAAGGTGTTGAGCGCGTCGTTCAGACTGTCGATCACCACCGGGGCGTAGCGGGCTTGCGTCCAATAGGCGGTGCGGCAATCGCGGCCATAAGTGGGCATGGTGTATTGGCAGGGCCGGCCGATCCAGGCCACCGCCGCCCCGCTGATGTCCTTGAGCGCCATGCGCAGGGAATCCGGGTCGGTCGGGGTCGGGTCCATCGACGGCATGGTCGGCGTGATATAGGCCAGTCCGTCGCCGGCGATATAGGCGACCAGGGTGGAATTCCGGGCGGGCTCGGGCGCGGTGGCCACTGCCAGATCGAAGGCGCCGGCCGGCAGAATCCGCCAGTCCCAGCCGGCTTTCCCGGCCAGATCGGGGCCGAGGGCATGGCGCGCCTGGGTGCCGGCGCAGCCGCCCAGCAGCAGGGCCAGGGCGAGGACGACAACGGATAGTCGCATCAGGGTTTCAAGTCCTTCAAAGCCTCGGCGACGCGGGCCGTCACCCCGGCCCAATCGCCGCCGCCGGTCTGGCGGAACAGCCGCAGCGACGGGTACCAGGGGCTGTCGTCCCGGTCCATCAGCCAGCGCCAGTCGGGGATATGGGGCAGCATCGCCCAGACCGGGCGGCCCAGGGCGCCGGCCAGATGGACCGGCGAGGAATCGATCGAGATCAGCAGATCGGCGATGGCCAGGATGGCGGCGGTATCCTCGAAATCCTCGATCTTGTCGCTCAGCGGAATCAGGGTCATTCCGGCCGGCGGATGGGCCGCCTGTTCGGCCGCCGGTCCCTTCTGGATGGCGAGAAAGGTCGCGCCGGGCATGGCCAGCGGCGCCAGATCCGCCAACGTCATGGAGCGGTTGGCGTCGTTGAGATGGTCGGGCCGTCCCGCCCAGACCAAAGCCACCAGCGGCCGGGAAAGGTGGCCCAAGTGGCGGCGCCATTTGGCCAAGCGGGTGGGGTCCGGCGTCATATAGGGGACGGGGCCGGGCAGATCGGCCATTTTCAGCCCCATGGCCATGGGCAGGCTCATCATCTCGCAATGAAGATCGAAGGGCGGGGGCAATTCGCCCTTCACCACGATCTCGTCGAAGCCGCCGGTCCGCTTGGCCAGGGACAAGGCGTGGGGATTGATTTCCAGGATGATCCGCGCCCCGCTTCGTTCCTTGGCCCAAGGGACCATGCGCAGGAACTGGAAGGTGTCGCCGAATCCCTGTTCGTCATGGATCAACAGGGTGCGGCCCGCGATCCGGTTGCCCTCCCAGCGCGGGCGCTGGACCTTGCGTTCGATGCGGGTGGTATGGGCCAGACTGTAGCGCCAGCGATATTCGATCCAACCCTGTTCGAAGTCGCCCATCAGCAACAGCACTTCGGCCAGATCGAAGCGGTTGGCGAGATCGCCGGGCACGGCATCGACGATCATCTGGCGGATGGCCCGGCATTCCTCGACCCGTCCCTGCGCCAGCACGGCGTTGGCCAGCATTTTCCACAGCGGGATGGGGCCGGTGCCGGAAGCGAGATGGGGGCGCACCAGGGCTTCGGCCTCTTGCGGGCGCCGTTCGGCCATCAGTTTCTGGAACGGGCCTTGGATCGCGTCGAAATCGGTAATGTTGGCGCCCTATCGACAATCATGGCTCGGTCTCGGCCGGGGCCGTGACTCTTCGTTACCACGGTGACCGGGGGCGAGGGCTTCGTCAACGGCCGCTCTGATCCCACGATCCGCCCATCTTCGTCACCAGATGGATGTAATCGAACAGATCGCTCAGCATGAAATGGCGGTTCTCGGCTTTGCTCATATGTTTGACGGTGCCGCGCTCGCCGTCGAGATAGCGGAAGGCGGTGGTGCGGAATTGCTCCGGCAGGCCGAGATTGAAGGCCGAAGGCTGGGTCAATAATTTGCAGATCTGCTCGAACAGCAGCCGGAAGCGGTCATCCTCCGGGTCCATGTAGACGTCCCCGAAATCCGTTTTGTAGCGGCTGAACAAAGCGAGGTAATCCTCGCCATCCGGCTTGGTCCGCATCGATCCGCTCCCCGCTTGTTCCCGTCTCGTCAAGCAAGATCGGTGCCATGGTTTTGCGGCGTTGACATCCAATCCGTGGTCGAATTGACGACAGTGAGCCCGAAATCCCGCTGATCGGCCGTGCCCCTATCCCGCGTCCGCCGCCGGCGGCTTTTCGCCGTCCCCTTCCTCGTCCTCTTCCTCGTCCTCGGGCAGTTCGAGCAGGCCGGTATTGTAATCGTAATCGAACAGGTCGCCGTAACGGCCCCAGGCGATCATCATTTCCAGCACCCGTTCCGCCTCGTCGCCGGTCAAATAATCCTGAAGCTCCTGAAGGAACCGTTCCTCGGGCGCGCGGTGGCCGCGCCGTTCCTCCAGCACCCGGCGGATATGGGCGGCCAGCGGAATCGACCGCACCAGATGCTCGGCGAACATCTCCTTGCGGTCGTCATTGTCGGCCTCGGCGAAGGCGCGACCCGAGGGCGTCAGGAAGATGTCGCCGGCGGCCAGGCGGGCGAAACCCAGCACCCGCAGGCCCTCGTACAGATGGAACAGGGCGTCGTCGGGCAGCTCGGTGACCTCGGCCAGGGCCGGCAAATCGGCATGGCCGTTGAACGGCGGTTCGGCCACGGTTTCCAGCAGACTGGCCAGCTTGCCCGGCGAGGCGTCGGGAAGACGATAGCCGATGGTGATGGCTTCGCCGGCGGCGGTGCCGGTCCGGGCGACGGCAGTCATCAATCCATAGACCTCGTCGACGATCTGGCGGAAGACGGCGCTTTCGGTGTCGCGGGGCCGGGCCAGGGTGATGGGAATGTCGGCCCGCACCCGGCCGGGGTCGCTGGAAAAGATCAGGATGCGGTCGGCCATGGAGACCGCTTCCTCGATATTGTGGGACACCAGCAGGATGCCCTTGGTGGGGATGCGGCGCTCGTCCCACAATTCCAGAAGATCGCCGCGCAGGGTTTCCGAGGTCAGCACGTCGAGCGCCGAGAACGGCTCGTCCAGCAGCAGCACGTCCGGGCGCATCACCAGGGCGCGGGCGAAGCCCACCCGCTGGCGCATGCCGCCCGACAATTCCTTCGGGTACGCGCCTTCGAACCCGCCCAGTCCGATCAACTCGATGGCCTCCTGGGCGCGGTCCTCGCGCTCGGCGCGGGGAACCTTTTGCGCCTCCAGCCCCAGTTCCACGTTTTCCTGGACCGTCAGCCAGGGAAACAGGGCGAAGGATTGGAACACCATGGAAATGCCGCGCGCCGGGCCGGTCATGGGCTGGCCGCGATACAGCACCGTGCCGCCATTGGCGCGGATCAGCCCGGCCATGATGCGCAGCAGCGTCGATTTGCCCGATCCCGATTTTCCCAAAAGCGCGACGATCTCGCCCTCGGCCAGACGGAAATCAACCCCCTCCAGCACCGTGCGTTCCTTGTGATCCGGGGTGCGGAAGGTCTTCTTGACCCCGCTCAGGTCGAGCAGCGCCGTGCCGTGATGACCATTCATTGTCAGCTCTCCCTAAACCCGAAGCGCGGACCGCCGTTCCGGCGTCAATCAAGACGCAGCCGCTCGGCGGCGATCATGTACAGGCGCCGCCAGACGAAGCGGTTCAGCGCCATCACGAACAGGCACATCACGGCGATGCCCAGGGCGATGCGCGGAAAATCGCCGGCCTGGGTGGCGTTGGCGATATAGGCGCCCAGCCCCACCGCTTGCAACTTTACGTTGCCCCAGCTTACCAGTTCCGAGACGATGGAGGCGTTCCACGATCCCCCCGACGCGGTGATGGCGCCGGTCAGGTAAGACGGGAAGATCGCCGGCAGGATGAAGCGTTTCCATTTCAGCCAGCCCGACAGCCCCATATTGCCGGCCGCGTCCTTCATGTCCTGGGGCAGGGCCGAAGCGCCGGCGATGACGTTGAACAGGATGTACCATTGCGTCCCCAGGATCATCAGGGGGCTGGTCCAGATATTGACGTTGAGGTGGTAGCGCACGATCACCATCACCACCACCGGAAACATCAGATTGGCGGGAAAGGCCGCCAGGAACTGGGCCACCGCCTGAAGATTCTGGGCGATGCGCGGCCGCGTGCCGATCCACACCCCCACCGGCACCCAGATCAGCGAGGCCAGGGCGATCAGCACCACCACCCGGATGGTGGTGGCCACGCCGAACATGAACACCCGGCCGACCTCGGCCAGTCCGACCTCGTCATGGACGAAGAATCCGACCTTCACCAGGGCCGCCGCCGCCGCGCCGATCAGCACCACGTTCCAGACCTTGTCCAGCCAGGCGGGCAGGGTGAGCAAAGGCCCCGGCTGGCGGTAAAAGGCGCTTTTGTCGCGCGGCCGCAACAGGCCCGAGGTCCGGTCCCACAGCATGCCCGGCAGGGTGACCATCGCCTGGAACATCCGCGCCCGCTGGATCAGGGTCAAAAGCCAGGATTCGGGGATCTGCTCGCCCGGCAGGGAATCGAACTTGAACTTGTCGGCCCAGGCCACCAGGGGGCGGAACATCAACTGGTCGTAGACCAGGATGCCCCCCAGCACCGCCAGGATCGCCCAGCCGATGGCCGCCATGTCCCGGTGGGCGATGGCCAGCGCGATATAGCTGCCCACGCCCGGCAGCATGATGGTCTGGCCGGAAACCGAAATGGCCTCGGACGCCACCACGAAGAACCAGCCCCCCGACACCGACATCATCATGTTCCACACCAGGCCGGGCACCGCCCAGGGCAGTTCCAGACGCCAGAACCGCTGCCACGGCGACAGGTGGAACATGTTGGCCGCCTCGATCAGATCGTTGGGCACGGTCTTCAGCGACGAATACAGGCTGAAGGTCATGTTCCAGGCCTGCGAGGTGAAAATGGCGAAGATGGCCGCGCATTCCACCCCCAGCAGATTGCCGGGGAACAGGGCGATGAAGCCGGTGACGGTGATCGACAGGAAGCCCAGAATGGGAATGGATTGCAGGATGTCGAGGATCGGGATCAGCACTTTTTCCAAAGCCTCCACCTTGGCCGCCAGGGTGGCGTAGACCAGGGTGAACAGCATGGAACAGGCCAGGGCGGCGGCCATCCTGAGCGCCGAGCGCAACAGGTAGTAGGGCAGGTTGGACGGGTCCAGCGACAGCGGGATCGGCGTGCCGATATTGTAGGGCGTGGTCATCTGGGCGCCGCCATAGGCCAGCAGCACCAACAGGGCGAAGACCAGCGGCAGCAGCAGAGCGTCCCAGGAATTGGGCCGAATCTCGGGCCTTGTGTAGTCGGGGCGCGATGGATTGAGCCTCAAAGGAATCCTCCTGGAGGGCGAGCCCTGTTCATAATGCGGCGCGTCGCGGCTGTCGAGTTTGTTGGTTGGGCCTCAGGCGCCGGCGCTCGCGCTTGGCTGTCCTCGCGCCCTGCGGGCGCTCCGGCGCGCTGGTCTTGGTGCTCCGCTGCGCTTCGGGCGCATAGTCGCGGCGGGTTTGTTGGTTGGCCTCAAGCGCCGGCGCTTGCGCTTGGCTTATCCTCGCTCGCTGCGCTCGCTCCGGCGCGCTGGTCTTGGTGCTCCGCTGCGCTTCGGGCGCATAGTCGTCGCTGGTTTGTTGGCTCGCCTCAAGCGCCGGCGCTTGCGCTTGGCTTATCCTCACTCGCTGCGCTCGCTCCGGCGCGCTCAATGCGCATAGTCGTCGCTGCGCTCCTCCGGGTGCCGCAGGTCGAGAATTGTGGGGGCGGGTGGGGTTTTGGCGGTTGAAATATTGATTCGCCGCAGGCGCTGGCGCGGCGGCGGGTCCTGCATTATATTGGGGGTGTCGGGCTTGCCCGACTACGGTGCTAAACGCTTTGCGGAATAAGCGTTGCGGACCCGGGGGCGGTACCCGGCGCCTCCACCATCGATTTACCGGCCGACGCTTTCGGGCCAGGCCGGTATCATGGGGGCGAAACAGGATCGACGCGCGTAGTAAAGGCATGGCTTGTGCTCGGCATGGTTCCGCCGTTATCGGGCCGTTCTCACAAGTGCCAACGACAACGTTGCTCTTGCCGCTGCCGCGTAAAAAACGGTAAGCGCGGTTCGGGGGGCGCCGGGCAACAGAAGTCCCCCCACAAATTTGCGTAAGAATGCTTCGGTATGGGGTCATTTGCGCAGACGTCGGAAACTGGGCGAAGATTGAAGTCCAGGAGCAAGGGGTGCATATGCCCGAGGAAATTCTCAAATATGATCGCATGGTGGAAAACGCGCTCAGGGGCGTGGTACGCGATGCTTTGGCGCTGACGGCCCAAAACGGACCGATCGGCGACCATCACTTTTACATCACGTTCCGTACGTCCTTCCCCGGCACGCGCGTTCCCGATTATATTCGCGCCCAACATCCCGATGAAATGACCATTGTATTACAGCACCAATTCTGGGATTTGGAAGTGGCCGACGACGGCTTCAACGTCGCCCTGTCCTTTTCCGGGGTGCCGGAAAATCTTTGGATTCCTTTCGCCGCGGTGACGGGTTTCGCCGATCCCTCGGCGAAGTTCGGTCTCCAGTTCCAGGGGGACGGGGCTTCGCCCCCCGATGACGGCGAGGATGTTCCCGACATCGAGCCGGCACCGGAAGAGGCGCCGCCGTCGGGCGACGGCAATGTCGTGACGCTGGACGCGTTCCGCAAGAAATAAGGACCCCGGAACGGCGTCGGAGGAGGATCATGGCCGATACCGTTTTCCATTCGCTTTTTCCCCTGGGCGAGGACGACACCCCTTATCGGTTCCTGGGGGCCGATGGGGTGGAGGCGGCCGAGTTCGCCGGCGGGTCCCTGGTGCGCGTGGCGCCCGAGGCCCTGACCCGGCTCGCCTTCGAAGCCTTCCGCGATACCTCGCACCTGCTGCGCCCCGGCCATCTCGCCCAATTGCGGGCGATCCTGGACGACGGCGAGGCGTCGGCCAACGACCGCTTCGTCGCCTATGACCTTCTGAAAAACGCCTGCATCGCCGCCGGCGGCGTCCTGCCCATGTGCCAGGATACCGGCACCGCCATCGTCATGGGCAAGAAGGGGCAGCGGGTCTGGACCGGGGGCGGTGACGAAGCCGCCCTGACCGCCGGGATCAAGGCGGCCTACGGCAGCCTCAATCTGCGCTATTCCCAGGTGTCGCCGCTCAGCCTGTTCGACGAGGTCAATACCGGCGACAACCTGCCCGCCCAGATCGATATCGCCGCCACCGACGGCGATTCCTATCGTTTCCTGTTCATGGCCAAGGGCGGCGGGTCGGCCAACAAGACCTTTCTGTTCCAGGAAACCAAGGCCCTGCTCAACCCGGCGGCGCTGGCCGCCTTCCTCGATACCCGCCTGCGCCTGTTGGGCACGTCGGCCTGTCCGCCCTATCACCTGGCCATCGTCATCGGCGGCCTGTCGGCGGAAATGACCCTGAAGACGGTCAAGCTGGCCTCGGCCCGCTACCTCGATTCCCTGCCCGCGTCGGGCACCCGCTTCGGTCAGGCCTTCCGCGACCGGGAGATGGAGGCCGAGGTGCTGGAGATGACCCGGCGCATGGGGATCGGCGCCCAGTTCGGCGGCAAGTATTTCTGCCACGACGTCAGGGTGATCCGTCTGCCCCGCCACGGCGCCTCCTGTCCGGTGGGAATCGGCGTGTCGTGCTCGGCCGACCGGCAGATTCTGGGCAAGATCACCGCCGAGGGCCTGTTCCTGGAAGCCCTGGAACGCGATCCCGCCCGTTTCCTGCCCGATATCGACGCCAAGCATCTGTCGGATCATGTGGTGCGGATCGATCTGTCCCGGCCGATGGCCGATATCCGCGCGACCCTGTCCGCCCATCCGGTGGGGACGCGGCTGTCGTTGACCGGATCGATGATCGTCGCCCGCGACATCGCCCATGCCCGCCTGGCCGAGAAACTGGATCGCGGCGAGGGTCTGCCCGATTATTTCCGCGATCTGGCGGTCTATTACGCCGGTCCGGCGAAAACCCCGTCGGGCATGGCGTCGGGGGCCTTCGGCCCCACCACCGCCGGGCGCATGGATTCCTACGTGGATCGCTTTCAGGCCGCCGGCGGGTCGATGGTGATGATCGCCAAGGGCAATCGCTCGGCGGCGGTGACGCGGGCCTGCCAGACCCATGGCGGCTTCTATCTGGGATCGGTGGGCGGCGCCGCCGCCCGCCTCGCCCAGGATTGCATCCGCAAGGTCGAGATGGTCGATTTCCCCGATCTGGGGATGGAGGCGGTCTGGCGGATCGAGGTCGAGGATTTCCCCGCCTTCATCGTCATCGACGACAAGGGCAACGATTTCTTCTCGGGCCTGATGGCGCCGTCGGCCTGATCATCCGGGCCGCGTCGTTTCCATTTCCGCCAGCAGCCAATGTTCCAGGGCCTGACCCTGGGGCCGGCCCCGCGCCTCCCAGATGTAATGGGCGCGCTTGCGGATGGAATCGAGATCGCTGCCGGCCAGGACCGACGAGACCCGGCGGTTCATCGCCACCAGCGAATGGATGTCGTGGTCGCTGACCGCCGGCCGCTGGGTGGCCCCCAGGGCGAAAGCGGTCTGGCGCTGGTCGGGCACCGGCCATTTCTGGTGGCTGGCGATGGACCGCACCGCGCGCCAGACCCGGCGATTATCTTCCAACGCCTTCAGGAAAGCGGTCGAATCGGCGGCGCCGTCAAGCGCGCTGGCGGCGAAGGCCAGGGCCAGCGCGCCCCTTTCGGCCAGGCTGAGCGGTGTCGAATCGGTTCCCGCGTCGGCTTGTGCAAGCGATACCTGCATGATCCAAGATCTCCCGTCGCGCTCGAGCATCCCTGATAAGGTAGGTAGCGGGCGGGAAGAAGTGTGGCAAGTGACTTCCGATTAATCTTTTCTGACCGTAATGAAAATCCAGTATTTCCGCCGTTTTCAGGCGATGTGCGCATCTAACCGAACGGGTGGGGTCATGTCGGTTTTGTGACAAAACTACAGTACCGATATGGAAAAGGGAGGGGCGGGCATGAAATCAAGGGTTGGCCAGTCTCTTGTCCTGTCGCATTATTTGCCCCATCGTATTATCGATCCAGGCAATGCGGGTGGGTGGCGGCCAGACTTTTTGCGACCCCCGGACTTTGGTCCAGTGGACTTTTAGCCATCCCAAACTTTGCCCCAAATCCTTGCTTTATTAGTGCGCTCTAATGTAATGTTCGGCCCTTCGCGCGGGCAGGGGGCGGGCGGCGCATGCCGGCCGGCGAGCGAAAAACGGCGGAAAGCCAAGGAGACGGTATGACGGAGCAGGCCACCACGTCCGACGGTCAATTCGGCCGCACGGAGGTCAAAACCACCACCTGTTACATGTGCGCCTGCCGCTGCGGCATCCGGGTCCATGTGCGCAATGGTGAAATCCGGTATATCGAAGGCAACCCCGATCACCCGCTCAACAAGGGTGTGATCTGCGCCAAGGGCGCTGCGGGGATCATGAAGCAATATTCCCCGGCCCGTCTGACCCGCCCCTTGCGGCGCAAGGCGAATGCCGAGCGCGGGGAGAACGCCTTCGAACCGATCTCCTGGGACGAGGCTCTGGACATGCTGGGCGAGCGTCTGGCCCATATCCGCGCCACCGATCCCCGCAAATTCGCCATCTTCACCGGCCGCGACCAGATGCAGGCCCTGACCGGCCTGTTCGCCAAGCAGTACGGAACCCCCAATTACGCGGCCCATGGGGGGTTCTGCTCGGTCAACATGGCGGCCGGGATGATCTACACCATCGGCGGCTCGTTCTGGGAATTCGGCGGTCCCGACCTCGACCGCGCCAAGCTGTTCGTGATGATCGGCACCGCCGAGGATCACCATTCCAACCCCATGAAGATCGCCCTGTCCAAGTTCAAGCGGGGCGGCGGGCGCTTCATCGCCATCAATCCGGTGCGCACCGGCTATGCCGCCATCGCCGACGAATGGGTGCCCATCCGCCCCGGCACCGACGGCGCCCTGATCCTGGCCCTGATTCACGAAATCATCGAACGGGGCCTGTTCGACCGCGAATTCCTGGTCCGCTACAGCAACGCCGCCGAACTGGTCAACATGGACAAGGACAGCGACGAATATGGCCTGTTCGTCCGCGACCCGGACGTGCCGGTGCGGCCCGACACCTTCGAGACCCCCGACCGGCTGTGGTGGGATCTGAAGAAGGATCGGCCGGTGGTGTCGCGCACGCCGGGTTCCGTCGGCCGTCTGATGGGCGAATACGCCCTGCCCGGCGGCATGCCGGTCAAGCCCGCCTTCCAGCTGCTCAAGGACCGGGTCAGGCAATACACCCCCGATTGGGCCGAGGGGATCACCGGCATTCCCGCCGCCACCATCCGCCGTCTGGCCCACGAGATGGGGGTGACCGCCCGCGACCAGAAGATCGAGCTGCCCATCGCCTGGACCGACGCCTGGGGCGAGGAACACGAGACCCTGACCGGCAATCCGGTGGCCTTTCACGCCATGCGCGGTCTGGCCGCCCATTCCAACGGGTTCCATACCATCCGGGCCCTGGGCATCCTGATGTCGATTCTGGGGACCATCGACCGACCCGGCGGCTTCCGTCACAAGGCGCCGTTCCCGCGTCCGATCCCGCCCTGCCACAAACCGCCCAAGGGCCCCCACGCCATCCGCCCCGATTCGCCGCTGGAAGGCTCGCCCCTGGGCTGGCCGGCCGAGCCCGAGGATCTGGCGGTGGACGAGAACGGCGAACCGTTGCGCATCGACAAGGGCTTTTCCTGGGAATATCCCCTGTCCGTGCACGGGCTGATGCATAACGTCATCACCAATGCCTGGCGGGGCGATCCCTATCCCATCGACACCCTGCTCCTGTTCATGTCGAACATGGCCTGGAACTCCACCATGAACACGGTGGAGGTCCGCAAGATGCTGACCGACAGGAACGAGGACGGCGAATACAAGATCCCCTTCATCGTCGTCGCCGATGCCTTCGAATCCGAGACGGTGGCCTTCGCCGATCTGGTGCTGCCCGACACCACCTATCTCGAACGTCACGACGTGATGAGCATTCTCGACCGGCCGATTTCGGAATTCGACGGGCCGGTGGATTCGGTACGGGTGCCGGTGATGCCGCCCAAGGGCGAATGCCGGCCGTTCCAGGACGTGGTGATCGAACTGGCCACGCGCCTGAAGCTGCCCGCCTTCGTCACCAAGGAGGGGGAGCGCAAATATCGCGACTATCCCGATTTCATCGTCAATTTCGAAACCGAACCGGGATCGGGGATCGGCTTCCTGGCCGGCTGGCGCGGCGCGTCGGGCGAGAAATTCATGGTGGGCGAGCCCAATCCCAGCCAATGGGAGATGTACGCCCGCAACAACAATCATTTCCATTACGAACTGCCCCGCAGCTACCAGTACATGCGCAACTGGAACAAGGGCTATCTGACCTGGGCGCAAAGCCACCGCATGGTGCGCTATACCGACCCCATCAACATTCATATCTATTCCGAAGTGCTGCAGAAATTCCGCCTCGCCGCCGAGGGCAAATGGAAGGGCCGCCAGCCCCCCGCCCATATGGCCGAGCGGGTCCGCACCTTCTTCGATCCGCTCCCCTTCTATTACGCGCCTTTGGAATGGCACGCGGTCGATCCCATCGCCTATCCGCTGTCGGCCATCACCCAGCGGCCGATGGCCATGTACCATTCCTGGGATTCCCAGAACGCCTGGCTGCGTCAGATCCATACCCACAACGTGCTGTTCGTCCATCCCTCGGTGGGGGCGGCCAACAATTTCGGCGACGGCGCCTGGATCTGGGTGGAAAGCCCCTGGGGCAAGGTCCGCTGCCAGGCCCGGTTCTCGGAATCGGTCGAGCCGGGAACGGTCTGGACCTGGAACGCCATCGGCAAGGCCAAGGGCGCCTGGGGCCTGGATGGCGACGCCAACGAATCCAAGCGGGGCTTTCTGCTCAATCACCTGATTACCGAGGAATTGCCCGGGCTGCTGTCCGGGCGCCGGGTGTCGAATTCGGACCCGGTCACCGGTCAGGCGGCCTGGTTCGACGTGCGGGTGCGCATCACGCCCTGCGCCGAGGGCGAGCCGGAGGAAAGCTGGCCGCAATTCGCCGGCCTGCCCGAGGTGCCGGGCCAGACCGGATTCCGGGGCCGCATCCGGGCGTTCTTCGCCGGCCGCAAGGGGTGATGACGATGTTCGGAAAAAAACAAACCCCGGCGAAAAAGCAACTGGCCCTGGTCATCGACCTCAATGTCTGCGTCGGCTGCCATGCCTGCGTGACCAGTTGCAAGGAATGGAACACCTCGGGTTCGGCCGGGCCGCTGCCCGACGAGAACCCGTACGGCGCCGATCCCAAGGGCGTGTTCTTCAACCGGGTCCAGACCTTCGAATGCGGCACCTATCCCAATACCGAGACGGTGCATTTCCCCAAAAGCTGCCTGCATTGCGAAGATCCGCCGTGCGTGCCCGTCTGTCCCACCGGCGCGTCCTATAAGCGCGAGGAGGACGGGATCGTCCTGGTGGATTACGACAAATGCATCGGCTGCAAATATTGCTCGTGGTCGTGCCCCTACGGCGCCCGTGAATTCGACGAGGTGCAGGGCGTGATGAAGAAATGCACGCTGTGCGTGGATCGCATCTACGACACCTCTCTCGATCCCAAATTGCGCAAGCCCGCCTGCGTGCTGGCCTGCCCGACCAGTGCGCGTATTTTCGGCGACATCAAGGACCCGCAGTCGGAGGCCTCGATCGCCATCGCCGAGAATTCAGGCTTTCAGCTCATGCCGGAATGGGGCACCAACCCGGCCAATCATTATTTGCCGCGCCGCAAGACCCGGATCACGCTCCACGAGGACGAGCTGGTGCGGGCCGACAATCCGTTGAAGGTCGAAGGGGAGCCGCCGAAGGTGCCGCTCACTTCGCCGACCATCGACGACGCGTCGAACTGGTGAGCGGGGGGAGACACCGACCATGCGACCTGCTTTTTCCGTTCTCTTCCTCACCACCCTGATCGGCATCGGCCAGGGGCTGCTGGTGGCGCTGTCCGTCGGCCAATGGATCGAAACCATCGGTTGGGCGCCCGTCGATCCCAACGGCAATTTCATTGCCTACGGGGCCGTGGTGGCGGTGGTGTTCCTGGGGTTGGGGCTGTTCGCCTCGTTCTTCCATCTCGCCAATCCCCAACGGGCCTGGCGGGCGGCGACCCGCTGGCGCACCTCGTGGCTGTCGCGTGAGGTTCTGCTGTTGCCGGTGGTGATGGGGCTGGGCCTGGTTTACGCCCTGATCCAGTATTTCAATGTCCAGCCGGCGCTGGTGACCTTCGCCAACGGCGAAAGCGTCACCCTGGGCCTGGTGGTGGGGACGGTGGCCGCCCTGGCGGCGCTGCTGCTGTTCGTCGTCACCGGCATGATCTATGCCTGCGTCAAATTCATCCGCGAATGGGCGTCCGCCTGGACGGTGATCAATTTCATGATCATGGGATTGGCGTCGGGATCCGCCGTGGCCGCGATCTGCGCCAATCTCGAAGGCGGCGTTCTCGCCCGCTTCTACCTGTTCGCCGCCCTGGTCCTGACGGTGGTGGCGCTGGCCACGCGGTCCTATCAGATATGGCTCAATTCCCGGCTGGCGCTGAAATCGACTTTGAAGACGGCCATCGGCCAGCACCACCAGCAGATTCGCCAGATCAGCCAGGGCTTCATGGGGAGTTCCTTCAACAACAAGGAATTTTCCGCCCCCGGCGGCCGCGACGCGGTGCGCGGCACCACCGTCGCCTTCCTGTTCTTCGCCTTCCTTCTGCCGGCGGCGCTGATGATCGTCGCCCTGGGACATGGCGGGTTGGTGGTTCTGGCGTCGGCGGCGGCGATCCAGTATCTCGGCCTGCTGGTGGAACGCTGGGCTTTCTTCGCCCAGGGCCAGCATGTGCAGAACCTCTATTACCAGGGCAAGGCGTAAACCCTATTCTCCGCCCCAGCCGCAGCGTTCCAGCAAGGCCCGCATATGGTCGGGCACCGGGGCGGTGACGGTGATCGGCGGTTTGCGCGGGTAAAGCGGGATGGTCACCTGCCGGGCTTGCAGATGCATGGCGTCGGCGGCCAGATCGGCGGTGCCATGGCCATAGCGGGAATCGCCGGCGATGGGGCTGCCGATGGCGGCCAGATGGGCGCGGATCTGGTGGGTGCGGCCGGTACGCGGCCGGGCCTCGATCCACGCCAGGCGTCCCTCCGGCTCCCGTCCCAGGACCCGCCATTCGGTCACGGATGGTTTGCCGCGACGCCGATCGACCACCACCTTCCAGCCATGGCGGCGCTCCTCTTTCCACAGGGGCAGATCGATGAGCCCCGCATCCCCGGCCGGCGCGCCGACCACCACCGCCCAATAAACCTTCTCCACCGCGCCTTCGGCGAACAGGGCGCCCAGCCGCGCCAAAGCCTGGCGATGGCGGCCCAGCACCAGACAGCCCGACGTGTCGCGGTCCAGGCGGTGGGCCAGCTCGGGCGCCCGCTTCAGGCCGAAACGCAGGGATTCGAGCAGGGGCGCAAGATTGTCGCCGGGTTCACTGGATTGGCGGCCTGCGCCGCCGTGGCCGCCGGCATGCACCGCGACGCCCGCCGGCTTGTCGATCACCAGCATCAGCCCGTCGCGATAAAGAAGCGGCGGGGAAGCGCCCTCGTTATCGGTCATTTGGGAAAGGGGGTGGGCGTGCAGGACTGTCCCTTGGCGGTCAGGCTCTTGCACAGGGCGATGGCCGCGTCCGGCTTCAGCGGTCCGGCGATCAGCCGGTAGGTGGTGCCGAGATCGCCGAGACTGGCCTTGACCACCTTGTAGGACAGGGGCGCCAGGGCCGGATACATGTGGCTTAACGTGTCCCAGGCGCGGGGGCCGTAGGCGCGCGCCGCCATGGCCAGCAATTGCACGCCGGCCGGTCCGGTGAAGCCCGCCTTCAGCGGCGGCGGCGCCACGCCCGGCGGATTGGGAACATAGACCGGCTTGAATCCCTGATAGGGGGCGGGACGGGGTGGTCCCTTGCGGCGGACGATTTTGGCCGGCTTCGGTTCCAGCTTCGGCGTTTGCGCCGGCTGGGCGATGAAACGGGCCAGCGCCGCCTTTTCCGCCGCCGCTTCCGGGGGCGTGATCAATCCGGTTTCCACCAGCCGGTCCAGGCGCGCCGGCAAGGCGCGGGCGGCGGCCGGATCGGCCGGTCGCAGCGCCTGACGTTCGGCGGGGGCCGCCGGCAGGATGGAATCCAGCAGGAATTTCTTTTCGGCGGCTACGCCCGTGCCCGCTTCGTCCCCCAGCGCCCGCATGCGCGCCACCAGCGACGGGGGCGAAGGGATCGGCGCCGTCAATCCCACCGCCGGCGGCGCCGCGGTCAGGGGCAGCAGGCCGCCGATATTGGCGTCGACCCGTTGTTTGGCGTCGTCGGGGGTGATCAGCCCGTCGGCCAGCAAACGCCGGATGGTCAGAAAGCGCAACGCGATGGGATCGCCGGCCAGCAGGCGGACCGCCGCCGGCCCGGTGACCGTGGCGGTGGCGGGAAAGGGCGAATCGTTGGCGGCCAGCGGTGACAGCGGCGCCGGGCGGGCGGGTTCGGCTTTGGGGGGCGGGGCCGGCACCATGGCCGGCGCCGCCGGTTCGGTGGCGGCCGGCCGGGCGCCGAACGGCGTGTCGAAGGTGCAGCCGCCCAAAGCCGTGGCCAGGGCCAGCGGCGTCAAAATCGTCAACCGGAGGCGGGGCGGAAATCGGCGCATGGCGGCATTGTCGACGGTCGCGGGGCGCGGAGCAAGGGCGATTGGCCATTGCGCCGCCGGACTCTTTTCTTTAGACCGTGATGCAGAAAATCTGCATCACGGTCTAAGCGCTTTATATTTGGCCCTCGCCGGGCGCGCGCGTCCGCGCGCTTGGGTGCTCGCTCAATGCTCGCCGGAGCGACGCGTCCAAGATTTAGCCAGGCGTTTCATATTTCAGGCGCGTCGCTCTAGAGCCTGCCCCGAAAGTTGCCGTGGCGGCCTGCAAATGGCGGTTTTCTGCGCTTCCGCTACTCACGTACATGAAGTACGCTCCGCTGCGGTTCTCGAAAACCGCCATTTTCGGCTTACCCTGCCGACTTTCGGGGCAGTCTCCAGAGACCCCGGAAATTCCTGGAACCGCCCTCATTTCGTCCGGGGCCGCCATCGCCCGGTACGGGGACAGATCGTGTCTTTTCTTTCGGTTGACGCCTTTACCCACCTGATCGGCCCCTACGGTTATGGTCTGGTGGCGCTTGTCGTCGGTCTGGAAAGTCTGGGCATCCCCCTGCCCGGCGAGGGCATATTGATCGCGGCGGCGCTGTTCGCCGGCCGCACCGGGCGGCTCGATATCGGCGGCATCGTCGTGGCCGCCATCATCGGCGCGGTGCTGGGCGACAGCGGCGGCTATTGGATCGGGCGGCGCTTCGGCTACGGGTTGCTGCTGCGCTACGGCCCGCGCGTCGGGGTGGGGCCGGCCCGCATCAAGGTCGGGCAATATCTGTTTCTCAAGCATGGCGGCAAAGTGGTGTTCTTCGGCCGCTTCTTCGCCATCCTCAGAATCCTGGCGGCGTTGCTGGCCGGGATCGACCGCATGGACTGGCACCGCTTCCTGGTGGCCAATGTTTCCGGCGCCATCCTGTGGGCCAGCCTGTATGGCGGCGGCGCCTATCTGTTCGGCGACCAGGTCCGGCGTCTGTCGGGCATGGCCGGTCTGGCCTTGATGGCGGCCGGCGCCATCTCCTTCGTCATCGTCATCGTCATCATGCGCCGCCACCACATGCGTCTGGAGGAGGTCGCCGAGCGCGCCTTGCCCGGACCGCTGCCGCCGGCGCACGTCCATCACGGCCGTCCCCGTCGCGGCGATGGCGGGCGCTGACGGTAGCGGGCGCGGCCCATGATTCGGCGTTACCGTCTGTGCGCCGGCGTCGGCGCCGCCGCGCCGGGGTTGTCGTCCTGGGACCGGAGGGTCTTGCGGTGGGCCTTGCCCGCCTTGCTCGCATACAGGGCCTGGTCGGCTTTTCGCAACAAGGCGTCGGCGCTTTCGGATTCGCCGTCGGGATACAGGCAAAGTCCGGCGCTGGCGCCCACCACCACCGTCAGATCGGGCGACACGGTGATCGGCTGGGCGATGACCTGATCCAGCTTGGTCATGACCTCGGTCGCCTCGTCGGCCGACGCGCATCCTTCGATCAGGAGGACGAATTCGTCGCCGCCGAAACGGGCGATGAAATCGGTCTGCCGGAGCGCCCCGCGCAAACGGCGCGCCACCTCCCGCAGGACCTGATCGCCGATATCGTGGCCGTGGGCGTCGTTGATCGGCTTGAACCCGTCAAGGTCCATCATCACCACCGCCAATATGGTTTCGGCGCGGCGGCTGCGCCCGATGGCCTTTTCGAATTCCATGTCCAGCGCCCGGCGGTTGGGCAGGCCGGTCAGCATGTCGAACAGCGCCTGCCGGGACAGGGTTTCGGTCAGGCGATGGCGTTCGGTGACGTCCTCGATGGTCCAGACCGACAGGTCCTCGCGTTCGTCCAGGCGTACGCCGGAGAAGTCGGCGATCCGGATCGAGCCGTCCCGGTGGCGCAGACGGACCGAGCGGACATGGATGTCGGGGCGGCCCGCCAGCTTGGCGTGGGCGCGCGCGACCCGCTCCCAATCCTCGTCGCCGGTATGGATGGCGCCCAACGGACGCCCCTCCATCTCGATGCGCCGGTAGCCCAGGATTTCGGCGCCGCGCGGATTGACCTGCTCGATCACGCCGTCCTTGACCAGAAGAATGCCGGCCACGGAATTGTTGAGAAGCGCGTGCTGCAGACTGCGCCCTTCGAGCAGGTCGAGCCCGCGGGAGATATCGAAGGCCAGTTCCTCCAGCAGGGCGCGCAAATCCCGGTCGAAAACGTTGCGCTCGGAATGGTAAAGGCAGAACACCCCCCAGACGGCGCCGTGGCGCAGAATCGGCAGCGAGGCGTGGGAACACAGGCCATGCCGGTTCAACCGCTCCCGCCAGGGCTCCATATCCTCCCCGCTCACATCCTGGTGGAACAACGCCACCCCCTCGCGCCAGGCTTGGCCGGTCAGTCCCCGTCCCGTGGGACTGGTGGGGTCGATGGAGATTTCGATTCCCTCCAGATAGGCGACAATTCCGGCGGCGGCGGCAAAGGTGAAGCGGCCGTCGGGGCCGGGCCGGGCGACGACCGCCAATGCCAGATGGGCGTAGCGGATGGCGAGATCGCAGATGGATTGCAGCAAGACCTTTTCGTCGGAGGCGGCGGCGATCACCTGATTGACATGGCCGAGCAGAGCGTTGAAATCGCTTATTCTTTTCAACTTCATGGCTGATTCCCGCACCGTGTCCTCCAGGGCGCGCTGTTCGGTGACGTCCACTCCCAGCGCGATCAGGCGGGCGGGGTTGCCGTCGGCATCGTCGAGTACGGTGTTGATCCACCGGAACAGGCGCCTGTCGCCCGAGCGCGACAGCCAATGGGTTTCGATGTCGTCGCAGATGGCGGGGTCGCGCAGATTGCCGAACAGGGCGCCGGCCAGCGGGTGTTCGTCCTTGGGGATGAAGCGTTCCCATACCTGGGGGATTCCCCGCACGTCGTCGAAACGGCAGCCCATGTACCGTTCCGCCGCTTCGTTCATCCGCTCGATTTCGCCCTTGTCGTCGATGACCAGCGCCATGGCGCCGATGGTGTTGAACAGGCTGGTGCTCAAGGTCAGCGCTTCCTGGATCGCGCGGCGCTGGCGGCGATGGACCAGCCAGGCGCCCACGGACAGGACCAGCTGCTCCAACAGCCGGCGCACCGGTTCGGAAAAGTGCCGGGCGGAAATCTCGTGGATCACCAGCACGGCGGCCGGCGGCCGTCCCGCTTCAATGACGATGGGATAGGCCATCACCGCGTCCACCGGCTTCAGGGCGGGATGCGCCTGACGGATCGTTCGGGTCGCGGCATTGTCGCGGGGGTCCACCGGGCCGATCGGCCGGCCCTGGCGAAAGGCGCGGCCGGCGGCCATGGCGCCTTCGGGCCATTGCCGCGGGTCGGCTGACGGCGTCATGGTCGCGATCACCGCCCGCAACGCCTCGTCATTGGCCGAGATGGCGACCGGGCGCAGCCAGGATTGTTGGGAATCGGGCACCACCACATAGGCGCCGCAGGCCGCGGTTTCGCGAACCACCAGATCGGTGACCCGCTGGAAAATGGCGTTTTCATCCTCCAGGGACGGCAGATCCTGCTGGATATGCAGGGCGGCCGCCTGATAGCGGTACAGGCGGGCGGCGCGGGTCAGCAGGACCGTCACCACCCGGTCGGTGCCCAGCAGGAACAAAAGGATGATCCCCAGCATCAGGGCGCGAAACCGTTCCTCGTCCCAGAAGGCGGCGGTGAACGCGCTCTTGGTCCATTGCGCCTGCACCACCCAGGGAAAACCGGGAACGTCGCGGGTGACGGTGCCGTCGGCCTTGGGCAGCGGCGCATCCGGCGGCATCCAATGCCGGTGTCGCCAGACCGAGCCGGTCCGGCCGTCCTTGTCGGCCAGCCGCGCCTGGAAATCGGGTGGGATCTCGATCGTCTGCAGCCGCGACAGCAGATAGGGCGAGCCGATGAATCCCAGGATATGTCCCCGATCGGTCCTGATCCTTAAGCGCATGGGCAGGATCCATCCCCCGATACGGGGGGCGAAAATCGGTTGACCCAGCAGTTTGTCGGGGTTTCGGGGCAGGGGGGCGAAGGTGATTCCCTTGGCGATCACATGGGGGTTCTGTTTGTGGCTCGACCACAGAATTATGTCGCCGGTGGTATCCTGGATATTGATGGCGAACAGCTTGGGATGGTCGAGCTGGAACCGGCGAAACATCGTCCTGGTCCAGGCGTCGGGAATCAGGGCGCGCGCCGCGCCGGGTTTCGTCTCTCCGGGTCCGTGTTCGAAAATGGCGTTGCGCAGGAACGTCAGCGCGGTGAACTGGCGGTTCCAGGCGGCGGCGGCGGTTCCGGCGATCTGGTCGGCCGTTTCCGCGGCGCTGCTGGAGAAGCGTTCCCGAACCGATCGGCCGACGTCGTAATAGTTCACGACGAAAAACAGGATCAGTAAAACGGCGAAAAAAGCGAAGACGGCATGAACGACCGCCAGCCAGGGAATTTTTTCCCCGAACGGGCGCTGTGCCTGATGGTCGTTTCCGTCTGCCCCGCTACCCATAACCGGAAAACTACATGCCGAAGGTGTTGTCTGGTCTTGGAATTTCCGCCGTAATTCCGATCCGCGAAATGGCCCGTTCAACCGGGAGCATTGCCGACAGTTTGATAATTACGCCTATTTCGTTACAAGTGACAGATAGAAGCTGTCAAAACTTGCGCGAATAGCGGTCAGGGTGAATCGGGTTTCGACCCGCGGTCGAGCCCGGTCGGCCAATTGCCGCCGCAGGCCGGGTTCGTCGAGCAGGCGGGTCAGCGCCGTCCTCAACGCGGCCTCGTCGGCGGGCGGTACCGCCAATCCGGCGTCGCCGACGATGGCGGCGGCGTCGCCGACCTTGGTGGTCACCACCGGCAGCCCCACCGCCATCGCCTCGATCAGCACGTTGGGAAAGCCCTCGCCGAAACGCGACGCCAGCACGGCGATGTCGAAGGCGTTCATGAGACCGGCGACGTCGTCGCTTTGGGGCAGCAGGCGCACCGGGCCGGGGCAGGCGGCGGCAAGGTCGCGCAGGACGGGATCGGTATCGATGCCGCGTCCCACCAGCACCAGGGCCAGATCGGGCCGCCCCAGGGCGGCGACGGCCGCCAGAAGGCCTTCGTGGTCCTTCATGGGATCGCGCCGCGCCACCATGCCGGCGACGATGACGTCGTCCTCCAGATTCAGGCGCGTGCGGTACGCGGCCCGCGCGGCGGGATCGGGACGAAAGCGGGTCTCGTCCACGCCGTTGCCGATGATCGCCCATTGCCGGGGATGGTAGCCCAGGCGTTGATGCCAGATGCGCCCGGCCTCGGAATTGGACAGGATCGCCCGGGGCAGGGGCGACAGGAGCGCCAGCAGCCGCACCAGCAGGCGGGTGGTGCGGTGGTAACGGGCGAGATCCATGTCCGAGCAGCGCAGATTCCACACCACCCGTCTTTGGCCGGCGATCAGGCCGGCGACCAATCCCACCAGGTCGGCGTGATACAGCCAGGTTTGGATGATGTCCGGGGCCAGGCGCC
Organism: Pseudomonadota bacterium; assembly: GCA_021848545.1. Classification (GTDB taxonomy): domain Bacteria; phylum Pseudomonadota; class Alphaproteobacteria; order Rhodospirillales; family Magnetospirillaceae; genus JAJZUL01. Next base: position 37,978 of record JAJZUL010000011.1, read on the forward strand.
GGATCAGGGCGACGGTTCGCGCCAGGGCGAGGATCGCCGAGGGACCGCGCCGCACGTCCATTTCGTGAAGCTCGATCCCCGCCCGTCGCAGGGAATCGGCGTAAAAGCCGCCTTTGACGAGCGCGATCACCGTATGGCGGATCGGCGACGCGGACGGCGCGGTCACCAGATTGACCAGCATCCGCTCGGCTCCGCCGACGCCCAGGCCGGTGATGATGTGAACCACCCGGACGCCGGGTTCCCCGGCGGGCGCGTTGTCGCTCATGGGCGCCGCTCGACCTTTTCAAAAATCCCCACGGCGACCCCGCCATGATGGTCGCCCCCAACCGAAAGGCGGTAAGATATGGGTATAGCCCCTGCCATGGCGCGCGGCCAGCCCCACGGCGTGCCGTATCGGCCGCGCGGAAATCCGGGTCAGAAGAAGTGAAAGGCCGTGCCCAGCATCAGGGTGGTGTCGGTGGTCGTGCTGTTGGGTTCGTAATAGCCGTTGGCATCAGCGGCGCTGGCGCCGAAGCCGAGGCGGGTGGTTTCGACGCTGATCCGCTCCTCCAGTTCGGGGGTGACGGCGTACCCAACCTCGCCGCCCACGCGCCAGGTCAGGGCGTCGCCCAGGGAGAAGGTTTCGTTGAACGGCGCGGTGGCGTACATGTCGGCGCCAAAAGTGGTGCCCACCGCCGCCGACAGCGATCCCACCCATTTCGGCGCCGGCGAATATTGGCCGATCAGGCCGCCCAGGACGGACCAGTTGGTATAGGTTTCGGTATAGGTCAGGGACCGGCGCCAATGGCGATATCCCACCTCGGCGTAGGGGATCAGCATGGCGTCGGGAGCGATTTCATAACCGCGCCCGATGCGCCCCGCCGCGCGCCAGGCCAGATCGTTGGTGGTGGCGGCATAGGGGGTGCCGTCGAGCAGGGCGCCCTCGTAATGGGTCTGGCCGAAGGTCAGGCTGGCATCGGCGTGCAGATACAGATTGTGAAAAATTCCCCGGGCGGCGCCGGAGGCCAGAATGCTGTCGCCGACGCGGATTTCGGGCATCCATCCCCGTTCGCTGTCCAGGGTGCCGCCGCGGCCGTTATCCTCGCGGTAATCCATGTAATGGGTGCCGACCCCGATCGAAAGGGCGTTGTCGGCGGCGCGGATGTCGGCCATGCCCGCCCGGGCGTTGGTCCAGGGGATCAGGGCGAAAGCCATCGCCGATCCGCAGACGATGGCGGCGCGCCGGAAAAAAGTCGTGGCCATGATGGTCTCCCGGTGACCGGGGCGATATTCGCCCGAATTTTACGGCCGACGGTGTAGCGCCGCCGGCCCGTTTCATCAAGCCCTCATCACGTTTTAGTAGCGCGCATCCGGTCCCAGCCGCGCCGCCAGCCGGGCGGCGGCGCCTTTCAGTTCGGCCAGCCAAGTATCGCTGATCCGCTCCAAGGGCGCCGAGATCGACAGCGCCGCCACCATGGTTCCGGCCGGACCCGTCACCGGCACCGCCAGACAGCCGACGCCCGGTTCGGCCTCCTCCACGTCGCGGGCGAAGCCCGTCCGTCCGGCCTCGGTCACCGCCGCCGCCAGGTCGGCCGCGTCGCACAGGCTGTGTTCGGTATAGCGGGGCAGGCCGGTGCGGGCGACGTAATCCACCAGAGCGGCGGGGCCGGCGGCGGCCAGGAACAGTTTGCCGCCGGCGGTGACGTGCAGCGGCGCCCGCGTGCCGATGACGTGCTCGACCCGAAGCGACCGGCCCTCGGCCACGGCGCGGGCCAGATAGCTGACCTCGTCCTCGGTCCGCACCAGCAGATTGACGCTTTCGCGGACCCGGTCGCGCAAATCCTCCAACAGGGGTTGGGCCAGGGCGCGCAGGTCCGGTCCCGGCGCCCGCGCCCCCCAGGCGGCCAGACGCCGCCCCAGCCCGTAGCCGTCGCCCTGGCGCAGCACCAGCCCCAGATCCGACAGGCTGGCCAGCAGCCGGTGGGCGGTGGCGGGATGCAGGCCGCTATCGGCCGCCAGCACTTTCAGCCGCACCGGGCCGTCGGCCCGGGCCAGCAGATCGATCAGGCGGACGGCACGGTCCAGAACCTGGGTGCTCATAACGATGACGCTCCAGCAATTTCTCACATTATAAAATCGTTTTCGCTATGTGCAACGATATTGATGCGCGTAAGCTGGCTGCAACTTGGAGGAATGCCCGTGACCCATGACCGCCCCGCCTTCACCGCCGGCATCGAAAGCTTCGGTCCGGCCTGGCCCGATTTCGACCGGCTGGCGGCCGCCCCGGCCATTGCCGAGGGTGCCCGCGCCATCTCCGACCCCGCCGATCCGGCGGCGATCTACCAGACCATGCTGGCCGCCGACGCGCTGCGCTATCTGACCCTGCTGGTGACCGGCGCCAAGCAATCCGGCCATCCCGGCGGCTTCGCCAGTTCGGTCGAGGCCTATGCCTCCCTGGTGATGCTGGGTCATCGCGACATCGTCACCGAGGTCGGCCACCATGCGCCCGGCTTCTACTCCGCCCTGTTCCTGGACGGCTCGCTGGAAAAGATGGGCATCCATACCGCCCATGACTTCCGCGCCCGCTTCCGCGAGCGTCACGGCCTGCTCGGCCATCTGTCGGGGGCCATTCCCGGCATCCTGGCGCCGGCCGGTCCGCTGGGCCAGGGGCAGCATTTCGCCATGGCCGGCGCTCTGCTCCATCCCGACCGCCTGTTCGCGGTGACCATCGGCGACGGCGGATTGGGCGAGCCCTACATCCTGTCGGCCTTCCAGCATTTCGCCACCGCCTATCCGGATTCCACCAACGTCCTGCCGGTGCTGGTGTGGAACGGCTACAGCCAGGAACACCACGCCATGGTCTCGACCTGGTCGAACGAGCGCATGAGCGCCCTGTGGCACGCCCACGGCTTCGACGAGGTGATCCTGATCGACGCCAAGGAATACGACGATACCGGCCGCTTCGGCGCCTTCGCCGACAGCACCCGCTTCGGCTTCGCCGCGCGCCGGGCCTTCGTCGGCGCCGTGCTGGCGGGAATGGCGAAGGCCGCCGGCAACGCCATGAGCGGACGGCGCACCGCCTTCATCATCAAGCAATTGAAGGGCGCCGGCCTGCATGTGGAAGGGGCCAAGGCCCACAATCTCCATCCCGGCGATTCCCTGGACAAGCCGACGATCAAGGAGGCGCTGGCCCGTCTGGCTCTGCCGGAATCGGCTTGGGGCCTGCTGCGCGAGACCTTCCGCCGCGCCGGCGGCGGTCCCGCCGTCGCCGTCGCCGCCACCGAAACCGCCCGTCCGCTGCCGCCCCTGGGCGATCTGCCCCTGGTCGATCATCCGGTCGGCGAAAAGGCGGTGCCGTCCACCGCCGTCGGCCTGTTGGTGGCCGAAACCGGGCGCCGCGATCCGGCCTTCGTCGTCACCAATGCCGACGGCAACGAGGCGTCGGGCATGGCCAATATCAACGTCGCCCTGGGCATCCGCCACCCCACCGCCGACGCGCTGTATCACCAGCGTCCCGACGGTCAGGTCTACGAGCCGTTGAACGAGGATGCCTGCGCCGGCCTCGCCGCCGGCATGGCCCTGTTCGGCGGGCGCAGCCTGTGGCTGTCCTATGAGAGCTTCGCCGTCAATGGCTGGCCGATCCTGCAGACCGTGACCCAGGCCATGGCCGAATTGCGCCGGCCGACCCCGTCCATGGTCTGCCTGTTCACCGCCGGCGCCCTGGAACAGGGACGCAACGGCTGGACCCATCAGCGTCCCGAGATCGAAGCCTATGCGGCGGCGATGATGCGCAACGGCAACGTCTATCCGCTCTATCCCTGCGACGCCAACATGGCCCAGGCCGCCTATGGCTGGGCCATGGCCAGCCGCAACAAGGGGGTGCCGATCTTCGCCGCCAAAAGCGCCCTGCCGATCCGGGTGTCCATGGCGGCGGCCAAGCGCGCCGTCGAGGACGGGGCCGCCATCCTGTATGACGGCGCCGGCAGCGGTCCGCTGATCACCTTCGCCGTGGCCGGCGATCTGGCCCTGGCCGGAATCGACGCCGCCCGCGATCTGCTGGAGGCCGAGGGCAAGCGCGTGCGCATCGTCGCCGTGGTCAATCCCCGCCGTCTGTTCCGTCCCCATGACGTCGCCTGGGACAGTTGTTCCGAAGCCGACGGCACCTTCATGGACGACGATGCCTTCAACGCCCTGTTCGATTGCGACACCTTGGTCGCGGTCAGCGGCGGCGCCGCCGCCACGCTTGAGCCGGTGCTGTTGCGGGCGCGGGCGGGACGGCGCGAACTGGCCTGCTGGAAGCGCGGCGAGACCACCGCCGGTCTCGACGAATTGCTGGTTCTGAACGGCCTGGACGGCAAGTCCCTGGCCGCCCGCGCCCGTGGGGTCTGACCCATGGCCGGCGCCAGCGGGGGCGGCCGGCGGATCTTCGTCTTCGACGACGATCCCACCGGCTCGCAGACCGTCCATTCCTGTCTGCTGCTGACCGATTCCCGGCCCGAAACCTTGCGGGCCGGGTTGGAGGACGAAGCCGGCATCTCCTTTCTTCTGACCAACAGCCGCGGTCTGGCGCCGGACGCGGCGGCGGCGGTGATGCGGCAATCCTGCGCCAATCTCAAGATCGCGCTCGACCAGGCCGGTCTGGACATGCCGCTGCTGGTCAGCCGGTCGGATTCGACCCTGCGCGGTCATTTCCCCCTGGAAACCGACATCCTGGCGGAAGCCTTCGGGCCGTTCGACGCCACCCTGCTGGTGCCGGCGTTTTTCGAGGGCGGGCGGGTCACCGTCGACGGAATCCATTACGTCGAGACCGACGGCAAACGGGTGCCGGCCCACGAGACCGAATTCGCCCGCGATTCGGCCTTCGGCTATTCCACCGCGATCCTGGCCGATTGGGTGGCGGAAAAGACCGGCGGCCGGGTGCCGGCGGCCTCGGTGCGGCGCATCGGGGCCGCCGATCTCGCCCAGGATGGCGGGCTCGCCATCCTGATGGGCCTGTCCGGCAATGCGATCTGCACGGTGGATGCGGAGAAACAGGCCGATCTCGACGCTTTCGCGGCGGCGGTCTGGGCGGCCCGCGCCATGGGCAAACGCCTGCTGTTCCGCTCGGCGGCCAGCCTGCTCACCAGTCTCGCCGGCCTGCCGCCGGGACCCAAGCCGGCCGAACTCGCCGCCTTCGCCCGCGGCCGGCCGGGGGCGGTGGTGGTGGGCTCCCACGTGCGGCGGTCCAGCGAACAATTGGCGGTGCTGCTGCAAGAACCGAACTGCGCGGCGATCGAGGTCGATGTGGACGCCCTGGTGGCCGCGCCCGACGTCACCGTGGCGGCGATCGCGGTGCGGGCGGCGGCGGCGTTCGCGAGCGGCCAGGTGGCCGTGATCCATACCAGCCGCGAGGAACGGCGCTTCACGGATACCGAAACCCGTCTGGCCTTCGGCGCCAAGGTGTCGGCCGGGCTGATGGCCATCATCCGCGCTTTGCCGCCGGATCTGGGTTTTCTGGTGGGCAAGGGCGGCATCACCTCCCACGACATGCTGGCCGAGGGGCTCGGTCTGGCCACGGCCCGGTTGCTGGGCCAGATCGCGCCGGGGATATCGGTGGTGCGGCTTCCCGCCGACCATCCCCGCTTCCCCGGTCTGCCGGCGGTGATCTTTCCCGGCAATGTGGGCGGTCCCGACACCCTGGCCCAGGTGGTTCGCATTCTCGGCGGCGGCTGACATGGCGGGCGATCTTCGCGCTCTGGTCCGGGCTCTGCGGCGCGCGCTGCCCGAAGAGTCCGTGCTCAGCGGCAAGGACGATCTCAAACCTTATGAATGCGACGGTCTTGCCGCCTATCGCGCTTTGCCGGGCGCGGTCTGCCTGCCCCGCACCCGGGACGAGGTGGCGGCGGTGCTGCGCCTGTGCCATCAGGCCGATATTCCCGTGGTGGCGCGCGGGGCCGGCACCGGCCTGTCCGGCGGCGCCCTGCCCCTGGCCGGCGGCGTTTTGCTCAGCCTCGCCCGTCTCAACCGCATCCTGGAGATCGATCCCCTGAACCGGGTGGCGCGGGTCGAGCCGGGGGTGCGCAATCTCGCCGTTTCCGAGGCCGCCGCCCGCCACGGGCTGTTCTACGCTCCCGATCCCTCCTCCCAGGTGGCCTGCACCATCGGCGGCAACGTGGCGGAAAATTCCGGCGGGGTGCATTGCCTGAAATACGGGCTGACCGTCCATAACCTGCTGGGACTGACCGTGCTGGACGCCGCCGGCGAGGTGATGGAGATCGGCACTGGCGCCCTCGATTCGCCGGGCCTCGATCTGCTGGCGCTGATGACCGGCTCGGAAGGCCTGCTGGGGGTGGTGGTGGAGGCGCGCCTGCGCCTGCTGCCCCGTCCCGACCGGGTCCGGGTGCTGCTGGCGGCCTTCGCCAGCGTCGAGGCGGCCGGCGACGCGGTGGGCCGCATCATCGCCGCCGGCATCGTTCCGGCCGGGCTGGAATTGATGGATTCCCTGGCGATCCAGGCGGCGGAGGCCTTCGTCCATGCCGGCTATCCCCTGGACGCCGCCGCCATCCTGCTGTGCGAACTGGACGGCGCCCCGGCGGAGATCGCGGAAACCGAGGAACGGGTCGGCGCCGTCCTGCACGCGGCCGGGGCCACCCACATTCACAGCGCCGAGGAACCGGCGGAGCGCGCCCGCCTGTGGGCCGGGCGCAAGGCCGCCTTTCCGGCGGTGGGTCGGCTCAGCCCCGATTATTATTGCATGGACGGCACCATCCCCCGCTTCCGCCTGCCCGAGGTGCTGGCCGAAATCGCCCGTCTGTCGGAACGGTACGGTCTGGCGGTGGCCAATGTCTTTCATGCCGGCGACGGCAATCTCCACCCCCTGATCCTCTACGATGCCGGCCGCCCCGGCGATTTGGAGCGGGCGGAAGCCTTCGGTCGCGACATCCTCGCCCTGTGCGTGGCGGTGGGCGGCGTCATCACCGGCGAACATGGGGTGGGGGTGGAAAAGCTCGATTCCATGTGCGCCCAGTTCGGCCCCTCCGAGCTGGCCCAGTTCCACGCGGTGAAAGCCGCCTGCGACCCGTCGGGTCTGCTCAATCCCGGCAAGGCGGTGCCGACTCTGCACCGTTGCGCCGAATTCGGCGCCATGCACGTCCATGCCGGAACGCTGCCCTTTCCCGAGCTGGAGCGGTTCTGATGACCATGGGGGCCGACCGGACGGACGATTTGCGGGCGCGGGTGGCGGCGGCGGCCGAAAACGGCGCGCCGCTGGCCATTCGCGGCGGCGGCACCAAGGATTTCTTCGGCGGCCCCATTACCGGCGAGCCCCTGGAGATGTCCGGTCATCGCGGCATTCTCGCCTATCGCCCCACCGAACTGGTGCTGACCGCGCGGGCCGGCACGCCCCTGGCCGAAATCGAGGCGGTGCTGGCGCGATCCGGCCAATATCTGCCTTTCGAACCGCCCCGTTTCGCATCCGCTGGCTCCGCCAGCGATTCTACAAATAAGGGCGCCTGCGCGCCCGGCGGAACTTTGGGCGGGGCGGTGGCTTCGGGCCTGTCGGGACCGCGTCGGCCTTATGCGGGGGCGGTGCGCGATTACCTGCTGGGGGTGACGGTGCTGACCGGCCGGGCCGAAATCCTGCGCTTCGGCGGCGAGGTGGTGAAGAACGTCGCCGGCTACGATCTGTTCCGGCCCATGGCCGGCGCCATGGGCAGCCTGGGCGTGTTGCTGGACGTGTCGCTGAAAGTTCTGCCCGTTCCCCCCGCCCGGCGCAGTTTCGCCTTCGCCCTGGACGGGGGCGCGGCCATCCTTGCCGCCAACCGCATCGCCGGCCGGCCGTTGCCGGTGACCGGGGCCGTCCATGACGGCGGGCGCCTGATCCTGCGGCTGGAAGGGTCGGCGGCGGCGCTGGACAAAGCCCTCCCCCTGCTGGAGGAAATGGCGGGACCGGCGATGCCGATGGACGATGACGGGGCGTTCTGGACGGCGATCCGCGACCACACCCATCCCTTTTTCGCCGGCGATGCGCCGCTATGGCGCCTGTCGGTGGCCCCGGCGGCGGCGCCGCTGCCCTGGCACGGCCCGCAAATGGTCGATTGGGGCGGCGCCCAGCGCTGGCTGCGGGGCGAGGCCGATGTCGGCGAAATGCGGCGGATGGCGATGGCGGCGGGTGGCCACGCCACCCTGTTCCGCGGCCCCGATCGCGCCCGCGCCTTCCAACCGCCGGCCCCCGCCGTGGCGGCGCTGAACGGACGGCTGCGGGCGGCGTTCGATCCCGCCGGCATCTTCAATCGCGGCCGTCTGGGCGAGGTCTGACCGATGCACACCCAACCTGCGCCGAATTTCGAACAGGACGGGACCGGGCGCGCCGCCGCCGACCTGATCCGCGCCTGCGTCCATTGCGGCTTTTGCACCGCCGCCTGTCCCACCTACCGGATTCTCGGCGACGAGCGGGATTCGCCGCGCGGGCGCATCTATCTGCTGAAGGATCTGTTCGAGGAGGGCGCGGTCACCGCCGCCACCCGCCGCCATCTCGACCGCTGCCTGTCCTGCCGCGCCTGCGAGACCGCCTGTCCGTCCGGCGTCCAATACGGACGTCTGGCCGATCTTGGCCGGGCGGCGATCGAAGCCGGCGGCGGCCGGCCCTGGGGCCAGCGCGTGGCGCGGGCCGCTTTGCGCAACGCCCTGTCGCGCCCCCGTCTTTTCGCCATGCTGTTGACCCTGGGGCGGGCGGCGCGGCCGCTGCTGCCCGATCGGTGGAAACGTCTGGTGCCGCCGGCGCGCGCCGCCGGACCCTGGCCCGCGCCCCGCCACGACCGGGTGATGCTGGCGCCCACGGGCTGCGTGCAGCCGGCGGTCCTGCCCGCCATCGACGCCGCCGCCGCCCGCATTCTCGACACGCTCGGCATCACCCTGGTGGCGGTGGACACCGGCTGTTGCGGAGCGCTCGGCCACCATCTGGGCGCGACCGACGAGGCCCGCGACCGCATGCGCCGCACCATCGATTCCTGCTGGCCCCATATCGAACGCGGGGCCGAGGCGATCCTGGTCACCGCCAGCGGTTGCGGCGCGGTGATCAAGGAATACGGCCATCTGCTGGCCGACGACCCCCAATATGCGGCGCGCGCCGCCCGGGTGGCGGAACTGGCCCGCGATCCGGTGGAGGTGCTGGAAACCGCCGTCGCCCATTTGGCCCCGCCGCGCTGGCGCCGGGTGGCGTTCCAGGCCCCGTGTTCGCTGCAACATGGGCAAAAGCTGGCGGGGCGGGTGGAAGCCCTGCTGGCGGCGGCGGGGGTGGAATTGACGGCGCTGGACGAACCGGATCTGTGTTGCGGCGCCGGCGGCGCCAACGCCTTGCTTCAGCCGGCCATCGCCGCCGCCTTGGCCGAACGCAAGATTGCCGACCTGACCAGGGACGGGCCGGAGGCGATTCTCACCGCCAATATCGGCTGTCTGCTGCACCTGTCCGGCCACGGTCGGGCACCTGTGCATCACTGGCTGGCGACGTTCGATCCGTTTTCGGAAAAAGAATAATACTCTGGAATATTGCTCCGATTACGGGCTCCGCGTAAGATGTGGCGATATTTATCCTTGGCCCAGGGTTTGCGGTTCGCGGCATGCGCCTGTTATGGACATTTTTTGCCGGCGCAATGCTAAGCGTTCTGGCCTTGATCGTCGCCTTGCCGGTTCTGGGGGGGGCGGCCGCCTTTCTGCATTGGCTTTCCAATCGTGATGGATGGGTGACCCTGTCGGGACCGTCCTATTTCTCGGTGCGTGATCGCCAGGGCCAGTTGGAAGGCCGCATGGCCGACGTCCATTTCCAGCCGGTGATCCTGCCGCGTCTGAAGGACCACCGTCCGCCGCCGATTCTGGTGCGGTTCGACGTCTCGAACTCGGTTTTCGCCGATTCCGGGGCGGAGGGGGCGGTGCATTTGCAGGCCTGGCCGCTCAAGGGGCCGGCGGCGCTTGAACGCACGCCTCTTTACAACGTGACGGTGCCGGGACGGTCGGCGCGCATCCAGCACGGCGATTTGCTGATGGTCTCCCATGGCGGCGGACGCAAAAGCGCCTATAGCCTGTCCAACGGCCGTTGGCTGTTCGACGCCGATGCGCCGATCGCCGTCTTCACCGAGCCCGACACCAGCGCGGCCGAGGGGGGGCGGCGGCTGATCGCCGTGGCCCAATCGCCGGACGGCGTGATCGGCAACGGCGTGGCGGTGCTCGCCTACGCCACGCCGGAACGAATCCTGAGCCGGGTTCTTCTGTATGCCCATGATCCCGTTCGCGCCCGTTTCCTGCGCGGCACGGTGTCGATGACGCGGGCGGTCGAACGCATCGATTCCGCCGGCAAGCGGGTGCTCGAACTGCAATTGCCGGCGGGGCTGGTGCGGATCGGCATTCAGCCGGACTCCCTCGATCTCGCCGCCGCGTCGGTGCCGGACGGTCTCGCTTTGGCGCCCATGGTGCCGTGGGGCGGCAAAGTGCCGGCACCCGCGCCCGCAGCGCCCGCGGTCTCCGTGTCTTCTCCTGCGCCGGCCGTGCTTCCACCGGCATCGGCGGCGCGTCCGGCTTTACCGGCTGGTAAGCCGTAACCGCCTATTCTCCATCTGTCCGTTTTCTTGTCCGCGTCGGGGCCATCATGACCGAAGACGAGTCCGGCTCCGACGGAGCCGATCTTTTTCCCGCCGAGCCTTTTCCCGGCGCGCGGCGCGAAGTCGAAAGCCATCGCGCCCGGGTCAATCCGGCAGCGACCTCGCCCTCCTATCGTCTCGCCTTCGAGGATATCGATTTCCTGTTGCGCCAGGATTTACGGCCGGTGCGTCTGCAATTGGAGATGCTGAAGCCCGAATTGCTGCAGCAGGAACACGGCATCCGTTCGACGGTGGCGGTGTTCGGATCGAGCCGCATTCCCGACCCGGCGGCGGCCCGACGCGCCCTGGACGAGGCCGAAGCGGCGGCGCGCGCCCGGCCCCGCGACGCCGCCGCCGCCCGCCATCTGGCGGTGGCCCGGCGGCGCATGGCCAACAGCCGCTATTACGAAGAGGCGCGCCGTTTGGGCCATCTGATCACCGAAAGCGGCGGCGGCGACATGGTGGTCAAGACCGGCGGCGGTCCCGGCATCATGGAGGCGGCCAATCGCGGCGCCGCCGATGTCGGGGGGAAATCGATCGGGCTGAACATCGTCCTGCCCATGGAGCAGGAACCCAACCCTTACGTCACCCCCGATCTGTGTTTCCTGTTCCACTATTTCGCCATCCGCAAGATGCATTTCATGGCCCGGTCCAAGGCGCTGGTGGTGTTTCCCGGCGGCTTCGGCACCCTTGACGAATTGTTCGAGGCGGCGACTCTGATCCAGACCGGCAAGATCGATCCCATTCCCATCCTTTTGTTCGGGCGCGAATATTGGGAGCGAATCATCAATCTGGACGCCATGGTCGGCGAAGGGGTGATCTCGCCCGAGGATCTCGCCATCTTCACCTTCGTCGAGACGGCGGACGAGGCGTGGAGCATCATCGGCGATTACGGTCGGGCCGATCCTGATTCTGGCGGGGACCCGCCGGCCGGGCTATGATATTCGGGATAGATTAGTGGGGTTCCCATGAGCCACGACATTCCCGCCGTCATATCGGCAATGGTGCAAATGGCCGGTCGCAGCCCGGCGGAAGGCAGGCAGCGGCCGCAACGGCCGGTGATCACCGTGTCGCGCGATTACGGGTCGGGGGGGGACGAGATCGCCGCCATGCTGGGCCGGAAGCTGGACGTGCCGGTCTATGACGACACGGTGCTTCGCGAAGTGGCCGTGCGCATGAAGGACCACCCCGCCATCGTCCGGATGCTCGACGAGGAATTCGGTCGCGCCAAGGATATGTGGTTGTACCGCCTGTTGTCGGGCAAGGATGTGGGGCCGGACGTCTATCGCGACACCCTGGTCAAGGTGATCCTGAGCCTGGGACGGATGGGCGGCGTGATCGTCGGCCGCGGCGCCCATGTGGTGCTGGCCGAATCCTGCGCCCTGCGTCTTCGGGTCGCCGGTACGCCCGCGATCTGCGCCCGTCGTCTGGCCGCTCATGGCGATGGCGACGAGAAGGCGGCTTTGGCCAAGGTCGAGGACGTCAACCATCACCGCGGCCATTTCGTGTGGGAGATGTTCCGGTCGCGCCTGTCGGATGCCTGCCAGTTCGACATCACCGTCAATACCGACCGCATGGCCGATTTCACCGAGATCGTCGAAGCCCTGGCGGCGATGGCGGTGGCCACCCATTCCGGGCGGGTGCTGACCGTGACGTTTGGCAACGCTTAAATCGGATCGCTTCCCAAACGAGTGCGCGCCACCACGGCGCGGGCCTGATCGAGATAGGCCTCGTCCCCGTCGCCGTGACGGCGCGTCAATTCCTCGACCGCGTCGTCGTCGTGACGCCGGCCGGTGCGTTGCGCCTGCCAGGCCAGTTTGAGGGTGGTGAACAGCATCACCTCGCGGATTTCGTCGCGGGTCATGTAATCGGCCAGGGCGCCGCGCGCCTGGCGGACCAGTTCGGGCACGGCATTGGGCGACGACAGCAGGTTGGTCACCAGTTCCTTGCGGACCAGCGGCGGAAAAGCCAGGATTTCGTCCAGCAGCGCGGCCTTGACGATGATATCGATGCGCGGGCTGGTGAACATCCGGTCCACGCACAGGGAATAGATGCCGAAATCCAGCTTGCCGGCCACGGCGCGGGTGAAGTCGTGGAATTCGTCGATGAACGAGGCGTGCGAGATGCGGCCCTCGGTCAGCATCCGCACGATGTCGAGAAAAGCCCGGTAGCGCAGCCGCGCCGGCTGGATGGTGCCCCCCAGCTCGTGGGCCAGTTCGTTGATCTGGGTGTCGCGGAAACGGGCGTGGATCAGGGATTGGGCGGCGTCGCGCGCCCCCGAATCGAAGGCTGATTCCTCGATCAGGGCGAACAGGCGTTCGTATTTGTCGCGGCGTCGCCCGTTGGTGTCGGCCCGCGCGGCGGCGACGCCCAGGGGCAGGATGGCGGTGCGGGCGACCATGGTGTCGCGGGCGACGATGACCGCCATGCTCATGGCGGCGAAATCGTTGACGGCGCCGCCCAATATGTCGTCGGTGATGACCAGTCTCTCGCCCGGCGCCAGGGTCAGGTTGGCGCCCAGAGACCCGCATTCCATGAAATGGGTGGCGAGGTCCGACGCCTTGGCGAGGGTCGTTATGGGAGCGGCTGCTGTCTCCATCCCACCATTACACCCTATCCGGCGGTTTCGGGCAATGTCTCCAATTCGATCGTCTCGATCCCGTCGGGGGCGATGGCCCAGGGAACGAAGATTTTCGAAACGCGGGCGAAGCGGTCCGGCGCGTCGGTGACCAGATAGCGGACCGAAGCCGGCCGGTCCGAGGCCGGCGCGGCGAGGTGGCGGTTCTCAAGCACCTCTTCCACCGCCCGGGCGGTGGTGGTGGCGGAATCGACGATCACCACCTTGGGTCCGAAAACCCGGCGCAACAGCGGCACCAGGGCCGGAAAATGGGTGCAGCCCAACAGCAGGCAGTCGCCCCGTTCGGAATCCGGCGGGTCCAGCAGCAGCGGCGCCAGATAATGGCGGGCCACCTGCTCGGCGATGGGACCTTCGACGATGCCTTCCTCGACCAGGGACACGAACAACTGGCAAGGAACCTGCGCCACCCGCGCCGCCGGTCGGGCATGGAGGATGGAGCGTGGATAGGTGCCGGTCCTGACGGCGCTTTCGGTGGCGATGACGACGATGCGCCCGTGGGGGCTGGCATGGCCGGCGGCGACCGCGCCGGGTTCCACCACGCCCACCACCGGCAGGCCGGGAAAGTGGGCGCGCAACACGTCCAGCGCATGGGCCGACGAGGTGTTGTCGGCCACCACCAGCGCCTTGACGCCCAGCGACACCAGGGCGTCCGCCGCCTGCAGAGCGTAGGCGCTGACGGTCGCGGCGCTTTTGGTGCCGTAGGGAAGGCGCGCGGTGTCGCCCAGATAGATCAGGGATTCGCCGGGCAGGCGTTCGCGCAACGCCTTGAGAACGGTAAGCCCCCCGACCCCGGAATCGAACACGCCGATCGGCTTATCCGCCGTCATCTCGTTCCTTCCGTCCCGGATGGGGCGCGTCGGTCAGTCCCCTTCCAGGCTGTCGGCGGGCACCACCGTCACGCCGCTGCCGTCTTCCTCTTCCAAGATGGCGACGTCGCCGATGATGCGTTCATCCTCTGGCGCCAGATGATTGAAGTATTGCCATAGGAAAGCGACGGATATGGTTTGGTCGATCTGCTCGTCCTCATCCATATCGTCCTCGTCGATCCGAGCAACCTCTCGCAATATGTCCAAGGACTCGTCGAACATCTCCTGGATGTCCGGGTTCTCTTCCATAATGTTTTTAATGATATAGGCGTGCTCTTCGTCGCTCAGTTCAAACTTCCATTGAGCCGTGTCGGACTTATAATATATGGAAATCATCGCTGGCCTCCTTGCGGAGAATGGGTCGGACAAAGAACGCAGATGTGCATTGGCGGCGACCATCGGTCATTCCCGGGTAAAAGGCAAGCGGGTGTTTTGACGAGCAGGGTAATCGGGTGAAAGCGACTTGGAGCGGAGCGACTAGGCCGTTGAGGCCGCCGCAGCGTGCGGAGAGGCCCCATTGGGGCCTCGGAGCGCAAGCGAGGATAGCCCAGGGCGCGGAGGCGACCGCCCGGCGATTGAGGGAAATAGACATAACCCAGGGTGATCGGGGTCACCCGATTGCCCTGGGAGCGACTAGGCCGTTGAGGCCGCCGCAGCGTGCGGAGAGGCCCCATTGGGGCCTCGGAGCGCAAGCGAGGATAGCCCGGGGCGCGGAGGCGACCGCCCGGCGCTTGAGGGAAATAGACATAACCCTGGGTAATCGGGTTCACCCGATTCCCCAGGGCGTGGAGTTGATAGGGATGACGCGATGAACGGGCAACGCCGTTATGTTCTGGTTATCGCCTGTCCCGACACGGTGGGCATCGTCGCCGCCGTGTCGGGTTTTCTCACCGGGCAGGATTGCTTCATCACCGAGGCCGCGCAATATGGCGACCCGCTCTCGGGACGGTTCTTCGCCCGCATGGTGTTCGATGTGGGGGCGCTGGGGCCGTCGGGATCGGATCTGGAAAAAATGTTCACGCCGGTGGCCGAGCGTTTCCAGATGATCTGGCGCCTGTGCGACACCACCCGCCGACCGCGCGTGGTGATCCTGGTGTCCAAATTCAGCCATTGCCTGGTCGATCTGCTGCATCGCTACCATACCGGTCAACTGGCCATCGACATTCCGGCGGTGATTTCCAACCATCCCGATCTGCGCGGCATCGTCGAATGGTATGGCATTCCCTATCATCATTTCCCGGTGGACCGCGCCGACAAGGCCGCTCAGGAGGCCCAGGTGATGGGGGTGATCGAGGAGGTCGGCGCCGAACTGGTGGTGCTTGCCCGTTACATGCAGATCCTGTCCACCGATCTGTGCACCCGCCTGGCGGGGCGGGCCATCAACATCCACCATTCCTTTCTGCCCAGCTTCAAGGGGGCGAAGCCTTATCATCAGGCCCATGCCCGCGGGGTGAAGATCATCGGCGCCACCGCCCATTACGTGACCCCCGATCTTGACGAGGGGCCGATCATCGAACAGGGGGTGGAGCGGGTGGATCACACCTGCACGCCCGAGGATCTGGTGGCCATCGGCCGCGATATCGAGACGGTGGTGCTGGCCCGCGCCGTGCGCTGGCATTGCGAACGCCGGGTTCTGCTCAACGGCGCCAAGACCGTGGTTTTCAAGTGACCCCAACCTGCGATGAGCGCAGCTCATCGCTAGGCGCAAGGCGCCGCGCGGCTGATGCCGCGAGAGCCCGAGCGAACGGAGTGAGCGCCCGGCGATTGAGGGCGACGTTGATCGCTTCCGATCAACGATCAGATCAAGGGGAGAGCGAATATGGGGATCCGGGCTTGCGTCGCTGCGCCGAACTGGCGCTTCATCGCCGCGCTGAACGGCTTCGTCGCCGTCGCCTTCGCCGCCTATGCGGCCCATGGTCTGGCCGGACACGCCCAAGCCCAATATCTGGTGCGTCTGGCCAGCCAATTCCAATTGTTCCATGCCCTGGCGCTGTTGTTCACCGACCGTATGGTCATGGAAAAGCGTCGCTTCGCCAAAAGCGCGGCTTGGCTGTTCACCCTGGGTATGGTGCTGTTCAGCGGCTCGCTTTATGTGATGGGGATCGCCGGCGCCCCGGCCCAGCCGTTGGTGACCCCCGCCGGAGGGACGTCCTTGTTGCTGGCGTGGCTGGCCCTGGCGGCGGCCTCCTTGAAGCGCGCCGCGCCGGCTACTGATCGGAAAGACGCATAAAAAACGCAAATCGAGAGTTGAAAAAGACGGTTTTGAGGTTGAGTCTCTGTATCCATGCTCACTGAAACATGGACTTGATCGCGGCGCGGTCACCATTTCGGCAACATCCGCTTTTCATGTGATGCGTGTACGTCGTTTTTACGACTCGTTTGCATGATATGCGAAAAGATGTGTTTCTCCCGTTCCTGGAGTTTGACTCTGCCGGCCGGGATCGTTGTGCTACGATCTTTTGCGCGACCGCCGGAGCGCGATGACACGGGGCAGGGAGAGCCATGGCCAAGACCGTGCTGATCGTTGAGGACAACGATCTCAATATGAAGCTGTTCAATGATCTGTTGCAGGCCAGTGGTTACGAGACTTTGCGGACCAAGGATGGCCGCGAAGCCGTCGACATCACGCGTCGTCACCACCCCGACCTCATTCTGATGGATATCCAGCTGCCGGAGATTTCCGGTCTGGAAGTCACCCGAATGATCAAGAGCGACGAGGATTTAAGGGCGATCCCGGTGATTGCCGTCACCGCCTTCGCCATGAAGGGGGATGAGGAGAAGATCCGCAACGGCGGCTGCGAGGGCTATATCGCCAAGCCCATTTCCGTGGCCCATTTCCTGGAAACCGTGGCCCGCTTCATCGGGTGAGGCGGACTTGACACGCTGAAGCCATGAAAAAGCAGGGGCTTTTTCATGGCCGGATATCAGGGCGCGTGACGCGATGGGCGCGCGTCA
Organism: Pseudomonadota bacterium; assembly: GCA_021848545.1. GTDB lineage: Bacteria > Pseudomonadota > Alphaproteobacteria > Rhodospirillales > Magnetospirillaceae > JAJZUL01. The sequence goes on from JAJZUL010000011.1 coordinate 55,026, forward strand.
ATGCCCGAAATCACTTGATCTTGGCTTCCTTGAAGGCGACGTGCTTGCGCACCACCGGATCGTACTTGCGGAATTCAAGCTTCTCGGTGGTCTTCCGGGGATTCTTCTTGGCCGTATAGAAATAGCCGGTGCCGGCGGTGCTGAGCAGTTTGATCAGGATGGTGGCAGGCTTGGCCATATCGGGTATCCCCGTCGTTTAATCTTGTCGATCTTCGTAGGTGAATTCGGCGCCGGTCCGAAGGGGCCGGCGATCCGAAGCGGCGAAGATACGGATATGGCCGCCCAAGTCAAGGGGATTCGGCGAAACCTTCGCGCATGGCCCTTGCCCGGCCCGCACGCATAAAATTTTTGTAATTATTATTTCACAAACCGGAGCCGCGTGATAGGCCGGCCGCCGTATCATGGTACTATGTCCTGGTCCGGCCGGTGTTTCGACCGGGCCGTCTCTTGAACGATCATATCACCGGTCGCGCCCCGTCGTTTCAGGGGGGCGGAGCGGCGTGTCCGCGCGGGGGGGCGCCTTCGAGAACGGTAGCTGCCGGGGGATATCAGGAAGGGTTTTAAGAATCATGGCTTCGCGTATGGTGAAGGGCGCGGCCCTTCTCGCCGTGTGTCTTCTCGCGCCCCAGGTCGCGCAAGCCTGCGCCACCTGCGGCTGCACGCTGAGTTCCGATGCGGCGACCGGCTATTCCTCCGGTCCGGGTTGGCGGGTCAGCCTGAGCTACGATTACATCAATCAGAGCCAGTTGCGCTCAGGCACTCATTCCATCTCCGCCGCCCAGGTCGCCGCCCTCAATAACGGCGGCAGCCAGGAGGTGGAGAAGGACACCGTCAACCGCTATCTGACCTTAGGGGTCGCCTATAGCCCCAACGTCGATTGGAACTTCCAGTTCCAGCTTCCCTATGTCGATCGCAGCCACAGCACCTACGGGTCGGCCACGCCCGGACAGCTCACCGCCAGCCAGCTCAGCAGCGTGTCGCTCGGCGATATCGGCGACGCCAAGCTGATCGCCAGCTATCAGGGCATTCTGCCCACCCATAATCTGGGCGTGCAACTGGGCATGAAATTGCCGACCGGGCGTTATGGCGGCCAGAACACCGTCACCGGCGCCACTGTCGGGCGTCATCCGGTGTTCTTCGCGTCGGGGCCCAATGCCACCCAGACCCTCGATACCAGCCTGCAGCCGGGGACCGGCAGCGCCGATTTGATCCTGGGCGCCTATTATTATCAGGCGGTCAGCCAGAATTTCGATGCCTTCATCAACGGCACCTTCCAGACGGCGGTGTGGGAAGCGCTGGATTCGGCCAATGCCAATTTCCGGCCGGGCAACACCACCAATGTCAGCTTCGGCCTGCGCTACGAGCGCACGCCGATCTGGGTGCCGCAGGTGCAGATCAATATTTCCCACAAGAGTCCCGATCAGGGCGCGCTGGCCGACACCGCGGATACCGCCGGCACGGTGGCCTATTTCAGCCCCGGCCTGACCGTGCGTCTGGGCAAGGGGGTCGAGGCCTACGGCTTCGTGCAGGTGCCGACCTATAGCTGGCTGGCCGGCTATCAATTGTTCCCCCGTTGGAGCGCCAGCGGCGGGATCAGTTATGCGTTCTGAGCGAACGCTCCGTCTGCGCCGGGCGCTGGCCGTTCTGGCCTGCGTCTGCGGGCTGATCGGGGGAGGGTCGGCGGCATCCGCCGCCGACCTTGCCGTCGGCCGGCCGGCGCCGGCCCTGGTTCTGCACACCCTGGGCGGCCGCGCCATCGCCACCCGGGCCTTGCGCGGCAAGGTGGTGATCGTCGCCTTCTGGGCCAGTTGGTGCGCGCCCTGCATGCAGGAATTGCCGATCCTGTCGGCCTATGCGGCCCGCCATGCCGGCCAGGGCCTGCGGGTTCTGGGCTTTTCGCTGGATGGCCCGGAAAACCTGGCGACGGTGCGGCGCATCGCCAAGGGATTGTCCTTCCCGGTGGGATTGCTGGGCAGCGCCTGGGCCGGCGATTACGGAAGGATCTGGCGGATTCCGGTCAGTTTCGTCATCGGCCGTGACGGCAATCTCCGCTATGACGGCTGGAAGGATGCCGAGCAGCCCTGGACCCGCGCCGCCCTGAGACGGGTGGTGGGGCCGTTGCTGTTCACGCCGGGTTAGCGCCGCCTGCGGCTCCGCTCGCCGCCGCGCCCGGAGGGCCGTCCCGCGGGTCGCGGCCGGGGCGGACGGCCGGCGGTTTCGGCCGGGTGGAACAGCAGCGAGCCGCGAACGGGATCGGCCTCGCGCAGAACGACCTCCAGGGGCTGGCCCAGTTGGAAGCTCCGGCGGGTGCGTTTGCCGACCAAGGCGTGGCGGGCCTCGTCATGGATGTAATAATCGTCGGGCAGGGTACCGGCGGGAACGATGCCGTCGGCGCCGGTCTCGGCCAGGGTGACGAACAAGGCGAAGCGGGTGACGCCGGAAATGCGGGCGGCGAAGGTGGCGCCCACCTGGCCGGCGAGAAAGGCGCTGACATAGCGGTCGATGGCCTCGCGCTCGGCCGCGGCCGCCCGCCGTTCCGTTCCCGAAATATGCTCTCCGGCTTCCGTGAAACCGGCACCTGCGTCCGCAGGCAGGCCGCCCGCGCCCAGACCCAGGCCGGTGACCAGGCCGCGATGGACCAGCAGATCGGCGTAACGCCGGATCGGCGAGGTGAAATGGGCGTAGCGGGCCAGCCCCAGGCCGAAATGGCCGATATTGTCGGGCGCATAGACCGCCTGGGCCTGGGAACGCAGGATCACCTCGTTGACCAGGGTTTCGTTGGGACCGTCCTTGACCTTGGCCAGGATGCGGTTGAAATGCTCGGGTTTCAGCACTTGGCCGCGGGCCAGGGGCAGCTCCAGCGAGTGCAGGAAGTCGCGCAGGGAGTCCAGCTTTTCCGGCGACGGCGTGTCGTGGACCCGGTACATGCAGGGCTGGCGGCGGCGTTCCAGTTCCTCGGCGGCGCAGACATTGGCCTGGATCATGAAATCCTCGATCAGGCGATGGCTGTCGAAGCGCGCCCGCGGCACGATGGAAACGATCTGTCCGTTCTCGTCCAGGATCACGCGGCGTTCGGGCAGGTCGAGGTCCAGCACGCCACGCCGCTTGCGGGCGGTCTCCAGGGCCTTCCAGGCGCCGTACAGGGGGGTCAGGACCGGCGCGACCAGAGGGGCGATGTCCGGGTCGGGATTGCCGTCCCGCGCGGTCTGGACCCGCGTATAGGTCAGGCGCGCCGCCGAGCGCATCAAGCCCCGGACGAAGACATGGTCGAGCTTGGTGCCGTCGGCGGACAGGCGGAAGCGCACCGCCAGACAGGGGCGGTCCTCGTCGGGTTTCAGCGAACACCAGCCGTTGGATAATTCCTCGGGCAGCATCGGCACCACCCGGTCGGGGAAATAGACCGAATTGCCGCGCTTATAGGCCTCGCGGTCGAGCGCGTCGCCGGGGCGCACATACCAGGACACGTCGGCGATGGCCACCACGCAGCGCCAGCCGCCGGGGTTGGCGGGGTCGGTATCGGCCTCGGCCCACACCGCGTCGTCGAAGTCCCGGGCGTCCTCGCCGTCGATGGTCACCAGGGGCAGATCGCGCAGATCGGTTCTCTGGTCCAGCGCCGCTGCCGTGGCCGTCCGCGCCTGGGCCAGGGCGTCGTCGGGAAAGGTGAAGGGGATGTCGTTGGTGTGGATGGCGACCAGACTGACGGCGCCGGCCCCGCTCATGGCGCCCAGCCTTTCGCGCACGGTCGCCTGGCGCAGGCCGTAGAAGCGGCCGGGCAGCAGGTCGGCCAGCACCAGATCGCCCTCCGCGGCACCGCCGGTCTCGCCCCGGGGCACCATGTAATCGGCCTTTTCCTTCCGGCTGACCGGACGGATGCGGCCCGACCCGTCGGCCATCGCCTGGAACTGGCCCAGCACCCGGGCCTTGGCGGCGCCGATGACCCGGATGGCGCGCCCCTCATAGCTGTCGTCGCGAATCCGGTGCAGGCGGGCCAGCACCCGGTCGCCCATGCCCACCAGCACGTCGCCGCGGCGCATGGGCGCCATCAGGATGCGGGGCGGTCGCTCTTTTTCCTCCCAGGCCAGGGGGCGGGCCACCAATTCGCCGTCGCTATCGGTGCCGGTGATCTCGACGACCGCCACTTCGGGCAGGGCGCCGGGCGGGGCCAGGCGCCGGCGGCGGCCGCGGCCGACCGCGCCTTCGATCTCCAATTCCTTCAGCAGGCTTTTCAGGGCCAGGCGGTCAGCGCCCCTGAGGTTGAAGGCGCGGGCCAGTTCGCGTTTGCCGATGGGGCCGGGCTGGTCGCGGATGAAATCCAGCACCTGCTGCTTGGTGGGGAGGGGGACGGTTTTGGGCGTCTTACCGACGGGCTTGGGCGGCTTGCTCATGACGCCGCTTATAGCATCGGCGCCGCGCGCGCCGATACCGTTCCGGTTGCGGTACGACCGGGCGCCGTTCGTGCCGCCGCCGGAACGTCTACCACCAATATTCGGGATAACGCCGCCCGGACGACAGATTGTTCACCACCACCGCGACCGCCAGCAGGATCAGGGCGCCGGCGCCGACGGGGATGGCGGCGTACAGGAATCCCAGTTGGACGATGCGCGGCCCGCCCGTCACCGCGATCAGCGCCGTGGCGCCGCCCGGGGGGTGCAAGGTGCGGGTGATGTGCTGGGCGGCGATGGCGGTGGCCACGGCGATCGCCGCCGCCAGCCAGACGGGATGAATCAGATCGCGGCAGGCGACCCCCACCAGCGCTGAAACGACGTGGCCGCCGATCAGATTGCGCGGCTGGGCCAGCGGCGAGCGCACGGCGCCGTAGACCAGCACCGCCGAAGCGCCGAACGAACCGATCATCATCAGCAATTGGGTATGGTCGACCAGATCGCGGTTGAGCCAGGCCACCAGCCCGATGCCGATGGCCGCGCCCAGCCAGGACCACAGGATTTCCGTCATCCCCACGCCGGGCGGGGCCTGGCCGCCCCCCGTCATTTTTACGAAATAGCGGCGGATGGACAGCGCGGGCGGGTTGGTCACAGGTGACACCGTTTCATCAGATCGTTGAGGAACAGAACCCCCGCCAGACGGCCTTCGGCATCAATGACGGGAAAGCGGGCGTGGCCGGAGCGGCGGACCGCGTCCATCACCGCGGGCGCATGGTCGTCGATGCCGACCGTCACCGCCGGGGCGTGCATGATGTCACCGGCCAGCGGCGTGTCCGCGCCCTGATCCAGACCCTTTTGTTCGCGGCGATGATTGCCCACCAGCCGCAGGGCCTCGTGATCGTGGTCGGGGGCGATGCAGACCAGGAAATCCGAACGGGTGACGACCCCCAGCACGCGGCGTTCGGCATCGATCACCGGCATGAAGCCGATGCCGGTTTCGGTCATGCGCTCAGCCACCCGGATCAGCGGCGTGTCGGCGGTGATCGACGGCGCGGCCCGGTCCATCGCCTCGCCGGCCCGGACCGAACATGACAGGCGCTCCAGCGCGTGGAGAAAGGCGTGGCGGTATAAAAGCTTGAAATCGCCGGGGGTGATGTCGAGAAACCCCCCGATCTCGGCCATGGCCGCATAGGCGTCCTCGTCCGAGATATCGACATAGGCGAACGATCGTCCGTCCGGCTGCGTCCCGTTGTTCCCGTCCGTGTCGTCGGCGCTCATCCTAAAACCCCTCGGCATTATGATGTATATTGCTTACCTAATATTATGGTTGATGCAAGCGGTTTTGTCGGCCGCTCTTGACCGCGTCATTCCGCTCGCGCATTTTCGCGCAATGGACGCCGAAATCAGAGAAATTTCGACCGCGGAGCGTTTGGACTGGCTGCGATTGATCCGCAGCGAGAACGTGGGTCCGCGCACCTTCTTCCGTCTGATCGAACGGTTCGGCACGGCGGCTGCGGCCCTCGACGCGCTGCCGGGTCTGGCGCGGCGCGGCGGTCTCAGGCGGCCGATCACCATCTGCCCCCGCGGGGCGGCGGAACGCGAGATGGAGACCGCCCACAAGCTGGGCCACACCCTGCTGGCGGCGGCGGAAGGCGGCTATCCGCGCTGGCTGGCCGCCATCGAGGACGCGCCGCCGGTGATCAGCGTGATCGGGGCGCCGTCGCTGTTGGCCAAACCGATGGTGGCCATCGTCGGCGCCCGCAACGCGTCGCTCAACGGCCGCACTTTCGCCCGGCGTCTGGCCGCCGATCTCGGCCGGGCCGGGATGGTGGTGGTCTCGGGGCTGGCGCGGGGCATCGACGCCGCCGCCCACGAGGGGGCCTTGGCCACCGGCACGGTGGCGGTGATGGCCGGCGGTCTGGACGTGATCTACCCGCCCGAAAATGCCGGTCTGTACGCCGATCTGGTGGCGACCGGCGCGGCGATTTCGGAGATGCCGGCCGGCACCCAGCCCCAGGCCAGCCATTTTCCCCGCCGCAACCGCATCGTCTCGGGTCTGGCCCTGGGGGTGGTGGTGGTCGAGGCCGCGCTTCGGTCGGGGTCGCTGATCACCGCCCGGCTGGCGGCCGAACAGGGACGCGAGGTGTTCGCCGTGCCCGGTTCGCCCCTCGATCCCCGCGCCAAGGGGCCGAACGCGCTGTTGCGCGACGGGGCCACCCTGATCGAGGGGGCGGCGGATGTGACCGACGTTCTGGCCGACCTGCTGCGCCGGCCATTGGCCGAATCGCGGTCGTCGGCCTATGGGGCGCCAGCGCCGGCGCCCCTCGACGAAGCCGCGATCGGCGCGGCGCGGACGGCGGTGCTGGATCAGTTGGGATCGGTTCCGGTGACGGTGGACGAGATCGCCCGCGACCTGGATTTGCCGGTTCCCATCCTGCAGGTGGCGTTGCTGGAACTGGAACTGGCCGGTCGCCTGGAACGGCTTCCCGGTGGTCGCGTCGGACTGCTCGCCGATGCCGGTCCCTGAGGCAAAGCTAAACCCGATCGGGGTTGACGAACGCTTCCGCGGGTGCCAATTCTCTCCGTCCATGGCGCCGACCGTGCCGCCGGCGCGATGCGGGACCGACCGGCGCCCCCGCCTCCCCCTTTCTTTCAGCGGGTTTGGATGAAGGTTGTCGTCGTCGAGTCTCCGGCCAAGGCCAAGACCATCAACAAGTACCTGGGCAGCGATTTCCACGTGGTGGCCTCCTACGGCCATGTCCGCGATCTGCCCGCCAAGGACGGCAGCGTGCGGCCCGACGAGGGCTTCGCCATGGATTGGGTGGTCGATCCCCGCTCCGAAAAGCATATCAAGGACATCGCCGGGGCGCTGAAGGGCGCCGACAAGCTGTTTCTGGCCACCGACCCGGATCGCGAGGGCGAGGCCATCTCGTGGCATGTGCGCCGGGTGCTGGAGGAGCGCAAGGCGCTGAAGGGCGTCGACGTCAAACGGGTGGTGTTCAACGAGATCACCAAAAGCGCCGTGCTCGACGCCATGCGCAATCCCCGCGATATCGACCAGGAACTGGTCGACGCCTATATGGCGCGCCGGGCGCTCGATTATCTGGTGGGATTCACCCTGTCGCCGGTTTTATGGCGCAAGCTGCCCGGTTCGCGGTCGGCGGGCCGCGTCCAGTCGGTGGCGTTGCGCCTGATCTGCGAGCGTGAAGGCGAGATCGAGGATTTCCGGCCGCGGGAATATTGGACGGTGGCCGCCGATTTCCTGACGCCGCGCAGCGAAAGTTTCAGCGCCCATCTCACCCATCTCGACGGGATCAAGCTCGACAAATTCGCCCTGCCCGACGCCGCCGCCGCGATGCGGGCGCGTCAGGCGGTGGAGGCGGGTTCCTTCTCGGTGGCCAAGGTCGAGCGCAAGAAGGCCCGGCGCAACCCGTTTCCGCCCTTCACCACCTCGACCCTGCAGCAGGAGGCCAGCCGCAAGCTGCACCTGCCCACGGCCCGGACCATGCAGATCGCCCAGCGTCTGTACGAGGGCATCGATATCGGCGGCGAAACGGTGGGTCTGATCACCTATATGCGAACCGACGGCGTGCAGATGGCGGCCGAGGCCATCGCCGCCTGCCGCACATTGATCGGCAGCGATTTCGGCAACCGCTATTGCCCCGACACCCCGCGCGTCTACAAGACCAAGGCCAAGAACGCCCAGGAAGCCCATGAATGCATCCGGCCGACCGATCTGTTCCGGCGGCCGGAAGCGGTGGCGCGCTATCTCGACCGCGACCAGCTGCGCCTGTACGAGATGATCTGGAAACGGACCGTGGCCAGCCAGATGGCCGCCGCCGAGCTTGATCAGGTGGCGGTGGACGTGGCCGATGGCGGACGCCGCACCATGCTGCGCGCCACTGGCCAGATGGTCACCTTCGACGGTTTCATGAAAGTGTATCGCGAGGATCGCGACGATACCGAGAATGGCGACGGTGATGCCGAGGACGGCAACCGCCTGCTGCCCGACATGACCGAGGGCGAGGCGCTGGATCAGGAGGGCGAGGTCCGCGCCCGCCAGCATTTCACCCAGCCGCCGCCGCGTTTCACCGAAGCCAGTCTGGTCAAGCAGATGGAGGAATTGGGGATCGGACGACCGTCCACCTACGCCTCGATCCTGTCGGTGCTCCAGGACCGCAATTACGTGCGCCTGGATCAGCGCCGCTTCATGCCCGAGGATCGCGGCCGGCTGGTCACCGCCTTCCTCGAACAGTATTTCAAGCGCTACGTCGAATACAATTTCACCGCCGATCTCGAAAACCGGCTGGACGACATTTCCGGCGGACGCATCGACTGGCGCACGGTGCTGGAGGATTTCTGGCGCGACTTCTCGGCCTCGGTGGGCGAAACCAAGGATCTGCGCGTGTCCGAGGTGATCGAGACCCTGGACCGGGAATTGGGCGCGCATTTCTTTCCGCCCACCGAAGACGGTCACGATCCCCGCCTCTGTCCGGGCTGCAACAGCGGCCGTCTTTCCCTCAAGCTGGGCAAGTTCGGCGCGTTTCTCGGCTGTTCCAATTATCCCGAATGCCGCTATACCCGGGCGCTGGCCGTGGCCGGCGAGGGCGACGGCGCCACTGACGCGGCCGAGGGGCCGCGCGAACTGGGCGAGGACCCGGCCAACGGCCTGATGGTCACCCTGCGCAAGGGCCCCTATGGTTGGTATGTCCAGCGCGAGGCCGAACCGGAACCGCCCGCCGCCGCCGAGGCCGCGTCGAAGAAAAAGGGGCGCGCCAAGGGACCGCCGAAGCCCAAGCGGGTGTCCCTGCCTCGCGATCTGGAGCCGACCGCCGTCACCCTGACCATCGCCCTGGCGCTGCTGGGGCTGCCGCGCGAGGTCGGTCTCCATCCCGAAACCGGCAAGGCGATCATCGCCAATATCGGGCGTTTCGGTCCCTATCTGCAGCATGACGGCACGTTCAAATCCCTGCCCAAGGGCGACGACGTGCTGAGCGTGGGGCTGAACCGGGCCGTCGATCTGCTGGCCCAGAAAAACGACCGCAAGGGCGCGGCGCCGCTGCGCGTGGTCGGCGAGCATGACGGCAAGCCGGTCACTTTGCACGATGGCCGTTTCGGTCCCTATGTCGCGTGCGACGGCATGCGGGCGACCTTGCCCAAGGGCACCGACGGGAACGCCATCACTTTGGACGAGGCGATGGCCCTGATCGCCCAGCGCGCGGCCAAGGGTGGCGCCGGCAAGGCGGCGGCCAAAAAGCCGTCCACCGCGAAAGCGGCAACCAAAACTTTGAAAGCGGCAACCAAAACTGTGAAGGCGGCGGCCAAATCTCCGGCGAAGAAGGTCGTCCGGCCGGCGGCGAAAAGTGGAACCCAAGCGGCCGCGAAGACCACCCGGTCTCGCAAGGTCCAGGCGACGGAAGGCTGACGCCGCCAAGGCGATCATCGGGAAGGGCCGGTCATGCGGTTGGGAACGGCAGGGGCGATGGCGGCTTTGGTGGCGGCTTTGGCCGGCTGCGCGGTCCCGCCTTCGCCATCCGTGCCCGTTTCGCCACCCGCTTCGTCGAAGCCGGCCGTTTCGCCCAAGCCGGCCGCTCCGGCGCCGAAGCCGCCGCAGCTCAAGGGGCTCAGCCGCGCCCAGATCCTGGATTTGCTGGGGCCGCCCACCAGCCGGCATGACCGGGCGATGGCCACCATCTGGGTCTATCGGGCGGGGCGTTGCCGCCTGACCCTGATGTTCTATCCCGAAATCGCCGCCACCGGCCTGCGGGTGCTCGACGTCCATTTCGGCGATCCGAAACGGGCGGCGGCCTGTTACGCCCGCCTGCGCGAAAGGCATCTCCGCCATGGCCGCTGAGCGTGCGGGCGATCCCTTCATCGGAATCGTCGATGACGATTCGCTGTTTCGCGAGACGTTGTGCGGCAATCTTACGGATGCCGGCTATCGTCTCCGCGCCTGGCCCGACGGCGAATCCTTCCTTGCCGCCATCGCTTCGGGCGAGCGTCCCGATCTGGTGCTGCTCGACTGGAAGATGCCCGGTCTCAACGGCATCGACGTGCTGCGGCGCATGCGCGGCGACGGCGTCGCCATTCCGGTGGTCTTTCTCACCGTCCTGGGCGACCAGATGTTCGAAGAGGCGGCCCTGGCCGGCGGCGCCGTCGATTTCATCGAAAAGGCGCGCAGTTTCACCATCGTCGATCGGCGCATCCGCCTGATCCTGGAGCGGGCGGCGGCGCCGTCGCGCCCGGCCGAGCCGGAGATGCCGGGCGGGATCAAAGTGGGGGAGCTGGTGGTGGACGAGGATTGCCGGCGGGCCTATTGGCGGGGGCGGCTGGTGGAATTGACGGTCACCGAATTCGCCATGGTGGCCCTGCTCGCCGGCCGCAAAGGCAAGGATGTCAGCTATCGCGACCTTTACGATGCCGGCCATGGACAGGGATTCCATGCCGGCGCCGGCGCCGACGGCTATCGCACCAATGTGCGGGCGGCCATCAAACGCATCCGCGAAAAGTTCAAGGCGGTGGACGATGCCTTCGACGCCATCGGCAATTATCCCGGTTTCGGCTATGCCTGGGTGACCGGCGATGATGCGGGCGACTGACCGGATCGGGCGGTGGCTGCGCTCCTATCGGGTCAAGCTGATCGCGGCCGGCCTGATCTTCGCGATCGTCCCGATCCTGGTCTATCGCGTCCTCGGCGACGCCCAGGCCCGTCAGAACGCCCTGGTGCTGCGTCTGGTGCAGGATCGGGGGCGGCTGGCCAGCGCGGCCTTGACCCCCCTGTTCGACCGCTTTTCGCCCAAGAACGCGGAAAAGCTGGCGGCGCGGGTGAAGGTCCTGGCCGGCACCAGCCTGTCCCTCAAGGTCCTGTTCCGGCCGGCCGGCGCCGCTCCGACCGGGTTTCTGCTGGTGGCGTCGGCCCCGGAAACCGACGCCCGCGCCGCCCGCGCCGCCATGGGCCGGCTGGTGAATAGCGGCGTGCTGGCGCCCTTGGGAAAAAGCTGCGACGGCGACCAGCCGCTGGCGTTCCGGATGGCGCCGAGCGCGGGGGGCGAACAGGGCGAACTGCTGACCTATCTCGCGCCCCAGGCCACCGCTTCGGGATGCTGGGTGGTGTTGACGGCGCAGCCGGCCGGAACCCTGCCGGGGGCGCGCATCGGGCGGCCCTATTGGCGGGCGCCGGCGGTCCGCGCGGCGGCGGCGATCTATGTGCTGATGGCGATCCTGGTCCTGTCCCTGTTCACCGACGCCTGGCGCAATCTGCGCCGTTTCCGCGATGTCGCCCGCGCCCTGATGGAGGGACGGGGACCGGCCACCTTCGCCCGCGACAATCGCGTGCCGGAACTGGCCGAGGTCGCCGGCGATTTCGACCGGATGGTGGCCGGTTTGCGCCGCACCGAGGATTTGTTGCGTCAGGCCGCCGAGGATACGGCCCACGCCCTGAAGGCGCCGCTGGCGGTGATTTCGCAAAGCCTGGAACCGCTGGGCCGGGCGGTGGACCCGGCCAACCAGCGGGCGCGGCGAAGCCTGGAGCTGATTTCCCAATCGGTCGAGCGTCTGGACGAATTGGTGTCGGCGGCGCGCCGGATCGACGAAACCATCGCCGGGCTGATCGAGGCGCCGCACCTGCCGGTCGATCTGTCGGATCTGTTGGCCCGGTTGGGCCGGGGCTACGGTCGTCTGGCGGAGGAACGCGCGCTCGGCCTCGACCTTGCCGTGGCCCCCGGTCTGGCGGTGGCCGGCAGCGAGGACATGTTGGAAACCATCGCCGAAAATCTGATCGACAACGCGCTGGATTTCGCGCCGCCGGGTTCACGGATCGAGCTTGGCCTGACCGCCGACGGGGACGAGATCGTCCTGTCCGTCGCCGATCGCGGCGCCGGCGTCGCCGAGGCCGATCTGGAGCGCATCTTCTCCCGCCATTTGTCCCAGCGCCCGCCCGAGGCCGGCGGCGATCTGCCCCATTACGGGCTGGGCCTGTGGATCGTGCGGCGCAACGCCGAAGCCATGGGGGGCCGGGTTCAGGCGATGGCGCGGCCGGGCGGCGGTCTCAAAGTGGATGTGCGTTTGCCCCGTGCCCAACCGGGCTGAATTCCCCCGCCACGATTTCTCGTCACAACTCCCTCACAGCCTTATCACCCGCCGGTTTCGGCGGGTGTCGTATCCCTGTGCCCACACATGGATGCGATGGGCAGAGGGAGAATTTCGATGCTGCATGGGAACGCCCGGCGGAGTGTCGCGATGATGTGGGTCGCGGTTCTGCTGTTCGGTACCGGAAATCTCAACATCGACGAGGATGATCGCAAATGGCGCGACGGCGGCTACAGCCACGAGCGCCACGACTGGCACGAGCGCGACATCTGGCGCGAGCGCCTTCGTATCGGACGGGCGATGTCACAGCCCTGTCACAGCCTTGTCACCCGTCGGTTTTCGACGATGTCGTAAATCTGGGGTCACGGATTTCGCGTTTCGGAAAAAGGACAGAGGCTGCCATGACGGCCACCAGATTATCCGCCTTGAAACTCCCCGTCCTCGTGCTCGTGCTGGCGTTCAGCCTGTCGGCCTGCGCCCACATGAACGAACGCGAGCAGCGGGTTCTGTCCGGTGGCGCCATCGGCGCGGCCGGCGGCGCCGCTCTGGCGGTGATGACGGGCGGCGGCGCGCTGGCCGGCGCCTTGATCGGCGGCGGTGGCGGCGCGGTGGTCGGCGCTCTGCTTCCTCAGCACACGACCGCCAAATAGCGGTCCGACAGCCAAGGAGTAAGGGGTGATGACAACATCAACCATAAGACGAATTGCCGCATTGTTCGGGGTGGCCGCCCTGCTGTTCACCGCTGTCGGTGTCGCACGCGCCGATGACGATTGGGGATGGCATGGCGGTTACACCCGGGGGTGGCACCATTGGCACCAGCACGAAGAATGGCGTGAACGACACCGCCCGTGGCACCGCCCCGGCCCGGTGGTGTATGTAGCGCCCCCCGCCTACGGGCCGGTTGCCGTGCCACCCCCGGTCGTGTATGTGCCGCCACCCTCGGCCTTCAACCTCATCGTGCCCCTGTTCCGATGAACGAAAGCGTCGGTCGGACTCGGTCGGGCATCGGGTCGGCGCGTCACCGCGCCGACCCGATGTTCGTGTCGACCCGACGCCATCGCTTTCGGAAAAATCACGACGCCTGGCGGCGGGTGACGGTTCGGACCATCATGATCGTGGTCTGTTGAAGCTGTTCCAGCTTCGTCGCCGAAATGGACGCCGGCGCCGCTTCCAATTGGCGGGCCTGATCCAGCAATTGTCCCACGATACCGGCATGGGATTCGGACGGACCGCCGGCGATCCGCGCCAGGATGTCCTCGGCCACCGGCGGCAGGTTCTGAACATGGGGGAGCAAATCGCCCTCGGCCATGCCGTCGCGCACCCCCGCGACGATAGTGTTCACCAGCCAGGCCGCCTGGGCCGCCATGCGTTCCACCTTCATATCGTTCAGACGAACGGCGGCGGCGCGGATGTCGGCGTCCAGCCGGGTGGTGTCGGCGCCGTTCGTCAGCCGGGCGGCCAGCGGATTGGGCGGTTCCATGGTCGGCGCCGAATGGGGGCCGGGCCGGGCCTGGCCGCGCCGGTCGGGGCCGATGTAATCATGGGTGGCGATAAAGGGTTTGCGGGCGCGGCTCAGTTTGTCGATGCGCGCCAGCAGGGCGGCGGGCGCCACCGGCATCAGCATCAGATCGTCGGCGCCGCAATCGATGGCCAGCTTCACCGCTTCGGGGTCGGCGGTGGCCAGCAGCAACAGCACCACCACGAAGGGATTGCCGCCCAGCCGCTGGTTGCGGATTTCGCGAACCAGATAGCCCGTATCGTTATGGTCGATCTCGGCGGCGGTGATCAGCAGGTCGGGCGGTTCGGTCTGCAACAGATCGTGCAGCGCGACGAAATTCCCGGTGTCGCCGATGGCCCGGTAGCCATGGGAATGCAGCGCCATGCGCAGGGCCGAGCGCACGGCCACGTTGGGAACCCCAAGCAAAATGCGGGTATGAGCGAAGGAGGGCGGCACCGGAACCTGTGCATAAAAAGAGAGGCGGGGCCGAGCCAGTATAACCATATACCGCAGTGCGGCCAAAAGCCTTTCCCGCCTGCCGAGTTCGCTTGCGGCGAGGCCGGGCTGGACCTATAGTTCGCACGCCATGACCGACGCCCGCTTTCCGTTACGCCATCTTCTCGGCATCCAGGAATTGGGGCCTATGGAGATCACCGCCCTGCTCGACCTGGCCGACGGCTATGTCGAACAGAACCGTTCGGTGGACAAGCGCAAGAATTTGTTGCGCGGGCGCACCGTCATCAATCTGTTCTTCGAGAATTCGACCCGGACGCGGACTTCGTTCGAACTGGCGGGAAAGCGGCTGGGCGCCGACGTCATCAATATGCAGGCCTCGGCGTCGAGCGTGCAGAAGGGCGAAAGCCTGATCGACACGGCGATGACCCTGAACGCCATGCATCTGGACGTGCTGGTGGTGCGCCATCCCGAATCGGGCGCGGTCAAGCTGTTGTCGGAAAAGGTCAATTGCGCCGTCATCAACGGCGGCGACGGCAGCCATGAACACCCCACCCAGGCCCTGCTGGACGCGCTGACCATCCGCCGGCGCAAGGGCGGGCTGTCGGGATTGACGGTGGCCATCTGCGGCGACGTCCTGCACTCGCGCGTGGCACGCTCCAACATTCATCTGCTCAACACCATGGGGGCGCGGGTGCGGCTGATCGGCCCCCGCACCCTGATGCCGGCCGAGGTCGGGCGGATGGGGGTCGAGGTCTATCACGACATGCGCGCCGGCCTGGAAGACGTGGACGTGGTCATGATGCTGCGCATCCAGAACGAGCGCATGCGCGGCACCTTCCTGCCGTCGATCCGGGAATATTTCCATTTCTTCGGCCTGGATTACGAGAAGCTGGCCCTGGCCAAGCCCGACGCGGTGATCATGCATCCGGGGCCGATGAACCGGGGGGTCGAAATCGATTCCGACGTGGCCGACGATGTCGAGCGGTCGCTGATCCGCGAGCAGGTGGAAATGGGGGTGGCGGTGCGCATGGCTTGCCTGGACCTGTTGACCCGGGGCCTGCCCGACACCAGCCCGACCGGCGCTTGAGGGAGGAGCGGAGATGACGGGGCGTGTCGCGTCTGGTCTGGTCGCCTATGTCAATGCCCGCCTGATCGATCCGGCCAGCGATCTCGACGCGCCGGGCGCGTTGCTGACCAACGGGGAAACCATCGCCGATTTCGGTCCGGGCCTGTTCCGGGGCGGCGTGCCGTCGGGCATCGAGGTGGTCGATTGCCACGGCCTGTATCTGGCGCCGGGTCTGGTGGACATGCGCGTGCAACTGCGCGAGCCGGGCGAGGAGCACAAGGAAACCCTGCGCTCGGCTGGCGAATCGGCGGTGGCCGGGGGGGTGACCTCGATGGTCTGCCTGCCCAACACCGATCCGGTGATCGACGACGTGGCGACGGTGGAATTCGTCGCCCGGCGCGCCCGCAAGATCGGTCTGGCCAAGGTCTATCCCTACGCCGCCGCCACCAAGGGGCTGGACGGCAAGGAATTGTCCGAAATGGGCATGCTGGGCGAGGCCGGCGCCCTGGCCTTCACCGACGGCACCAAGCCCATCCGCAACGCCCAGGTGATGCGCCGGGCGCTGGCCTATGCCGACACCTTCGGCGCGATGATCGTGCAGCATCCCGAGGAACCGGCCCTGGCCGAGGGCGGGGTGATGAACGAGGGCGAACTGGCCACCCGCATGGGGCTGGCCGGTATTCCGGCGGCGGCCGAGGCCATCATCCTGGAACGGGACATGCGGCTGTTGGAACTGGCGGGCGGGCGCTACCACGCCGCCCATCTGTCCACCGCCGAAGGGGTGGAGATCATCCGCAAGGCCAAGGCGCGGGGATTGGCGGTGACCTGCGATACGGCGCCGCCCTATTTCGCCTTGAACGAACTGGCGGTCGGCGATTACCGCACCTTTTCCAAGCTGTCGCCGCCCCTGCGGTCCGAGGAGGACCGGCAGGCGATCATCGCCGGCCTGAAGGACGGCACCATCGACGCCGTCGCTTCGGACCATGCCCCCCAGGATCAGGATTCCAAGCGCCAGCCCTTCGCCCTGGCCGAATTCGGCGGGGTCGGGTTGGAGACCCTGCTGGCGGTGACCCTGGAACTGGTCCATAACGGCCATATGGACTTGGCCGACGCCCTGGCGCTGATCACCGTCGCGCCGGCCGACATTCTGGGCCTGCCCGCCGGCCACCTCAAGGTCGGCCATGCCGCCGATCTGATCCTGTTCGATCCGGCGCGCGGCTGGAAGGTCGATCCCGAAAGCTTCAAGTCCAAATCCAAGAACTCGCCCTTCGACGGGCGGCCGGTGCAGGGGATGGTTCTGCGCACCGTGGTGGACGGTCGCACGGTTTTCTGTCGCGATGGCTGATCCCGTTGTTCTGGCGGCGGCCGCGATCGGCGGCTATCTGTTGGGGTCGGTGCCGTTCGGCCTGATTCTGACCCGGATCGCCGGAGCCGGCGACATCCGCTCCATCGGCTCGGGCAATATCGGCGCCACCAACGTGCTGCGTACCGGCCGCAAGGGGCTGGCCCTGGCCACCCTGCTGCTGGACGGCGGCAAGGGCGCGCTGGCGGTGGTGATCGCCCTGTCGGTGCTGGGACCGCGCGCGGCGGCGGTGGCCGGGGTGGCGGCGGTCCTTGGCCACAATTTCCCGATCTGGCTGAAGTTCCGCGGCGGCAAGGGGGTGGCGACCACGCTGGGCACCTTGCTGGCTTTGGTCTGGCCGGTGGGGGTGGCGGCCTGCGCCACCTGGCTGGCGACCGCGGTGATCTTCCGGATTTCGTCGCTTTCGGCCCTGATCGCCCTGATCCTGTCGCCGGCCTATGCGGTGTTTCTGACCCGTGGCGCCGACCCCGACGCGGTGGTGGCGGTGACGGCCCTGGCGGTGTTGGGCGTCCTGCGCCATCGCGCCAACATCGCCCGCCTGCTCAAGGGCGAGGAACCCCGGATCGGCAGGAAGTAGCGGCGTTCAGCCTAAACTTTCGCCGGCCGCGGCCTTGTCCAGCAGGGTGACGGTCTCCGTGATCCCGTACAGCTTGATGAAGCTGCCCAGGCGCGGCCCCTGATCCTGGCCCAACAGCACCTCGTAACAGGCCTTGAACCAGCTTTTGAGATCGGCGAAATCCGGGCGCTTGCCGGTTTCGTAGACCAGGGTCTGAATGGAATCGGCATCGGCGTCGGCGGGCAGGGCCTTCAGCCCGGCGGCCAGATCGGCGAAGGCGGCGGCTTCCGCCGCGCTGGCCTTGCGGTAGGTCTTCTTCGGTTTGACGAAATCGCGATAGTAGGCGATGGCGGTTTCCACCAGCCGGTCGAGGATCGGCGCGGTTTCCGGCGTCGCATCGGCGGCGTAGCGGCGGATGAAGCCCCACAGCACCGATTTGTCCTCGGAATTGCAGACGCTGGCCAGGTTCAGCAGCATGGAATAGGTGATGTGGCTGTCCTCGCGCGGCGGATTGCCGGCATGGATGTGCCAGACCGGATTGTTGAGGCGCGCGGCCCCGTCCTCGGCCGGGAATTTGCCGAGAAAGGTCAGATAGTCGTCCACCGCCCGGGGAATGACGTCGAAATACAGACGCTTGGCCGCCTTCGGCTTCTGATACATGAACAGGGCCAGGGATTCGTTCGGCCCATAGGTCAGCCATTCCTCCACCGACAGGCCGTTGCCCTTGGATTTGGAGATCTTCTGGCCGTCCTGGTCCAGGAACAGTTCATAGGTCAGATTCATCGGTGGATTGGCGCCGAGGATGCGGCAGATCTTGGACGACAGCTCCACCGAGGGGATCAGGTCCTTGCCGCTCATCTCGTAATCGACCCCCAGCGCCGACCAGCGCATGGCCCAGTCGGCCTTCCACTGCATCTTGCAGCGCCCGCCGGTGACCGGGGTTTCGACCAGCGAACCGTCCTCGTCGCGATAGGTGATGGTGCCGGCGCTCACGTCGTGGCCGACCACGGGGACCTGCAACACCTTGCCCGTTTTCGGGCAGACCGGCAGGAAGGGGGAATAGGTCTGACGCCGTTCCTCGCCCAGGGTCGGCAGGACGACGTTGATCACCTTGTCGTAATGGGCCAGCACGTTGAGCAGGGCGGTATCGAACCGGCCCGATCCGTACCAGTCGGTGGCCGACTGGAATTCGTAGTCGAAACCGAAGGAATCGAGAAAGGCGCGCAGCCGGGCGTTGTTGTGGGCGCCGAAACTGTCATGGGTGCCGAACGGGTCGGGGATGGCGGTCAGCGGCTTGCCCAGATGTTCGCGCACCATCTCCGGGTTGGGGATGTTGTCGGGGACCTTGCGCAGCCCGTCCATGTCGTCGGAAAAGGCGAATAGCCGGGTGGGAATGTCGGGCGCCAGCAGGGCGAAGGCCCGCCGCACCATGGTGGTGCGCACCACCTCGCCGAAGGTGCCGATATGGGGCAGGCCCGACGGTCCATAGCCGGTTTCGAACAGCACATAGCCTTTGTCCGGCGTTTTGCCCTTCAGCCGCTCGTCCAGCAGACGGCGGGCCTCCTGAAACGGCCAGGCGGTGGCGGACAATGCGGCGGTGCGGAGGTCGGACATGGGACAAACGGTTCGTTCGAGGGAAAGAGCGGAACACTAGGCCCGGCGGCGGGGGGCGTCAATGGTGGGACGGCGAGGCGTTTGTGGCCGATGGTGGTGGGGCGGTGGGGAGTCGGGTTACGGGATTGTGCCACTCCCGCCCATCCCCAAATCGATGCCTTGAACGCGTCCCGCACCTGTCGGAACCGCGACGGATGACATTCGCCAAATATCATCAAACCGTCATCGCCCTCCGGTAGCGCCCCGCTTCCGTCCGTGTCATGGATCGCGCCATGATCCAGCCCACCCGACGCGACTTTCTCAAAACCATGGCGGCCGGCGGCGCCGCCGGCCTGTCCCTGGGGGCCGGTGCCCTGGCCACGCCCGCCCGGTTCGATCTTGCCGGCCTGCGCCGCCATATCGACCATATCGTGGTGATCTTCCAGGAGAACCGCAGCTTCGATCACTATTTCGGCACCTACCGCAATCCCCGCGGCGGCGCCGGGGTGGACAATCTGCTGGGGGCCGACGGGCGGGTGGATGACCGGTTCAGCGGCCTGCAGAAGAATCCCGCCGGCATCCCCTACGGGGCGCTGCCGGTGCCCGACGATATTCCCGGCTTTTACGGCACCGTTCTCGCCAACCGGCCCTTCGCCCTGGCGCCCCATATTCCCGCCGACCGCAACGTCCCCTGGGACCCGTCCCACCATTTCTATCGCATGTACGCCCAGGTCGATGGCGGGCGCATGGACCGGTTCGTGGCTCTGGCCATCGCGCGGCACGCCCATCTGGAGGACGGCGACGTCGGCACCACCCGTCTCGCCTTCGCCCAGTCCAAACCCTCGGGCGCGGTGATGGGCTTCTACGGGCGCGACGACATTCCGCTTTATCACCACCTCGCCGACGAATACGTGCTGTTCGACCATTTCTTTCAGGCGATGTCGGGCGGGTCGGTGGGCAACGCGCTCTATCTGGCGGCGGCCCGCTCGGCGGTGTGGCGTCAGGCCCCGGCCCGGCTGATGGGACGCCCGACCCCGCCGTTGTTCGATCTGCCCTACGACCGGCACGGCATCCTGATCAACGACATGCCGCCCCTGAACGGCCCGACCGAGGCCAAGTTCGCCAAGCTCAAACTGGCGCCGCCCCCCGACCAGCAGACCTATCCCTCCATCGGCGACCGCCTCGACGCGGCGGGCCTGTCCTGGGCCTGGTACAACGAGAACTGGAACCGGGTGAAGCCGTGGGCGTTGAAGACCGCCTTCGGCCCCGGTGACGGCTCGGCGGTAATCGATACCCCCGACCTTTATGTCCCCCACCACAATCCGTTCCAATATTACCCGACCTGGCCGGCCTTCGTCCGGGGCGGGCATATGCGCGACGCCGAGGATTTCCACGAGGACGCCAAGGCTGGTCGGCTGCCCCATGTCAGCTTCATCAAGGCGTCGGGCATTCACGACGAACATCCGTCCGATTCGGCGCCGGCCTGGGGCGAGGCCTGGGTTCTGGGGCTGTTGAAGGCCCTGGGCGAATCCCCCGCCTGGAGCCGCACCGCGGTCATCGTCACCTATGACGAGGGCGGCGGCTTCTGGGACCATGTGGCGCCGCCGCGTCCCGACGCCTATGGCTGCGGCACCCGCATTCCGGCGCTGCTGATCAGCCCCTATGCCCGGCGCGGCCATGTCGATCACCGGGTTGCCGACACCACCTCGATCCTGGCCTTGATCGAGGCGCGGTTCGGCCTGCACCCGTTGCATCGCCGCGACGCCGCCGCCTATCCCCTGCTGGGCGGGCTCGATTTCTCGCAAAGGCCGAGGGCGCCCGCCTTCGGGTAGCCCAGTTTCCAGTTGGCGATGGCCGCCAGTCCTTGCAGGCCGCCCCCCAGAAAGGTGGCGGCCAGGATGCCATGATCGCCGCCGCCGGCCAGGGCATAGACGGTGCCCATGGCGGCGACGCCGGTGGCCGCGCCGGTCATGCGGGCGACGTTGATCAGGGCGCTCGCGGTGCCGGATCGGGCGGCCGGAACCGCGCCCACCGCCTCGCCCATCAAAGCGCCGGTGGCCAATCCCATGCCGATCCCGGTCAGGATCAGGCCGACCTCCGTTTCGATCAGGGCGGCGCCGATGGTCCCGCCGACGATGATCAGGCCGGTGCCGATCAGGGCGACGCCGCCGGCGGTCAGCCGCCGCAATCCCCAGCGCGCCGCCAGATGGCCCGACGCGGACGAAACCACGGCGAAGATCACCGCCATCGGCATCAGCGCCAGACCGGCCTGCACCGGGTCCAGGCGATTGCTTTGCAACCAGGCCATCGGTAGCAGAAAGATGGTGCCGTACATCCCGAAGGTCATTCCGGCGGCGCCGATGACGGCGCCGACGAAGGGCCGAAGGCGCAGCATGTCCAACGGCACCAGGGCGCCGGCGCCGGCCCTGCTCTCGACCCGGATGAACCCGACCAAAGCGAGGATGGCGACAAGCAGCGCGGCGGCGGCCAGCCCGACATGGCTGCGGATGGCGATGGCGGCGGCAACCATGCCGCCCAGGATGAGGATTCCCAAAAGCTGGGCGGGGGCGTCGAAGGCGCGGTCGTCGGGGTCGGCGGACAGGGGGAGCGCCATCGGCGCCAGCGCCACCGCCGCCAGCGCCGCCGGAATCGCCACCACGAAGATGCCGCGCCATCCGAAATGTTCGATCATCAGTCCGCCGGCGATGGGGCCGATGGCGAAGGCGACGCCGTTGCCGGCGGCCCACAGACCCAGCGCCTTGGCGCGAGGGACGGGATCTGGCCAGGCGACGCGGATCAAAGCCAGGGCGGCCGGCACCAGCAGGGCGGCGCCGGTTCCCGCCAGCACCCGCGAGGCGATCAGCACCGCGATGTCGGGGGCCAGCGCCCCCGCCAGCGACGCCAGCACCAGCAGGGCGGCGCCGGCCATGAACAGGCGGCGCCGTCCGTACAGATCGGCGAGATGCCCCCCGGTCAGCAACAGCGCCGCATAGGGCAGGGTATAGCCGTCGATCACCCATTGCAGCGCGCCGAACCCGGCATGCAGGCCGATGCCGATGGGGCGCAGGCCGAGATTGGCGACCGAGGTGTCCAATTGGGTGGCCAGCACCGCCAGACACAGAACCGGCAGAGTCAGGCGGGGATGACGGATGGTGGAAGCGGGCATGAACGGGTCCGATCGCAGGGCGTGACGGCCCGCACCCTAATCCGGGCCGGGACCGCGATGATTCGATGGCGGACGAACCGTCGCATCCCGTTTCACGCTATGATGGCGCCATGCCCGATCCTTTTTCCTGTCGCGACCCCAATGTCGCCGCCACCGCCGCCCTGATCGCCGATCCGACGCGGGCGGCGATGCTGGCCGCCCTGCTTGACGGCTGCGCGCTGCCGGCCGGGGAACTGGCCTGGGCCGCCGGCATTACCGCCCAGACCGCCAGCGCCCATTTGTCCAAGCTCCTCGACGGGGGGCTGCTGGCGGTCGAGCGCCAGGGTCGGCATCGTTATTACCGGCTGGCCGGCCCCCATGTGGCCCAGGCCATCGAATATCTGGCGGCGATCGTGCCGGTGCGGCGCCGGCGTCCCAACGCCCAGGCCCGCCGGGTGCGCCACGCCCGCTTCTGTTACGACCACCTGGCCGGGCGGCTGGGGGTGGCGGTGGCCGAGGCGTTGCAACGTCGCGATCTGATCGTCGCCATGCCCGACAAGCGGTTCGAGGTGACGGCGGCCGGCATCGACTGGTTCGCCGCTCTGGGCATCGACGCGCGGGGACCGGACGGGGAGGGGCGGCAATGTCTGGATTGGACCGAACGCACCCACCATCTGGCCGGCCCGCTGGGGCGGCGTCTGGTGACGGTTCTTCTGTCCAGGAACTGGCTGCGCCGGCGGGCCGAAACCCGTCTGATCGAGGTCACGCCGCCGGGCGCGGCGGCGATCAAGGACCTGTTCGGATTCGATCCCAACGTCCTGGAGCGCGAGGGGGTTTAGCGTTTGGTGCTGGGCAGGCGGTCGCCGGCGAAAGGCGCGTCCAGGCGCATGGGGCGGCGGGCCAGCGCCTTGCGGTCGATGGAGCCGTCCTCGGCGCGGGGCAGGCGATCCACATATTCGATGCGGTGCGGCACCTCATAGACCGCGCGCCGGGCGGCGATCCAGCCGCGCAGATCGGCGCTCAGCGCGTCATCGCCGGCGATGCCCGGCGCCGGCGCGACGAAGGCGCGCATTTCGCCGGGGATATGGGTGAGGATGACGGCCTCGCTCACCCGGGGATGGGCGGCCAGAGCCGCCTCCACCTCGGCCAGGACGATGCGCCGGCCGCCCAGATCGAAAGCGCCCCGGGGCGGCGGCGGCGGTGGGCTGGGCCACAGGTAACCGTCCAGATCGCGCAGACCCGGCCAGCCCGACGACAGCCAACCATTGGTCAGGTGGCGTCCGCCGTCGCCCTTGGGCCAATAGCCCAGAAAGCCGCCGGGCAATCCTTCAGCCGCCGCCAGGATGCCGCTTTCCCCGGCGTTCAGGACCCGGCCCTGCTGGGGATCGATCGCCTCGACCGTCATGCCCGGCAGGGCGCGGCCGGGCGAGCCCGGCATCCGTTCCAGAAGACGGGGATTGTTGGCCGCCAAGGCCCCCGTTTCGGGCAGGCCCCAGATCTGGTTGGCGGTCACGCCGAAACAGCGTTCCACCGCCGCGCTCGCCGCCTCGTCCAAGGGCAGCGGGCCGGTGGCCAGGGCGCGGGGCATATGGTGGGGACGATTGCCGGCAACCGCCGCCAGTTCCGCCATTTCGTGGGGAGGCAGCAGCGCCGCCCGCACCCCGTGGCGGGCCATCAGGCCCAAAGCGTGTTCGGGGTCGAAGCCGCCGGGATAGGCGATCACCGGCACGCCGTGATGCCAGGCCGGCAGGATGCCCCACAGCAGGCCTTCCAGGCTCATCCAATCGTATGCGCTCCACAGCACGTCGCCGGACTGGGCGAAGAAATCCAGGGCGAATTCCATCGCCGGCAGATTGCCCGGCACGGCGCGGTGGGCATGCAGCACGCCCGGTGTCCGCGCGCTGGCCAGGGGCGGATAGAACAAAAAGGCGGGATGGTCGGGCGCGGTGACCGCCGGGGCGAAGGCGTCGGAGGCCTGTTCCAGAATCGCCCACAGATCGCGGCTGCCGGTCGGCGCTTCGCCCGCCGCCAGCACCAGGGCCGGCGGATGCGGGATCGACCTTCCGGCGGCGACGATGGCGGCGGCCATGTCGGGCGTGGTCACCGCGGCCTTGGCGCCGCAATCGGCCAGCCGCCAGCCCACGGGTTCGGCCCCCAGGCCGGCCGGCACCGGCACGGCGATCGCCCCCATCTTGGTGACCGCCAGCACGGCGATCGCCGCCTCCACCGAGGCCGGCAGGCCGATCAGCACCGGATCGCCGTCGCCGACCCCCGCCGCTGTGAGCACGTTGGCCAGACGGTTGGACAGCAATCGCAGCACATGAAAGGTATAACGCTCGACCGAGCCGTCGGTGCCCTCCACCACCAGGGCGGTGCGATGGCCGTCGGCGCCGGCCATGGTCTGGCGGTCGCAGACGTCGAAGGCCAGATTATAAAGGTCGGGAATGCGCCACCGAAAGGTGCGGCAGGCTTCCTCGTAGCTGCGCGCGGCCTTCAGCATCGGCTCAATATCCCGTGAGCGGCGTGCGGCGCTCGTACCATCTGTAGGTATCGACGTCGTCGAACACCACCCCGTCGAAGCCCAGATCCATGATGCCGGCGATGTATTTGCCCAGGATCGCGCGCCAGGCCGGGTTGGACATATCGACGATATAGGCGTCCGGCCGGTTCGAATCGACGGCGGCGAGGAAGGCCGGGTCGCCCACATGCCACTCCTTTTTCCAATACCACTGGTTGTCGAAGGCCAGCCCGACCGGCATGTCGGCCAGGACCAGCCGGGGCGCGCCCAGATGCTTGTATTTCAAAGCCGCGATTTCGGCCTTGGTCACGGTGGCCTTGCCGCGATGCATGACGCCCACCACCACGACGTCGTAATTGGTGCGGCCCACATCCTTCAGCCATTGGTCGGTGGTTTGATAGCGGTCGCCGTTGATCATCGGCAGCCAGTTGCGGGCCTGACCCAGGGTGGCGACCGGCGCGGCGTTCTCGTGGTCGGGATAACGGTCGGGCAGGCGGTCGAGACGGGAATCGTCGGTGGCGGCGAAGGTCAGCACATGGTCGCGGTCGCCATCGCGCTGCGCGGCGGCGGCCATGGCGGCGGTGGCGCAATCGTCGATGGACAGAACGGCGCGGCCCCGCCCGCGCATGGCCTCGATCCCCGTCAGGGCGCGGTGGACATGGCGGTCGCGTTCGGCCTGTTTGCGGATTTCGGCGGCGCGCTTCAATTCCACCTGGGGATCGATGCTGAACGGCCCGTCGGGGATCGCGGCCGGCGGCGGCAGAATGCCGTAATCGTGGTCTTTGGCCAGCTTGGCGTCCCGGGCCTTCATCGCGGCGACGGCCTGGGTCAGGGGCCGGGTGATCCGGTCGATACCGCAATACAGGCCGTTCACCGTCAACCCGTCCAGGGACCGGACATAGGAGCGATAGATCGCGCCCACCGGCCGGTGCCGGGCGCGATGAAGCCCGTCCGGGTCGCGGGCCCGGTCGCGGCGGGCCTCCCACCGGCTTTTGACCATCAATCCCGGACCGCCGCGGACCAGCACCAGAAAAGACGGGTCGCGTTTCTTGGCATAGGCGGCCAGGGTGGTGATGACGTAACGCCACACCGCCGGATAATCGGGAACGTTGGGAACCGGCACCTTGGCAGCGGCCGGGGCGGCGGCGACCAGGGCGGCCAGCATCGCGCCTATGACGCGGGCTCTCAACACCCGGCCATCTCCATTACCCGCTCGGCCAGGGCCAGACAGGCGGTCAGGCCCGGCGATTCGATGCCGTACAGCGCCACCAGTCCCGCCAATCCGTGATCGCGCCTCCCATGAAGCAGAAAATCGTCGCCGCCCTTGTCTTGCGGCCCGCGAATCTTGGGGCGGATGCCGGCATAGGCGGGGGTCAGGCGGTCCGCCTCCACCGCCGGCCAATAGCGCCGGATGGCGGCGGCGAAGGCGTCGCGCTGTCCGCCGTCGACGGTGTAATCGGCGCTCTCCACCCATTCCACATCCGGGCCGAAGAGGCAGCGACCGCCCAGATCCAGGGTGTAATGGATGCCCAGACCGGCCGAGGCCGGGACCGGATAGACCAGCCGGGAAAACGGCGTGGGGCCGGACAGGGTGAAGTAATTGCCCTTGCACAGATAAGCCGGCGGCGCGCCGGGCACCTTCAGCATCCGTGCCACATGCGGCGCGCCCAGCCCGGCGGCGATCACCGTCAGGCGGGCCGACAGGCGCATGGGCTCGGCCCCGCCGACATCGATGGTCATGGAATCGCCGTCCGGTCCCCCGCCGGTCACCGGCGCGTGAAAGGCGAAGACGGCGCCCTTGGCCTCGGCATCGGCCTGAAGGGCCAGCATCAGGGCATGGCTGTCGATGATGCCGGTGGCGGGCGACGACAGGGCCCGGGTGCAGGCGAGCTGCGGTTCCATCGCCCGCGCCTCGGCCCCCGATATCAGGGTCAGTCCCTCGACCCCGTTGGCCCGCCCGCGTTCAAGCAGGCCGGCCAGGGTCCGCTCCTCTTCCTCGCCGGTGGCGACCACCAGCTTGCCCACCATGTCGCAGGCGATGGCGCGCCGGGCGGCATAGGCGCGAAGGCGCCGGTTGCCCTCGGCGCACAAGGCGGCCTTGACGCTGCCCGGCGGGTAGTAGAATCCGGCGTGGATGACTTCGCTGTTGCGCGATGAAATGCCGGTGCCGATCTGGCCCGCTTGTTCCAGCACCACCACTTCGCGCCCGGCCAGGGCCAGAGCGCGGGCCACCGCGAGGCCGACCACCCCGGCGCCGATCACCGCGCAATCGACCTGCTCACTCAAGGTCTCGTTCCCTCGTGCGCCCGTTCCCCCAAGATGTCGCGGCAGCATAACATCGCTGACCAGCCGGGACAATTGCCCGGACCCCCGCCGCTACGGTAGAATTCGGCAGCACTTCAAATCATGGGCGCGGGGGGCCTGGATCATGGGGCAGGCGCACGTCATCGTCGTCGGCAACGAAAAGGGCGGTACCGGCAAATCGACCCTGTCCATGCATATTCTGGTCGCGCTGCTTTATCGGGGCCTGTCGGTGGGCAGCATCGACGTCGATGCCCGCCAGGGCACGCTGACCCGTTATCTGGAAAATCGGCGCGCCCGCGACCAGAAGGGCGATCTGGGCCTGCCATCGTCCGAACATCGTTCCATTCCGCCGTCGGCGGACGCGCAGGCCGATGCCGCGCGTCTGCTGGAGACCATCGCCGAATTGCGCGACCGCCACGACGTGGTGGTGATCGATACGCCGGGCAGCGACAACGCCTTGTCGCGTCTGGCCCATTCCTACGCCCAGACCCTGGTGACCCCTCTCAATGACAGCCTGATCGATCTCGACGTTCTCGCCCATGTCGAGCCCGAAACCATGCGCATCGCCCGCCCCAGCCAATATGCCGAACTGGTGTGGGACACCAAGAAGCAGCGGGCCTTGCGCGGCGAACGGGCGGTGGTCGATTGGATCGTCGTGCGCAACCGCCTGTCCTCGCTGGACGCCCGCAACAAGCGCGACATGGAAAAGCTGCTGTCCGATCTGGCCCAGCGCATCGGCTTCCGGCTGGTGCCGGGGCTGGGCGAGCGGGTCATCTATCGCTCGCTGTTCCTTGACGGTCTGACCCTGCTCGATCTGCGCAACAGCCTGCTGGGTTTCCAGCTCAGCATGAGCCATCTCACCGCCCGCCAGGAATTGCGGGGGCTGGTCGATGCGCTGAACCTCGATATCCAGGGGGCGGTGGTCCCGGCCGAATGAGCGCGCCCCCCGGCGTCGTTCTGCCTCACGGCGTCGTTCCGATCGAGCGGCTGCGTTTCGGGCCGCCGGAAACCTGGCGGGGCCATCATCCCGATTTCGGCCCGGTATCCCTGAAATTCTGGCCGGAAGGCACGCCCGATCCCACCGGCGACACGGCCGCGATGGCCCGGCGCGCCGCCTTTCGCCATCCCCTGGTGGCGCCGCTTCTGGCCTGGGGGCGGGGATGGGCGATGCATGGCTGGATCGAAGGCCGGCCCCTGTCGGCGCGCCCCTCCTCCCTGGTGCCGGCCCTGGCGGCGGCGGACGTGGCCGAAGCCTTGCGGGCCTTGCACCGGGCCGGATTGCTCCATGGCGATCTCACCCCCGCCAATGTGGTGGTGACCGGGACGGGGCGGGCGGTGTTGATCGATTGGGGGGAAATCTCCGCCGGCACGCCGGGGTGGCGGCTGGCCCGGCCTCTGCGCCGGATCGTCGGCGGTCGCCTGGACGATCGTCTGGCCTTGCGCCGGCTGCGCCGCTGGCTGCGATGAAAATCTTACGAAAGTTTCAGCTTGTCGGACTGGAAACAACGAAAACGCGCTTTTATTTTGGAGGCGTCCTCACCCTTTCAAGGAGGCTATCCATGCGGGTTCTTGGAAAGACTCTTATGGCCGGAATCGCGGCCGCCACCTTGATCGGCGCCGGCGCGGCCTTGATCGTGGGTGCCGGCGCGGCGCGGGCCGCGGCACCGGCGACCCACACCATGACCATCCGCCTGCCCGATGGCGGAATCGCCCATATCCGATATAGCGGCCCGGTGGCACCGAAAGTGACCTTCGGAACCGGGCCGGTGGCGGCGGCCTTCGACGGCTGGGCCTCGCCGTTGGCGGCGTTCCACCGGGTGTCGCTGGCGATGCATCGGGAAATGGCCACCCTGCTGCACGAAGCCGACGCGGCGACCGCCGCCATTCCCGGTCACCTGTTCACGGCGGCGCTTCATCACGCGCCGGCGGGCATGACCGGCTATTCGATGGTCAGCACCATGGTGGGCGGTCATGTCTGCATGCGCAGCAGCGAAACGATCGTCGGCAAGGACGGGCACACCAAGGTCGTCACCCATGAAAGCGGCGATTGCAAGGCGTTGGGCGGCATGACCAATGCCGTCGCCCCCTTCGCGATGCCGGGCATCGGCGGCCGTCATTTGCGTCAGGCCAGGACGGATGTCGGCGCCTCCGCCGATAATCCGCGCCTGAAGCTTTAAGTCTTAATCGAAGGCGAACGGTCGGATCGACGTGAACGAGCGTCGATCCGACGCCCGCGTCACCGCATTCCGGCCGGCGTGACCGGCGCCGCGTTGACCGGCTTGGCGCGAAGCGGCAGGTAATACACCTCGAGATGGACGTTGGTGCCGCCGGGGCCGGGGACGACGATGGTCGCCGGCGCGGCCTTGTCGGCATCGACCTCGACCCCCGGATAATGGTCCGGCGAAACGTTGATGCCCACCATGCGCGGTCCGTTGGGCGTGGTTTCCACCACCATCATGTCGATATCGGTGCGGTCGGCGGCGGTGGCCAGGAACAGGTACCAGCCGGGCTTGCTCATCCGGAAGGGATGGATATAGACCGGCATGTCGTAACTGGGGGTCGGCTCGGTGCGGCCGTCGGTCTCGAAAATCGGCGGAGGCAGGGCGGAGGCGCCGTGGCTGGCGGCCCAATCCTGCAACGCCAGATCCATTTCGGTATGGTACTGGCGCAGGCGGCGTTCCCAATAACGTTCGGTGGCGGCGATATGGTCGCCGGCGGTGCCGTTCAGCAACTGGCGCAACAGGTCGGCCCGCTGGGCGAAATTGACGCCGATGCCGGTGGCCACCCGCACGCCGTTCCGGCCGATCTGAACCAGATTGCCCCCCGACAGGATTCCCACCACCTGGCCTTCGCGGTCGAGCACCGGACTACCCGACGCGCCGCCCTGGACCGGCAAGGTGTGCTGGAGCAACTGGCGGTGGGCCGGGTCGCTTTTGACCAGGAAGAAATCGGTCAGGGCGGTCAGGCGGCCGATCTGAAGCTGGGGTTCGGGATCGTCGGGATTGACCCCGCCCAAAGCCGCGCTTTCCACCGGAAAGCCCACATAGCCCACCACATCGCCCGGCTGCAAGGACAACAGCGTGTGATTGGGCGCGATGGGCAGCGGCGGCGCCAGTTTGGCCGCGTCGGCCTTGCTGACCCGCAGCAACGCCACGTCATAGCCGCCGGCGGGCGTGATGGACCGGCTTTCGCCGCCGGCGCCGGCGGCGACCGGACCGTATTGGCGCCAGGCCTGTTCGAAGCGGCGGTAGAGCGGGTCCAGGGTGACGCCGGTGACGGTGAAATCGCGGACCGGGGTGCCCGGCGCACGGACGATCAGTTTCAGCCCGCCGGCCAACTGGCCGAAGACGTCGGCGATATGGGCGCTGGTGGCGAGAACGCCCGGCGCCGCCACCCAGGCGGTGCCGAACGGCGACAGGCCGTTGCGGTCCTTGATCGCCACCAGATAGACCGAGGTCGACGCCTGGCGCAGCTTCGAGGCCAATTCCTCCTCGGCGCGCGGCTGAATGGCCTTGTCCACCTGGGCGATCAGGGCGTCCTGGCGGCGGCTGTCCACATGGGCGAGCCATCCCGCCCCCATCAGCATCGCCACCACCACCAGGGCCAGCACCACCGTCAGGCGGCGGGCGAAACGGCTGATGCGTTCGGCCTCTTCCGCCATCCTGGCCGGGCTGACGTGGCGGGCGTAGCGTTCGGTGGGGGGCAGGTCGTCGTCTTCGCTGGTTTCCAGCAGCAATTGCGGCCCGTCGGGATGGCCGAGCGCGATACGCGCCGCCATGGGCAGCTCGTCGCCGTCATGGGCTTCCTCGCCGTCGATCCAGACCGGGTTGTCGGCCTGCATCAGAATCCGGTAGCGGGCCAGCTTGCGTTCCAGCGCCACATGATAGCGCGACACGCGGATATCGTCGGCGGGAAAGACCACGTCGCAGGACGGGTGGCGGCCGATGGTGATCGTGGGGTGGCTGTCGGAAAAGACGAAGCTTTTTCCCGACAGGGCGCCGTCGACCACGGAAATGCGAAGAGACATGGGAATTGCGTCCTCAGCGCCGGGCGGCGCCGGGTGCGAAGTGGCTCCGCCCGATATGGACGGGCTTAATCCTCGCGGTGGGTGCGCTCCAGGCGCTCATGGCGTTCCTGCGCCTCGATGGACAGGGTCGCGATCGGCCGGGCTTCCAGGCGGCGGATGCCGATCGGTTCGTGGGTTTCTTCGCAATAGCCGTAAGAGCCATCCTCGATCCGTGCCAGGGCGGCGTCGATCTTGGCGATCAGCTTGCGCTCGCGGTCGCGGGTGCGCAATTCCAAAGCCCGGTCGGTTTCCGTCGAGGCCCGGTCGGCGATATCGGCTTCCAGCACCCCGCCTTCCTGAAGGTGGGCCAGGGTTTCGTCGGACTCGCGGAGCAGTTCGGAGCGCCACGTCAAAAGCTTCTGCCGGAAATATTCCCGCATGACGTCGCTCATGAAGGGTTCGTCCTCGCCTGGGCGATAGTCCTGCGGCAGCGTGACGGTCATCCGGTTTCCCCGCGTAGTGGGTCCATCAAAGGTGTTGCGGACTATATGGGGACGGCCCCTGCGCCGCAAGGGCAGAACGTAACAGGTCGGTACATGGGGCGAACGCATCCCGATTTGAGAGGCGGCGAAGCGGTATCGTCTTGCGGTTTATCATCCGCGCGCGGATGCAGCCGATCGCTTTTATTTTCAGCGCGACAGCTTGGCCAGTTCCACTTCGGCCCGCAGCTCGATTTCGTCCATCAGCGCGCCCAGGCGGGGGTCGGCGCAGTTTTCGCGCCGTTGGCGAACGGACCCGGCCAGGGCGGTCAACTGCTCCCGCGACAGGGTGCCGGTCAGCAGGCCGCGACGCACCTCCTCCAGACGATCCAGGATTTCCTCACCGCGGCGAATCATCCGTCGCCGGGCTTCGCGCTCGCCGATGGCGTCGCTTTCCTGAACCATCAGCAGCGAATCGACGGCGTTGATGGCCGACGTTCCGTCCGGCCCCTGAACGCCGCCGGGCGCTTCGGCGGTTTCGGCCAGGGCCTGCTTGAATCCGGCGGGGTCCGCGCCGCCCACTTTGCCCAGGC
>JAJZUL010000080.1 GCA_021848545.1 Pseudomonadota bacterium
CCCGATTCCCCTGATTTGCAGGCCGCCATACATTGCCGCAAGACGAATGATAGGGTAGCGTAATTCAACTTCCGGAGAATATTGGCTCGATGAGCGCCTCCCTTTCGCCGACAGACGTGGACATCGAGACGGCGCTGGACGCCACGCTTCGTCAGGCTGAGGCCGGGAACTTCGCCGCGGCGGAGCAGAGCTGCATCGCCCTGTTGGGGCTGCTTTCGCAAGATGGCCCCCAACGCGACGGCGCCATCTATTTATTGGCCATGATCCGCCGCGACATGGGGCGCCCGGAAGAAGTGGTCGCATTTTTCAAGCAGGCAGCCGAAAGCGCCGGCGCAACCGCCTTTCACATCATGAACTATGCCGATTGCCTGGCCCGCCTGGGCTATGTGGATGAGGCCACACGCCAGTATCGGCGGGTCTCCGACAGCGAGCCCGACGCCGGACGGGAAATCGAGAACCTGACCACGCGGCCGTTCTTTCCAGCCTTTGCCGGCGCTCATCAACCGGCGAGGCAGGCTTACATGGCCGCCGCCATTCACCGCAAACGTCAGGGCGACGGCCCTCTGCGCATCCTTGAAATCGGCAGTTACATCGGGGCCTCGGCCTTTAGCTGGACCAGCGCCGCCGCCGCCCTGACCGAGCGCGGCACGATCATCCATTGCGTGGATAAATGGGCGGCCTATGACGCGCCCGGCGTGGGAACCGACGCCCTGACCTTGTCCCTCGCGAGCGGTGCCGCCGGCCGCCTGTTCCAGCACAACCTGCGTTTCTTCCCCCCCCAGGCGACGATCGAGAGGTTCGAGGGCACCAGCAGCGCGATCATGCCGACCCTGACCGGCCCCTACGACCTGATCTATCTCGATGGCAGCCATCTGTACGACGACGTCCGCTCCGATCTGCGCATGTCCCAGCCCCTTCTGGCGGAGGGCGGGTTCCTGTGCGGCGACGACCTGGAGCGGCAACTGGCCGATTGCGACGAGGCAAGTCTGCGGGCATCGATCGCCCATGACATCATTCCTGATTCCGGCCCCGATCAATTCCTCCATCCCGGCGTCACTTTGGCGGTGGGCGAGATGTTCGGCCCGGTCTCGGCTTATCGGGGATTTTGGATCATGGAGAAACGGGGTAACGGTTTTCGCCCCGTCTCCCTGACCGGCGCCACCGGCTGGCTACCGCGCCACTGGCCCGACCAGCAGCAGACACGGGTCGCCGCCGACATCCAGGCCGATGGAATCCTTGCCGGATTGGTATGAGCGCAATCCCGCCCCCGGTCGAGACACGATCGTTCAGAACGGCCCCTTGAACTGGGTCTGATAGGCCAGACGCGTCTCTTCGGGATCGGGGCTCCAGGCCGGTTCACCCGGCCGCGCCAGATCCCAGGCGGCGGCGGCGATGGTGCCGGGATTGGGATAGAATTCGGCCTCCAGCCAGGGCGATGTCGGGCAGGGCGTGGGGGCGAATCCGATCCGCCGCATTTGTACGGCGCGCTCGGCGCGTTCGGCGATGGCGGCCAGGATTTCGGCGGCGGCGCCGCACATGGTCCAGCCGTTATCGACCACCAGCAGCCGTCCGGTGCGCTTGACCGAGGCGAGAATGGTGTCGATGTCGAGGGGGGACAGCCAGATCGGGTCGATCACCTCGGCCGCCACCCCGACCTTGCCCAGCAATTCGGCGGCGCGGATCGCTTCCTGCACCATGTTGGACACGCCGACGATGGTGATGTCGTCGCCGGCGGTGCAGACCCGCGCCCGGCCCGGTTCCACGGTAAAGGGCGCCGTCGGCACCGCCGCCTCGGTCCCGTACAGCAGACGGTGTTCCATCACCACCACCGGATTGTCGTCGCGGATGGCGGCGATCAGGCAGCCCTTGGCGTCATGGGCGTTGGACGGGGCCACCACCTTGAGACCGGGAAAATGCATGAACAGGGAATGCAGTCCCTGGCTGTGCTGGGCGCCCTGGCCCCAGGATTTGCCGACCATCGCCCGGACCACCAGCGGCACCCGCCATTGCCCGCCCCACATATAGCGGGCCTTGGCGGCGATATTGGCCAGCTGATTCATGGCCAGCAGCATGAAATCCATGCGGATATGGACATGGATCGGCCGCATGCCGGCCATGGCGGCGCCGATCGCCACCCCGGTCATGGCGTCCTCCGACAACGGCGTGGTGAACACCCGCTCCGGTCCGAACCGTTCCAGCAGGCCCCGGGTCGATCCCTGGATGGCCTTGTGATCGTCCACGTCGAGACCGAACACGAACACGTCCGGGTCGCGTTCCATCTCCTGGGCGACCGCTTCCCGAAGCGCGTCGACATAGCGCAGCGGCCGCGCCTCCACCATGTCGGATTTCCCCGCGTCAGGCATAGACATCGCTCCGCAATTCCCCCACCGGCGGCACCGGCGCGGCTTCGGCGAAGGCCACCGCCGCGGCGATTTCCGCCTCGATCTCGGCATCGATGACGGCGCGGCGGCCGGGATCGACCCGTTCGGCCAATCGGACCAGCTGGTCCGTCTCCATCCACGGCGCGGCCTCTTCACGGGAACGATAGCCCTGCTCGAAATCCTCGTTCGGCCCCACATGTTCGCGCCAGCGATAGACCCGGGCCTCGATGAATTCGGGGCCGCCGCCGGCGCGGATGCGGGCCACCGCCGCCGCCGCCACCCGGGCCAGGGAAAACACGTCGCCGTCGGCGACGCGATGGGCCGGAACCCCCAGACTTTCGGCCACGGTGCCCAGATCGTCGATGGCGCGGCGCCTGGTCAGGGGTTCGTGAATGGCGTAGCCGTTATTCTCGCACACCAGCAACAGGGGCAGACGATGCAGGGCGGCGAAGTTGAGGGTTTCGTAGAAACACCCTTCCTCGGTGGCGCCGTCGCCGAAAAACGCCGCCGCCAACCGCCCCGGCGCCCGGCGTTTGAGCGCCAGCGCCCAGCCGGCCAGGACGGGAATCTGGGTCGCCACCACCGCCGACGACCCCACCATTCCGACGGCGGCCGACCCGATATGCATCGAACCGCCCTTGCCGCGGCAGCAGCCCGCATCCTTGCCGTACATTTCCGCCATCATCGCCGCGAGATCGCCGCCCTTGGCCAGATAGACGGCATGGCTGCGATAGGACCCGCCGACGATGTCGCCCTCGGCCAGCGCGGCGCAGACCGCCGCCGCCACATGCTCCTGGCCGATGGCGAGATGAACCGGGCTTTTGATCTTGTCCGAGGGATAAATCTCCGCCGTCACCTCCTCCACCCGGCGGATGCGCCGCACGGTGCGGTAGAGATCGATAAGCTGGTCCTCGGTCATTCGGCGGCGTCCCTGCGATGACATCCCCCCGCGAGAGTCCCGATATTCCGGGGCACGCGGGCTTGCCACCGTATCATGGCCCATGCCGCGAGGAAACGGCGGTGGGAACGGGGATCAGGGCGCTCGGCTTCGCCCGATCGCCCTGGAACGGGGATCTCTTTGCGGCGGGCTCGCCCCCGCCCAGGGGAATCGGGTGAACCCGCTTCCCCTGCATTATGTATATTTCCCTCAATCGCCGGGCGGTCGCGTCCGCGCCCTTGGCTATCCTCGCTTGCGCTCCGAGGCCCCGATGGAGCCTCTCCGCAC
>JAJZUL010000053.1 GCA_021848545.1 Pseudomonadota bacterium
GATCTCTCCGCACGCTGCGGCGGCCTCAACGGCCTAGTCGCTCCGCTCCAACGCGCCTTCACCCGATTACCCTGCGTCCGACCCGGAAGGCGTTGACATCGTAATTTTCAAGCGCCGCCCGGGAAAATGGTAGCGCGTGAACGGCTCTCTTTCCAGTGATCGCGTTCAAAAATCGATGGACGCTTCCTCGCGCCGGGACGGCCTTATCCCTTCGGCCGGACGGATCGCGGGACCGCTTCGGCGAGCCGGGGCGCCAGCACCGCGTAAAGCAGCGGCGCCAGCCAGAGCGAGCTGACCACGGCCAGGGCCAACCCGCCCATCACCGCGATGGCCAGAGGCTGCAACAGCGCGGTGCCGCGGCCCACCCCGATGGCCAGCGGCAGGAAACCGCCGATATCGGCGAGCATGGTCATCAGCACCGGGCGCAGCCGCCGTCCCGCCGCGCGGGCGATCTGGGGCGGGCCGTGGCGGGCGACGGAATGGGAGCGCAGGGCGAAGACCAGAATGACGTTGTTCACGGCGATGGCGTAGACGATCAGGATGCCGAGAAAGGCGGTGCTGTCGAGGTCGATCCCGGTCAGCAGCAGGGCCGCCAGGGCGCCGGGCGCGGCCAGGGCGATGGAGGCCATCGCCGGCAGCGCCATCCGCTGGCCACCGAACTGGAACCCGAACAGAACCAGCAGGATCAGCAGGGTGCCGCCCAGCACCAGCGCCATCTGGCGGAAGCTTTTGGTCTGTTCCCCGTAATAGCCGCCCAGCAGCGTGGTCATGCCGCCGGGAAGATGAACATTGGCGATCACCGCCCGCGCGGCCGCCGCCGCCGCCGACAGGCCCTCGCCGGGGACCGGGCGCAACCAGATATAGGCATAGGGCACCAGGGCCTGGTGGGTGACATAGGGAACGGCGCCCCGCAAATGGAGATGGGCCACCGCGCCCAGCGGCGCAAAAGCCGGCCTCGTCCCTCCCGGCAGACGGATGGGAAGACCGGCCATTCCCGCCAGACTGGGCGGCGCGCCCCCGGTGGTCACCCGGATCGGCAGGATCTGTTCGCCGTCGAGCAGATAGCCGGCGCGAATTCCCCACAGCCGCAATTTCACCGCCCGCGCCAGAGCGGGGCCCGTCACCCCGTCGAGGCGGGCCGCCGCGCGGGGCCGCAAATCCAGTTCCGAACCGGCCGAGGCCGATTTGAAGGTGATCTGCTCGAACCGTCCGGAACGGCGCAAAGCGTGGGCGAGACGGGCGCCGGCGCGGGACAGGGCGGCGGAATCGGTGCCGAACAGAAACACTTCCAGGGGCGCGTGCGCCCCCGACAGATCGCCCAGACGATTGCCCATGACCTGCGCCTCGCCCAAAGCCGCCAAAGCGGGATCGGCGGCGCGGAAGGCCCGGTGCAGGCGCCGCATCACCGTCTCGGTACCGGCCCGGCGATGGTGTTTGAGCACCACCGCCAGCGCGCCCTTGTTGGGGGTCGCGCGCCGGTTGGCGAAGCTGCGTCCCACCTCCAGCGAGGCCCGCGCCACCGCCGGATCGGCCAGGGCGATGCGCATCAGGCTGCGCCCGACCCGCAGGGTTTCCGCCACCGAACTGCCCACCGGCGTCCGATAGGGGATGGACAGCACGCCTTCGTCCCAGGGCGGCAGGAAGGCGGTCGGCAATTGCGTCAGGCACAGCGCGCCCAATCCCGCCAGCACCAGGATCGCCACCCCCGCCGGCCAGGGGCGGCGCATGCCGCGCACCAGCCGGCGCAGATACCAGCGCCGCAAGCCGCCGTCCCACCGGGATTCGCGGGTCTCGGCGCCGCGTCCGGCCAGCCACGCCGCCAGCACCGGCGTCACCACCACCGCCACCACCTGCGAGGCGATCAGCGCGACGACGATGGCGATGGCCATCTGGCGGAACAGCAGGCCGATGGTGCCGTCCAGCGCGATCAGCGGCACGAACACCAGGCACGAGGTCAGGGTGGCGAAGGTCATCGCCGGCAGAATTCGCGCTGATTCGGCGATGGCGGCGCGGCGCCGCGCGCCGGGATCGGCGCCGCGGGCATGGGTGCCGCGTTCCATGACGACGATGGCGTGATCGACCAGGGCGCCGATGGATGCGGTCAGCCCGCCCAGGGTCATGATGTTGAGGCCCAGCCCCAGCACATGCAGCATCAGCATGGTGGCGGCGATGGACAGGGGCACCACCAGCAGGGTGGCCAAAGCGGCGCCGGCCCGGCGCAAAAACGCCAGCACCACCAGCCAGGCGATGACGCTGCCCAAAATCAGGGCGATCCAGACGTCGTGCAGACTGCCGGCGATCAGGCCGCTGAGATCGTAGATGCGGATCAGTTTCACATGGGGCGGTAATTGCGGGCGCAGGCTGGCGATGCGTCGGCTCACCGCCCGGCCCAGCGCCACCTGATTCACCCCGGTCTGGGGCTGGATATCGACGATCAGGGCGTGGCGCCAGCCGGCCACCGCCGCCTGACGCAGCAGCGGCGGCGGCCCGATGGCGACCGTGCCCAGACTGCCCAGGGCCAGGGGCAGACGGCGCCCGTCCGGTTCGACGGGACCCAGCGGCAGGGTCAGACGGGCCAGCGCGGCGGCAGTAGTGGGACGCGGGGTGGTGGCGACCACCACCTGCTGGTGCCGCGCCACCAGGATTCCCGAAAAGAACGGTCCCTGCGCCGCCCGCAGCGCGGCGATCACCTGGGCGGCGTCGAGATGGTGGGCGGCCAGCCGGCGGCGCGACAGGCGTACCCGCACCTGGGGCCAGCCGCGCCCGGTTCCCGACACCTTGTAGACGCCCGGCACGGTCAGCAGGGCGGGACGGAGGGTGAAGGCCAGCACCGCCTGCATCGCCGCGCTGTCGACCCGGTCGGAGACCAGGGCGTATTCGGCGAAGGGGTAGGTTTCGGGCGTTTGCAGCCGCACCGTCATGCGCGCGCCCGGCGGCAGGTGGGCATCGGCAAGGCGGGCCTGCAACAGCAGATAGGCGGTTTCGGGATCGGTGCCCGAGGTGAAATAGACATGCAGCTTCGACAGGCCGTTGCCGGTCTGGGAGCGGACCAGCCGGACGCCGGGCTCGCCCTGGGCCATCATTTCCAGGGGCCGGGTCACTTTCAGCAGCATCAGCTTGGCCGGCAGATCGCCGTCGGTCACCAGCACCACGACCTTGGGAAAGACCACGTCGGGAAACACGCTTTCCGGCAGATCGCCATAGACGGCGAAGCCCGCCGCCAGCACCAGGATGGCCAGCAGAAGGACGGAATAGCGGTTGGTCCACAGACCGCGCAGCAATCCGGTCATGGGCGCCGGGCGGGTCGAAGGATGACGGACGCGCCCCCGGTCAGCCGGGCGGCGTGGGCGACGGCGACCCGGTCGCCGGGATGAAGCGGCCCGGCCAGCCAGGCGCTTCCGTGGCGCTCGGCCAGCACCCGCACCGGCACGCCGCGCACGGTGTCACCGTTGAGCACGAACACCAGATCGCGGCCCTGGCGCATCACCACCGAACCGGCGGGGACGGTGGCAGCCGGCGGGCCGGTTCGCAGCAGCCGCACCCGGACCCATTGTCCAGGCAGCAGGGGATTGCGCCGGGGCAGCGCGACGCGCACCGACACCAGCCCCAGGGGCCGGGCATCGGTGCCGATGGCCGCCACCCGGCCGGTTCCCGACCAGCCGTCAGCCGTGATCCGCGCCGCCATGCCCGGCCGCAACCGCCGCACGGCCTGCGGCGGCAGGCGCAGATCGATCCAGGGACGGCCCCTTCCGTCGAGAATGGCGATGGAAGTTCCGCCCGGAACGAAAGTGCCGGGGGCGACCAGATAGCGCAAGGTGCCGGCGAACGGCGCCCGGATCACCTGCTGGGCGGCATCGCGGCGCAGGCCGGCCAGCCGTGCCCGCGCCTGGGCCAGGTCGCGCTGCGCCAGCGCCAGCGCCAAAGCTGGCCGCAGGCGTTGCGCCACCAGATCGCGGGCACGTTTTTCGGCGGCGCCGGCCTCGGTAACGGCGGCGCGGGCGGCGGCGATACGGTCGTGCAAGGCGGGGGGGACGTCACGGGCGATGATCGTGCCGGCGGCGACCATGCCGGTGGCCGTGAACGGACCGACGATCATGCCCGGCGACGGCGCCGTCAAAATGGTCCGCCCCAGACTGTCCACCGCGCCCAGGGCGCGCGGCCCATCGGGCAGCGGCGACAGGGTGACGGCGGCGGCGGTGACCGTGACCGGACCGGTCCGGGGACGGGCGAAAACGGGAAAGGCGAGGGAAACGGCGAAAACGGCCAGCGCCAAACGCAGAGAATATCGGACAGGCACTCCACCCCCCTTTCGGTCGTTCGACAGTAGCCTCCTCCCCTTTTTCCATCAAGTGAACTTTTCTTCACCGAACGGGCTTTGCGGCCCGTGGGAATCAGGTGACGTTTGTGATGCGAGAATGAAGCTTTTGCGCGAAACTTGTCCATCGCTTCCAATTTCGACGCGGCGCCGACATGACCAAACCTGATCTGATCATCCTGCCCGGTCTCGGCGGTTCGGGGAAAACCCACTGGCAGAGCCTGTGGGAGCGCGACCACCCGCGCGCCCGGCGCTTCCGGCCGTCGAGCTGGGACGAGCCAATTCTGAGCGATTGGATGGCGGCCCTGACCCAAGCGGTGAGCGCCGCCGAAACCCCGCCTGTGCTGGTCGC
Source organism: Pseudomonadota bacterium (assembly GCA_021848545.1). Lineage (GTDB taxonomy): Bacteria > Pseudomonadota > Alphaproteobacteria > Rhodospirillales > Magnetospirillaceae > JAJZUL01. Next base: position 4,668 of record JAJZUL010000053.1, read on the forward strand.
CCACAGCCTGTCCTGCCTGTTGGTGGCCCATTGGCAAAAGGCGTCCGCCCTGCCGGTGGCCGGCGCCTTTCTGGTCGGCGTGCCCGACCCGAAAGCCGTGATTTTCCCGCCCGAGGTCGGCGGCTTTGCCGACGTTCCGGAAACGCCGTTCCGCTTTCCCGCCCTGATCGTGGCCAGCAGCGACGATCCCTATGCCACCCTCGATCACGCCCGCCTGCGGGCCGAGCAATGGGGCGCCGGATTGGTGGAGGCCGGCGCGCTGGGCCACATCAACGGCCCAAGCGGCATCGGCGACTGGCCGCAGGGCAAGGGACTGCTGGCGGCTTTCGTCGCCGGGACGGGGGCGAACGGCCCTACGCGTTTCGCGACGCCAACAGGCTGATTGCGGATTTTTGAGCGGATGTGAAGGAATGGCGCGATGCGAACCGTGACTCTTGATATCGGCGATACCTGCGATGGATTGGCGGCGTTCCGGCAGGCATGGGCCAAAGGCGAAGCGGAAGAAGGCGCGCGTATCAGTTTCGCCACCCCCGACCTGCTCTGGAAAGTTCTGACCGCAAAACGCTGGCAATTGCTCAAAGCCATGACCGGCCAGCCCCCTTTGTCGATCCGGGCGGCGGCGCGCCTTGTGGACCGGGATGTCAAAGCGGTTCACGGTGATCTCCAGGCCCTGATCTCCGTCGGTCTTGTCCGGCGAACGGACGGTGGCAAAATCGTTTTTCCCTTCGACGCCATCCATGTCGATTTCATGCTGAAGGCCGCCTGACCCGGACGGCGATGTCGCCGCCGGGGGAGCGGTGTGAGGGGTGAGCGGGCGTTACGGCATACAACCCCGCGTGTAGTCGGCGCTGGGGGCCTCATAAACTGTCATGTGGCCCCTGCTCGCCCGGCTACCGCCCCAATGGCCGCCTCCCAGCGCCGCGCCAAGCCCCCCCTCAGCGGCATCCCCGCCCCAACGCCATTGAAACCGCCCCCTCGGAACCGATACAGTGCTCCCAGGTAACACCTTGGAGTACTGCGCCGTGGCGGCATCGACGACCAGCCTGAAGCTGGACCAGGAGATGAAGGAGCGGGTGCGGCGGCTGGCCGCGACCCGGCGGCGGTCGGCGCACTGGATCATGCGCGACGCCATCGCCGAATATGTCGAGCGCGAGGAAAAGCGCGAACAATTTCGGCAATCGGCTTTGGCTGCCTGGAGCGAATACCAGGCGACGGGACTGCATGTGACCGCCGATGAGGCGGATGCCTGGCTTGCCGGGCTGGAAGACGGCGAAGACATCGAAAGTCCCGAATGCCACGATTGATCTGGTCGGCCGCGGCGCTGCGGGACGTCGCGCGGCTGCATGGGTTCCTGAAAGCGAAAAACCCGGAGGCCGCGTCCCGTGCGGTGGGGGTGATCCGCGAAAATGTGAAAATCCTGGCGCGCCATCCCGAGATCGGCCGGCCGGTCGATGACATGGAGCCGGAATTCCGGGATTGGCTGGTGGAATTCGGCGATGGCGGATATATCGCCCGTTATCATTTCGATGGGCGCGATGTCGTCGTTCTGGCCGTCCGTCACTCGAAGGAAGCGGGCTTTTAAAACACCGCCGCCGCGATCTTTCTCCCCACAATCCGGACTCCCGTCCGGACATTTTGTCACACGCCCATCAGTTCGGCGGTGGTCAGCACCCGCAGCACCTGACGGACGCGGTCGAGATCGATTTCGATCTCGCCCTCCGGGTTCATCTGCCACAGCAGCAATTTGGTGGCGGTGCGGCCCCGGTAGCGTTTGAGCAGCGCGCCATGGCGGCCGAAACCGTCGGGGGCCAGTTCCACCACCACATGGCAGCCGGGGCTGGCGGGGCGGCCGGGATGGACGAAGATCAGATCGCCTTCCTCGTAGCGGGGCGACATCGAGGTGCCGGACACGTACAGGCCGAAAGCCTCGCGCGCATGGATCAGGCCGGAGGGCCGGCGCACCCGGTCGATGACCTCACCATTCAGTTCGAAATCCCCCGATTCGCCGCCCACCGCCGTACCGTAAACCGGCACGTCCACCGGCATCGCGCCGGGCGCCGTCACCTCGACCGGCTGGGGCACGAAGGCGCCGGCGGGCGCGGGCGCCTCGCCCCCCTCGCGGTATTTGGGCGGGCGCCCGGTCAGCACGTAATCGACCGTATAGCCGAAGCGGGCGGCGATGGAATCGGCCGCCTCCTTGGGGATCGAATCGCGGCTGACCCATTTGCGCACGGCATCCGCCCCGCGCCCGGCCAGGGGCGCGAAATCGATGGCCCGCCTCAGGCCGCTTTCCGCCGCCATCGCCTCCAGGCGCCGGCCGGTCTCGGTGATCTTGTCCATTTCCCCATCCTGCCACAGTCCGGCGCCAGGGGCCAGGACATTCTGGCTTGGTCATTGACAATGTCCGGACATTATGTCCAGTTTTGGTTATCGCGGGTGGATGATCCCGCATCGAGGAAAACCAAAACGGAGCCTTATTCGATGACCGGCCCTTTCAAATCCGCCGCGCCCCGTTCCACCCTGGTCAGCCCGGTCTGGAACCGCGCCGCCACCTCCATGACCGAAACCGAAAAGGACGAAGCGGCCCGGCGGCTGTGGCGGACCGGCGGCGATATGGTGGTGCTGCGCCTGTCGGCCATTCGCTGCGACATCCACCGTCAGGCGGTGGTCAACGAACTGACCCGCCAATACGGTCCCCGGCCCAAACGGGGAGAAGGCTGATGGCCAGACCCGGACGCAAGCGTCTGACCGACATTCCCCGCCAGCCCAACGGCCAGCCGGCGCGGGCGGCGCGGCCGGCCAACACCATCCTGCCCGAAGCGGCGCTGGACCGCCGCGCCGAAGGGCTGGGGGTGGATGCGGAAAAGGTGCGGCGCACCGGCCGGAAGGCCATCGTCGCCCTGTGCGCGGATGCCAATGCCGGCACCGCCCTGGGTCGGCTGATGTGGCGCCATGGCGCCGACGGACGCCGCCAGCGCCGCCTGGGCGAATTCGGCGCCACCGACCCGGCCGGCCGGCCGGTCATGGAAGCGGTGATCACCGACGACATGGAGGAAGCCGCGGATTCCTATCGCACCCTGTGGGCGCGCTGGCATCGTCTGGCCGGTCTGCCCAAACGCCATCCCCGCATCCGGTCGCTGGAACGGATCGGCGGCGGTAATGGCGCACCCGACGACGATGGATCGGATACCGACCCCAAAACCCAGGCCCGCATCGGCGCCCGCCTGCGTCGGGCCGAGGCGGTCCTGGCCGCCTGTCCCCAGGGACATCTGGTGCGTCTGGTGGTCGAGGCGGTCATCATCGACGATGTTCTGCCCGACCCCTTGCGCGACGGCGAACGTGAAACCGCCCTGCTCGCCCTGCGCCGGGGGCTGGATTCCTTGCACGACTGCCTGTGCCGGAAAAATAGAACAAAACGTGAAAATTCTCCTTGACCGACGGGACGGCCCATGATTGTATGCACTTAATGCATGGTTGAACTTTTCCCCTCCCCCGAGGCGCCGCCTCGGGGGTTTGGTTTTTAAACCCCCCTTATCAGCACGAAGCAAACGGACGTGCCCGAGCCCGGCAAGACATGCGGCGCGCCCACCCGGCACGGCCGACCGTGCGGCCGCTCCGCCGGTTGGGGCACCGACCATCCCGCCCGGGGCCGTTGCCGGCAGCATGAAAACGAATCCGGTCCCGAGCCGGAAGAGTCCGATCCCGAAATCACCTCGCCCGATCCGGCGCGGCGCCTGGGCGCCCTGGCGCGGATGATGAGCCGGCGCGCCCTGGCCGCCCACGACCGGGCCAGGAACGGCGCGGCCCAAGACAGCGACGCCGCCGAGGCCCGCATCATCCGGGCGGTACGCGCCGCCATCCAGGCGACGCGGGTCGAACTGGCGGCCCGCAAGGCCCTGGCCGCCGGCGACGACAACCCGACCGAAATCGTCGTCACCGTCAGAAGGATCGGTCCGGAGGATGAGCCGAAGGATTGAAGTCCGGCCGGCTCTGACCGGGCCGCAGATGGATTTCGCCTTCGCCGAGGACCCGTTTCCCGCCTTCGTCGGCGGCTATGGCGCCGGCAAATCCCAGGCTTTGGTCATCCGCCTGCTGCTGCTCAAACTGCGCCATGCCCGCCTTGATGTCGGCTATTTCGCCCCCAGTTTCGATCTGATCCGCCTGATCGCCTGGCCGCGCTTCGCCGCGACTTTAAGCGAATGGGGCATCGAGCATCGTCTCAACCGCTCCGAACGCACCCTGTCTCTGGCCACCGGCGGGCGCATCCTGTTCCGGTCGATGGACGTGCCCGACAGCATCGTCGGCTTCGAGATCGCCGATGCCGGCATCGACGAATTGGACACATTGAAGGAATCCCATGCGCGGGACGCCTGGAACCGCATCGTCGCCCGCTGCCGCCAGACCAAACCGGACGGCGCCCCCAATTCGGCGGCGGTGGCCACCACGCCGGAGGGATTCCGCTTCGTCTATCGCCTGTGGCGGGCCGAACAGCGGCCCGGCTATCGTTTGATCACCGCGCCGACCCGCTCCAACCCGTTCCTACCCAAGGGCTATATCGACAATCTGCGGGCCACCTATCCGCCCCAGCTTCTGGACGCCTATCTGGAGGGGCGCTTCGTCAATCTGACCAGCGGCGCCGTCTATCCCGATTTCTCGCGGAGCCTCAATCACGCCGACGCCGAAATCCGGCCGGGCGAGCCGGTCCATGCCGGAATCGATTTCAACGTCGGCAATTGCACCGCCATCATCGCTGTGGTCCGCGACGGCCTGCCGGTGATCGCCGGCGAATGGACGGGGGTGCGCGACACCCCGGCTTTGGCCCGTTTGCTGAAGGAGAATTATCTCGACCGGGGCCATGCCGTGACCGTTTATCCCGACGCGTCCGGGGCCGGCCATCGCAGCGTCAATGCCAGCGCGTCCGACATCCAGATTCTGAAGGATCACCGCTTGGGCATCGTCGCCGGGCCGGTCAATCCCCCGGTCAAGGACAGGATAGCGGCCGTCAACGCCCTGATCCTGGACGGCGACGGCAAACGGCGGCTGGCCATCGATAGCGGCCGTTGTCCGACCTTGGTCGAATGCCTGGAACAGCAGATCTACACGACCGGCGGCGAACCCGACAAAAGCGCCGGCCGCGACCATGCCCCCGACGCCCTGGGCTATCTGATCCATGCCCGCTGGCCCCTGGTCCGGCCGGGGCGATCCTCCGTCACCTCTCTCAGGATATGACATGCGCTCCGAAGACGTCGCCAAGCCGTCGGCGCTCATCGCCGCCATGGCCGAGCCCTGGCCGATGATCGACGCCCTGGTGGGCGGCACCAATGCCATGCGCAAGGCCGGCCGCGCCTTCCTGCCGCAATGGCCGAAGGAGGATAGCGACAGCTATCAGGCCCGTCTGGCCACCGCCGTTCTGTTCCCGGCCTTTTCGCGCACCGCCGCCGTGCTGGCGGCCAAGCCCTTTTCCCAGCCCATGGCCCTGGGGCCGCTGCCGGCGCGAATCGAAGCGCTGCTGGACGATATCGACAATCAGGGCACCGGCCTGCACGCCTTCGCCGCCGACGCAATGCTGGCCTGCCTGCACTATGGATTGTTCGGCGTGCTGGTGGATCACACCCCCGTCACGGGGGCCAGGACCAAGGCCGAGGAACGCGCCCTGGGCGCCCGGCCCTATTTTTCCGCCTATCCCGCCGCCGCCATCCTGGGCTGGCGCCATGAGAACGGCGAACTGACCCAGCTTCGTCTGGCCGAAACCGTCACCGAGGCCGAAGGCCGCTTCGGCGAAAAGAGCCTGCGTCAGGTGCGCGTGCTCACCCCCGACCGCTGGACCATTTGGCGCCCGGTCGAGGGTGAGGCCGGGGCCGGGAACTGGCGGGTCCATGACAGCGGGCCGCTGACCCTGGGGCGCGTTCCCTTCGTCTTCTTCTACGGCCTGCGCCGGGGCTTCGGAATCGGCGCGTCGCCGCTGATCGATCTCGCCTATCTCAATATCGAGCATTGGCAATCCTCGTCCGACCAGCAGACCCTGCTCCACACCGCGCGAGTGCCGATCCTGTTCGGCACCGGCTTTTCGGCGGAGGACGAGATCACCGTCGGCGCCGCCTCGGCGGTGATGGCGGGGTCCGACAAGGCCAATCTGCGCTATGTCGAGCATACCGGCGCGGCCATCGAGGCCGGGCGGCAATCGATCCTGGATCTGGAAGACCGCATGCGCCAGACCGGCGCCGAATTGCTGGTGCAGAAACCGGCGATGGCGACGGCCACCCAGACCGTGGCCGAGGGCGAGGGATCGCGCTCGATCCTGCAACGCATCGCTCTGGGCTTCGACCGGTCCCTGGCCGCCTGTCTGGCCCTGCTGGGCGATTGGCTGGGCGAAAAAATCGAGCCCGAAGTGTCGCTGTTCAAGGATTTCGGCGCCGGCGCCCAGTCGGACCGCGCCACCGATCTGCTGCTGCGCGCCGCCGCCGCCGGCCATGTCTCGCCCGAGACCGTCTTCAACCAATTGCGACGCCACGCCATCGTCGGCCCCGATCTGTCCTGGGACGACGAGAAATTGCGGCTGGCCAAAGGCGGCCCCGCGAATCCCCTGAAACCGGAAGGTCCATCATGAAATTGAAGCTCGATAATGCCGGGCACGTCGTCGTCGCCGACGGCAAGCCGGTCTATGTCCATGACGACGGCAAGGAAATCCCCTTCGACGCGCCCCAGACCATGGCCACGATCTCGCGCCTCAACGGCGAGACGAAGGGCCATCGCGACCGGGCCGAGGCCGCCGAAAAGGCGCTGAAGGGTTTCGAGGGCATCACCGACGCCGACGCCGCCCGCGCCGCCCTGGCCACAATCAAGACCCTGGAAGCCGGCAAACTGGTCGATGCCGCCGAGGTCGAGAAGGCCAAGGCCCAGGCGATCAAGGCCGTCGAGGACAAATACGCGCCCATGGTCAAGAAGGCCGAGACGTTGGAGGCCCAGTTGGCCCATGAGAAGATCGGCGGCGCCTTCGCCCGCTCGGCCTATATCGCCGACAAGCTGGCCATCCCCCCCGATCTGGTCCAGGCCCGCTTCGGCGACGCCTTCCGCATCGAAAACGGCGCCTTGGTGGCCGTGGACGGGGCCGGCAACCGCCTTTACAGCCGGGCGCAACCCGGCGAGCCGGCCGGCTTCGACGAGGCCCTGGAAATGCTGGTCGCCGCCTATCCCCATCGCGATTCGATCCTGAAAGGCCGGGGGGCCGCCGGCGGCGGCGCCAAGGGGGCCGGCGGCGCCGACGGCGCCGGAAGCCGCCGTCTGGCCCGGACCGCCTTCGAAGCCCTGGGGTCGGAGGCCCGCATGGCCCACATCCGCGGCGGCGGCACCGTCACCGACTGATTTCCCGCCCCTTTTAGGCCGCGTCTTACCCGAGGACCATCCCCATGACCAACACCCTGACCAATCTCATTCCCGATCTGTACGAGGCCATCGACGTGGTCAGCCGCGAAATGGTCGGCTTCATTCCCGCCGTCACCCTGAACGCCACCGCCGAACGCGCGGCGCTGAACCAGGCGGTGCTGGTGCCGATCACCCCGGCCGTGAGCGCCGAGGACGTCTCTCCCGGCCAGTTGCCCCCCGATGACGGCGACCAGACCATCGGCAACCAGCCGATCACCATCACCAAATCGCGGATGGTGCCGTTCCGCTGGACCGGCGAGGAACAGAAGGGCATCAACACCGAGACGCCCGCCAGCGGCTATCGGCAAATTCGCCAGAACCAGATCCAGCAGGCGATCCGCACCCTGGTCAACGAGGTGGATGCCAATATCGCCGGCCTTTACGCCACCTGCTCGCGGGCCGAGGGCACGCCCGGCACCACGCCCTTTTCCACCAACCTGAGCGATTCGGCGCAATTGCGCAAAATCCTGGCCGATAACGGCGCGCCGATGAGCGACATGCAGATGGTCATCGACACCACCGCCGGGGCCTCCATGCGCAGCCTGACCCAGTTGACCGCCGCCAACGAGGCCGGCACCAGGGAAACGCTGCGGCGCGGCACCCTGCTGGAGCTGCACGGCTTCCAGATTCGGGAATCGGCGGGGGTGGCCGAGGCGGTCCAGCCCGGCACCATCACCGGCACCGTCACGGTGTCGGGGGCGGCCGGCGCCACCCAACTGACCGCCACCGTACCCGCCGGCGGCGCCGTGGCCTTGCTGGCCGGCGACGTCGTCACGCTTGCCGGCGACCCCCACAAATACGTGGTCGCCCAGCCCGCCACCATCGCCGCCTCGGCCACCGGCACCATCACCATCGCCGCGCCGGGTCTGAAGGCCACCGCCGCCGCCGCCGATCTGGCGGTGCTGGGGGCCGCCACCCGCAACATGGCCTTCGCCCGCTCGGCCCTGGTGCTGGCCACCCGCCTGCCGGCCCTGCCCGAGGAAGGCGACATGGCCGAGGACCGCGCCGTCATCCACGATCCGCGTTCGGGCATCGCCTTCGAATTCTCCATGTACAAGCAGTACCGCCGGGTCCGCTACGAGGTGTCGATCGCCTATGGCTGGGCCAACATCAAACCCGAACACACCGCCATCATGCTGGGCTGACGCCATGGCGGTGAAACGAAATGCCGGGCCGGCCGCCGCCTCGGCCCGGCAGTCCCCGACCGGCTCCGCCCCCTCCTCCGGAACCGGCCGGGGCACCGATCCGCGTCCCGCCGACGGCCTGATCGCCGTCCGCCGGGGCGCGGTCACCCTTTATATCCACCAGCACGCCCTGGCCCAGCATCGCAAGCTGGGCTGGGTCCCGGCGGACTGACCCGATCATGGCCCTGACCACCCAGCAACTGGCCGACGTGCGCCGCTTCGCCGGTTATCCGGCGCAAGGCGCCCAGGTCTTCGATAACAGCCGCGATTTCGCCTATGGCTGGGTGTCCCCCGGCGTGTGGGAAACCCTGTTCGAACGGCTGAACAATCTGAGCGCCGACGAGGAAGGCATCCTCGTCACCACCTATCTCGCCAATCTCTACCTTCTGGAAACCGCCCTGGCGGGATCGGGCGCCGATCTCGACACCGCCAGCGCCGGCCCCTGGGTGCGCAATCCCAATGAGGTCCGCGAGCGGACCGCCTTGTTCGACGATTGGCGGCGACGGATGTGCTGGTTCATCGGCATCGCGCCGGGTCCGTCGCTGGGACCGGGCGGGTCGGCCGCGCGCGTCCAGAGGTGCTGACCCATGGACGGCGCCGTTCTTCAAGCCAAGATCGATGCCGGCCTGGCCAAGGCGGCGACCCGCATCGGCCAGCCCTTCGCCCAATTCCGGCCCACCGGCCCCGTGGGTCCGCTGGCCGCCGCCAACCAGATCGCCACCCTGACCGCGTGGTTCGGACCGGATTCGCCCCAACCGACCCGGCCCGATCCCTACGGCAAGCCGGTGCGCTGGCCGGTCCTGGACCGGTCGCAAATCCAGGTCGGCGATTATTTCACCGGGACCTCCGGCACCTTCTTCATCGCCTCGGCCCAGCCTTTGCGCGCCGTGCAGGCGGTCGCCTGCAACCGCACCCTGACCGTCTCGCGCATGGAGACGGCCACCGGCATCGGCGCGCTGGATTACAATTCCGACATCGCCGCGTCCGAGACGGTGATCATGGAATCCTGGCCCGCCGCCATGCTGGTGATGAGCAAGGCCGAACAGGGCGCCCTGAAACTGCCCGGCGACGTCCGCCAATCCTGGTGGTCCGTGCTGATGCCGGCCTGGCCCGGCGCGGGCCTGATCCATGACGACATCGTCACCGACGAAACCGGCATGCGCTACGCCCTGGTGGGAGTGGAACTGACCGACATGGGCTGGCGGCTGACCGCCCAGCAGAATGCGGCGTGAGGAATCCGATATGGCCGATATCAGCGACGTGGAGATCGCCATCCTCGATCTCGTCGCCGCCACGCTTTACCCAATGGGCACGGCGCAAGCTTCCAGCCTGATCGATCCGGGAACGGGCAACGCGATTGCGGTGCGCCTTTATCGCGGCGCCCCGCAGCCGGCGGCCCTGGCGGCCGACATCCGGGCCGGCATTCTCAACATCTCGCTGGTGCGCGGCGGGACGGCGAAATCCACCACCCGGGTCTTTCCCCGATGGCAGCCGCTTCCCGTCGCCGCGCCGACCCTGACCGTCACCGTGTCGGGGAACGCCGTCACCTTCGCCGGCATCCCGGCGGCGGGATACAACGCCGCCATCGTGGCGGGCGGCATCGGCTATGTCCATGCGGTCCAAGCGACGGACACGCTCGACACCATCGCCTCGGCCCTGGCCACCCAGATCGGCGGAGCGGCGACGAGCAACGGCGCGACTCTGACCCTTGCCGGCGCGGCCAAGGTCGGGGCCACCATCGGCACCAACGGGACCGCCATCAAGGAAGTGGCCCGCCAGCTTCGGGATCTGCGCCTGATCCTGTGGGCGCCCAGCCCACAGATCCGCGACGCGTGCGCCCGTCTGATCGTGCCGGTTCTGCGCGATACGCCGCGCCTGGCCCTGCCCGATGGCAGCGGATGCCGGCTGATCACCGACGGCGATGGCGACGATGACGACAGCGCCGCCAAGGAGCAGGTCTATCGCCGCGCCATCCCCGTTCCGGTCGAGTACCCGACCATTCTGACCCTGGGCGCGGCCACGATCGCCATCCTGGCCGGCGGCCTGACCGCCGGCCAATCGACCGCCGTCAGCGATTTCGCCATCACCACCGGAGTTTCCCCATGAGCCTCCTTGTCGTCATTCACCCGTTCGGCGAATACCGGCGCGGCGACCGCATTACCGATGCCGCCGCAATCGCCGAAATTCTGGCCGGCCCCAATCGCGCCCATGTGGTCAAGAGCGACCATGCCGACACGCCCGCCGCCTGACTGGAGCCCGATCCATGCCCGTTTATGAACTCGGCGCGCTGAACACCACCGCGCTCGCCGCCCCCGACGTCTATATCCAGAAGGTGCCGCCCCGGACGCTTTATATCAACGGCGTGCCCACCGACATTCTGGGGATGGTGGGGATCGGCTCGTGGGGTCCGGTCAATGCGTCGATCCTGGCCACCCCCGACACCTTCGGACCCGTCACCGTGCGCGGCCACGATCTGGCCACCGCCATCGCCGTATCGGCCCAGAACGGCGCCCAGAACATCCGCGCCGTGCGCGTCACCGATGGCACCGATGCGGCGGCCAGCGCGGCCATTCTGGACGTGACCACGCCCACCGCCGGCACCGGTCTGACCTTGACCGCGTTCTATACCGGCACGGTCGGCAACACCCTGAATGCCGCCGTCGCCACCGGCACCAAAGCCAACACCTACAAGCTGACCATCCAGCGGCCGAACTATACGGCCGAAGTCTTCGACAATATCGCCGGGACCGGCGCCGCCCTGTGGAGCGCCATGGTTTCCGCCGTCAATAACGGTCAGAGCGGCATTCGCGGGCCGTCCCGGCTTTGCGCCGCCACCATCGGCACGTCCATCGCCGCGCCCGACACCACCAAGACCTATACCCTGGCCGGCGGCAGCGACGGCGCCGCCACCATCACCGACACCACGCTTCTGGGTACCGACGGCACCACGCCCGCGACCCGCACCGGCATGTACGCCCTGCGCGGGTCCGGCGCCCAGGTGCTGAACCTGATCGAGCAGGACACCCCCACCGACTGGCCGACCATCGTCGCCTTCGCCGAATCGGAAGGCATGTACGCGGTGGTCGCGGACGCCGCCGGCGCCGATTACGCCACCACCTCTTCCGACCTCGATACCGCCGGGGCCGACGATCCGGCGCTGAAGGTGATGGTCGGCGATTGGGTCTATTGGCTGGATACGGTCAACGGCGTTCAACGCCTGTTGTCGCCGGCCACTTTCGTCGCCGCCGAAATCGCCGCCACCGCGCCCCATCTGTCGTCGCTGAACAAGCCGTTGGCCGGCGCCATCGGCACCCAGCGCACCAGCCAGAACCAACCCTATTCCCTGGCCGAGATCGGGGCGGTGGCCACGGATCGCCTGGACGTGGTCACCAATCCCTGTCCCGGCGGTCATTATTTCGGCTGCCGCACCGGGCGCAACGCCAGTTCCGATCCCACCCGCAACGGCGACAATTACACGCGCCTGACCAATTACATCGCCCTGACCCTGGCGGCCTCCTACGGCTGGGTGATCGGCCAGCCCCAGACCCCCGATCTGCGCCGCCAGGCCAAATCGTCCATGGAATCGTTCCTGGCCACCCTGGAGGCCCAGGGCATGATCGGCGACCCCAACGGCGGGGCGGCCTTCTCGGTGGTGTTGGATTCCACCAACAACCCCGCCAGCCGCGTGGCCCTGGGCTACATGCAGGCCGACGTCCAGGTCAAATATCTGGGCATCGTCTGGTTCTTCCTGGTCAATCTGGAGGGCGGCCAGTCGGTCACCGTCCAGATTCCCAACGCCGCGTAATTCTAATCGCCGGGCGCGCCCCCTCCGGTGCGCTTGGCTTTCGCGCAAGCGATTGCGCGGGCGCTCAATGCGCCAGCCGACATGCGATGAGCGGCGCTCATCGCATGTCGGCGTAATTTCGGAGCGCTTTCATGCCCATCAACGATATGAGCGTCGGCAAGGACGTAACGATCGATATCGTCACGTCCTATGGCCTCGCCAGTTTCACCATCACCACCGGCTTTCAGGCCAAGCCCCGCTACGCCGACGTCAAATCCGTCGGCCTGGACGGGACCGCGCGCGAGGGCTACGTCCCCGTCGGCTACGATATCGTGCTGAAGCTCGACCGCGGCGATTCCTCGGTGGACGATTTCTTCGCCCAAATCGAGGCCGATTACTTCAACGGAATCAACCAAATCGCCGGCACCATCACCGAGACCATCGCCAACCCCGACGGATCGGTCAGCCAGTACCGTTACGAGGGCGTGCAGCTTTCCTGCGCGGATCTCGGCGACAAGACCGGCGACAAGCTGATCCAAATGGAAATCAAGGGCTTCGCCGGCCGCAGGAAAAAGGTGGCGTGATGACCAGACTCGATGTCCATGACGAAACGACGGTCCCGACCGAAACCCCCACCCGATCGGTGATCGAGGCGGCCAATCGCGCGGTGACGATGACCGGTGCCGGCGGCCGGCTTTACCGCCTGCGGCAGCCGACCCCCCTGCAACAATTCCGCATCGTCGAGGCCCTGGGCGACACCGCCGCCAACGCCGTCTATATGGGAATGCTGGCTCCGCTTCTGTGCGTCGCCGAGATCGACGGCGAGCCGGTCTCCTTTCCCACCACCAAACGGCAGGTGGAGGCGCTGATCCAGCGGGTCGGCGAAGATTACGAGAGCCTGGCCAAGGCGGCGGCCGATGCGTTCGGCGAGGCGGAGACGGCGGACGAGCAACGGGAGCGGATAAAAAACTGACCCGGCACGCGGGGCTGCGGGCAAGGCTGTATCTTGTCGGCAGGAACGTGCCCTATGACGTGGCCTTTCTGCTCCCCGAGCACGAGGTCGAAGCCTACACCATCATTTTCGGCGAACAGGAGGGCGGTGACTTCGATTTCACCGCCTGGCAATGGCGGCGGCCGAACGGAGGCTAGCCGGATTTCCTATCCGTCCGCCGCTTGGAGCGCCGAAGGGCGAGGCGCCCGAGACCTGAAAACCCGCCTCCAAGAAATATGGAACCTCCCTTTGTCGTCATAAGAGCCCGACCCGAAAGTCGGCAGGGTGAGCCGAAAATGGCGGTTTTCGAGAACCGCAGCGGAACGTACTTCGTGTACGTGAGCAGCGGAAGCGCAGAAAACCCCCATT
>JAJZUL010000012.1 GCA_021848545.1 Pseudomonadota bacterium
TCGTCAGGCTCATAACCTGAAGGCCGCAGGTTCAAATCCTGCCCCCGCAACCAAAAAAATCAAAGGCTTAGCCCGTAATACGGCTAAGCCTTTTTGATTCGTGGAAGCAAGGTGGAAGCACGCGGCTGTAGCGCGCCGCATGGTTTTGCAGAGCCGGACACATGTTCTTGCAGCAGAAACCACCGCTTCAGATGTAGCGCGCCGCGTAGGTTTGGCCCACGCGACACATAGGTTTGGGACACGGTGAACTCGTTCAGCTGCGCCATCCGCGTTACCACACCACCGCCTCGACCGCGGCGACGGTGGTCGCTGCCGCCACCTGCGCTTTGAGTGTCTGGAGCTTCTGAAAAGCCGCCCACCCCTGCGCCAGCAGGGCCTGGGCGAGACCCTGCAAATCAGCCAGCGTGAAAGCCACCTGGGTGTTGTCGCTGGCGACCCAATAAAAACCGGCCGGGACCGCCCCGGCAGGCGTGTATCCGGCCAGGGCGGATTGCAGCGTGGTGACGGATGCCGGATCGGCGTCGAAATCCTTACTCACACCGCCCTTGCTGGTATAGGCAACCGGTTGCGCGACCGCCGCCGCATAGCTGGCGGACAGCGTCGCGATTTGCGTCGCCTGCGCCTGGGCCAGCGAGGGCAGCCATGGCGCGATCGCGCCGGCGGTGATCGTGTAGGCGCCTGGATTCTGCGCCTCAGCCTGGGTGCATTCCACCGCGCCGGCAGGCAGAGTCCCGTCGGGCGAGTAGCCGCTTCCGGCGGGGGCGCCGGCCACGGCGTTCGGTGTGAGATAATATGTCGAGGTCATGCTTACTGCTCCGGTATGAAGAAGACCGTCACGGCCTGGGAGTTTGATCCCCCTGAAAGCGTCGATCCGGTCGTGTACTCAATGCTGGCAGTGCACGCCTCTCCCGCTGAGACGCTCGCGATCTCGACCAGTGAGGCGGGAACCGGCGACTGATCGCCCGCTATTACACCGCCGTTGAGGACCAGTTCTACCGAGGATGCTGAGGCGAGTTCCTGGGTGAGGTTGACAAAACCCAGCACGATTGCCCATCCGTTTGCCGGAGGGGTGAACGAAACCGTCTGCGTATAGGTTGTGGACGGCGCCAGGGTGTATCCGGCCTTTGCCGATACCGGCGCGAAAGTGGGCTGCGCCACGCGCCCCACCGCCGCATTCCCCGCGCCGTCGTTGATCAGCCCCGCGCCGACCCCCAACTTCGCGAGAGCCCCCAGCTGGCTCGGCACCAGCGCCCCCAGCCGCCAGGACGTGCTGGCCGCGTCCCACACGGCGGTGGCGATGCCGCCGGCCGGCAGATCGCCGGCCTGCATCGCCGCGCCGTCATCGCGGTTCCACGGCTCAGGGCCGGCGCCGGCGTCCAGCGTGCTGGCGCCGGTGTTGCTGTTGATGACCTTGACCCGGATCGTCAGCCCGGCGGCATAGGCGGTGATCGCCGGCGACAGCGCCACCACGTAGGCACCCGCTATGCCGGTGTCGGTCAGATAATTCCCGCTCCGGGCCTCGATAAGCTCCTGGACCGCCGTGACGACTTGCGTGTTATCGGCACCGTTGAGGGGATTGCCGGTGGCGGTCGCGAGGTTGCAAAGCTCTTCCTGTATGGAATTCAGCGCTGCGGCGTCGGGAATCGACCCCGCCGTACCCGTAGAGGAGTTGTAATCCCTATACCCGGATAATCCGGTGCCGTTGGCGTTCGGATCGGCCCCTGTGCCTGTAAATCGCTCCATAGCGAGCCCTTACGTGTAGTTGAAGACCAATGTGGAGTGTGCCGGCCTGTACCGGCGGAAAAGCTGCTCGACGACGCCCGGCCGGGAATAGCCCAGCGGGTCGCCGACTTGCGAGGCGCCGACATGGAAATAGTAGACAGGCGGCGACGGCATGTTGACTTGCCACTGGACGAAAATGGTGTCGTCGCTGCCGATCTGGTCGCGGCCGACCATTCCCAGGCCGCAGCCGAAAGGAACGAATTCATCAATGGTGATGGCCACGCCAAGCGATGCCGCAAGGGCGATGAAATAGGCGGCCGATTGTCCGCCGACAGCCGTCAACCGGGAGACCAGCCAAGCATGGCGTTCGTCCATGCCTGGCGAAATCCCATCGGCCGCCGCCGCCTCCACCAGGATCGGATCGGGTAACCCCGCGACCCGTTCCCAGTCGGGCAATAGCTGATAAGTGGTCCGTGGATCGGCTTCGTCATAAAGGGAATTCGCCGCCGCATCGGCGATAGCCAACATATCGGCCATCGCCAGGAACAGCTTCGTCAGCATGGCGTCGGGATGGCGAGGGATCGCCATTCCGGGCGGCGCGAGGGCCTGCAAATCGGCCAGGTAGTCTTCGGCGGTCATCACACCCATGAGATTTGTCCCAGTGTGGTGATCTCGCCGGAACTCACCTGGACGTTCGCGGTCAGCGACGGCAGGGTGAAGTCCACCACTCCGGCCGCGCCGGAAATGGCCGCTTCAATATGGGTGAGGTAAAGCAGGCCGCCCGCAGTCTGGACGCCCAGGACTTCATAGGTTCCGCCCGGCGTGCATGTCGCGATCAGGGCGGCGAGCGCCGCCTCGACAGCCGCCTGGGTCGCCGTGTTCGACGGGGTGAGGTGAATGGTCGGATTGAGCGGGACCGGCGTCGGCGCGAAAACGAACGTCTGCGCGGCGACCGGACGCACGGCGTTGATGGCCGCCTGAACAGCGGCCACGTCCGCGGCCAAGGGCACCGGATCGGACCGTCCATCCATCATGAAGGTCAGACCGACCGTGCCCGTGCCTTGCCAGCCTGGGAACACCCACGCCCGCGTGACGCCAGGAACCGCCAGCGCCCATTCCTGATAATCCGAATCGCTGCCGCCCTGGGGGGTCTGCCGAATGCGCAAAAGCAGCCGATTCAGCAGCGATTGCGGCGTCTCGATATCGGCACCGCCGCCGAGACCGGAGGGGCCTACCGTGACGGTGGACGAAACACCTGAAATGGCGCCGCTTAACTGCAACACTCCGCCGGGGTCGGTATTGGTGACCGACCCGGCGCTGGTGCAGGTCACGGTACCGCTGCCGGTGGCGTTGGCCAGGATCACGTCGGCATTCAACGTATATTGAATGCCGTCTGAACGCGCGATCACGGCACCGGCCGGAATGGTGCCGGTGCCGCCGGTAAAGGTCACCGTCCCGGTCGCTGCGGTCGGCGGCTCCCGGTAAATCCCCCACATCGACGCGTAGCGCACCAGGGAATCGATGTCGGCCGTGTCGTAAATGATGTTGTTGGCGATCGTCTGGACAGCGCCGAACAAGCCATCCACACCACCCCCCCAAATCTTGGCCAACACCCCCAGCACTGATTTCGGAGGCGTGGCATCGGCGCCGGGCAAGCGGGTGGCGATGGCGGTGGCCGCCGCCTGACAGGATTGGGAGAGAGTGGGAACGGTCAGCGGCATTCTACAATCCCCACGGAATTTGGCCGCCGAAGGGAGTCACCCCCCCATCGGGCCGGTGCGCCAGAACCTGCCACGCCAGCCAGCCTTTGCGCGGAAATGACGCGGAAATGTCCAGGGACGTGGCGAACCCCGCATCGACCATCCAGGACAAGGCTTCGGCGAGATACCCTTTGACGCGAGGCAGCAGCGACGGCAGTTGCCGCTCTTGTTGCAACAGCCACATCCGCGACCCGATCCGCGCCGGCGGCGCGATATTGCCGTCCAGCAGCGTCGGCACATGATCGCCCCACCACCCGCGCTTGTCGGTGGCTCCCCTCGGCAGCACGTCGTCGGCGGCGGCGCGGCGATCGCAAAACAGCGACAGCACGGCGGCGGTCTGCAATCCGTCATCCATCAGCAGATCGGCGCCATCGAGGGCGATGTCCCATTCGCGGATATCGGCGTTCCAGATCAGGGCGATATCGGTCATGGCGCCGGCACCTCCGGCGGCGCGATGTCATACGGCGTGCCTGTGGTTTCGCCGATCTGCCAGGTGTCCACATAGGTGCCGTACCAGCACTGGCCATGACCGTTCACGTCCCAGCGGAAGGCGTTCTCGGCGTGGATCACCACGTCATAGCCGCCCAGGCGCAAGGTGCCCTCGGTTTCGATATCGATCCCCAGCGGCGATGTCACCTTGATCCCGGCGCGCGTCAGATGCACCACCTGGCCAAGATCGTCGTAAAGGGCCACTTCGCCCTCGACCAAATTGGTCAGGCGATAGCGCCGGTCATCCACCGCGATCACCAGACCATGGGCGCGCACACCGCCCACGGAGAGATAGGCGCATTCGGCGCCGGGATGGGGATGCGAGGTGAATCCCCAATGGGCCATCACCTCGATCTGATCGTGAATCTCCGCTCCGATCGACCCATCCGGCTGCGGCAGCGCCATCAATCGCGCCTGTACCCTTTGCAGGGCGTCGGAATCATAGATCAGGGTCAGGATGCCGCGCGCGATGCTGTTGCGCACTTGGCGCCGCACCGGGTCCAGCAGCTTGTTGATGGCGCCGATCACTTCGACCCTCCCTTTTCATAGGGCGGCAAGGTGCTGACCGGTTCCGGGAGCCACGCCTCTTTGCGGACCACGTCCAGGCGCGTCACCATTCCGGCCTGGTCGTTGTCGATCAGATGGACGGCCTCGACCAGCAGCGTTTCGTGGATGCGCAACCAGTCGTCTTCAACCCGGACCATGGTGTTGGGCGCATACAGCTTGCCGTCCGCGTCGCGCCATCCCGGCACCGTCAGGGTGGCGCGATGGGCGCGCCCCGACCGCACGGCGGCTTCCCAGGCCGCCCGCTTCGGCAGGAACGAGGTGTCGCAGGTGGTGGATTCCGCGAAGACGATCAGCGGCCGGAACCGGGTGACATTCGGGTCCGACGCTTGCCCCACCGCGCCGTTGGTGATGGTCGGATCGGTGTAGGCTTCGCCGCCGCCGGGGAACTGCCCCATCACATAGTATTTCTGAAAGGTTTCGCGGTCGCTGAACCGACCGCGCGCCCCCAGACAATTATGGCCCAGCCGCACTTCCGCCAGCGCGCCGGCGGTGCCCGGCCGTGTCAGCACCAGATCGCCGAGACCGTCCGAGACGGCCAGCAACCCGTATTGCCGCACCGCCCGGTCCAGACACTCGAACACCGTCTCGCCCATCTGAACGGCATGACCGTTCAGGACCTTGCTCGCGTCCGCCTCGGTGGATGTGACCTTGATCCCGAAGGGCTGGCACAGCTGTTTCCCGATATCCAGCACGCTGGTCCCCGCCCAGTACCCCGGTCCTTTCGGCGTCGCCGAACAATCGACCAGGTCGCCGGTGCGATCGCGTCCGCGAATGGTGATGTCGTGGCTGGTCCCGGTATAGGACGGCTGCACGTCATCCACATAGCCGGTCAGCAGCGTGGTGCCCCCGATGGCCAGCGCGCAGGGCTCGCCCGGGCTGACCACGATGGGGTTGACGTCCGGCTTGCGGATATCGGTCAGTTTGACCGTGAACGCGCCTGCCAGAGTGGCCAGCGACCGTTCCACCGACACTTCCGTCCAGCTGGTGAACAGCTGCCCGGCCACTTTCAGCGTGACGGTGTTGTCCGGCGCGGTTTGCGGGCGCGCGGTCATGGCGCCACTCCCGGACCGGTCGGCGCCAGCACCGTCAGCGGTCCCGGCGGCACGAAACCGGGATGGGCGACGGCGTTGCGGGCGCAGATGTCGGCCGCCATGGTGGGATCGTCATAGAGCATTTCCGCCAGCACCAGCGCCGGCATCACCTTGGTCGGCGTCACCGTGACCAGGCTGTCGAGGGCGGCGGCGCGGACGTTGATATCCTCGACCAGCGCCACGCGCAGAGCATCCAGCGTCGCCCGCAAGGGACGGCTGGTCGTGTCCAGCAGGATTACGGCGTCCAGACGCCCCGACAGATCGTCGCGCATCGCCAGGGCGGCATTCTGGGAATCATAGGTCGCGGCGGTGGCCGCGCGCACTGCCTCCACCAGTCCCTGCACCTGCAGCAGAAAGGCCAGGGCGGCGCGGTTGGCTGTGATCGCGGCGGCATAAAGGCCGTCAGGCGGATTTTGCGACGCCCAGACGATGCCCGAGGCGGCATCGGACAGGTCGCGAAAATCGATGCCGCTGCCCTGAAATCCCTGGATCACCGATACCAGGGACGTGGCCAGGGACGCGGGATCGGCGACCAGCGCCGCCAGATCGGCCTGTACGGCGGCGATATCGCCCAGCAGGGACAGGCCGGCGACAGCGGTCAGATCGACCGCGCCATTCGCGGCGGTGTTGGCCGCGACCGAGGCGGTGAAATCGATGCGCCCGGCGAATGCCGCCAGCACGTCCAGCACGGCGCCGGTATCGGCAATGGCGGCCAGGGTGACGGGATCAGTGGCCATGCTGCGTCCTCATGCCGTGAACGTCCCCGCGAATTGCGTCTGGTTGGCGCCGGTCGCGGTGTCGGCCGCCGCTCCGGCGCGCGCGCTGGTGTCCTTGGTGACACGCGGCACCGGCTTCGCCGCCGCTTCGAGAAACGTGATCTGGAAACGGCAGATGTTGCGGGCGGTGACCAGGTCCTCATTGACCGTCCAGTCATCGACCTGGACCCAGAGCGTCCCGAACGTGGGATGGATCAGGGTACCGGGACCATCGGCGTCCAGCGCGGTGATCAGCCGGTCGCGGTCGGCGATGGCGGCGTCGCCCAGCGTGTAGGCGTCCAGGATATAGCTTCGCCCCTTGCGCCCCATATCCTCGGGATCGGGCGTATCGCGCCGGGGATAGTCATGGGGGGCCACCCGGCGGCCGCCCTTGGTCTGGGGCTTTTCGACGCCGAACGGCACCCCGCGAAAGCTGGCATCCTGGATGTCGTCGAGCCAAGCCATGTGTCAGGCCCCCGCCATCACCGCGCCGCGGTCCAGATGCAGCGTCAGATTGTCCGACGAATGATCGGCGCTGACGGTGGCGCCCTTGGGCAGCCCATGGATGCGCACGGTCAGGGTACCGGCCATTTTGTGGGATACGGCCTGCGGTCCGACGATGCGGTCAGCCGGCAGATGATCGCGCAGGCTGGGGACGGCGTCCGAACGGCTCGCGGCCGGCGTACCCATGACGGCGTGAACCGCATGTTCGGTTTCCCCCGCGGCCCAGTGGGCGGCGTCGGCCATCGGCTTGCCGATATGGGTGTGCATCCATCCGCCGGCTTTGGCAGCCAGCGATTCCAGTTTTTGCCACAGGGCGACGATCGTGCGCTCGATGCCGGCGAACACCGTCTGGGCATGATTCCACACCCCTTCCAGAGCGGCGCCCAGCGCCCACCGCAGCACGTCGGCCAGGATCACCACCGGCGTCACCACCGCCATCACCGGCCCGCGGAGCCACCCCCAAATCGATGTCCAGTGTTTGTAAAGCTCATAGATGCCGACGCCCAGAAGGGCGACGGCCGCCACCACGGCCAGCATGATCCAGGTCGCCGGATTGGCCATCATGGCCGCCGCCCAGGCCAGACTTCTGGCGATCACCGGCACGAACCCGGCCGCGATCTCGTTCAATCCCGAGACCATGGCCATCATCCGCAACCCCACCATGGCGCCGCGCAGCCATTGGAACGCCGCGCCCACTCGCCCGATAAGGGCGCCGATATTCAGCGCGGCGCCCAGCAGGCGAAACCCTTTGACGGCGCCAGCGACCCAACTGATCGCGTGCCCCAGCGTGGCCATCGCCGCCAGCCCGACCACCACCTTGGCCAGCGCGTCGCCGCCGGCGTTCAGGGCCTCGGCGAACACGCGGATCGGCCCGGTGAACAGCGCTTCCGACGCACGTTCCATGCTGGATGCCAGCTTGCCGAAGGCGCCCGACAGGGTGGCGGCATCTTGATGGGCCTGCCCCAGGAACACGGCGCTGTTCCCCTTGGCGCCCAGGATACGGTTAAAGGTGGCGGAATGCCCGGTGGCGGCGATGTCGCCGGCGACGTTCTGGAACATCAACGCGGCTTGCGGCCCCACAATCGTATTCAGTTTTTCAATTGCGTATTGCCGCTGATCGACCGGCTGCTTGTAGGCCCTCTCGTACGCCGCCACCAGCTTCTTCATGATCCAGACCGGGGACCGCAGATTGTTGTGCTTGTCCAACACGCTTTTCCCGATGGCCTCCGACATCTTCGCTTGGCCGTCCGTCGTGGTCAGCCGCCGCAACCACTGCTCCGTCGCCATCTCGGCTCGCTCGGGGTCGCCGCCGGCGCCCTTGGCCGCGACCGCGAAAACCGCCGACAGCGCATTGACCGCCGCCGGTCCTTTCAGTCCGAGGTTCTGCATGGAATCGCCCATGCGATCGAGCATGGCGGCAAAGGCTTGGCCGCCGCCGGGTGTAAACCGCATCCGCTCCTGGATCAGCGACATCGCGTCCAGGAACTGCTTCGGCTTGGTCAAGTGCATCTTGGTCTGGAGCACGGCGAACATATCGCCGGTATCCTTGGCGGAGATGCCCATGGTCTGCATCGCGGCGGCGGCATACCCCACCGTCCCCGCGAACACGCCGGCGCTGCCGCCGCCCTGGCGGAACGCCTCGTAGACCTGGGTCAGCTTGGTCTGATCGATCCCGTACTTCTCGGCGGCGTCATCGACCTTTTCCTTCAGGCTTTCGACGGCGGCGCCGGTCATGTCGTAATTGATCTTCTGGCGCTGCCAGAATTCCTCGTCGCCGGCCACCTTCTTCAGCGAGAACCCTTCCGCCACCATGGCGCCCATGCCGCCGAAGGAATTGGCGAACTTCTCGGCCGCCTCGCCGCTGGCGCGGGCGAATTCGATGACCTTCTCGCTTTCGTGATGCAGGGAGCGGCCCAGTTCCCGCACGCGGGCGGCTGCGTGATCCATGCCGCGCCCGAACCGCGCGGCGGCCTTTTCGCCCGCTTCCCCGACGGTGGCCGCCGCGGTGACGGGCTCGGCCAGGGCGCCGGCGATCCTGCGGATCGCCGCCGTGGCTTCGTCCACCACCTTGAACACCATGGAAAAGGCCATCGAGCCGGCCATCTCAGCCCCCGTTCATCATCTTGGACACCCGCACCGCCTGGGCGTGCCACAGCATCAACTCGCGCCAGGTCATCGCCTCCAGGACATCGATGCCGGTATGCAGCACCCCCGCGACTTCGGCGGCTATCTCCCGCCACCGGGGCGGGCATTCCCCAAAAAACCGTTGACGATATCCCCCAGGATCAGACCGTCCAGGGCGTCGATCCGGCCCAGATGCAGCGGGCCGACGCCCGACAGGATGCTGATCAGCTTGGCGGACGCCTGCAGATCGGGCTTGTCGCCCATTCCCTTCATTTCCTTGAAGGTCGGCCGGCGCAGCGTGATCCGGGTGACCTCGCCGTCCTTGGTGGCCAGCGGCCCGCGCAAATCCAGGGTGGCGCCGTCATCGGTAACGGTGATGCGCCCGCTGTGCCGGTCCGGCAGATCACCCGGTTGACGGTCATCCTCTCCCGGAAGACGGTCGAGGAAGCCGCCGATCACGCTGGCCAGGATCATGGCGTCGCCGGCGTCGATATCGTCGAAATCCTTCTCGGCCACCCCGGAAATCCGGCACATCAGCCACGCGGCGCGGTGGAGGGGTCCGCCCTTCTGACGGTCTTGCCCCACCAGCTCGTCCAGGGTCGGGCGCCGCAGGGTCAGAAACCCGACATCGCCGTCCTTGGTGGCCAGCGGCCGGCGCAGGGTCAGGGTGACGGACCCGTCTTCGGCGGTTTCCAAACGATCGTCGAAATCCATTGAACCGCTCCTTACAGGCCCGACGGCAGATTGCCGCTCATGTCGGTATCCAGGGTGCCGGTGAAGGACAGGGCGACCATCCCCTTGGTGGAATCGAAGGTATCCGCCTTGGAGAACACGGCGGCCGACATCTGATACTCGACCCCGTTGTCGCAGACGAAAGCGACGGAGACCTGACCGGCCTGGCTGAACAAGGTGATGTCGAAGTCCGGGCCGTGCAGGAAGTTGGCCTTGATTACGGCGGGCACGCCTTTGCTGGTATAGCCGGCCACCACGCCACGGCTGTTGACGACGGCGGTGTTCTCGACCCCGGCCATTCCATCCAGGGTGGCGCCCTCCTGGCTGGTGTCGAAGTAGGTGCCATCGACGTAAATGTCGGCTTTTCCGGTAAGCTGGTCCATGAGAGCGCTTCCTTATTCCACGAAGGCCATCTGGCCGGCGATGATGTCGAGGGGGGGCACCAGCCTGGGCGCCATCAGCTGGTCGTTGCGGCTGACGTTCTGCAGATCGCGGATCGAGACCAGGGCGGCATAGAAGCCCTTGGCGTCCTGCACCAGTCCCAGCTTCTGCATGGCCTTGTACCAGGCGAAGGTCTCGCGCCCGAGAATGGCCGGCGTCACCTCGCCGGCGACCACCGGCGTGCCGTCGTCGGCCAGGGTGAAGTTGGGGAACTTGGCGTTCATCCAGTTCACCCACGAATAGCGGAGGTACATCAGCGTCGCCATGGTCCAGCGCCCGTGATAGCTGGTGTCGGGCGTCCCGCTGGCGTTGGTCTTGTAGGTGGTGACGGCCCGCTCCAGCACGACGGTGCCGTCCTTTTCCACAATCCAGGACGAACCACCTTCCAGATACAGCGTGTTGCGCTCGGACAGGATGAAGCGGTCGGCCTGGACCGGCGGCATCAGACCCGGCAGCGGCGTGCCTTTCTGGGGCGCGTTGGGCCGCTGTGCCAGGTTGAAGGCATAGGCGGCGGCGATCATCGCCGCTTCGACGAACGGCGCGGTCGGGGTGTTCTGGGAGCAATAGGAATCCAGGAACTGGCTGTTCATGGCGGCAAGCTGGGTCCCCAGCGTGCCAGGCGTGCCGCGCAGGGCCTGAACCATGGCGCCTTCCTTGTACACCAGCGCGTTCCAGCGCCGCTGCATCTCGGTCAGCCACGCGGAATAGGTCGCGGCATCCGTCCAGGGACAGGCGATGACGTGGTACTGGGTGTCGCCCAGCGCCGAGATAAGGGTGGACTGGTCGGGGTTGGTCGCGCCGCCGGTCATGGCGGTGACGGTCGCCGTCAGACCGGGGGGCACCAGGTCGGTGTCGTAATAGACCAGGCGGATGTCGATATTGCCCGCGTCCTGGCCCTTGTGCCGGGCGGCGATGTCCACCTTGCTCGGCGTGGTGCCGTCCACGGCGGCGGTCACCGGCAGATCGGCGACCTCGGCGATGGCGGCGGCCAGATTGGTGGCGACGGTGGCGGCGGTGTCGCCGATATTGACCGCGATCTGCGCCGGCTGGATCAGGCCCGAATAGCCGATATAGGCGGTCAGGGTCCCGGCGGCGGTCGCGGTGCCGGTAAAGGCGATCGACCCGGCGCCGGCCACGCCGGCGGCATTATCCGGCACGCCCACCGCCCACGTTTCGGTCCAGGAATTCACCTTCACCGCGGCGGCCACCATGGTCGACAGCATCGACCCCTGCCCGAACAGCTGGTCGGCCTGCGCCTTGCCGTTGGTGATCCGCACCGGCACGGTGGCCGTCGCGGTCCCGGTGGGCAGCATCTGGCCCATGATCAGCAGCACATAGGGCATCGCCGCCGCGCCGTTATTGGCGTTGGCCGACGAGAATTCCATGAACGAGCCGGGCACTTCCAGATCGTTGGGGACCTGCGCGAAGTCGATCGAGGTCAGCGACGTCTTGGGCATGTCAGTTCACCTTCGTGGAAGACGCGGCCGGCGCGGCCGGGGGCGTGGGAATCGGAGCGGTCGGCGCCGGCACCGCTGCCGAAGGCGGCTCCGCCACCACGACGAGGTCGCCGCGGGTCTTGGCCCGGAACCAGTGCGTTTCCTCCATGTTGACCAGGACCGGCGCGGCCTCGTCGCCCTCCACCGGCACCACTTTGCCGGTCTTGGGATGGCGCAGACGGCATCCCTTGGCGGCTTTGACGTACTTCATGTTCATGGCGAACCTCTTAGACCTGGGCGTTCGAGCTGAAATCGGGCGCCGGATTGAGCGGCAGATCGGTGGTGGTCGGCGTGCCGGGCGCCACCCAATCCGCCCACATCTCCAGCAGCGGGGCGGCCGGATTGCCCCCGTCGCCGGCGGTGTTGCGGGCGGTGGAATACAGGCACGACAGGCGGATGCCGGTGACGGACAGCTTGTGCTGGCCGGGTGCGCCGCCGGGCGACCCGGAATAGACTTCGTCGATCGCCTCGGGCATCAGGTCTCGGATCGGCAGCCCCAGCGTCTGGCCCAGCAGCAGATCGCGGACCAGCTCGGCCATCTGCCGGGACCCCAGCTCGATGGCGGACGGGCCGCCGACCCTGGACGTCAGCGATCCCACCCGCATCGAGGCCGCGCCGCAGACCACCACGAACTCGCCGCGCCAGCGCGCGCCGGTGGCGCTGGCCACGTCCAGTTGCGACGCGGTGTGCGACACCAGGCAGAACGGCGCCCGCTCCATCAGCCGGTCGATGCTTTCGTCGGCGAAATCCCCGCTATAGCGATCGACCGTCTTGATCACCGCGCCGAAATTGGCGACCTGGTTGACCAGGCCGATCTGTTTGATGATCGCGGTCTCGATGGCGAAGATGGTGGTGGTGGTAGGGGCGCTCATGACCACTTGGCTCCCATCACGTACTCATGGGCGATCCGGGCGACGGCGGCGCGATCCTCGGCCGAGACCCCCAGATAGGGCCGTCCGGGAATGGTGATGCTGTAATCCTTGACCTCGTGATAGGTCATCACGTCGGCCTTGGACCGCTTGGCGAAGCGATAATTCTGCATCTTCAGATCGGCCAGGGTGCGATAGACCGGCGCCGAGTGGGCGGCGTGCTCGACGGTGCCGCCCAGCTGCATCAGCGCCGCATAGATCAGGTTGGTGCCCACCTCGACCTGGGACGCGCTGGCCGCGCGGGTGATCGACAGGCGCAACCGGCCTTTGTCGAGCAGCGGCTTGGCCGACGCGCCCCGCTTCTTCAGGGTGGATTTCGCCAGCGGCGCCCAGGCTTTGCCGTCCGGCCCGCGCGATTCGGAAAACCGCCGCAGGGTGGATGACACCAGCTCGGCGCCGATGGCATCCATAAGCCCGCGGGTCGCCCCCAGCCGTTCGGCCAGGGCCGCGTAGTGGCGGGTCGCCTCGTCCTCGATCCCGACGGTGAGCATCGCGCCGGTCATTCAATAGCCCTTCAAGCTGCATTCATCGAAGATGCGCGGCGCGCCGTCCTCGGCCACCACGGCGCCGGTCAGGGGAATGGCCGGGTCCGGCACGCCGTTGGCCTGCAGGATCAGCTTGCCGGTCCGGGCGTCGTCCAACTGGGACAGGGCGTCCTTGTAGGCCGCGACCACTTCCGGGGGCGGCGACACGAACAGCGCCCACCAGGCGATGGCGCACGCCCAGCGCAGCACCGTCCCCGGCACCGGGTTGAGCGGCAGCGTGTACCGCTCCCCCAGATAGCCGTCGATCAGCTCGGTGGCATCAGAGCAGGCCGAATCCACCACGCCGGTGTCCGACACCCCGTCATCGTTGCGGTCGGACACCTGCAACAGCGCCACCGCGCCATAGCGGTTGGTCAGATCGACCGATGAACAATAGGCGTAGGTGTCGGGCATGGCGGCGTCACCAGGTGATGCGCGGGGTCATCAGGACGGAGGACGAGCCCTTCCAGATGTTGGACTGCGCCATAGACCCGGACGTATCGATCACCAATTCGCCCTTGGTGATCAGGTTGGCCGCGCCTTCGTTGCTCGGACCCACCAGCAGGGTGTCCGGCACGAACCCCCAGGGCTGGCCGTTGTCGCGCAGGAAGGACAGCATCTGGGCGCGGGCGGCGGTGTAATTGTCCACCGTCAGCGGCTGCTGCGACCGCACGGCGGTCTGCCACAGGCCGAAGCCGACGTTCGACCGACCATCGACGCCAAACAGATATTCCTTCTGTTTGAACACGTTCAGGTCCTGGAGATTGACCAGGCTGGTGAAGGCGTAGGGGCGGCGCTTCTGCAGGATCATCGGCTTCAGCACCTGGTTGGTGCACATCAGATACCAGGTGGGGCCGGTGCCGCCCATGTCGTTGGAATAGGTGGTGGCGTTGCCGTTGGCGTCCACGCCCGGATGGGTGGTGGAAAAGAACGGCTGCCCGTCGAAGCAGGGCGACGTGCCGGCGATCTTCAACAGATCGAACAGCAGGATGTCGGGATGTTCCGCCGCGTCCTTGCCCAGCTGCTGGAACATCGGGTTATAGATGCCGTAGCTGTCATCCTCGATCGCGTCGCGATCGATGGCCACCGTGTTTTCAAAGGTCTTGTTGGGGATGGTGTAGGAATGCACCGCCAGATTCTGGGCGACCCGATCCCCCAGCCATTCGCGGAAGGACGTGGACTGGCCCAGCCAGGGATAGATTTCCTGCTTGGTGGTGGACTTGGTGTCGGTGGCGAGCTTGTCCCAGATCACCTTGGGCGCGTAGTCGTTGAAGGCGGTCTGATAGACCGTCTGCACGCCGGTGGTCAGGATGGCGAGATTGGCGAGATTGAGTTCCATGGGGTTACACCTCGACCCAGACTTTGCCGGTGGCGGAATCGACCCAGAAAACGGTGCCGGCCTGGCTCCGCGTGCTGGTCCCGTTGGTCAGGGCGACGGTGTTGTCGTCCACCCCGTAACAGGGCTCGCCGATATTGGCGTTGGTGATCTGATCGGCGCCGGCGCTGTTGTTCCACAGGAACACGCCCTTGCGGCACCGGACGGAAATGGCGCCGGCGGCGCCGGCGGTGTTGTCGGCCTGGAATTCGGCGCGACCGACCGCGACCAGGCCGGTGGCCGTCGCGAACGGCTCGACAGTGCCGGTGGCGGGGTTCAGCGCGACCATGGCGCCGGCGTAAATCTTCACGCCGGCCGCCAAGGGCAGCGAGCGGAATTCCCCCTCGACGCGGGGCGCGTTGAAATCGGCGGTCAGAGCGGTCATGCCGCACCTCCTTTAGCCTTGCGGTACGCCTCGACGCTGATGCCGAGATTGGCGCAGACGGCGGTCACGGCCGCGTCATCCTCGCCGTGGCCGGCATCGGCCGGCGGCGCGCCCGGCACCATCCGCGCGCCCGGCGCGACGATCACCGGCGCCTTGGCCGCCCAGTCCAGGAACCCGGCCGGGTCCTTGACGGCGTAGGTCAGCGCCCATTCCTTCATCGCCGGCGTCACCTTGCCCTCGCGGCTGGCGGTCTCGACGGCGCCTTCGGCCCGCGCCTTGGCGTCGGCGGTGACCAGATTGCCGACCGTGGCCTGCAGATCGCGGAACGCGGCCATCGGCACGAACTGGCTGGGATCGGGCTGCGCGGCCGGCGCGGCCGGCGCGGCTTGCGCGGCGGTCGCGGTTTCCGCTTTGGCCGCCAGATCGGCGGCGGCCATCGCGATCTTGTCCAGCGGCGTATCGGCCGGCAGGCCAAGGGCCGCCGTCACGGCGGCCAGGGCTTCGTCCTTGTCCATGGTGTCTCCGGATTGGGGTAAACGGGAATGGATGGCGGGCAGGTCCGCCAGATTGGGCGCGTTGACCAGGGCGGCGCTGGCCAGGGTCAGCACGTTGCCGTCCTTGTCATGGGTGAAGGTGGGGGACACGAACCGGTATTCCTTGGCGGCGATCGCCGCCCGGCCGGGATCGGTCCAGGCGACATGAGCCCACAGGGCGCCGTCGCGCGGCTCCAGCTTGTCGATCCAGCCGCTGGCAGGGCTGGGGCCGCCATTCAGAACGGCGAAGACGGTCTGGTGATTGTAATCGAACGGCAGATCGCGGCCCGGCTTCATCGAGGCCGTCGCCACCTTGGCGGCATCCAGGGTATAGGGACCGCGCCCATCCACCCCTTTCGAGGTTCCCGCCGGGAACACCATCACCCAATCGGGCACGCCGCCATCGGTGACGGGCAGCGCGGATGCGGTGGCGAGAAGGGAAACGGAATCCATGGGGCGTCCTGTCGAAGTGACAGGCGCACCTTACGAACGGACGGCGGAGGAAGGACGGGTGAACGGGTTCACCCCGCCGCCTTCTGGACGCCTCCACACTCGCACCGGAGCGGCTTCCGCGCAAGGTGGGGCATCCTTTTGGCGCCAGAACCGCGCCAGGGCGTTTAATTTGCCCTTAAATAAAATCCCGGCCACCGCAGGCGCTGGCGAGGCTTCCAGGGCTGTAGGGTTGCTTTCCGGGGATACGGGCGCGATACTGGTCTGACCGGCCCGAGGTAGAAAGCCATTGCGACGCGGGGACCCGGGCGCTATGCGCCCAAATATTCAAGTCTGGCGGCGAAGCCGCCGGGCGGGTCGCCGAAATGAGGGACCAGGCGCCCCTCCGGGCCGGCGAAGCCGCCCAATTCTTTAGGATTGGCGGCGCAGCCGCCGGGCCGGCTTACTTCAGCGGAATTTCCTCGTAATCCCCGGCGGCGATATCCGCCGGACGCACCAGGCTGTCGTGGATCACTGCATTGGTGAACAGCGGTCCGCCCTTTCGGCTCCAATTGACCGTCACCCCGATCTTGCCTTTGCGCTTGTCATCACCGGACGGCGTGAACAGATACAACAGATTCCGGTGGGTGCGGTCCCACAGGACCTTGTCGGGTTTCCCCACCAGCTCGGGCAGCCGGACGATATCGGCGACGGCGGCGGCCGAGGGCGGCTTCCGCCGCGTGCCGTCTGGACGAAAGGTGCCGCGCACATGCCGGTCGTTGCGGAAATGCCCGATGGTCGAATCCGCGACCGTCAGCGCCCCGCTCAACGGGTCTTCCCCCTTGCTCGCCAGGAAATCCAGGATCGGCTGCGACAGAGCGCCGACCACCCGCCGGTCGCCGATGGTGTGGCCGGTCTCCAGCACCTTGCGCGCCCACTGGCCGAAATCGGCGGTCAGCGCCCCCAGCATGAACTTCACGCTTTCGGCCGAGGCGGCGGCGGCCAGCGGCGGAGGCGCCGACACCCACTTCGACGCGGCCACGCGCGCCGCATGCAGACCTGTGGCGGTCTTGCCGGGATTGTAGCCGAAACCGGGATCGATCCCTTCGGGCACCTCCACCACCTCGCCGGTGCGGCTGTTGTGGAACAGGGTGGTCTTGCTGGCGGGCGCGCCGACCTTGCGCTTGCCCGCCTCGTCGGCCGACATCTGGCGCAGCGTGCAGCGGCAGTTCCAGCCGCACGGCGGCGTATGGTGATCCAGCCACGGATCGTCCAGATGGACGACCGTGCCGTTCCATGCCCGGTGATCCGGCCGGGTCCGATCGTCCATCACCGCGCTGTATTCGACGTAAGGATGCGTCCCCCGCGTGCGCTCGGCCTGCGCCCATTTGCCGGCGGCGTAGCTCATGCGCAGATTGACGTCGAAGATGGTCTGCAGGCGCCGCGGCGATCCCAACTGGCTGGTGGGGGCCTTCCCCGGATTCTTCGGGTCCGGCGCCGGCGCGCGACCCCACCACCCCTTGTCCTGCAAGGTCGGGATCAGCTTGCGCTTGAAGTCGTCGAAGGTGGTGCCGTTGGCCAGCGCGTCCAGCACGGCCGCGTGGACGTCGCCCAGGATGTCGAACCCGGCCGACTTGGCCACCGTGAACTGGGCGGCGTGCTCCTGTTGCCAGATGTCCAGCCAGTGGAAGGACGGCGCCAGGGCGTGGCCCTTGGCCTTGAAATAGGCGACCGCCTCGTCCGGCGGCAGCGCCTTCAGCTCAATCCCGCTCATGGTCCACCGGCTCCGCGTGAACCGGGGCGCCGGTAACGCCGGCCAGCCGGGAGGCGAAGGCCGCCTTGGCCAGCGTCTCGGCCAGCTTGGCCGGGTCCTGCTTGGCCATCGCTTCGGGCAGGCGCCGCTGGAACTCCTCCAGCGACGAGCACTCATCGGCCAGCGCCGTCACCGGATCGATCATCGGCGCCATCATCGGACGCCAGTCGGAAAGGGACTCGGCCATCATCGCGTCCATGGCGTCCGTGACAGGCCTGGCGGCTTGTTGCCGGGCCTGGGTCGACAGGATGCCTCCGGACGGCGCGGGTTCGGGCTGCAATTCGCCCCCATCCACTCCGCCGATCTGCGGTGCGGCCGTCAGCACCGGCTCGCCCGGTTCCACCGCCGGAACCCCCAGCTTGTCGGCCAGCCATCCCGCCGGCACCGGGCCGCCCATGGACACGAAGGTCCGCACGTTGTTGACCAGGGCGGTCAAATCCTCGGAATCCGGCTCGCCCATCACCAGGGTCGGATAGCGCGCCTGCGGCCCCAGATTCAGATCGACCACGGCGCGGACCAGGTCGCGCTCCAGACAGGCCGCCAGCTGCGCCGCGTCGTCGGCCTGGATGTCGTCGCGCACCGTCTGGTGGGTCTGCGCGGTGCCGGCATAAGGACCGTTTTCGGTGGTGCCCGTCTGGCCCAGCACCAGCTTGGACAGCTGGGCGTTCCACCAATCCAGCTGGGTCATGTGCGGGCTGGTGCCGGTCGCCGCTCCGGCCTCGACGAACTGGATGTCCATGCCGGCCGGGATGATGGCGGC
The DNA here is from genome assembly GCA_021848545.1 of Pseudomonadota bacterium. Taxonomy (GTDB): domain Bacteria; phylum Pseudomonadota; class Alphaproteobacteria; order Rhodospirillales; family Magnetospirillaceae; genus JAJZUL01. The sequence goes on from JAJZUL010000012.1 coordinate 18,430, forward strand.
GGCGTCGGCGGCGATCGAGCGCACCGCCCGCAACAGGGTCGCCTTGTCCTCGGCCGTGGCGCCGAACGCGTATTTGCCCACCCGCAGGGGATGGCCATAGACCTCCAGAAAGATCGCCCACGCCTTGGCGGAAAAGTTCTGGAACATGTAGGCCCACCCCGCCGGGCGCGCCAGGCCGCCGCGGATCGGCAGCCCCGACTTGGACCGGTGGATGTGGGTGATGAACCGATAGGGCGGCAACGGCGTGCCGAAATTGCCCCGCGCCAGCTCGGCCGCCGGCGCCTGGAACGATCCCGGCCCGTCGCCGGGACCGCCCCGCAAAAGAATGGTGCGGCCATCGACCCGGTCGAACTCGAACCATTGCGGGAACCGGTATTCGATCCGCTCGGGGCGCCAGTCCTTGCCCTGGATGTCCCAGGCGATCTCGCTGACGCTGAACCCCTTGCCGATGGCGTCCAGCACGTCGAACAGCGCGCCGGTCACCGCCGGCCCTTCCACCACCGCCCGCACCAGATCGGCGGCCTTGCGGCTCATGGCATCGTCGCCGGCGGCCGTCACCGTGATCGGCAGCGCGGACACCTGCAATCGCCTGGTGCCCAGCACCGCCCGGTAATGCAGGTTCTTTTCCTCCATCGCCTCGGCCAGCCACATCGCCGGGATCAGATTGCCCAGCTCCGCTTCCCGCAGCATCCCGGCCAGTTTCTGCGGGGTCAGTCCCTCTTCCGGGTGCCCGGCGATGATCGGCCGCAGACCGGTCACGGTCGGCCCGGCGATATCCTCCGTCAGCGTCGCCGGATCGGGCTTCTTGCCCCCCAGCCATCCCTGCACCGTGTTCCATACGCCCATCACCACCCTCCCGCGCCGAAGCCCAGCCCGCGCCGTGTATCCTCTTCGTCTTCATCCGGCCGATGGAACGATCCCCGCGCCGGCGGCGTCTCCGCCGCGCTCAGGTAATCGTACTCGGCCACCGGCTGGCGGCTGGCGAACAGAGCCAGCGCGCCGGCCACCGCCGAATCGCCGTGTCGCTGCTTGCCGTCGCGGCCCTTGGACCGTTCGGTCGGCCGCGCCACGCCCTTGTCCATCACCAGGTCGCGATGGTCGGCCAGCACGTCGGCGTCTTTGGGGACGACGATGGTCCGATCCTCATAGGCGGCTTTGTAGGGCGGCATGTTGGCCCGGTACCATTCGACGGTCAGCATCACCCGTTGAATGCAGCCGCCGTAGCGCTGCATGGCCCGCTCGGCCAGATACTGGCCGTTGCCCCGCGCATCCAGCGCGCCGCCGCCGAAGCGCGGCAGCCGGTCGCAGATATGGATCAGAACCTGTTCCTGCTGGCGGAACGGGATGTTGCGCAGCTCCACCAGGAACGGCGTGCGACGGTCCAGCATCCGGGTGATCTGCACCGGCCAGATCACCGTCAGATCGCCGTTGCGGCCGAAATCCTCGCCGAAGAAGCTGGTCAGATCGGGATCGAGACCGGCCAGCACCGGGTCCAGATGGGTTTCGCACCATGCCCTTGCCTCCGCCTCGCGCAGGTGATCGGGCAGACGTTCGAATGAATTGGGCATCTCCCAGCGCAGCACCGGCAGGGCCGCGTCCATGCAGCCTTCGACCAGGGCGCCCGACAGGAACGCGCCGCCGCCCTCGCGCGGAATGCAGAACAATTCCTCGTCCGCGCCGTCGCCGTAAAAGGCGATGATCTCGGCCCGCCACTTGGCCTGCGCCGCCATCGACCATTTCCGCCCCTTGACCTTGCAGATGCGCTTGTACAGGCCGTCGGCCAGGGCGTCGTCGAAGGTGCAGCGCTCCAGATGATAGGGCAGGCGCCCGGCGCGGATATCGGTGACCAGCTCGTTGAAGGGATTTTCGGCGCCGTCATGGGTGGACACCACCACCACCTTGCCGCCCCAGATCAGCAGGGCGAAGGCGGCCTTTAAAAGCTCTTTCAAATCGTCGTGAAAGGCCGCTTCGTCGATCATCACCAGACCCTGCATGCCGCGCAGGGACCGGGGACGGGACGGCAACGCCAGCACCTTGAACCCGCTGGCGAAGGTCACCCGGAACGCCTTGATGCTGTTCTCGCCGTCATCGAACAGCACCTCTTCGACCGAATCGGCGGCCGCGCTGAACGCCTTTCCCCATTCGCCGACATAATCGATGAACTCGCGGGCCATCTCCAGATTGTAGCCGATATAGAAAACGTCCTGGCCGCCGGCCGATTTCTGCGCCGCCGCCGTCAGCACGGCCACCGCGCCCAGCGACCAGGAATAGCCGGTCCGGCGCGACTTCTCGACGACGGTGACCGCATGGGCCGACACCGACGCCGTCAGCCGCTGTTGATAGGCCAGAAAAACGGGTGCGCCCATCAGCCCACCCCCAGAATCGCGCCCTTGATCCGCTCCACCAGCTCGGACGACAGCCCGGCGCCCTTGGCCACCCCTTCGGCCTTGCGCGCCGCCTCGGCCGCCGCCTCCTTGCGGATCTGCGCGCGCAGATCCGCGTGGGTCTTTTTGGCGCCTTCCACCTGGCGCAGAGCGGTGGCCAGCATCATCGCCGCCTTGGGGTCGATCGTGATCGGCGGCCCGTCTTCGCCGTCCTCGGCCTGGGCCGCCGCCATGAAAACGTCGTTGACTGCGATATGCAGCATTTGGAAATTGGCGAGGGCCAGTTTGTGTTCCCCCGAATCGCCCAGTTCCTTGCCCAGCACCTCGGCCACCATTCGCGACTGGCGCATCTTGTCGGCGGCCTTGCGGGCCGTCGTCAGATAGCGGTGCAGCCCGGATCGGCTGGGCACCTCCTCGGGCGCCAGTGCCACGCCCACTTCCGCCAATTCGGGGGGGACCAGGGCGCCGGCGCCGGACGCCAGCGCTTCCAGATGCGCCACCAGATCGTCCAGCTTGTACTTGCGGTCGAACCACACGCGGGCCAGCGCCTCGCGCAAGGGGGCTGGCAGTCGTTCGGTCTTGCCGGCCATTCCCATGGTCAGCGATCCCAGCGGGATCGTTCGACGCCGGCGACCTCGATCCGGCCATGGGCGGCATCCTCGCCGCGCGGAGTCGTGATCCGCGCCACCCGCAAGGTTCCGAACCAATGTTCGGAGATGCATCCCATCTCGCGCAAATGGTCCAGGTCGCCCCTGACGTCGTCGCGGCTATCGCGGGTAAACCCGCCTTGCTGGACCGCGCGCCAGATGTTGCTCTCGTTGGCCTCGCCATCCACCTCGACCAGCAGGCGCAGGATGAACAGCCGTCGCGACCCGATCCAATCGTCACGGAAGCTCATGGTTGATTGCCTTTCAAATGGTGATCCACCAGGGAGTTAAGGGGGCGCTCGATGCGGGCCAGCACGGCCCTTACGCCTTCCAGGGTGGCGCCCAGCGCCTTGACACTGCCTTCCACCGCGGCGACGCGGTTGGTCAGATCGGCAAGATCGTGATGGTCGGGCAGGTGCTCGATATCCGCGCGGATGCGGGCGAAGCGCACGTCGCCGTCCGCCAGCCGGCGTTCCAGCTCCTCGTGCACCTCTTCGTGATCGACCTTGGCCTGGGCCAATTCGGACTTGACGACGGCGCGCATCCCCCAATTGATCCAGGTCACCACCGCGACGCATAGCGCCGAGACCAGCTCGAACCCGAATTGCGCGACCTCGACCCAATCGGTATGCGCCTCGATCACCGAAACCCCCTGGTCAGCTCGCGGGCGCAAACCCCGCATGTGTTGGTCCCCGGCACCGCGTCCCGTCTGGCCTGGGGGATTTCCTCGCCGCAACTGACGCAGACGCCGGGGCCATCGCCCTCCGGGCGCGCAGGCGCCCAATTCGACGATTTGGCGGCCTCCGCCGCCACGCGCCTGCGTCTCCGGTGCGCCGCGATGGCGGCGGCACGGGCCGACTCTTCCCGCGCCGCCGCGTCGTCACACCAGTCAGGCACCGGGGGCGGCCGGCACGGGATCGGCGGACGAACTCGTCCCCTGCACCTGGGCATGGATGGCGGCCATGGCCAGGGTCATCTGTCGCCATTCGGCGGCGGTGGGGTCGCGGTTTTCGGCCGCCATGGTCTGGATCGCCTCATAGGCGGCGATGGCCTCGGGGATGGACTTCAGGACACCGCTGAAGACGGCGACCAGGATGGAGACGGTAACCGGGTCCATTACACGATTCCTTTCGAATGCAGCAGGGCGACAAGGGCGGAGATACCGTCCTGGGCGGCGGAAAGCGCCGCCGCCTCGGCGGCTTTGCCGCCAGACTCTTTGAACTGGGCGCCTGCGCGCCCCCCGGCCGACTGGCCGGACTGGACGGCCTTCTGGGCCGCGACCAGGGCGTCATAGGCGACAGTGTCCGCCTTGCGGATCGCCTCGACCGTGCCGGGATCGGCGTGGGGCGAGACGGTATAGGCCAGCTCGGCCCGCGCGGCGGTGGCATAGGCGCCTTCCAGCGCATAGACCGTCTGGGCCGGCGTCTTCGGCACCGCGATGGCGGAGCAGGCGACCAGGCCCAGGGCCAGGATCAGGGCGAGCGCCTTACGCATTGGTCGCGCCTCCCGTCTGGGCCGGCGCCGGATCGGCCACCGGAGTGGGGTCCGCCGCGACCGTCTTGGCCGGCATCGCCACCGCGACCTTGGTGGCGGCGTCGCGCAGCTTCGGCACCAGCTCGTCATGGATCGACTGGACGGTATGCAGGGCGTCGGTGACGAAGTGGGCCAGACCGACCAGATCATCGGGCGCGGCGGGAATTTTCAGGGTGCCGATAGCCGAAACGCCCTCGGGGAGCGCCGGCATGACCGTTTCCGCCTCGGCGGCGATGGCGGTCAGCTTGGGGAAATCGGCCTTGAAAACGGGCGAATCGGTGACCACCCGCAGCAGGATGCCGCCGGCCGTCCAGACGGTGACGGCCGTGCCGGCCCAGGCCAGCGCGTGGGCGGGGTCGAGGGTAAGGCCGGCCATCGAGGCCGCGCCCATGATCAGGTTGAAGATGATGGTGCGATAGCCTTTAAGGCTGGTCATGGCGTATCTCCAGGGCGGCGATGTAGTTGTCGATTTCGTGGTCGCCCAGCCACGATTGCGCCCGGCCCAGATGGATCAGCGGGCGCGGCTGCCGGAAATCGGGCGGCAGGGTGGGGACGATATCCACGCCCAGGCGGTACAGATGGGCCGGACCAGACAGGTGCAGTGACCCGGCGCGCGGCGCCCCGAACGCATAAACGGAACGCGTCCGGTCCCGCTGCCAGTGGTCCAGCATCGCCGCCGTGATCAGCGCCAGCGCGCCGCCCAGCGAATGCCCGGTGACGACCTGGATCGGGCCACTCGCGCGGATCGCGTGCAGCGCGCCCCGCACCGGCCACAGGAATCCCGCCGGCACCTCGGCGGCCAGCTCCGGCGCCCAGTGGGGTGCGACCGCCTCGACATCGGCCAGCAGGGTGGTGACATCGTCGGTCCCGGCGATCGCCAGCACCCTGCCGATATCGGTGTCCCGCACGATGGCGCGAAAGGCGCCGACATCGATGTCATGCGGCGCGCTGTAAGCGGCCTTCGAAAGCTGCGCGCAAAGCAGGGCGGCGGTCATGTCAGCCCTCGAACTGGGCGAAGGCCGCGTCAAGTCCGGCTCCGATGATCTCGGCCGGATAGGGCATCACCCCGTTTTCGAAGGTGCAGAGCGCCCGGAACAGGGTGTCGGCAAGGTCGCGGGTAAAGGATGCGATCGCCTCGTCCGCGCCGATTCCGGCGCCGTCCGCGACAAAGCGGATATAGGCGTCGGTGTCGTTCTCGTTCGGCGGGGCGTAGGTCGAGACCAGCGCGCGGATCGTGTGCTGCCCACGGACGAAGTGGGTGTGCAGGTCGATGATCACGGCGCGGATGCCGTGCATGTCGGTATCGAAGACGCAGAAACCGTCCCCGTCGTGGCCGGTCAATCCCTCCCACGGCACGTCGGGAGAAAAGCGCAGATTGCCGGGATTGCGATTGCGCAAGCCCCGCGTGTCACGGGGGATCAGATCGGGGGCCTCGGACATGGGGTCGCTCCGGTTGCGATAACCGAAGCCACCCTATGCGCGGGCGAAGTGTCAGGGAGGGGTGAACGGGATCAGGGGGGTCGCCCTGAATGCATGCCGACCTTAATCCGCGCCCCGCATCCGGGCAAGCAGCGGCGGATCGCCGGCCGGTCCTGGCGCCTCTTCCGCCAGCACCTTGAACACGAACCGCTCGGTCCGTCGCAGGGTCGCGGCGATCGCCGACACGGCCATCCCGGCGGCCCGCATCCGGCGCACTTCGGCACGGATACCGGGGCCGGACGCCACCATCACTTCGTCGCCGCCGAAGGTATCGGCCAGGATCGCCGCGGCTCCCATCCCCACGATCGCTACCAGGGGCGAGTTCGGGCCGGGATTGTGGGGCACGGCGATGCCCCGGCCGCCGCGCGCGACCGACAGCCGCTCGGCCGCCGCGTACCCGATCAGCTCCACCAGATAGTCCCAGGTGACTTCACCCCTCATGGCGCGGACCCCCCGCGTGCGCGCATGGCCTTCAACGCCTCGGCGACCTTGCCGGCCTGCTCCGCCGTCAGCCACTCGGGATCGTCCACCTGGGCCATCCGCCGGCAGAAGGCCCGCAACCCGGCCGGCGACGGATCGCGCACCACGCCCATCCGCCCCAGCTCGCCCCACAGGGCGAACACCAGCCGGATATGGGCCTTGTCCGATGCCGCCCGCTTCTTGGGCTTCCACAGCTTGCGGGCCTTCAGATCGTCCAGGCAGCGGTTGAAATCCCCGGCGCCCATCCCGGCGGCGCTGTCCTTGCCACAGACCCGGACCTGGACCGCGCGCCGCGCCGTCTCGTCCAGCCCGGCTTCCCGGCAGGCCGCGAACCACCGCTTGCGGGCGGCTGTAGTTGTGTCGAGGGCGCTCATCGGGCGCCCCCGACACTGACCTTTATTGTGGCTTGATCACCACGAGATTTTCCGAAAAGCCGTTTCCTTTCGTGAATTTTCCAATCCCGACAAACTTGTATACCCCCTGGGGAAGGCCGCTGTGTTCCGCGTATCCTGTCCCCTTCACGGCAATCGTGGCATCGATTCCCGTGATATTGCCTGGGAGTGTAGTGAAGATCGTGTATCCGTCTACGACCGCCACGGCGACAAAAAACGGCTCCATGCTTCGCAACTGCAATTTGTGGAAGTCGATGCAGCTCATACTGCCTGACCGTTCTGCTTCCGCCACAGCAGTCACATCGATCCATTTCTGCTGGTATACGTTTTTGAGCCACGAACAGTCTGCGGCCAGGGCTGGCGACGCCCAGAGAATTGCCAATGTGACAACAGCAAGCTTTTTCATCACATGCCCCCTCTAAAGTAGAATTACGGCGCGCGGAAGCTATCATCACAGGACACCACCGACCACACTGCGTTTCTGGCCCGCTCATCGCCCCATGTCCCTCTCATGAAAATGGTTCAGCGCGTCCACCATGTCGGGCCACGACAGCCCCGCCGTCGCCGCCGCCGCCAGGATCGCCATGAAGTCGCGCTTGGGATCGGTGGGATCGGCGGCATAGGCCGCCAGGATCAAGGGCGCCACCTGGCGCCGCACGTCGGACAGCGCCGCCGCCAGCTCCCGCCCGTGCCGGCTCCGCGTCCCCAGACACCGCACGGCCGTCCGGCCGCAGATGTCCAGGGTCAGCAAGGCGGCGATCGGGACCGCCGGGACGCGGGCGCCCATGGCGCTACTCCATCTCGGCCAGGGCGATATCCAGATCGCCCAGCAGCTCGGCCCGGACCGACAGGGTCGCGGTGCCGATCTGGTCGATCTCCTCCGTGGTGATCCCGTCCAGCAGGGCGCGGGCGGCATCGACCACGCGGTCGCGGCCGGAGGTGGACGTATCGACGACGCGGACGGCGCGGGCACGGCCCCGCATCCGAACGATCGCGCCCCGCTGTTCCAGCCGGCGCATCACGTTCGCGACGTACCCCCGCGAACTCATCCCCAGGCCCCGGCAGATTTCGTCATAGGTCGGGCTGACGCCGGTCTCGGAAATCCGCGATTTCACGAACGAGAGAACGCGAAGTTGCACAGGTGTGAGGGGTGCCATGGCGTCACCCCCTCGCCGCCGGCGCTTCCGCCGAGGCCAGATCGATCGTCACGTTCTCCCACCGATCCGTGGAGTGGGCGCGGCGGTAAAAGCGCAGATAGGTCTTGCTGCCTTCGACGCGGATGGAATCATTGATCGCCTGGATTGCGCCGCGCCACCGCACGTCGTCGATGTCGATCTTGCGCAGGCTGAAGATCGCCTCGCGACTGACCTGGCCCTCCTTGTCGGTGCGGAAGGCATGCTCGACCAGGGCGCGGATTTCGTCTCGGCTGCCTTCGGCCCACTCGGCGATGCAATCGTCGATCAAGCCCTTCGCCACCTGCAATTCCGGGCCGAAGGCCAAGGTATCGGCCACCGCGACCTGGACCTTCATGCAGCCATCGAAGCTGGTGAAGGTCATATTACCCTTTGCGCCGTCCTTGGGCTTGAACCCGTATTTTTCGGACAGCAGATCCAGAAAGGCCCCCACATCGGCGAAGCAATGACCTTTGAATCGAGCGATCTGAAGGTTCAGATCGTCGGCATAGCCCAGGACCTTTCGCACCAGCTGGTCTTCCAGCTTGTCGGTGTCCTTCACCAGCGCTATCGGCGTCAGCCGTCCTTTGGCGTCGGTCATGAAGACCTTGCCGCCGACCTCGACGGAACCGGATGGATTGGCAGTGGTCATTTCAACGTCCTTTCAACGATGGGTGAAGGCATTGCCGAGAAACAGCCGCTCGGCATGGGGAAAAGCCGGGCGCGCCCGGCGGAACAGCGATATCAGCCAGCGCATGGCGCACCTCCGAACAGCTTCCCGACCCGCTCCATGAACCCTTTCGGGTCCTTCGCGGCCTCATGGATCAGGGCGTGATTGACCTCGGCCGCGATGGTCCCGGCGGCGCGCAGGGCGGCCTCCATATCCGCGTCCGGCACCAGGGCCGCGGCGCGCAGCTCGGTCTCCAGCAGCAGCAGCTCGGCCGCGAAGCCGGCGTCCCGCACGGCCTGGACGCCGACCTTGGCCACCGCCGCCAGGACGGTGGTGTGATCCCGGTTGAACGCGCGCGCGATCTCGCCGCTGGATTTGGCCGGGAAAAGCCGGTGGGCCAGGAACATCGCCACATGCCGGGCGCGGATCACCGCCACGGTGCTGCGGCGCCCGCGCATCAGATCGACGGAGGTCTGATAGCGCGCCGCCACCGTCCGCAGGATCAGCCCCAGATCGAGGATGACGGGATCGCTCATGCCGCATCCCCCCCGCCATGGGTGGTCGGCGGGCAGATCGGCCGCCGCCGGCCGGTGATCGACACCACGCCCTCGGGCAGCGGCCCGCGGCATCGCATGGGCGCGACGACGGCTTCCAGGGCGGCCACTTCCTCGGCCATGTCCCGCAGATTCGCGGCGATTTGCTTTTGCGTCCGCGCGTTCATCGGCCCCACCTCGGCCAGGACATCAAGCGCCCGCGCGACCATTTCGAGCTTGTTACTGATCATGTCCGCCTCCAATTCGGCTGTGACGACACCCCGCGCGACAGGCGCGGTAAAACGCGATCCTTTGAGGATTGTGCGGCGCCCACGGCGCCCGCTGGTGACCCAGACACTGGTCGGTCGCCAGATCGCCGACGACGGGGCAGGCCACCGTGGCGGCCATCAGCACGCCCCGGACCACCGTTTCCACGGACGCCAGATCGGCCCTGTATTTCGCCGCCAGCACGTTGGAGACCAGCGCGCCCGAATACCCAAGGCGCCGCGCCACGGCCGCTTGGCTCTCGGCGGCGCAGGCCCGCGCCAGCACGTCCACCCAATCGGGCAACGGCTCGCCCCAGGCGGCGACGGCCTTTTCGACCGGGCGCGCAGGCGCCCTATCTTTCGGTTTGGGCGGCACAGCCGCCGGCCCGCTCATTCGTCCACCTCCGGATGCCAGACGATCCGGCCCAAATTCGGGTCGTAGACCGTCTTCATCCGCTGCACCATCGGGGGACGCGGCCCCGTGTTTTTGCTTGGATTGAAGCGGTAAAGCGCCGGGACCCTCGGCCGGCCGGGACGCGTGACGCGGAGATACCCGGCCTTGGAAAGGTGTTTCACGTAATCGCTGGCGTCCGTGTCCCGGACCGGGAACTCCTCGGTGGAGGCGGCCACGGCCAGATCGCGAAAGGTGAAATCGCCCTTGATCATCTTCATGGTGCGCCACATCTGTTCGCGGACGCGCCCCATGGTGACCGGCTGTCCCTCTTTCGTGACGCGGGGCGCTTCCACGCCAACGTCTTTTTCCAGGATGAAGCAGGCGTCCACGGCGCGGAGATGGCCCGATGCCACCAGCGACGTCAGATAGGTGTGAACGGTGTCCGGATGGATGCGCGTCGCGGCGCCGAGGCTGTCCTTCGTAAAGCCCTCCCGCTGGGCGCGGATCGCTTCCCAGATGCGCTGACGGGGCGGCTTTCCGCCCTTGTGGGTAAGGTGCGCGGGACGCATTACAACGCCCTCCGCGCCGGCGGCTGGCCGGTGAAGAACTCGGCGCCCGTCGCGGCCCACTCACCCAGGCCGAAGGCGCTGGCGCCCGCCATTTCCGCCCGCTCCCGCACCCGATCCAGATTGACGCAAATCCGGCGCACCGATCCGGCCGCCGCCTGGACCAGGGCGTTCATCAGATCGTCGGCAAGGTCGATCCCAGGCGCGTAAAGCCGCGCCAGATGCTTCGCGTCCTGCAGGGCCGCCGGCTGGGCCGGCACCCAATCCAGCATCCGGCCGTGCAGACGCTCCCACTGCCGCAAGGCGTGGGGCAGGTTCTCTTCTCCGATCAGGATCACGGTGCCCTGGGACGATTCGTACAGGTCGCGGATGACCTCGATCATGCCGCCCTTTTTCACCAGGATGTCGGCCTCGTCCACCAGCAAGGGGCGCCCCGACAGCGACAGCTCCTCTCCGATCTGATCGACCATGTCGGGGATGGTCTTGGCGGCGTTGACCCCCATTTCGTGCAGGATCGCCGTCACCAGCTTCTTGCGCGTCCACACGCTCTTGACTTGGACGTGATAGGAGCGGTGTTTGTTCGCCGAATACATGGCGGCGAAGCTCTTCCCGAACCCGCTGGGGCCGTGGAAACAGCCCATGCCGGGCAGCCCCATCGGCCGGTCGCGGATGCGGACCACCAGCTCGGACAGAAGCGACACGTTGCGCAGCGGCGCGACGGTGTTGCCGGAGGTTGGTTCAGATGTCATTTTACCCCTCGTTCAAGTGCCTATTCGGCGGCGCGCCCCAGCTACGGGCCGCCGCCGTTTTCGTCAGGCGGTCAGGACCGCCTCTCCGAATTCCTCGTACATTTCCCGTTTGATCCGGATGTCGGGCAGGCGCGCTTGCCGCTCCGCCCAGACCAGATCGTCGGGCGGTACGTATTGGCCGGCCGCCGCCCGCCCCTCGATCTCCAGCACGCGGCGAAACCGCGCTTCGACCGTATCCAGCGTGACCACCGTTGAGACGGGCGCCTCCATCTCGGCCGCCAGGGCATCGAGACGGGCCTGTTCCGCGGCGCTGATCGGCGCGGCCTGCGGACCCTTGCGCGTCGCCGCCTTCCAGACCGGCTTGACCACCTTGGCTTCGGGCGCCGGCCCCAGACCGTCCCCCTGGGGCCGGATCGCCGCCGCCGCACTGGCGTCCATCCGCACCATGGCCTCGCCCTGGGCCTTGACGGCCCGCTTGAATTCCTTCCGGGCGCGGTTGTGGGTCTTGGCCGCGTCCTGGTCGAAGAAGCCCGCGTCCGCCACGCAATCGGCGGTGGCCACGAACGACCCGTCCAGCCGATAGACATGCACGGGCTGCTTCAGGAATTCCGGGTCGAACCGCAGCACCAGCTTGGTGCCGATCAGCGCATTCAACGCTTGGTGCCAGTACCTGTTCCCCAGGAAATCGATGTGGCCGTCCGGCTGGCGCGCGGTGACCGCTTCCGATTCCAGCAGCCACAGGCGCCGCAATTCCTCGGCCACCGCCTTGCGGATCGGCGCGGTCTCGTAGGATTCGGCGAAGGCGTCGTCGAAGGATTTCACGCCGCCGCAAACCCGGTTCGCCCGTCCCGGCCGGGCGTTGTGCCGCGCGATTTCCCGCTCCGCCAGGGCGATGAAATCGGCCAGCGGCACCGCCTTCGATCCATAATTCTCGGGCTTGGCGGTGGGCTTGTTGCCGGTATAGGCCCCGGCGCATTCCGGTGCCTTGGCGATGGTGTTGCACAGATCGCCGAATGCCCTTTCGATGGGTTTGGCCTGCCCATGGTACGGCTGCGCCCAATGGACCCGCGCGCCCAGGGCCGGGATCAGCCCCATGGGATCGTCATCCTTGACCTTGAACCGGAACCGGTTGGCGATCCCACCCGTCATCTTCTTGTTCGCGGCCACCCGGGTATTGTCGATCAGCACCCGCTCGGGGATGCCCCAGCGCTCGATCATGTCGCCGAAGGCGAGGCGGAAGGACTGGGTGTTTTCCGTCCGGTCGATACGCCAGGACAGGATTTTGCCGCTATACAGGTCCTGGAAAACGAACAGAACCGGCCGCGCCACCATGCCGTCGGGCCATTTCACGAAGACATCGGCGATGTGGCCGTCGCAATTCACCGCCTCCATGGCGTGCAGACTGGACCGGTCGCGGCGCTGGGCCGGATACAGGCGCTCCAGCGCGTCGTCGCCGTCGCGCTTCAGCACCACCACTTGCGCCGGGATTTCCCGCTCGATGCGGCGCAGGAAGGTTTTCAGGCTGGGCAGCGACCATCCGCGCTCTGCCGCCAGGTCTTCCAGCCGCGCATAGCAGGTCGCGGCCGGCGGCTTTTCCAGACGCAGGTAATCGGCCAGAAAGAAATCCCAGGCGTCCGCCGGCATCTCGGCCGTCTTCTGGCGCCCCACATAGTGATCGACCAGATTCGGCAGCCAGTCGGCGGCCTCGATCCCGTGGATGCGGCTTTCCCATTCGTAGAACGTCCGGGTCGGCACGCCCGCGCGACGGCAGACCAGCGCCAGCGCCACTTCCTTGGCGGTTCCCGCCACCACCATCGCCCGCACGTCCTGGATCACGCCCAGCCGCATCCTGGCCTTGTCCTTTCGGGCCTCGGGCAGCGCGTCGAACCGCGCCCAGGCGTCTTCCGACGCCAGCCGCACCTTGATTTCGGTCTTGGACAGGTCCGGGCCGGCATTGGCCTTGCGCAGCTTCCGCAGCAGGCTGGCTTGCGCCCGCGTCGGCAGCGCTGACAGGTGATATTCCCAGGCCTGGGATGACCCCGCGCTCCGCTGCCTTTTCCAGCCGTCCGTTCTCGCGCGCTTATTGATCCCCTGTTCCGTTCCGGGGAGGTCCGGCAACTTGAATGCCTTCAGTTCCGCCGCCGTAAACCATTCGCGCGTCATCTCGGCCCCCGCCATGTGCGGCGCGCCAACGCCTTCTGCTGTTCCAGCTCGGCGATCTTGTCGTCCAGCATCGCTTCCTGGATGGCGCCCATATATCGGTCCGGGATCACGCAATAGCCCGACCCGTCCATCAGCATCTGGTACAGCCGCGCGTCTTCGGTGACGCGGGCCAGGGCGACCAGCCGGATCACCGTGATCACATGGTCCTCGCGCGCCTCGGACGCATAGGCGTCCAGCATGTTCGGGGTGACCGGCTCGCCCAGGAACTCGCTCATGCGGGACGCTATTTCGTCCCTGGTCAGATCGGCGTCTTTAAGGGCTGTTGAAACGGCCCGCGCGAGCCGCCCGCGCAAGGACACGGACCGGACCTGCACCTCGTCGAACTTCGGCGTGACCTCTGGCGGCCGCCAATCCAGCAGAGGCGTCCCGGTATTTCTCGGCGCCCGCGCCATCGTCAAGCGGCCTCGGCCTGATCGGTGATGAATTCATTGATGAAACGCCGCCGCACCGGCCCGGAGGCGCGCAGCCATGCCTTCACCAGCGCCTCGAAGGCCGCGTCGTCCTCGGACTTCGCCGTCTCGACGACGCCCCGGACCATCTTCAGCGCGGCCTCGACCGTCTTCGCCTGGGCCGGCGTGGCCAGCAGCAGATCGAGCGCCTTGTGCTGCTCGCTTTCGCTGGCCCGCGTCAGCGCCAGCAATTCGGACTGCTTGGCCGCCAGCCATGTCCCGGCGATCCGTGCCCGCGCTCCCGGCTTCAATCCCACAGCGATGGCCACGGCGCGGCGGATCGAGCGTTCGGTCAGACCGCACCGCGCCGCCGTGTCGGCAGCAAAGGACATGATGTCCGTTGCTGAATTTTGTCGCGCCTTCCCGCCGGCCGTTCCGGCCGCCGTTTCCGGGTGCAGCCGCAGGTACAAGTCCTTGCGTTCCGCCAGAAAAACCGCCCGATCCAAGGGATTCAGCTCATGGCGGATCAAATTTTCGTCGATCTCGGCCAGCCGCGCCTCGTCATCGGTCAGATCGAAGACGAAGGCGTCGATCTCCGTCCAGCCCAGGGACTGGACCGCCCGCAGACGGTGGCCGCCCGCGATCAGCGTGTACTGATCCGCCTTCCGGGTCTTCCGCACTTCGATGGGGGACCGCAGACGCCCGACCTCGGCGATATTGGCCGCCAGCAGGGCGGCATGATCCTCGCTGACCTGCCGCAGGCGCGTCCCGAAATCGATCCGGACGACCGGAATTTGATGCAGTCCAAGGGCTTTCATAGGGTGTTCTCCGCGAAATGTTCACGGCCGGCCGCCATCCAGGGGACGATGACGACCGGCCGCGCTTCCCCTATGGTTGTGGGTGACGAGACCAAACCATGGAGGGAAGGGATGAAAACGAGACCTGTCACATATGACGAGGCGGCAGAGATGCTGACCGAGTGGGGCGATCGGCATCTGCCGGCGCATCCAGCACCTGGTCCGATCGACTTCAGCCTTGAGGAAGCCTGCGATGGTCTCTGCCGTTGGATCGCCGATGATCCTGAACGATCACTGGATGATGTGCCGGCCGCATTGCTTCGGCATTTACGCATCCGTCTCCTGTTCGCCATCGGCGCATGTCGGACCAGGCGCGACGAAGTCATCAGCCACGTTCCTTCGGATGCTTCGCGAGAACTTGTTCTTGCCGCTCTAATTGGCGTGCAAACTGCCGGAACGAGACTCCCTCCCGAATGGCGTCTTCAATGACGCCACTCAACGGCAGAGGATCGACGCCCGCGGCGACCGTGAAGCCGCGCGATTCGTCTGCTGACTCTTTTCTCAAAGCTTCCTTTAGAAGATTGATGCCTTGGTCCCGCCGGCGGTGCATGACCTCCCGATGCCGCCGCTGAAACTCTTCGGCGGCTTCGACCGTAAAGAAGCCCGGATCGATGCTCATGGTCAGGCCGCCTCGTTCGTTTTGACCGTCTGGGACAGTCGTTTCGTGGTACGTTGCTGGGGTCGCGTCTGGTGGATGCGATCGCCATTCGCGGTGAATCGTTCGGGGAACAGTTGACGCGCCGTCAGGCCCAAAGCCTCGGCGATCACGTGTTCCAGATGCCGGTTGGGCGCCAGCAGGGCCGCCGACATCGCCTGGGGCGACACGCCCGCTTTGATGCCCAGCTGCCGCAGGGACGCCCCCCGCAGGCGCAATTGCCCACAGACCCACACCCGCCGTTCGACGGGATTTTTTGGGACGTCTAAGGTTGAAGGTGCGTTTGACATGACAAGGAAGATAAACCAAATTTTGGGTCGCTTGAACCCAAATTTTCAGTTTCAGCGGCGCCTACGCCCAAAATATGGGCCTGTTGTCATTTCCGCTTTGATTTTCAATGCGCTACGCTTCGCTGAAACAGTTTCAGCGAAAAATCATCGGAGTTTCAGCGACCATGCCTTCCGCTGAAACTATCGGAGGCCGAATTCGGTTGGTTCGGGGCAGTTTGTCGCAGGCCGATTTTGCCGCCAAAATTGGGGTCAACAAGAACTTGGTCGGCAAGTATGAACGTGACGAAAACATACCGGGTGGCGACATCCTGACCCGTCTTCATCACGCGTTTGACGTTGATGTCACGTGGCTTTTAACCGGGGTTGAACCGCCCCGATCCGCCGCGCCATCGGCCGATTCCGACCGCCTCGACGAGGAACTGAACGCCCGCGTCGTGGATGGAATCGCCAGGCTTTACAAGGAGATGGGGGTGGGCCTGTCGCCGATGGACCTGGGCCGTCTGGCCGCTCGCGTCTATTCCGACCTGGTCGCCGACTTCACGCCTGACGAACGCCTCGCCGGCCTGAAGGGCATCCTCGCCCAGATGCGCCGCCAGCTGCGCGAGCCGCCTGCGGAAGGCAAACAATCGGCCTGAGACTGGTCGGCAAATCCCCGCCGGAAGATACCGGCGCCTCCGCCCATTCGGTATACGGTCCGATAGGGATACTGGACTGCAAGATCATCTGTCCCGCGCCGGATTTTTGGGCGGACTTGCAAAACCAAGATTGCATTTCATCCGGGCGCGATTTTTTTCAGACCCCGCAGAATTCAACGCATCCCGCCCCGTCCCGCACCATCCCGGTTAATCCCGCCTCCCTGCGGTACCATGTGTCCGGTAACAGCGGCGCTGTCCGCCTCACGATCTGAAGGCCGCGCGCGGTGGCGAGAGGCGGATCGGAACTTCGGTGATGCCCAGCTCCAGCAGGCGGGAGATCAGGTGGCGGGTCAGGGGCGTGCCCGCCCGCAGCATCACCGTGCCTTCGCCGGCGCGTTTACCCACCTGCAGATCGGCGCCCAGCGGGGTGTCGGGCAAAACCCGGTCCAGTCCCACCATGGGCACCGAACTGTCGGACGACGAGACCGATGCCGCCGGATCGATGCGCTCGGCGGCGGTGATCATGCCGTTGACGTCCAGATTGCGGTAATAGAGCGGCGGCTGGATGTTGCGCTTGCCCCGCACCAGGAATTCGTAAAGGCGGCGGGCCAAATCCTCCTTACCGAACGGTTTGCTGATGAAGGAATCGGCATCCAGCGCCAGGGCGACCGAGGTCAGGGCGAAACTGCGCGAGGCGGTGGCGACGATGAAATGGGCATCATGGGCGATGGGGAGCCGGCCCTGGCGCAAATCCGCCAAAAAACGCAAGCCCGATCCGTCCGGCATGTAATGGTCCGACAGGATCAGCCCCAGCGTGGGATCTGCCGCCAGGGCGGTCGTGGCCTCTTCGGCCGAGGCGGCGCTGACGATATGTCCGGCGCCCAGCGACCCCAGTAGGGTGGTGGCCACATGGCGCGAAAACGGTTCGTCGTCGATGACCAGGATACGGAAAGACGCGTTGCTACCAGCCATAACTGTCCGCGAATAGAGAGCGGGATTGGCGGGCGCGGGCGCGCCGCGCACCCGCAATCATCATAGCGTGTCAACGGCGGCGGGCGTCGCAAAAAAATGGTCATATGATGGCGCGGCGAAGATCGGCATTCGGTCCGCGATGGCAAATGGTTCTATGGCCCATAGACGGGGCTGGCGCCGGGCCGCATCCGATGGCGCGGCGGCGGGTGAACCCTTCGGCTATCGGCGGTTCCCGCCCCAAAAACCGGACGCGGGCAAGCCCGGCTATTCAGACCCAGCCCCGGCGTCTTCGGAGACGATCAGGCTCGCCTCCGTACCGGCCACGGCGCAAAAAAACATGGCCGTTGTCAGGCACTTCGCCATCAACCTCGTTCGCACCGTCGCCGACAAAAAATCAATCAAACTCAGGCGCAAGGCGGCCGCATGGGACGTCCGATACCTCGCCGCCATCTTGAGATTAATGGTTTGTTAATCTGGATTCCTGGCCCTGGGTGCCTCCACACCGCTTTGACAAAGCGCGGCGCCGAATGCCAACATGCCTGACTTCGGATTTCCTCTTTCGTATAAAGTAAGATTAGGACGGATCGCTGGGGTCGTGGGGAGATGTTTATGACGGGGTGGCGCCGGTATTTCGCGCTCTTATGCTTGGGGGTCGCGACGGCATGTTGCCGGTTTGCCGCGCCGGCCACCGCCGCGCCGGCCGTCGCCGCGGCGGTGAAGCCGGCGCAGACTTTTCCGCCGGACATCCAGAAGATCATCAATCGCGGCACGCTGATCGTGGCGATGACGGCGGGCAATCTGGCGCCGTTCCACATGGTCAAGGATGGCAGGGTGACGGGGTTGGGCGCGCAATTGGCCGAAGGTTTGGCCAAGGCGCTGGGCGTGCGGGTCACCTACGATCTGTCGTCCAGGACCTTCGACGGGGTGATCGATCAGGTGGCCGAAGGCAAGGCCGACATCGCCATTTCCAAGATCAGCCGCAGCCTGAAGCGGTCGCGCCGGGTGCTTTTTTCGCGGCCTTACGTGAAGCTCTATCACGCCATACTGATCAACCGGTTCTGGTGGGAGAACGCCATCAAGGACCAGAGCATGGCCGCAGTGATCCGGGGATTCACCGGGCGGGTCGGCGTGATCGCCCATTCGGCCTTCGTCGGCTATGCCCATCGGGCGATGCCCAAGGCCGACATCGTCGGCTATCCCACATGGAAGGACGTGATCGCCGCGCTGGCCGACGGCAAGGTCACCGCCATCTATCGCGACGAATTGTCGATGAAGGAGGTGGTGCAGGATCATCCGGCCTTGGCCTTGCATGTGAAGACCGTGGCCCTGGTCAATTACGTCGACAATGTCTGCATGGCGCTCGGCCCCGATGACTTTCATCTGCAGCAGTTGGTGAACATCTATCTCGACGATCTTCATCTGCATTTGACGGCGACCACGCTGCTTCGGCGTTACCAGCGAATAGAGGCGGCCCGGAAAGAGGCTTCGCGATGAGCAATTCTTCGTTCATGTCCTCGTGGGTGCGGGTGATGTCCCATCCGGCGGCGGTCTTCGGCGGGCTGGCCGCCGGCATCGGCGTCGGCCTCGCCAGCGGTCGGGTCGCCGCCGCCCTGGCGCCGGCGGGGGATATGTACATCACCTTGCTGAAAATGCTGGTGCTGCCGTTCATGGTCTCGGCGATCATCGTCAGTCTGGCGCGGCTGTTGAGCCGGGGCGGAGCCGGCGCGCATCTGAGCCGGATCGCCGTGGCCATCGTCGCCTCGATGTTCATCGCCTCGGCGGTGGGGGTGGCCACTGGGCTGGTTCTGACGCTGGGGCAAAATCTCCATTCCGGCTCCCAGGCCGCCCTGGGCCGGATGGTCAATGAATCGACCAACGCGTTCGCGGCCGATACCAAGGTCGATCTGGCCGGACCGCCTTCGGCGCCCAACCGCATCGCGGAAGTGACCAACGCGCTGACCCACGTCTTTCCCAGCAACATCTTCGAGGCCCTCAGTCTGGGCGACAGTCTGAAGGTGGTGGTGTTTTCCCTGCTGTTCGGTCTGGCCCTGGGGGTGACGCCCCGCGGTGGCGCCAGCACCCTGATCGACGTGCTGGAAACGGCGTTTCGCGGCTGCCAGACCATGATGCGCGGCATCAATACCCTGCTGCCCATCGCCATATGCGCGATGGTCGCGCCCCTGGTGGGGGAATTCGGCTCGGGGGCCGGCGTCGGATCGGTGCAGACCATGCTGATGTTCGTGGTCGCCCAGGTGGTGGGCGTCGCCCTCGTGTTCTTGATTTCCGCCGTGACCGTCAGCCGCCGGGCCAAAATGGGGATCGTGGCCGGCATTCTGGCCCTGCGCGAGCCGATCATCATGGCGTTCGGGACCCGCAACAGCATCGCCTGCATTCCGTCGGCGATCGACAAGATGTCGGAAAAACTGCGGATCAGCCGGTCGGATCTGGAACTGGTGGTACCGCTGGGCGTCGCCCTGTGCCGGTTCGGCCCGGTCACCTATTACGCCATTTCCACCCTGTTCATCGCCCAGCTCTACGATGTCCACCTGCATGTGGCGCAACTGGTCGTGGTGCTGCTGGCCTCGATGGCGGCGGGGCTGGCGTCGAGCGGCAGCAACGGGCTGATCACCATCGCCATGGTGGCCTTGGTGTGCGGGCCGCTGGGCTTGCCGGTGGGGGCGGCCATGGTCCTGTTCATCGCCGTCGATCCGGTGGTGGCCGGCTTCCGGGTGGTGTCGATCGTCTACGGCACCTGCGCTTTGGCTTCGGTGATCTGCGAACGGGAAGAGCAAGACATACCCATGCCGGCCCAAGCCGCATGATCCCACATCCCGATGAGTTGTAACTCATCGGGATGTGGTGAACTTGCCCCGGTTTCGCCGGAGGCGGGTTGGATCAAATTCTGGCGGTCGAGTGATGTGGTATCGCCCAGCATTCCTTGGTGAGACCGAAGGACCATTCCTCGGCGCCGACCTGCGTTTCGGAGCGCCGGGAGTCGCAGGCGGGGTCAAGGAGGGCCCGCGCCGCTTGCGGCGTGGATGCCTTGACGCCGCCGAGCACCCTGCAATCCTTGCGCAGACGGGCCGAGCGTTCATGCCGCCATGGCCTTTGCGTCGGCGATGGCGGCGTAGAAGCGGGCCTCGGCCTCGGCGGGCGGGATGTTTCCGATCGGCTCGAGCAGGCGCCGGTTGTTGAACCAGTCGACCCATTCGAGCGTGGCGAACTCGACCGCTTCGAAGCTGCGCCATGGCCCGCGGCGGTGAATCTCGGGTACACCGATCCTTTCGTTGGAGGGGTGCCATGACCAGGGAACAGCGCGCTGATACCAGGGCCAAAAATAGCGGACTCGCGGTGAGGTGAGGGTTGCGCGGATGAGTCGGTGTGATTCTCTTGCCGAGGACTCACCAACGAGGGAATCTTGTCACCATGCCCGCGCTTCGGATACGGACGGATCTGACGTCGAACGAGCTTCGCCATCAGGCTCGGTGCGAAAGCGATGGCCGCGTGGTCCGGCGGCTTCTGGCGAAAGCGATGGCGCTGGACGGGGCCAGCCGGGGAGAGGCGGCCCGGTGCGGGGGGATGAACCGGCAGACGTTGCGCGACGGGGTGATCCGCTACAACGCTGAAGGGGCCGAGGGGCTGCGGGATCGCCCCCATACCGGCCGTCCACCACTCTTGGCGCCGGAACTGGAACAGGAACTGGCCCCGCTCGTTGCAGCGGGTTCCGATCTGGACCGGGACGGCGTCGTCGAATTCCGGGTTCGTCACATCCGCGAGATCGCGGCCCAGCACTTCGGAGCGGATTATACGCGCAGCGGCATGCAGGATCGTCTGCATCGGATGAAGTTGTCCTACCTCCAGCCCCGTCCGATCCATTCCAAAACCGACCCAGAGGCCCAGGAGGCGTTCAAAAAAACTTCGCAGCCGCCGTCGCCGCCATCCGCGAGCAACACCCCGAGGCGGAGCGCCTCGAAATCTGGTTCCAGGACGAAGCCCAGGTCGGCCAGAAGGGAACGCTGACCAAGCGGTGGGCTCCCTGCCGGCACTCGGCCACGGGCCGTGCGCGACCACCGCTTCAAGTCGGCCTACATCTTCGGCGCGGTCTGCCCGGGATTCGTGCATGCCGAGAAGCTGAGCTTCAAAAAAAAGCGTGCTCCCCAGTGAACAGGATCGGCCCGACGTCGCGCGAAAGCGCGGGCAGTGGAAGATATATCAGGGCCGGATCGCGCTTGAGCGTCTGGTCTTCATCGACGAAACCTGGACCAAGACCAATATGGCGCCGCTCCGAGGGGGGGCCCCGCGCGGCCAGAGGCTGGATGCCAAGGTGCCCTACGGCCATTGGAAGACCATGACCTTCCTCGCCGCGCTCCGCCATGACCGCATCGACGCCCCTTGGGTCCTTGATGGGCCGATCAATGGAGAGCGCTTCCGGGTCTACGTCGAGAAGGTGCTCGTTCCCACCCTCAGCCCCGGCGACATCGTGGTCATGGACAATCTCGGCAGCCACAAGGGCGAGGCCGTTCGCCGCCTCATCCGGGGCGTCGGCGCCAAGCTGTTCCTGCTGCCGAAATATTCTCCTGACCTGAACCCCATCGAGCAGGTCTTCGCCAAGCTCAAACATCTGCTGCGCAAGGAGGCGGCTCGCACCGTCGATGCCCTCTGCGCGGCGCTTGGCAAGCTACTCGATGCCTTCGCACCCCAAGAGTGTGCCAATCTCCTCAGAAACGCAGGTTATGCACCAACCTGATTTCATCCCGCTCTAAGAACCGCCTTCGGGCGGTTTTGTCGTTTTTGGCCGATTTTTGGATCACGGCTTTTCGGTGGAAACCAGCACACGGTTCAGGATTTCCGCCAGGCGGCCGGCATTGGCGCGGGCCATCATGGTCAGGTGGTTGCCGGGGGCCTGTTCCAGCCGGGGGGGGCCGTCGCTGAATTGTTCCCAGCCCCAGAACGGGTCGTCCAGTATGAAAGTGGGCACGCCCAGGAGGAAATCTTCCAGGGGTTCGGTCGCCCGGATCAGGGCGACCGGAACGTTCGGACCGGGTCGGGGCTGATAGCGGATGCGCGCCTGGGTGCGGAAGACCTCGGCGAAACCGCGAATCTGGCTGGCGTCGGTTCCGGACTGGATCGCGCCCATGGCGTCCATCGCCCGGGTCAGCGCCTCGATCTGCTCGGGCCAGGTCAGGTCGGCCAGCGCCTCGTAGCGGAGGCCGTGGGGTTTCTGGTACAGCCGCGACAGCATGTCGCTGATGGCGATGACCCACCGCGCATCGTCCAGGTTTTCGATGGCGTCCAGTTTCCGTTCCGTCGGGGCGGTGTTGTCCAACACCGCCACCAGGGATACCCGTTCGCCGGCCGCCAGCAATTGCCGCGCCATATCGAAGGCTACCCAGCTGCCGAAGGAATGGCCGCCGAGTAGATAGGGGCCGTGGGGCTGCATCTCACGCAGGGCCTGGGTGTTGCAGGCGGCGATGTCTTCGATCCGTTCAAGCGGGGCGGAGGCGCCGTCTATGCCCGTCGCCTGGAATCCGTAGAGCGGACGGCCGTGACCGGCCAGGGCCTGGGCCAGGTCGCGCAGATAAAGGACGTTGCCGCCGGTTCCCGGAACGAAGAACAGCGGGGCCAGCGGCCCGTCCGGCTGGATGGCGGTCAGCGGCGACAGAGATGGCGGGCTTTCCGTTTCCTTCAGCGCCCGGGCCAGCGCCCGGATGGTGGGGTGAGCCAGCAGGGTGGACAGGGGAAGCTGGTGGTCCAATCGGGTCCGGACCATGGTCATGTGGCGGATGGCCAGCAGCGAATCGCCGCCCAGTTCGAAGAAATCGTCCAGGACCCCTACCGTGGTGAATCCAAACAACTCCTCCCACAGGGCGGCGAGACGCCTTTCGGTCTCGCCGGCCGGGGCCTCATAGCCCGTGCTCATCTGCGGCCGGGCAACGACGCTGGTGGCGAGGGCCGTCGCCGGGGCGGCGGTCAAGGTCTCGGTCCCGCGCCGGGATGCTTGGTCGAGACGGGTGGCGAGATCGCCGGTGGAGACGACGACCCGTCCGGCGGTGACGCCGCACACCACCCGCGACAGCGCCTCCACCCCTTCCGCTTCGGTCATCATGAACAGGGGCGGCGGTCCGGATCGGCCTGGGGCCGCCTTCTCCAGCACCCAGGCGTCGCAATTGGCGGCGAGCCAGACGGTGCCGCCGCGCCGGGCGCGGTCGGCAACGAAGGAATCGGCGAAGGCGTTGGCCGCGGCATAGGCCGTAAAGCCGTACCCGCCCAACAGGGACGCGGTCGAGGAGACCACCAGACAGAAATCCACCGGCCGTTCCGCAACGATCCGGTCCAGTGCGTAGAGACCCTGGACCTTGGCGGCGAATTGGGCGCGCGATTGCTCCTCGCCCACCATGTCGATGGTCGCGATAAAGGACGAATCCTTGAGGCGGCCGGCGGCGTGGATCACCCCATGCACCGGGCCGAAACGGTCCTCGGCCAGGGCGAAGGCTCGGCGCATCCCGGCCTCGTCCGCGGCGTCCGCCTGGACGGTCAACACCTCGGCTCCCAGCGCTTCCAACGCCCGGATCGGCTGGTGGTCGGCAGGGGGGTGGCGCCCCACCAGGACCAGGCGAGCCTGGATCGTTTCCGCCAGGAACCTCGCCAGCGCCAGCCCCACCCGGCCGAGGCCGCCGACGATCAGATAGGTTCCCTTGTCCCGCCATTGGCGGACGCGCGCCGGCTCCAGGGCGACGGGCGCGAAGCGCGGCACCAGCCGTCGGTGACCGCGATAGGCCACCATCGGGTCGGGCGCGCCGTTCAACAGCTCCGCCAGCAGCCGGTCGGCCCAGGGGGCGGGATCGGCGCCGGGCGGCAGGGTCACGTCCAGGCACCGGCAGGACAGGTCCGGAATCTCCTCAGGCAAAATCAGGCAGGGACCCAGCAGCGTCGCCCGTTCGGGAAGGAGGCGGTCCTCGCCCGCATCGTGGAGGCCGCCGGCGATGACGGCGACGGACGGCGGGGCGGTCCAGCCGACCCGCGCCAGCGCTCGGCCCAGAAAGAGCAGAGGATAATAGCCGCGTTCCTGGGCCTGGTCGAAACCGTCCTCGGCTTCCGGCCCCAGGGACCAAAGGTGAAGAATGGTGTCCGGGGCGGCGCCGTCCCTCTCCCCTAGCAGCGCGGCGTAATCCTCGGGCGCCATGGGGCGGAGGGTGACGGTCCGCCCGTCGTGCGCGTATCGGGGGCCGGCGGTGACGATGGTCACCGTTCGGCCGGCGGCGTCGAGGCGCGCGATCAGCGCCCGGGCGAGGTCGGAGCCGTCGCTGAACACCAGCCAAGCGCCTTTCCGTTTCGCCCAGTCGGCGGGTCCGGCCAGGGGCGGGGTCAGGCTCGGCGCCCAGCCGGGCAGCAGGAACCAGCGGTCCAGGGGCAGTTTCGCTCCGACGCTGGGCCGGGGCGCGAACGGAACCAGGTCCGGGTCCTCGATGAAGTAGTTGTGGCGCTCGAAAGCGGTGACAGGCAGGGGAATGCGCGAGGCCCGATCGTGGGCGTGGACGCCCTCCCAATCGATGGCCACTCCCGCCATCCACGATCGGCCGAGACTGTCCATCAGGCCGGCCATTTCGCCTTCTCCGCCTTCGGAGTGGGGCAGAGAAGTCAGGACCGGTCCGGTCGCGGCGGGATGGCGCCGGACCAAATTGGTCAGCACCGCGCCCGGCCCCACCTCCAACGGCAGGAAACGGCCGTCGCCGAGCAGGGTGGCGATGCCCTCGCCGAAGCGCACGGTACGGCGCAGATGGTCGATCCAGTATTGGGGATCGACCGCTTCCCCTGGGCGAATCCAGGTCCCGGTCAGGTTGGAGACGAAGGGGATGGCCGGTTCCCGCAGGCGGAGCTTGCCCAGCAGGGCGGCGAAGGGCGCCGCCACCGGCTCCATCTGCGCCGAGTGAAATGCGTGCGAGGTGCGCAGCCGGCGCCAGGCGACGCCTTCGGCGTCGAGGCCGGCGGCGAAGGCTTCGATCGCCGCCTCGGGGCCGGCGATCACGCAATCGGCGGGGCCGTTGACGACGGCGAGGTCGAGCCCGTCGGGCAGCCGTCCCTCCAGCGTCTCCGCCGGGGCGAAGACGGCGAGCATGGCGCCGGCCGGCTGCTCCCAGATCAGCCGTCCCCGTTCCGCCACCAGAGTCAGGGCGGTATCGAGATCGAACACCCCGGCCAGGCAGGCGGCGACATATTCGCCGATGCTGTGGCCGATCATGGCGGCGGGAGTGACGCCCCACGCCATCCACAGCCGGGCCAGGGCGTATTCGGTGACGAATAGGGCCGGCTGGGTCGCCCAGGTCTCGGCGAGCCGGGCCTCGGCCGCCTCGCGATGGTCCGGCGCCGGATACAGAAGCGTGCGCAGATCGAGACCGAGGCGGTCGCGCAGCCGCTCCGCGCAATCGTCCACATGATGGCGGAAGGTCGGCTCGACGCGGTAAAGCTCGGCCCCCATGCAGGCATATTGGCTGCCTTGGCCGGGAAACAGGAAGGCCGCCGGCCGCGATCCGGCGGGGGCCTGGGCGCCACGGCCTTCGGCCGCCGCCAGTCGCCGGGCGCCGTCGGCGGAATCCTGGCAGACCAAAGCCAACCGGTGGGGAAAGGCCCGCCGTCCCACCGCCAGGCTATAGGCGACATCGACCAAAGTGGGGTCGTTTCCGTCGCCGAGGCGGGCGGCCAGCGCGGCGCGCATGCTTTCCAGGACCGCCGGAGAGCGGGCCGACAGCACCAGGAGCTGGCAAGGCCGGGGCGAGTCCGACGGGGCGCGGGCGGGGGCCTCTTCAAGGATCAGATGGACGTTGGTACCGCCGATGCCGAAGGAACTGACCCCGGCGCGGCGCGGCTTGTCCGTTTCCGGCCAGTCCAGCAGGCGGTCGCTGACGAAGAACGGGCTGTCGGCGAAATCGATTTCCGGGTTGGGGCGGCGGAAATAGAGGGTCGGCGGAATTTGCCGGTGGCGCAGGGCCAGGACGGTCTTGATCAGGCCGGCCATGCCCGAGGTGGTGTCGCAATGGCCGATATTGGGTTTGACCGCGCCCAGCACGCAGGACCCCACGCGCGTGCTGCCGCCCGCCCGGAAGGCGCGTGTCAGGGCCGCGACCTCGATGGGATCGCCGAATCGGGTGCCGGTGCCGTGGGCTTCGACATAGGAGATGTCGTCAGGCGCGATTCCGGCGCGGGCCTGGGCCGTGGCGATGACCTCGGCCTGGGCTTCCAGCCCGGGGGCGGTGAAGGAAACCTTGGCGGCGCCGTCATTGTTGACGGCCGTTCCGCGGATGACCGCGTGAATGGTGTCGCGATCGGCCAGGGCTGCATCGAGCGGCTTCAGCAGCACCGCGGCGACGCCGCTGCCCCAGACGGTGCCGTCGGCCTCGGCATCGAAGGGGCGGCACCGGCCGGTGGGGGAATGGATCATGCCCTCGTGGTAGGTATAGCCCGATATACGCGGCAGCTTGACGCTGGCCGCTCCGGTCAGCGCCATGTCGCAATCGCCCGCCGCCAGGCTGGCGCAGGCCATATGCACGGCGGTCAGCGAGGTGGAGCAGGCGGTTTGCACGCTGACGCTGGGGCCGGTGAGGCCGAGGGCGTAGGAGACCCTCATGGGAAGAAAATCCTTGTCGTTGCCCATGACGAGCTGCTGGACGTCGAATTCCATGCCGGCGACAAGGCTGGGGATGAGATTGCGGGCCAGATAATTTGCGTGGCTGCACCCGGCGAAGACGCCGATCCGCGCCTCGTCGCGCTTTTGGGCATAGCCGGCGGTTTCAAGGGTATGCCAGGCGCATTCCAGGAACAGCCGGTGCTGCGGGTCGATGATCAGGGCCTCGGCCGGGGTCAGGCCGAAAAAGCCGGCATCGAAGCCGGTGATGTCCGACAAATGGCCGCTGGCGCGGACGTAATTGGGGTTGGCGATGGTTTTGGGCGGATAGCCGGCCTCTAGCAGCTCCTGGTCGGTCAGAAAGCGGATAGCGCTGCGGCCGTCGCGCAGATTGGCCCAGAAACTGTCCAAGTCGTCGGCGCCGGCGAAGCGGCCGGCCATGCCGATGATGGCGATATCGCGCCCCCGGGGTGCGGCGGCGCGGATGGCGACCGGGGCCGGCCGGCCATCTTCGGCCATCCAGGTCGCCAGGGCGCGGATGGTGGGATATTGGAACAGGGTGACCAGCGGGAACGGTTTGGCGACCTCCCCGCGCAACGCTTCGTGGACCTGGGCCAGCAGCAGGGAATGGCCGCCGAGATCGAAGAAATTGTCGTCGAGCCCGAGCTGTTCCACCCCCAGCACCCGGCTCCAAACGGCGGCGACCCGCCGTTCGGTCGCGGTCCGGGGGGCCAACGGACCCTGGGCCGGCGCTGGCGCGCCGCGGGCCGGCGCCGGCAGGGCGCGGCGGTCGGTCTTGCCGTTGGGGCTTAGCGGAAACGCCTCCAGAACGACGAAGGCGGCGGGCACCATGTAATCGGGAAGGCGCGCCTTGAGCGCGACCCGCAGATCGTCGATTTCGGGCGGATCGGCCGTGGCGCCGACCAGATAGGCCACCAGACGTTTTTCGCCGGGTTCGTCCTCCCGCACCAGGACCAGGGCCTCGGCCACGCCGGGATGGCGGCACAGAATCGCTTCGATTTCTCCCAGCTCGATGCGGAAGCCGCGAATCTTGACCTGATGGTCGAGCCGTCCCAGGAAATCCAGCCGCCCGTCGCCGCGGCGGCGGACCAGATCGCCGGTGCGGTACAGACGCGCGCCCGGATCCGGCGCCGCCGGGTCTGGGCGGTAGCGGTCGGCGGTCAGGCCGGGCTGGCCGAAATAGCCGCGGGCCAGCCCGTCCCCGCCGATGCACAGCTGGCCGGCGACACCCCTGGGCACCGGCTGGGCGAACGGCCCCAGGACCGACAGGCGGGTATTGGCGATGGGATGGCCGACCGGTTCGGCGCCCTCGGCTTCGGTCGCGGCGGGACGCACCTCGTCCACCGCCGACCAAATGGTGGTCTCGGTCGGGCCGTACAGGTTCCACAGCCGCACCCCCTTGGCCAGCAGCGCCCGGGACAGGGTGTGGGGCAGGGCCTCGCCGCCGCACAAAGCGGTGAAACCCGGTTGCGGGCGCCAATCGGTCTCCGTCAGGATGCGCCAGGTGGCGGGGGTGGCCTGCAGGCAGGTGACGGCCTGGTCGCGCAGCACCGCCTGCAGGGCGCGGCCGTCGATGGCGGTGGCGCGGTCGGCCAGGACCAGCCGCCCGCCGCTGACGAGCGGCAGGGCCAGCTCCAGCGCGGCGATGTCGAACGAGATGGTGGTGACCGCCAGCAGCGTATCCGCCGCCGAGAATCCCGGCTCTCGCCCCATGCTGACCAGGAAGTTGGTCAGGGACCGGTGCGTGATCTGCACCCCCTTGGGGCGGCCGGTCGTGCCCGAGGTGAAGATGACATAGGCGAGATTGTCCGGCGCGGCCGGGCACGGCACCGGCCGGTTCGGGGCGCTCGTCCCCGTGCTTTCCAGCGCCAGCAGGGGCGCCCCGTCGGGAAAGCGGGCGCGCAGACAGTCCTGGGTGAGGATCAGGGCCGGGCGCGATTCGCCGAGGATGGCGGCGAGGCGCTCGGGCGGATGGGCCGGGTCCAGAGGCACGTAGGCGCCGCCGGCCTTGAGGATCGCCAGCAGTCCGATCACCATCTCCGGCGACCGCTCGGCGCACACGGCGACCAGCTTTTCCGGCCCGATTCCCCGGTTCCGCAAATCCGTCGCCAGGGCGTCGATCCGGGCCCGCAACCGGCCATAGGTCACCGCCCGGTCGGCGAAGATCAGCGCCACCCGGTCGGGATGGGCGGCGGCGGCGCGGTCGAACAGGGATGGCAGCGTCTCGTCGCACGGATAGGGCGATGCCGGCCATTCCCGCTCCGCGACCGCCTCTCGCATGTCCGCCTCGCCCATCATCGGCAGCAGATGGACCGGCCGCTCCGGGTCGGCGGCCATGGTCGTCAGCAGGGTTCGGTAGCGGTCGAGCAGGCGGTCGACGGTGGCGGCGTCGAACAGGTCGGGATTGTAGGTGCAGCCGACGATTAGCCGGTCCGCCTCCTCCTCAACGGTCAGGGCGAGGTCGAATTTGGCGCTGGCCTCCAGCTGATTCACCGGAACCAGGGTCAGGCCGGGCAAGGTGGCGGCCTCGGTGGAGGCGCTCAGTTGGAACGCCACCTGCACCAGGGGCGCATGGGCCAGCGCCCGGGTGGGGCTGATCGCCTCCACCAACCGCTCGAAGGGCAGCTCCTGGTGGTCGTAGGCCTCCAGGCAGGTGCGGCGGACCTGAGCCAGGAAGGCGCGAACCGACGGATTGGCGGCGAGATCGAAGCGCAGCACCAGGGTATTGATGAACAGACCGATAATGGTTTCCAGATCGCTATGGGTGCGGCCGGCGGTGGGGGTGCCGATCAGCACGTCGTTCTGGTTGGCGTGGCGGCCGAGCAGGATGGCGAAGCCCGCCAGCAGGGTCATGAACAGGGTGGCGCCGTTGTCGCGGGCAACGGCGCGCAAGGCGGCGGCGATGTCGGAATCGATTTCGATTCGGGCATTGGCGCCGCCGAAGGTCTGAACGGGCGGGCGCGGCCGGTCGGTGGGCAGGGGCAGCACGTCCGGCGCGCCCGCCAGTTTCGTCTGCCAGAACGACAATTCGCCGGCCAGAAAGGCGCTTTGCAGGCGCTGGCGCTGCCAATAAGCGTAATCGGCGTAGCGCAGCCGCAAGGGTGCCAAAGGCGAGGGCAGGCCGCGGCTGAAGGCGCCGTACAAAGCCGACAGGTCACGCAGGAACACGTCCAGGGACCAGCCGTCGGAGACGATATGGTGCATCGTCACCAGGAACAGATGGGACCGCTCGCCCAGGCGCACCAGCCGCGCTCGCAGCAGCGGGTCCTCGGCCAGATCGAAACCGCGGCGGGCCTCTTCTTCGGCGCAGCGACGGATGGTCTCGTCCGCAATTCCCGTCCCCTCCTCCAGGGGCAGCGGGCAGCGGGCTGCGGCGCGGATGCGGACCGCCGGCTGGTGACCGTCGAGGACGAAGTTGGAACGCAAGGTCTCGTGGCGGGCGACGATCTCGGTCAGGGCCCGTTCCAGGGCGGGGATGTCCAGATCGCCGTCCAGACGCACCGCCAGCGGCATATTGTAGGTCGCCGACGGCCCTTCCAGGCGATCGACGAACCACAGGCGCTGTTGAGCGAAGGACAAAGGCGGGTTTTCCCGTGGCGGCATCGGCTCGATCCGCGTCTCGGCCTCGGCCGCCAAACCGTGCGCCTGTTCCAGGAAGGCGACGATCTCGGCCTTGCGGGCGGCCAGGTCCCGGGTCAGAGCGGGGGTCAGCACGCCCTTCGGCGCCCGGCAGCGCAATTCGCCGTCCCGGACCGACAAGGAGATTCCCAGCCCGCGCAACTCGCTCAGGAACAAGTCGATGGCGGTCACAGCGAAATCTCCTCTTCGTCCTCGCCCATTTCCGTATCGGCGTCCTCCTGGCGTCCCGCCGCCCACGTCATCGTCTCGATATGCAGGGCGAGGGCCCGAATCGTCGATTTCTGGAACAGGACCGGCAGGGGCACCGTCAGGTGGAACGCCTGCCGGATGCGCGACGCGAAGCGGGTGGCCAGCAGGGAATGGCCGCCGAGTGCGAAGAAATCCTCGTCCAGTCCCGCCGCTTCGATAGACAGAATTTCGGCCATGATCCGCCCCAATTGCTCCTGAAGCGGGGTCCGCGGCTCGCTCTCCGCCGTCCGCCGCGGCGCCCGGTCGGGGATCGGCAGCGCCCGCCGGTCGAGCTTGCCGTTGGGGGTCAGGGGGAAGCTTTCGACGATCATCAGCGCGGCGGGAATCATATAGGCCGGCAGGTGTTCGGCGAGCCAGGCGCGCAGCGCCGGCTCGTCGAGGACGGTGCCGGGGGCGGCGGCGACATAGGCGACCAGCCGCTGGTCGTCGGGACCGGCGTTCCACAGGGTGGCCACCGCCTGACGGATGTCGGCGCGCCGGGTGAGAACCGCCTCGATCTCGCCCAGTTCGATGCGGAAGCCGCGCAGCTTCACCTGCTGGTCCATGCGGCCGAGGAAGGTCAAAACATGGTCGCCGCGCCAACGCGCCAGATCGCCGGTGCGGTAGAGACGCGCGCCGGGCGTTTCCGCCCAGGGGTCGGGCACGAACCGCTCGGCGGTCAGGCCGGGACGGCCGAGATAGCCCACCGCCACGCCCGCTCCGCCGATCAGCAATTCCCCGGCAGCCCCCAGCGGCGCCAGATTTTGAAGGCGGTCGGCGACATAAAGGCGGGTATTGGCGATGGGGCGGCCGATGGGCTCGCTGGCTTCGGCGGCGGCAGAGCCGATCGGGCGGCAGGCCGACCAGATGGTGGTCTCGGTCGGGCCGTACAGGTTCCACAGGGCGATTCCGGTCGCGGTCAGGCGTTCGGACAGATCGCGGGGCAGGGCTTCACCGCCGCACAGGGCCCGCCGCAGCGGCGCCCCCCGCCAACCGGCTTCCAGCAGCAGACGCCAGGTCGCCGGGGTCGCCTGCAGAATCGTCGCGCCGCATCGCCCCAGTTCCGTCGTCAGCAGGAGTCCGTCGGCGGCGGTTTCCCGGTCCGCCAGCGCCACCCGCGCGCCGCTCAGCAGCGGCAGGAACAGTTCCAGGCCGGCGATGTCGAAGGATACGGTGGTCACCGCCAGCAGCACGTCCGTCGCGTCCATGCCGGGGGCTTCGCCCATGGCGGCGAGGAAATTGACCAGGCCGCGCTGGGTGATCTGGACGCCTTTGGGCCGGCCGGTCGAACCCGAGGTGTACAGGACATAGGCGATCTGGCCGGGCAAAGCAGGGCGGGGCGGGTCGCCGGCCGGGCAGGCCGCCAGGGCCGCCGGGTCTCCGTCCAGGCACAGCAGCGTGGCGCCGCTGGCCGGCAAGGCAGTGCGCAGGCTGGTCTGGGTCACCACGTGGCCGGCCCGGGAATCCTCCAGCATGAAGGCGATCCGCTCGGGCGGATAGGCGGGATCGAGCGGGACATAGGCGGCGCCGGCCTTGTGGACGGCCAGCATCGCCGCCAGCAGATCCGGCGACCGTTCCAGATACAATCCGACCAGCGCGCCCGGTCCCGCCCCCATGGCGCGCAGGCGGTGGGCCAGCCGGTTGGCGCGGCGGTTTAAGGCATCGTAGCTGAGCTGATAATCGCCGAAGGTCACGGCGATGCGCTGGGGCGTGCGCCGCACCTGGGCTTCGAACAGGTCGGGCAGGGTCCGGTCGAGGGTGAAATCGTCCCGGTCGGTGCGATTGAGATCCGTCACCAGGAGTTGCCGCTCCGCCGCGCCCACCAGCGACGCGGCGGCCCAGGCGCCGACGGTCCGCTCGGCTTCGCCGGCCACACCCGACAGCAGGGCTTCCATGGTGTCGAGCATCCGCAGGACCGACGCCTCGTCGAAGCGGGCGGAGTCATAGGCGATCTTCAGGGGGATGCGGCGGCCGTTGGTGGCGGTCAGGGTCAGGGGGAAGGTGTTCCGCTCCTCCAGGCGCACCGCGCTTACCGCCAGCGCCTCGTTCTCCTCGAAGGCGTCGGCGCTCATCGGGTAATTTTCGAACACCACCGCGCTTTCGAACAGGGGCTGGCGCGGGCCGATTCCGCTCCAGCCGTGAATCGCCACCAGCGGCGAGTAGGTATAAAGGTTGCGGGTGATCTGGGCGTCCTGAAGCTCGGTGAAATAGGCGGTGACCTTCTGGTCCGCGGCCATGCGGATCCGCACCGGCAAAGTGTTGATAAACAGCCCGACCATGGTGTCGATTTCGGGAATTTCCGGTGGACGGCCGGAGACGGTGGTGCCGAATACCACGTCGTCATTGCCGCTGTGGCCGCCCAGCAGGACGGCCCAGGCGCCCTGCACCAGAACCCCCAGGGTCAGGCGGTGGGTCTGGGCGTAGCTGAGCAGGGCGGTGCTCGCCGACTCGCTCAAAACGCGGCCGATCTCTCGGATTTCGCCGCCTCCGCCTTCCTCCGCGGGGCGATCCGCGCCCAGTGGCGTCGGCGCATCGAAGCCGCGCAGGGTTTCGCGCCAATAGGTTTCGGCCTTGGCCATGTCCTGGCGTCCCAGCCAAGCGATGTAATCGCGGTAGGGCGGCGGGCTTTTCAGGTCGCCGCCGCGGTATCCGGTGAAGACTGCGTACCAATGCAGGACTTCCCGCATCAGGATCGGCAGGCACCAGCCGTCGGTGAGCAGGTGATGGTGGCTCCAGACGAACTGCCAGGACTGGTCGTCGAGACGGATCAGGGTGCAACGCATCAGCGGCGCTTGGTCCAGGACGAAGCCGCGGGCGCGGTCGGCGGCCAGCAGTTCCTCCAACCGTCGTTCCCCATCGCCGCAATCGCGCCAGTCCAGGTCCTGCCAGGGCAGTTCGGCGTGCCGTGCCACCACCTGCACCGGATCTGCGCCGAGATCGGGCAGGAACGCCGCGCGCAGGCTGGGATGACGGTCGAGCAGGCGCTGCCAGGCCTGACGCAGCGCCGCCGCTTGCATCGGCCCTTCCAGTTTCGCCGCCAGTTGGATGACGTAAGCCCCGGAATGCGGCTGATAGAGGCTGTGGAACATCATCCCCTGTTGCAGGGGCGACAGCGGATAGGCGTCCTCGACGGCGCGGCCCCAGCGGTCGAACAGATGGGTCAGCGCCGGCTCGTCCAACGGCGCCAGGGGGAAGTCCGACGGGGTGTAGCCCCCGGCTTCGGCCGCCAGGCAATGGGCGACCAGACCCTCCAATTCGGCGATGAAGCGGCCGGCGAGGCGTTCGATCGTGGCGGGTTGGTGCAGATTGCGGCTGTAGGTCCACACGAAGCTCATCGCCTCGCCGAGCAGAATGCCGTTGATCTCGATGGTGAAACGGCGGTTGCCGGAGGCGGCCTGATCGCTGCCCATCGCCTCGCCGGCCTCGCCCAGGATCAGACCGCCGGCCATGGCCTGTTCGAACCGCCCCAGATAATTGAAACTCACGTCCGGCGCGGGCAGCGCGGCCAGAGCGGCGCGGATGGCCGGATCGGGATGGAGGTGGCGCAACACCCCGTAGCCCATGCCCTGGCGAGGAACGGCGCGTAACGTTTCCTTGATTCGCCTGAGGGTGATTCCTGGATTTTCCGCGTCGGTTCCCTCAAGGGTGACCGGATAGGCCGCGGTGAACCAGCCGACGGTGCGCGTGAGATCGATGTCGGGGAACAGATCTTCGCGGCCATGTCCCTCCAGGACGATGGACAGGCGGTCCTCTCCGCTCCACCGGGTCATGGCGCGCACCAGGGCGGTCAACAGCACGTCGTTGATCCGCGTGCGGTATGCCTGGGGGATCTGATGGAGCAGCGCCCAGGTCGCGTCGGCGTTCAGAGTCACCCGCACATGGTCGGCCGACCGGGTGGTGTTGTTTCCGCCTGGCTTGTCGGTCGGCAGCGGCGCCGTCGGCATCGCCGCCCCCAGCGCGCACCAATAGGCGAGGTCGGCCGCGCCCCGTTCGTCGGTGGCGTAATCGGGCAGGCGCCGGGTCCAATAGGGGAAGGCGGTGGTCTTGGGCAGCAGGCGCACCGCCTGCCCCCGCCGTAGCTGATCGAGGGCGGCGGCCAGATCGGCCATGAGAATGCGCAGCGACACTCCGTCCACGACGAAATGGTGGATGATCAGCGCCAGGCGATCGCTGCCGCCGTCGCCCATGCGGAACAAGGCGACGCGCAGCAGCGGTCCCCGCGCCAGATTCAGGCTCGCCTGGAGCCGTTCCGCTTCGGCGGTCAGCGCCGCCGCCCGCTCCGTCGTCGGCAGGGAGGACAGATCGTGGAGGGAGAAGGGCACGGTTTCGACGGTGTCGGTGATGGCGATGGCCGGCGGCGCGCCGGCCCCGCCCAGGAAGCGGGCCCGCAGCATGTCGTGATGGACCATCAGATGGTACAAGGCGGCCTCGACATGCTCGGCGGCGAGGCCGTCCACCACCTCCAGCAGCACCGACTGGTTGAAATGCCAGGGTTCGGGCGGCAAATCCTCGTAGAACCAGGCCAGGACCGGGGTGGGGGCGGCGGGTCCGCTCACCGATCCCTGCTCGGCCCGGATCGCCGTCCGTTCGGGGACGATTCCGGCGAGATCGGCAATGGTCTGATGCTGGAACAGTTGCTTGACGCTGACCGCGAATCCGGCACGGGCGGCGCGGCTAGCGATCTGGATGCTGAGGATTGAATCGCCCCCCAGGCTGAAGAAATTGTCGTGGATGCCCACCCGTTCCAGGCCCAGCACGTCGCGCCAGATTTCGGCCAGCAAGGTTTCCGTCGGCGTGCGCGGCGCGGCATAGGCGGCGTCTCCGGATTCCCGCTCGGGCGCGGGCAGGGCGCGGCGGTCGAGCTTGCCGCTGGCGGTCAGGGGAAAGAAGTCCAGCGCCACGAAGGCGGTGGGAATCATGTAATCGGGCAGGGTCTCGGCCAAATGGGCGCGCAGGGTTCGGCTGTCGGGACAGGCTTGGCCGGCGGCGATGACATAGGCGACCAGGCGCTTGGCGCCGCCGGTGGCGGCCGGCGGGTCCGCGGCTACCACCGCCGCGTCGGCGATGGCGGGATGTTGGGCCAGCCGCGCCGCGATTTCTCCCGGTTCGATGCGGAAGCCGCGGATCTTGACTTGGTCGTCGCGGCGCCCGAGGAAATCGAGGATGCCGTCCCGCCGCCAGCGCCCCAGATCGCCGGTGCGATACAGGCGGGCGCCGGGTTGGGCGGAAAAGGGGTCGGGGATGTAGGCGGCGGCGGTCTGGCCGGGCTGGGCCAGATAGCCCCGGCTGACCTGCTCGCCGCCCACCATCACTTCGCCGGGCACCCCCGCCGGTACCGCCTCCAGGCGCTCGTCGAGGCAATAGAGGCGGGTGCGGGGGGTGGGGCGGCCGATGGGAACGGGAGCGCGGGTGCTTTCGGCTTCCAGGGTGAAGGAGCTGCACCAGATCGTGGTCTCGGTGGGGCCGTATTCATTGACCAGACGGGTGGCGGGCAGGCGCCCGGCATGTTTGGCCGCCAGGGCGACGGGCAGGGCCTCGCCGCCGAGAATGACCGTGTCCAGGGCGGCCAGTCGTCCCGATTCGGCGCGGTCGAGCAGGGCGCCGTAGGCGGGGGGAACCAGCACCAGATGGGAGGCCTGGATGCGTTCCAGCCGCGCCAGCAGCGATTCCGGGTCCTGAGCGAGGTCGGTCGGCTCCAGGGACAGGAATCCCCCGCCGCACAAGGTCCAGAACAGGCAGCCGGTGGCGACGTCGAAGCCCAGCGGTTGCAGTAGCGGCATGGCGGTGGGCGGGGCCGGGTAGCCTTCCAGCCGGGCCAGGGTCGCCTGCACAAGGTTGGCGTGGCTGACCTGCACGCCCTTGGGCCGGCCGGTGGAGCCCGAAGTGTAGAGAATATAGGCGAGGTTGGCGGAATGGGCCGGACGGTGGGGACCGCCGCTAGGCGGGTCGGTCGCCGTCAGGGCGTCGAGATCGAGGATTCGGGCCGCCACGTCCGGCAAATCCCCGATCCGCGCCGGGCCGCTCAGAATCAGCGGCGCTCGGGTTTGGGCGAGGATATAGGCCAACCGGTCGGGGGGCGTGCCCGGCACCAACGGCACATACGCGCCGCCCGCCTTGAGGATGGCCAGCAGCCCGATCACCATGGCGAAGGAGGGCTCGGCATGGAGGCCGACGGCGACGTCCGGTCCGGCCCCCGCCGCGACGAGGTGGCGGGCGACCCGGTCTGCCAGACGGTCGAGGGCGCCGTAGGTCATCGCCTCGTCCCTCCGGACCAAGGCGATGCGGTCGGGGTTCCGGGCCGCCCGGCGCTCGAACAAAGCGTGGATGGTCGGGACCTCCGGCGCCGGCCCGGCCGGTCCGTTCCAGCCCTCGATGATCTGCCGCCTCTGGCTTTCGCCCAGCAGCGGCAGGGCCATGATGTCTGAATCGGGCGCGGCGGCCATGCCTTCCAGCAGCCGGCGGTAGTGATCGACGAAGGCGACGATGGTGGAATCGTCGAACAGATCGGTGTCGTATTCCACCGCCCCGTTCATGGCGCCGTCCCGCTCTTCCAGGGACAGGGTCAAATCGAATTTCGCCGATACCGTCTGGGGTTCGACCGGCTCCAGGGTCAGGTCGCGCAAGGCCATGTCCGGCATGGGCGCGTTCTGCAACACGAACATCACCTGGAAGACCGGGGCGTGGGCGAGGCCGCGTTCCGGTTGCAGCACCTCGACGATCTGCTCGAACGGCACATCCTGGTGATCGTAGGCGGCCAGGGCGGTGCGCCGGATGCGCGCCAGCATCTCGCGCACCGACGGATGCCCCGACAGATTCAGGCGCAGGGGCAAGGTATTAACGAAAAAGCCGACCAGCCCTTCGAGGGCGGCCTGGCCGCGATTGGCGATGGGCGAGCCGATCACCAGATCGTCGGTGCGGCCGAGCCGGCCCAGCAGGATCGCATAGGCGGCCAGCAGGGTCATGAAGGGGGTCGCCTGTTCGCCCTGCCCCAGCGCGCGGATGCGGCGGGTCAGGCCGGGTTCCAGGGTGAAGGCCAGGGTGCGGCCGAGATGGCGCCTCTGGGCCGGCCGGCCGCGGTCGAAGGGTAGGTCGAGCACCGCCGGCGCGCCGGCCAGATGGCCGGTCCAATAATCGAGCTGGCGCCGCAATTCGGCGCCGCTCAGCCAGATGCGCTGCCAGACCGCCCAATCGGCGTAGCGGATCGGCAGTTCGGGCAGGGGCGAAGGCCGGCCCTCGCCGAAGGCGCGGTACAAGGCGGTCATTTCCCGGAAGATCAGTCCGACCGACCACTGATCGGAGATGATGTGGTGCAAGGTCAGGGTCAGGACATGCTCGTTCGCCCCCAGACGCATCAGGGTCGCCCGGAACAGGGGGGCGCGGGCCAGATCGAACGGCAAGGCGCCGTCGCTGGCCAGCCGCATCTGGACGGCGCGCTCCCGCGCCGCCGGGTCCTGGGCGTCCAGCGCCACCACCGGCAGACGGTAGGGGCCGGGGGCGGCGACGCTTTGCACCGGGGCGCCGTCGGTTTCGACGAAATTGGTGCGCAGCGCGTCATGGCGCTCGATGATCGCCCCCATCGCCCGTTCCAGCACGGCGACGTCCAGGGGGCCATTGATGCGGATGGCGCCGGAAATATGATAGGCGAGGCTGCCGCCTTCGAGCCGGTCCAGGAACCACAGCCGTTGCTGGGCGAAGGAAAGCGGCGCGGCGCGGCGTTCCGCGTCGGACAGGACGGGAATGGCCGGCGGCCCCTGTCCAGCCTCGCCGCCCGCCCCGTCGAGACGCTGGGCCAGATGACGGATGGTGGGGGCGTCGAACAGGGTCTTGATGGGCAGGTCCAGGCCCCAGCGGTCGCGGATGCGGGCGATCACCTGGATCGCCAGCAGGGAATGGCCGCCGAGATGGAAGAAATTGTCGTCGATGCCTATTCTCGCCACCCCCAGGATTTCGGCCCAGATTTCCGCCAGCCCGGTTTCGTCGGCGGTGCGGGGGGCGACGTGGCCTTCCCCGCCGCCGATGGCGGCGGGCGCGGGCAGGGCGCGGCGGTCGATTTTGCCGTTGGGGGTCAGCGGCAGCCGGTCGAGGCACAGGACGGCGGCGGGCACCATGTAATCGGGCAGGCGGGCCGCAAGCCGCTCGCGCAATTCGGCGACCAGGGCGCGCAGCCGCACGCCGCGCACGGGATCGTTGGCCAGGGGCCCGTCCGGGGCGGCGATGGCGAAGGGGACGGGCTGGTCGGTCCAGCCGGCGCCGCCCCGGTGGAAAATCGCGTCGAACCGCCCCGGCGTCCCGTTCCCGGCCCACAGGCAGGCGACGGAGACGCCCAGCGACTCTCCCAGTGCCCATAGCTGTTCGGGATCGACGCCCGGCGCCGCCGCGTCAGTCCGGGCACGCCGGTCCCCCACCGTGCCCGTCGCTTCCGGATCGTCCAGCCAGTCCAGCACCGCCAGGTCCCCCGCTAGACGCCGGTTGCGCAGATTGCGGACGGTGAACAAAGCGTGGCGCGCCGCCATCGCCGCCACGCCTTCGCGCAGATCGGTCCAGGACGGGTCCGGGGGCATCTCCAGCGCCGGCAAATCGGCGGTCTCCGGCTCCGCCGCCGGTCCGATGCCCAGAGCGACATCATAGCGGAAGCTGGTCATTTCATTGGCGACGGCGCCGCGCCGCATTTGCAGCCGCACCCGGCCGATTCGAGGGAAGCGCTCGGCCAGACCGGTGAACAGGGCCGGGTCGAGTAGCAATTCCTCCTCGTGCTCGATCTGGTTGGCCACCCGTTGGCGCAGCTCGCCGACGTCGCAAGATTCCTCCGCCCGGTGGAATTGGACCGAGGCGTGCTGGAGCCGGAGCAGAGGCAGCGCCCGCAGATCGCCGAGAAAGATGGTGCCGCCGTCGGCGGTGGCCTCGATGGCGGCTTCGATCACCGCCAGTAGGTAATCCAGGCCGGGGAAATATTGGGCGACCGAATTGACGACCACCGTGTCGAACGCCCGCCGGTCGCCGGGATCGACGGCATCGGCAGGACGGTTCACCAGCCGCACGCCGGTCAGGCCCAAGGCGGCAATCCTGGCCGCCAGGGTTTCGAGTACGGTGGCGGAGAAATCGACGCCGACATAGGCCCGTACGCGGGGCGCGATGCGGGTCAGCAGCAGGCCGGTGCCGCACCCCAGTTCCAGCACCCGTTGGGGCTTCAGGGCCAGGATGCGGGTGACGGTATGGTCCACCCATTCGCGCATTTCGGTTTCGGGGATAGGCGCGCCGGTATAGGAGCTGTTCCAGCCGCCGAGATCGAAATCGGCCGCCTCCGCTTCGTCTCCCGGGCGATAATGCTCGTTCCACACCGTCCGCCATTTGTCGATCTGGGCGGCGTCGGGGCCGGCATCGGCGTCCCGCCATCGGCAATCCACTTCGACATAAGCGGCCAGTTGCGGATGGCCCGCCCGGTCCTCGCGGCACAGCGCCACGCCGGCCCGGACGGCGGGGTGGCTTTCCAGAACCGTTTCGATTTCCCCCAATTCGATGCGGAATCCACGGATCTTCACCTGATGATCCAGACGCCCGAGAAAGGCGATGCGGCCGTCGGCCAGATAGCGGCTGGAATCGCCGGTACGGTAGGCGCGGGCGCCGGGGGTGGCAGCGAAGGGATCGGGCAGGAAGCGTTCGGCGGTCATCGCCGGCTGGTCGCGGTAGCCGCGGGCCAGACCGGCCCCGGCGATGAACAATTCCCCGGGGATGCCGATGGGCGTCGGGTCGAAGGCGCCGTCGACGATATATATCCGGGTGTCGGCGATGGGCCGGCCGATGGTTTCCTTGCTGTTGCCGCCATCCGCCGCCGACCGTTCGACCGGCGCGATCGTCGACCAGATGGTGGT
This sequence comes from Pseudomonadota bacterium, assembly GCA_021848545.1. Classification (GTDB taxonomy): domain Bacteria; phylum Pseudomonadota; class Alphaproteobacteria; order Rhodospirillales; family Magnetospirillaceae; genus JAJZUL01. The sequence continues at coordinate 59,092 of JAJZUL010000012.1, forward strand.
TTCGGTCGGGCCGTAGAGATTCCATAGCCGCGCGCCGGTGGCCGTCAGCCGGGCGGCCAGTTCGCCCGACAGGGCTTCGCCGCCGCACAGCAGGCGGCGCGGCGCCGGCCCGCGCCAGTCCGCTTCCAGCAGCATCCGCCAGGTCGCCGGAGTGGCCTGCATCACCGTCGGCCGGGTTTCGTCCAGCAGACGGCGCAGGGCGAAGCCGTCGGCGGCGGTCTCGCGCGGCACCAGACGCACCCGCGCGCCTGAGATCAAGGGCAGATACAGTTCGAGGCCGGCGATGTCGAAGGAGATGGTGGTCACCGCGGCCAACACGTCGTCCGGCTCCATCCCCGGCGCCTCGGCCATAGATCCGAGGAAATTGGCGAGGGCGCCGTGGGTGATCTGCACGCCCTTCGGCGTGCCGGTGGAGCCCGAGGTGTAGATGACGTAGGCCAGCCCGTCCGGATGCGGCGGGGCCGGCGGGCGCGGCGGCGCGGCGGCGATGGCCGCCCAGTCGCGATCGAGCCGCAGCAACGGTGCCGACGCGCCGGCCAGAACCGCAGCCGTGGTGTGGTCGGCGACCAGCAGGGAGGGGCGGGCATGGGCCAGCATGTGGGCCAAGCGGTCGGCGGGAAAGGCCGGGTCGAGCGGCATATAGGCGGCGCCCGCCCGCAGGATGCCCAGCAGCGCCACGACCATGGCGATGGACCGGTCCAGGCACACGCCGACCAGGGTCTCGGCGCCGATGCCCGCGCCGTGCAGGTGGCGCGCCAGTCTTTCCGCCCGGCGGTCCAGCTCGCCATAAGTGACGCAGGCGCCGTCCAGCTCCACGGCGATGCGGTCCGGCGCCCGACGGGCCTGGGCGGCGAACAGATCGGGCAGGGTCCGGGCCGGGGCGGCGCGCCCGGTGGCGTTCCAGTCCTCCAGGACCTGGCGGCGTTCGTCGGCATCCAGCAGGGAGAAGGTGGCGACCGGCCGGTCGGGAGTCCGGGTCAGCCCCTCCAGCAGGGTGGCGTAGCGGGTGACGAAACGCTCGATGGTGGGGGCGTCGAACAGGTCGGTATTGTATTCCAGTTCCCCCGCCAGCCCGTCGCCGACCTCCTCCAGCTTGAGGGTCAGGTCGAACATGGAGCCGCCGGTATCCTGGGGAATCATGGTCATCCGCAGATCGCCCATGCGCAGGTCCGAGGTCGGGGCGTTCTGGTTCTGGAGGATGAACATGCATTGGAACAGGGGCGGGAAGCTGAGATCGCGCTCCGGCTGAAGGGCTTCGACCAGGCGTTCGAACGGGACGTCCTGGTGGCGGAAGGCCTCCAGGCAGGTGCCGCGCAATTGGGCCAGTAGATCGCGTCCAGTCATGGTCTCGATCAGGTCGACCCGTATGACCAGGGTGTTGACGAAAAAGCCGATCAGCCCCTCCACCTCGGGGGTGTCGCGATTGGCGACGGGGGAGCCCACCGTCACCACCGTTTGCCTGGCATAACGCCCCAGCAGCGCCGCGTAAGCGGCGAGCATGGTCATGAACAGGGTGGCGCCTTCCTCCTGGCCCAGGGCGCGGAGCCGTCCGACCAGCTCGGCCGGCAGGGTGAAGTAATGGGTGCGGCCGGCGAAGGTCTGCACCGGCGGCCGCGGCCGGTCGGTGGGCAGGGCCAGCAGCGCCGGGACGCCCGCCAGCTTGTCGCGCCAATAGGATAGCGCGTCGTCGAGGCGGCGTCCCCGCAACCGGCGCCGTTGCCAGCAGGCGTAATCGGCATACTGGATGGGCAGCGGAGGTAAAGGCGAGGACTCACCTTGGACGAACGCTTCGTACAAAGTCACGACCTCGCGCAGGAGCACGTTGCCGATGGACCAGCCGTCACAGACGATATGGTGGATATTGAGCAGCAGGACATGGGTCTCGGTGTCCAGCCGCGCCAAGGTCAGGCGCAGCAGCCGGTCATGGGCCAGATCGAAGGGGCGCCGCGCCTCCCGCAGGGCCAGTTCGGTCAGCATCGCCTCGCGCCCGGCCTCGTCCCACGCCCCAAGATCGACCACCGGCACCCGATAGGCCGTGGGGGCGTGAATGATCTGGACGGGTTGGCCGTCGCGCTGGGCGAAATTGGTCCGTAGCGCCTCGTGGCGGTCTAGGATCTCGCCGATCACCGCCTCCAGAGCCGGCAGATTCAGCGGCCCCTCCAACCGCACGGCGTTGGGAACGTTATAGACCGGGCTGGGCCCCTCCATCTGATCGAGGAACCACAGGCGTTGCTGGGCGTAGGATAGCGGCGGCGCCTCGTCCGGCGGGCGTGGCCCGATCCGGTCGGAATCGGCCGCCGCCTGGCGCAGCTTTTTGAGCAAAGCCTGCTTGGCCGGCGACAGCGACGCCACCCGCTGGGCATTCGCCCGATGCTGGTCGACAGTCTGGTTCATGGGCCGTCGTCACCCAGCAGTTCGGCGGGCAATTCGCCGCTGGCCAGCAGTGCCGCCACCTCCGCCTCCGACATGGTTTCCAGCCGGTCGAGAAGCTGGGCCAGATCCTCCTCGGCGCCGTCATCGCTCCGTCCGGCGACCAGCATCGCGGTGATCTCGGCGATGGTGGGGGCGGCGAAGATGGAATCCAGATCCAGCTCGGCGCGGAATGTCTGGCGCAGCCGCGACGCCAGTTGCGCCGCCAGCAGGGAATGGCCGCCGAGATCGAAGAAATTGTCGTGGATGCCGATTCCGTCGATGCCCAGCACCTCCTGCCACAGGCCGGCCACGACGGCTTCCTCCTCGCTGCGCGGCGCCATGTGGGCGACAGGCAGGTCGGGGCGCCGGTGGCCATCGGCCTGCCTTTCCGTCGGGCCGGCGCCGGCGCGCGGCGCCGCGCGCCGGCTGGCGGGATCTCCGGTGGCCACCAGGATACGGCTCTCGGGCGCCAGCCGGAGCAGGCGCCGGAAGGCTTCGGCCCCGTCGGCGCCGGTCATCGCCCAGGGGGCCGCGTCCGAGGCTTCTTCCGTCCACGGGTCCCAATCGACCACCGTCCAGGATCGCCTGAGGGCGAAGGCGTCGGTCCAGGCGGCGGCCACGGCATGGGCCGCTAGGCCGATTCCGCCCAGATCGGCGGCCAGAGAGGACATCACCATCCGGCTCGCCGCCGGGCGCCGGTCGAGACAGGTATCCAGGGCGGTCAGGATGTTCTCCTGGCGCCGCCAATAGCGGTCGAGAATGGCCTCGTCCAGGTCGCGGATCGGCCGCACCGGCCGGTCCTCGTCCATGCCGGCGGCGTGGATCAGGCCGGTGATGGGACCCAGGCGGGCCTCGATGTCGGCCAGGGCCGTCTCCAGCCGGTCTGCATCCCAGGATTCCAGCCGCACCGCCAGGGCCTCGGCGTCGGGCGGCGGGGGTGCGGTGTCGAGCAGGGCCAACTTGACCGGCGCCAGTCCGGCGAGGGTGCGGGCGAGGCAGCCGCCGATGGCGCCGGACCCGCCGGTGACCACCCACACGCCGCCGGCCGGAAGCGCCGCTTCGCCGCCCCCGGCTTCGAGGCGCACCGGCGACGGCGTCTGGACCCAGCGCCGTCCGCCGCGCAGGGCGACGACCCGTTCGCAATCCGGCGCCGTGATTTCCCGAATCAGGCGCCGGGCCAGACGGTCGGCCGGCTCGCCATGGTCGGGCGACGGCACGTCGATATGGCTAGGCGACGGTACGTCGATGGCGCGGCAGACGATATCGGTATGCTCCCAGGGGATGGTGGCGACCAGGCCGAGCAGGGCGGCCTTGGCCGGGTCGAGGCGGGTTTCGCCGCTGACATCGACCATGCCGTCGGCGATGACGGTCAGCGCCACCGGCGCCTCCAGCGCCAGCCAGGCCAAGGCCTGAACCAGGGACAGGGCCGGGCCGGCATGGCGGCCGATGCGCCCGGCGGGGCCGTCCCCCCCGTCGCCATAGCCCCACAGGAACAGAATCCGCCGCGGCAGGCCGCCGGTGACGAACAGGGCGTCGCACAGGGCGCTGAAATCGTCCCTTCGCGTCGGATCGAGGGTGAAGGCGGTTTCCGTCATCTGGGCGAAGCCGTCGCCGGGTCGCGCGGTGACCACGCGATGACCGTTTCGGCGCAAGGCGTCGGCCAAAGACTCGCCCAGACCGTGTTCGTCAAGGAACAGTAGGGTGGAATCGCCCTCGGCCACGGGGGAGGACGGCGGAAACACCGTCGCCTTCCAGCCCGGCAGGTGGAACCAGTCGGCGATGTCGGAGCGTCTGCCGGCCGGGCCGGCGGTTTGGGCGGCGCCGCGTCGGAGCGGCGCGATCCAATAGCTTCGGCGCTGGAACGGATAGGGCGGCAAGGAAACCCGCCGGCGCCTTTCGTGGCGCCAGAAGCCCGCCCAATCCATCGCCGCGCCCCGTTGCCACAGATCGGCCAGGCTTTGCATCAGCACCGCATCGGCGGCGGCGGTGTCGCGCGCCTGGGGCAGGGTGGGGAAACAAGGCATCTCCGCCCCACCTTCGGCCCGGGCCGCCAGACCGGACAGGGTGCGGCCGGGGCCGACTTCCAGCAGCAGGCCCGCTCCGCTTTCACCCAGGGCCGCCAGCCCGTCGGCGAAACGCACCGGACGACGCAGATGGTCGGCCCAATAGGCCGGCCGGTTCGCCTCCTCGGCGGTGATCCAGGCGCCGGTCAGATTGGACAGATAAGGGATTCGCGGCGGATGCAGGGCGATGCGCCCCACCAGGGCGGCGATCTCGTCGAGGATTGGCGCCATCATCGCCGAATGGAAGGCGTGGGAGGTGTGCAGGGGGCGGCAGGGTACGCCGTCTCCGTCCAGGCGCGCCTTGAACGCCGCCACCGCCTCGGGCGGGCCGGAGACCACGCACAAATCGGGCGCGTTCACCGCCGCCAGATCGAGTCCGTCGGTCAGACGGGCAATCAGATCGGCCTCGCCCAGGGACACCGCCAGCATGTCCCCCGGCGGCAGGGCCTGCATCAGCCGGCCCCGCGCCGCGACCAGGGCCAGGCCGTCCTCCAGGGAGAACACGCCGGCCAGGCAGGCCGCGACATATTCGCCGAGACTGTGGCCGATCATCGCCTGGGGCACCAGCCCCCATCCCATCAACAGCCGCGCTAGGGCGTATTCCACGGCGAACAAGGCGGGCTGGGCGATGGCGGTCTGGCGCAGGCGGTCGGCGGCCCGCTCCGTCGCCTCCGGCGCCGGGAACAGAAGGTCGCGGATGTCCTGCCCGAGATCGGCTTCCAGCAGACCCGCGCATTGGTCCAACTGGTCGCGGAAGTCCGGTTCGGTCCGGTAAAGGGACGCGGCCATGCCCGGATATTGACTGCCCTGGCCGGGGAACAGGAAGGCGACCGCGCGGTCGCCGCGCTCGCAATAGCGTCCCGGCAGGGGATCGCGCAAACGGGTGGCGGCCTCGGACGCCGAATGGCAGGCGAAGGCCCGCCGGTAGGCGAAGGCGCGGCGGCCCCGGTGCAGGGTGTGGCACAGATCGGCGAGGTCGATGTCGGGATTGGCGTCGAGATGGCCGGCCAGCCGCGCCGCCGCCTCCTGTAGCGCGGCTTCCGACTTGGCCGACAGGGCGATCACCTGGATGGGGCGGGAGGGAGATCCCGGCTGGGGAAGCGGCGCCTCCTCGATGATGGCGTGGGCGTTGGTGCCGCCGACGCCGAACGAGCTGATGCCGGCGCGGCGCGGCGCCCCTTCGGTCCGCGGCCAGGGGGTCAGCCGGTCGATCACGTGAAAGGGCGTCTCGGGCAGATTGAGCTTGGGATTGGGGGCGGTGTAATGCAGCGTCGGCGGGATCATCCCGTGGCGCAGGGCCAGGACCGTCTTGATCAGGCCGGCCAGACCGGCGGCTTTGTCCACATGACCGATATTGGATTTGACCGCGCCCAGCCCGCAAAAGCCTGTTCGCGACGTGCCGGCGCGGAACGCCTGGGTCAACGCGGCGACCTCGACGGGATCGCCGAGCGGGGTGGCGGTGCCGTGGGCCTCGATATAAGAAATGGTGTCGGGGGCGCAGCCGGCCGCCGCCTGGGCTTCGCGGATCACCGCCGCCTGACCGTCGATGCTGGGCGCGGTATAGCCCAGCTTGACCGAACCGTCGTTGTTGATGGCGGTGCCCTTGACGACGGCATGAATGGTGTCGCCGTCGGCCAGGGCGTCCTCCAGCCGCTTGAGGACGATGGAAGCCATGCCGTTGCCGTCTACCAGACCGCTGGGGGTGGCGTCGAAGGGGCGGCAGCGTCCGTCCGGGGAATAGGGGCTGCCCGTCTCGTGAATGAGCCCGGTCTTTTGCGGCAAATGGACGGTGACGGCGCCGACCAGGACCATGTCGCTTTGGTAGGTGAGGAGCGACTGGCAAGCGAAATGCAAAGTGACGAGGGACGAGGAGCAGGCCGTGCCGATATCCACGCCCGGCCCGGTCGCGTTCAGGGCGTAGGCGATGCGGGTCGGGACGAAATCCTTGTCGTTGAAGATGGAAAGCTGGAACCCGCCGGCCTGTTCCGCCAGCCCGTCATGGGACAGGATGTGCAGCGGCAGATACGTGTTCATGCCGGTGCTGGTGAATACCGAGATTCGGCCGTCGAAGGTCTCGGCGTCGTAGCCGGCATCCTCCATGGCCTCCCACGCGCATTCCATCAGCAGGCGGTGCTGGGGGTCCACCAGTTCGGCTTCGCTGGGGGCGAGGCCGAAAAAGGCGGCGTCGAACAGATCGATATCGGCGAGCACGCCCCGCGCGGCGACGAAATCGGGGTGGCGGAGAAGGGCGGAATCCACCCCTTCCGCCAGCAATTCCGCTTCGGTGAAGGTCGAGATGGAATCCACCCCGTCGCGCAAGTTGCGCCAGAACGCGTCGAGATCGGCGGCGCCGGGCATGCGCCCGGCCATGCCGATGATGGCGATGGCTTCCTGTTCGTCCTTCAGCGCGTCGTCCTCGGTCATGACCTCTGCCCCTACCCGTGCTTTCTGCGTCGCGCGGCGATCTTGCGCGTCGCCGCATGCTGCTTTTGGGCGCGGCTTTTGGCCTGATCTATTCCGGCGGCCGGCGCGGGATCGTGGCGCTGGCTCAAATGACCGGCCAGGGCGGCGATGGTGGGGTGCTTGAACAGGGCGATCACCGCCGCGTCCCGGTCCAGCAGATGGCCGAGCCGCGAGCAGACCTGCAACAGCCGGAACGAATCCCCGCCGAGATCGAAGAAATTGTCGTGGATTCCCACCGTTTCCACCCCCAGCACCACCCGCCATATCTCGACCAGTTCGCGTTCCACCGCAGTGCGGGCCGGCGCTTGGCCGCCCTGGGGACGGGTATGGTCGGGGGCCGGCAGGCGCGCGCGATCGATCTTGCCGTTGGCGGTCAGCGGCATTTCCGCCACGGCGACGATGGCGCCGGGCACCATGTGCGGGGGCAGCCGGTCCTGCAAGGCCTGGCGCAGACTTTCGGCCGAGGGCAGCGGCGCGGCCGGCCGCACATAGCCCACCAGTTCGGGATGGCCGGGCTGGTCCTCGCGCAGCACCACCGCCGCTTCCCGCACTCCGGGCAAGTCGGCCAGGATCGTCTCGATCTCGCCCGGCTCGATGCGGAATCCGTGCAGTTTGATCTGCCGGTCCATCCGGCCCAGACAGGTGATGGTGCCGTCGGCCAGGATGCTAGCGCGGTCGCCGGTCCGGTACAGGCGCTCGGCCCCGCTTTCGGAAAACGGGTCAGGGACGAAGGCGGCGGCGGTCAGGTCGCCCCGGCCGAGATAGCCGCGGGCCAGTCCGGCACCGCCGATGTAAAGCTCGCCGGGGACGCCCGGCGGCGCCAACGCCATGCGCCGGTCCAGAATCAGGAGGCGGGTGCCGGCGATGGGCCGGCCGATGGGCACCACGCCGGCGACGGGGGCGCGGGGGGCGTGGATGCAGCACCCCACCACCGTTTCGGTCGGGCCGTATTCATTGATCACCCGGGTGGCGCCGTCCTGGAGCCAGGGTTCGACCGAAGCGCCGTTCAGAGCCTCGCCGCCGAGGACGAGGTGGCGGGCGAGACGGGCCGGCGGCTTTCCGTCGGTCAGGGTGTTGAGCAGGTCGAGATGGGCCGGCGTCAGTTTGACGAAATTGAAATGACGGCTCGAATGGCCCAGGGCGGTCAGGGCTTCGACATCGTTGCCGTCGGTCAGGATTACCACCGGGCGGCCGCCCAACGGCGGCACGAACAGGCTGGTCAGAGTGGCGTCGAACCCGATGGAGCCCAGCACCGGGGCGCCGTCGCCATCTTCGGCCATATAGGCCTGCGCCGCCCAGTTGACATAATTGACGAAGGCGCGATGGGAGATCATCACCCCCTTGGGCTTGCCGGTGGAGCCCGAGGTGTAGATCACATAGGCGAGATTGTCGGGCAGAAGCGGGATTGCAGGCGGGGTCGCCGGTTCCGTCTCCAGATCGGCCCGATCGCGGTCCACGCACAGGACCGGACAGGACAGGTCCGGCAGCCGCTCCAGCAGGCCTTCGCGGGTCACCAGGGCGGCGATTCCGGCATCCCGCCGCATCATGTCCAGGCGCGCCCGGGGATAGGCGGGGTCCAGGGGGACGAAGGCGGCGCCGGCCTTCAGCGTGCCCAACAGCGCCACCACCACTTGCCACGACCGTTCCAGGCACAGCCCCACCCGGTCCTCCGGGCCGACGCCCAGGCGGCGCAGGCGATGGGCCAGACGGTTGGCGCGCCGCTCCAATTCGCCGTAGGTCAGGCAGACGCCACCCGCGCTTTCATCAATCAACGCCACCCGGTCGGCGAAACGCGCGGCGCGCTCCGCCCACAGGGTGGGATAGGTCGCGGGCGCGGCGGCGGGGGCGGACTCGGTCCAATCCCGCAGATAATGCCGGCGGGCCTCGTCGCTCAGCAGGGGCAGGGCCGCCAGGGGTTGGTCGGGAGTTCGCGTGGCGGCGTCCAGCAGGGTGCGGTACTGGTCCACCAGTCCCTGGACCGTCGCCCTTTCGAACAGGTCGGTATTGTAGTCGCAGGCGATGGCGGCGCCGTCGGCTTCCAGGAACACGGTCAAGGTCAAATCGTGGGGGGTGAAGGCCACCGGCTGACGGTAAAACGCCACGTCGAGATCGGCGACGGTCTGGCGGCCGGTCTGGCGTTCGAGATTGAAGACGACCCCCACCAAAGGGGCGCGGCTGCTGTCGCGCTTCAGCCCCAGCCGGTCGATCAACCGGGCGAAGGGATAATCCTGGTGGTCGAAGGCGTCGAGCAGGGCGGTGCGGACGGCGCGCAGGTGGTCGGCGAAGGGCAGGTCCGCCGCCATGGCGCCGCGGATGGCCAGCAGGTGGACGCAATAGCCCACCAATCCCTGGCCGCCGGGCAGGCCGCGGCCGGAATAGGGGCAGCCGACGACGAGGTCGTCCTGGTCGGTCAGGCGGTGCAGCAGGGCGAAAAAGGCGGCCAGCAGCACCATGTAGAGGGTGGCGTTGTGGGCGCCGCCCAATTGCCTGGCCCGGTCGAGCAGGTCGGGGGAAAGATGCGACCACAGACGCTGGCCGCGGTAGGTCTTGACCGGCGGGCGCGGATGGTCGGAGGGGAGGTCCAGGGCCGGCACGGGCTGGGCGAACCGCTGTAGCCAAAAAGCCTCGTGGGCCGCCATGGCGGCGGCGCCCCGGTTGTCCCGCTGCCAGCGCAGAAAGGCGTCGTACTGAAGCGGGGTGGGCAGATCGGGGGCATCGCCGCGGCGAATCGCCTGATAGGCGGTCAATACCTCGCGCAGGACCACATTCATCGCCGGTCCGTCGCTGCAGATATGGTGGGCGAGCAGCAGCAGGACGTGGCGCTCGGTGGCCAGCCGGTAAAGGATGGGGACGAAAAGCGGCCCCTTGGCGAGATCGAAGCGGTGGTGGGCGTTTTCGGCCAAGCGAACTTCGAGGGCAGCCTCGGGATTGCTGTCGCCGCTCAGATCCACCAGGGTCAGGGCGGCCAGGGCGGCGGGATGGATGATCCGGTGTTCACCCGAAGCGTCGAAGGTGGTGCGCAGGGCGTCGTGACGGGTCACTACCACGGCCATCGCCCGTTCCAGCGCCGGCACCGCCAACGGCCCGTTGAGAGCGAGGGCGGCGGGGTCGTTATAGGCGCGCGACCCGTCCTCGCTCAGATGGGCCAGCACCCACAATTGCCGTTGCGCCTCGCCCGTGGGCAGCGGATCGACGGCGGGGGCGGGTTCCGGCAGGTACCGGCGGCGCAACTGGTCGAGGACGGGCAGTCCCGACAGAACCGCCGACGGCTCGATGCCGAAATCGACGAAACAGGCGACCTCGTCGACGCCGATATCGCACAGACGGTCGATGATCGGCGCGCAGCTCTCCGGCGAGCCGATCAGGGCGCTGGAACCCACATATTTTTCGTAGGCCTTCCCCACCATGAAGGCCTTGTCCCGGTCGGTCAGGCGGTCCAGGTCGATGGAATTGCCCCCGACCTGGGCCATGCGCTGGAACAGGCCGATGCTCGACAGTAGGTAGTCGCACAAGGGCTGGCGCGCCGTATCGACGGCCTGGCCGTCATCGGCATGGAGATAGGTGTGAATCAGCACGGTGACGTGGCCGCTGGCGGGATCGTGCCCGTTTTCGGCCAGGGTGCGGCGGTACAGGGCGATATTGGCGGCCAAATCCTCCAGGGACTGGCCCATGAGGTTGGTCAGAACCCCGATTCCCGCTTCGGCGCAGCGCCGGTAGGTGTCGCGATTATTGACGATGGCCAGCCAGGTCGGCAGTTCGGGTTGCTTGGGCCGCGGATAGATGGCCAGTTCGACCTCGTTGGCGCCGCCGCCGCGTCGGCGGAGCTTTTCGCCGCGCCACAATCCGCGCACCGTCTCGATCCGCTCGAAGGTCAGTTCGCGGCGGTCGTCATAGGTTTCGGGGGCGAACACGAAATCGTCGGCATGCCAGCCCGAGGCGAAGCCGATCCCGATCCGTCCGCCGGAGAGATTGTCCACCACCGACCATTCCTCGGCGACGCGGATCGGGTCGTGCAGGGGCGCCACCACCGACCCCGCGCGCAATTGGATCGAGCCGGTCTCGCGGGCCAGGGCCGCGGCCACCACCGCCGGGTTGGGCGAAAAGCCGCCGAATTCGTGGAAATGCCGCTCGGGCAGCCAGATGGCGGCAAAGCCCTCGCGGTCGGCATAGCGGGCGCCCTCGACGATCACGTCGTATTTCCCGGCGCTGAAATCGGCGCTGTATGGGCCGAAGAAGAACAGGCTGAAATCCATGGCGCGCCGCTCGCCGGTCACGCCGGCGCGGGGTAGCGGGGCGAGGGTCGCCTCCTTCAGCCCCAGCTTGGATTTGCGTCGGTCCCAGAAAGCGTGCTGATGCTCGGCGGCGGGCCGGGCGGCCGGCGCCGGCTCTCGCTCCGGCAAAAACCCGCCCCGGCGCAAATCCTCGACGCTGTCCTGCACCGCCCGGATAAAGAAAGCGACATCCTCGTCGGTGTGGGCGGTGGACAGGAAGCAATTGCGCCATTCCCAGATGTAAACGCCCTTTTCCAGAAGTAGGTAATAGAGCAGGTCGATATTGCCCGGTGACACGAAACGGAACAGCGACGAGAAATAGGTGACCTTGATCGGAAGCTCTTCCCGTTCGAAGAACGCGTTCAGGGTATCGGCCAGATGGGCCGTGCGGCGATCGACCGCCTCCTGGAGGTCCGGGCCTTCGGCCTTGAGATGGCGTAGCACCGCCAGACTGGCGGCCATGGCGAAGGGATGCTGACAAAAGGTGCCGCCGAAATAGGTGCGGGGCGCGGCGGGGAAGGACTGGTCGCCGTAGCTCCAGAAGCCGCCATCGATGCCGTCGAGGAAACGGGCGCTGCCGGCGACCGCGCCGATGGGCAGGCCGCCGCCCAGAATCTTGCCGTAGGTGGCGATGTCGGCGCGAATGCCGAACAGGGCCTGCGCCCCGCCGGGATGGGCGCGGAAGCCGGTGATCATCTCGTCGAAGATCAGGGCGGTGCCGCTCGCTTCGGTCAGGGTCCGCAGGCGGCGCAGGAACTCCACCGGCCGGAAATCGGGGCGGCGGCTTTGCACCGGCTCCACCAGCACGGCGGCCAGTTCGTGGGCGTGACGGCCGAGGATGTCCAGGCTTTCATCAGTGCCGTAGGGCAGGACCAGCACGTCTTCGGCGACGCCGCCGGGTACGCCGGGGGCCAACGGTTCCGAGCGCAGCCCGTCCCCGGTCCGCACGGTGCGGGCAAGGGTGCCGTCGGAATGCCCGTGATAGGAGCCTTCGAACATGGCGATCCTGGTGCGCCCGGTGGCGGCCCTGGCCAGGCGCAGGGCGGTCATTACCGCCTCGGTGCCCGAATTGGTGAAGGCGACCCGCTCGTGGCCGGTCAGGTCGCGGAACAGGGCGGTCACCTCGCCCATCAAATCGGAGCGGGGGCCGAGCTGGATGCCGCGCTTCATCTCGGCGTCGATGGCTTCCAGCAGGAAATCGGGGCGATTGCCGAACAGCAGCACGCCGAAGCCCATGGTCATGTCGAGATAATCGTTGCCATCGACGTCGGTCAGGCGCGCGCCCAGGGCTTCGGCCCCGGTGATGGGATAAAGGATCTCCTTGGTGGAGAAGCGAAAGCCGACGCTGGCCCGGCTGTCGGCTAGGCCGGCGCGGCAATCCTGGGCCAAAGCCTTGGAGCGGGAGGTCCGGGCCTGGAAGCGCTCCACCAGCGCCGCCAGGAACCGCTCCTGGCGCGGGTTGTTGCCGAGGGGCTCGGTCGAGACCGGATGGGCCAGGGCGCGTAGCGGCGACGAGCGGTCTTCGGCCGCGGCCGGCGGCGTTGTGACGGACGGCGTCGCTTTGACGGCCGGCGGGGCGGCCGGTGGCGCGGCGGCGGCGAGCGGCGCGCCCTGGAGCAGGGCGAGCTGCTGGCTCATGATCTGCATCTGGGCGGCGATCACCTGCTCCAGCGCGGAATGGCCGAGCGCCGGGATCGGCGGCGGCGTCACGGACATCGGGGCCGGGGCGGCGGCAGCGGGCGTGGCCGGGACCGGCGCGACCATCGGGGCCGGCGCGACGGGAGCCGGAGCGGCGGGCCGGGGAGCGGCATCGGCGGTGGGCAGGCTGAAGGTGGAGCGATCCACCAGATGGTCGGCGAGGGCGGCGACGGTGCTGACATCTTCGAAGAACTGGCGCATCTCCAGCTTGACGCCGAACGTGTCGTCGATCAGCCGCATGGTTTCGACCAGCACCAGGGAATCGGCGCCCATTTCCAGGAACGAGGCGCTGGGATTCACCGCCCCGGGTTCGACCCGCAGCATGGCGGCGACGATGTCGCGCAGTTTGGCGAAGATCTCGTCGCGCTGAAAATCGCGATCGTCCCGGGCGGGGACGGTGGGGAGCGCCTGTCTGGAGTCCATAAGTGTTCCTGTCGTGGCGAACCAGTGGGATTTGCGCTGGAAGGGGTAGGTCGGAAGGGCGGCGCGGCCGCGAACGAAGGGCGCGTCGAAGCCGCTCCAATCGACGGCGGCACCGCGGGCATAGGCCTCGGCCAGGCTGTCGACGATCTGCTCCCAATCGTTGCGCGGCGGCGATAGGGAGGCCCGCCAGACCGCCGAGGGATCGCGGCGTCGGCCCAATTGGGTCAGCATCGCCCCCGGGCCGATTTCGATGAAAGCGGTGAAGTCCTGGCCGAGCAGGGCGTCGAGGCTGTCGGCGAACAGGACCGGTTCGCGGCAATGGCGGCGCCAATAGGCGGCATCGAGCCGGTCGTCGGCGGCGGCGAGCCGGCCGATCGGGGTGATGGCCATGGGCAGGCGCGGCGGCCGGGCCGCGATGCCGGCGGCGAAGCGTTCGAATTCGTCCAGGATCGGGTCCATCAGCGGCGAGTGGAAGGCGTGGGTCACCGCCAGCGACACGCTGCTCACCCCCTCGGCGCCGAACCGTTCCACCACCCGCGCCAGGGCGGTCTCGTCGCCGGAGACCACCACATTGGCCGGCCCGTTCACCGCGGCCAGGGCCAGCGCGTGTCCATGACGGGCGACGGCGTCCCGCACCCGCGCCGGTTCGGCGAAGATCGCCGCCATGCCGCCGCGCCGCTTTAGGGTATCCATCAGCCGGGCGCGCTCCGCCACCAGCGCGAGCGCGTCTTCCAGTTCCAGGGCGCCGGCCACGCAGGCGGCGCAATATTCGCCGAGACTGTGGCCGAGAACGGCGACCGGCGCGAGCCCCCAGGATCGCCACAGATCGGCGAGGGCGTATTGCAGGGCGAACAAGGCGGGTTGGGCATAGGTGGCCCGGTCCAGCAGCCTATTGTCGGCGCCGTTTTCGGGATAAAGGGCGGCGAGCAGCGGCCGCTCCAGCCTGGGCGCCAGGATTTCGGCGCAGCGTTCCAGCGTTCGGCGGAAACGGGGAACGGTGTCGTATAAGGCCTGTCCCGCCCCGGCCCGCAACGCGCCCTGGCCGCTGAACAGAAAGACCGGGCGGAACGGTTTGTCGCTCGCTCCGGCGCCGACGAACAGGCACGGGCTTTGCCGTCCCGCCACCAGATCGGCCAGCCGCGCGCGGGCTTGACCGGCATTCCCGGCCACCAGGGCCGCCCGATGGGGGAAGTGGCTGCGCGCCGTGTTGGCGCCATGGCACAGGTCGGCCAGCGGCGTCGCCGGCGCCTCTTCGAGCAGCCGGCCGTACCGTGCCGCCAGATCGCGCAGAGCCGCTTCCGACTTGGCCGACAAGGTCAGGATATGGGCCGGGCGGTCGGTCCCGGCCGGGGGCGGCGGCGCGGGTTCGGGCGCTTCCCCGATGATCAGGTGGACGTTGCTGCCGGTGGCGCCGAACGAGCTGAGGCCGGCCAGGCGGGGCCGCTCGCCGCGCCGCCACGTAGTCCCGGCGAGGAGCGGCGCCACTTTCAATCCCTGCCAATCCACACCGGGATTGGGGGCCTGGACATGCAAGGTGGGCGGCAGGGTGTCGTGGCGCAGGGACTGGATCAGCTTGATCAGCCCGGCCACGCCGGCGGCGGATTCGAGATGGCCGATATTGGATTTCACCGACCCCACCAACAGCGGTCGCGCGCGGCCTTCCGCCTGGCCCAGCACCGTGCCCAGGGCCTGAATCTCGATCACGTCGCCCAGCGCGGTGCCGGTGCCGTGGGCTTCGACGTAATCGATGGCGTCGGGGGCGATTTTCGCCTTGGCCAGGGCCTGGCGGATCAGCTTCTGCTGGGCGGTTCCGTTGGGCACGGTCAGGCCGCTGCTGGCTCCGTCCTGATTGGCGGCCGAGGCGTGGATCAGGGCCAGGATGCGGTCTCCCGCCGCCTCGGCGTCGCGCAGGCGTTTCAGCACCACCAGGCCGCAGCCTTCGCCGCGGACATAGCCGTCGGCGGCGGCATCGAAGGTCTTGCACCGCCCGTCGGCCGCCAGCATCCCGGCCGCCGCCAGGGTCACGTACAGGCGTGGCGACAAGATGAGATTGACCCCGCCGGCCAGGGCCTGGTCGCATTCCCCGGCGCGCAGGCTGGCGCAGGCCAGATGGATGGCCGACAGGGACGAGGAACAGGCGGTGTCCACCGCCATGGCCGGCCCCTGCAGACCGAGGACGTAGGACAGCCGGCCGGCGCAGCCGTTCAGCGGCGTGCCTGTGTTGAAGTAGGGATTGTTGGCGCTTCCGTCGTCCTGTTCGATCTGGAGCAGGGCGTAATCCGACGCGGTCACCCCGACGAAGACCCCGGTGGCGGTGCCGATCAGGCGCTCGGGCACCAGCCCGGCGTTCTCAAGCGCCTCCCAAGCCACCTCCAGCAGTAGGCGCTGTTGGGGATCGACCGCCTCGGCCTCCCGCGCCGAGAGGCCGAAAAAGGCGGCGTCGAAGCCGTCGACGCGGTCGAGGAATCCGCCATGGCGGGCATAGGTCTTGCCGGGGGTTCCCGGGGTGGGATCGTAGCTGGCCGCAACGTCCCAGCGATCCTCGGGAATGGGGGTGATCATGTCCCGGCCGTCCCGCACCAGCTCCCAGAACGCGTCCGCGTCGGCGGCGCCGGGCAGACGGCAACCCATGCCGACGATGGCGATGGGATCGGACCCGGTCCGGCGCAGATCCTCGACCGTTTCGCGCAATTGGCGGATGACGAGAAACGCTTTTTTCAGCGGAGTCAGATCGTCGGGGGGCGCGGTCGTCACGGCCGTTACTCGCCTTCCATCAGGGACGCCAGTTCGTCGTCGATGAGGGCGGCGATCTGGCTGTCGGAGACGTGGTCGAGATTCAAAGGCGCCCGCATTTCCCTCGGCGTGGACGAGGCTGTCTGGAAGTTCTCTTTGTATAGGTGCGTTTGAATGAAGTCGGCAAGCGATCCAATGTTGGGGTGATCGAAAACGGAGGAGGACGGCAAACCGCATCCGCACAAGGCCTCGACGCGCCGCCTCAGCTCGACCGCCGTCAGGGAATCCAGCCCCAGGTCGAAAAAACCTTGCCGCGGATCGATGGAATAGGCCGGGTCCAGGCGCAGTACCGCGCGCAATTCGGTTTGCAGCAACGTCCGCAACGCATCGCCGCGCTGTTCGGGCGGCAGGCGGTCCAGCCGGGCGCGTTCTCCGGAATCCGGCGCAGGGTCGGCCGGCGCCGCAATCCGGGCCATGCCGTCCAGCACCGGCAGACGGGATTTGGCCTCGAACACCGCTTTGAGCCGGTGCCAATCCGCATCCACCACCACCATTTCCGCCCGGCCCGCGGCCAGAATCCGGCCCAGCAGCGCCAAGGCGCGGTCTGCCGCCAGGGGCCGGAAGCCCGAATCGGCGATCAGGCGGGACGTCTCGCCCGCCGCCATGCCGCCCTCCCGCCATGGTCCCCAAGCCACCGCCACGGTGGGCAGACCCCGCGCCCGGCGGAAGGCGGCCAGAGCGTCGAGGAAAGCGTTGGCCGCGGCGTAATGGGCCTGGCGGGCGGTGCCGAGAATCGCGGCGACGGAGGAAAAATAGAGGGTGAAATCCAGCGCCATGTCCCGGGTCAGGCGGTGCAGTAGCCAGGCGCCCTCCACCTTGGGCGCCAGGATCGCATCCAGGCGTTCATCGGTCAGATCGACGGCGGGGTATGGCGCGTTGAGACCGGCGGCATGGACGATCCCCTTCAAGGGCAGCCCGGTGGCGGCGATTCGGGCGAAAACCGCGCGCATGGCGGTCTCGTCGGTGCAATCGGCCCGCAGGGCGATGATCCGGGCGCCATGCTCCTCCAGGCCGCTCAGGGTTTCCGCCGCCAGTCCGGCCGCGCCCTTGCGTCCCACCAACACCACCGCTCCGGCGCCGGAGGTCGCCAGCAGTCTGGCCACCTGTAGCCCCAACGCGCCCAATCCGCCGGTGACGAGATAGGCGCCCTCGGCATCGAGCCGTGGCGGGCCGGGCGGCGGCGGCGCCGGTTCGAGTCGGGCGACGAAGCGGGCGGCGCCGCGCAAGGCGACGGCATCTTCGCCGTCGGCGGCCAGCACCGCCTCCACCAGGGACGCGGCGGGGTCGCGATCCTCTCCGTCCAGATCCACCAGTCCGCCTTTCAGGGCCGGCCATTCCAGGAACAGGGAACGGGCGAAGCCCCACAGCAAGGCGGGATAGGGCGAGGCGGGAGCGGTGTCTCCGGCCGTGGTCGCGGCGACGGTGGCCAGATACAGGCGGGGCGGGACGGCCTGTTCGGCCAGGACCCGGGCCAGCGCGATTACCGGCGCCAGCCGCCTTGCCCCCGAATCGCCCGGCTCGGTCTCCGGGTCCCGATCCCGGGGCCACAGATAGATCATGCCGGCGACGGGTCCCTCGGCGAGGGCCGCCCGCAATTCGGCGATTGCGTCGGGACGTAGAGCACGGCAGCGGCGTCCCGCCGCGCCGAAGGCGCGGACCAGGGCGACGCCGTCCTCGGCCACCACCAGCCAGGAATCCGTGCCGGGGGCGGCGGGGGCGGCGGGCTGTTTCCGCCACACCAGGCGATGGCACAGGGCCGAATCGCCGCCGCCGGACGCGGCGGGACGGTCGTCGGCGAACCAGTGACGCTTGCGCGCGAAGGCGGAGGGGGGCAAGGCCAGCCGCCGCCATTGGCCCCGGGGATAGAGAACCGTCCAATCGAGGGCCAGCCCTTGTCCGTGCAGCGCCCCCAACGCCCGCATGAAGCGGGTTTCGTCGCCGCGGCCGAGGCTGCAGACCGGTTCGGCGAAATCGGGCGGGCAGCGGCGGACCAGACCCGACAGCACCGGGTCCGGTCCCAGCTCGAGGACCAACCGGCAGCCCAGGTCCCGCAGGCTCGCCACCCCGTCGGCGAAACGCACCGGGTCGCGAACATGGCGGACCCAGCTGGCGGGATCGCAAAGGTCCGCGCCCGCCATGGTGCCGGTCCGGTTGGTGATCACCGGCAAGGTCGGCGGATGAAAGGTGACTGTCGCCGCCACCGCGGCGAATTCGGCCAGCATGGGCTCCATCAGCGGCGAGTGGAAGGCGTGGGACACGGGCAGGTCGCGGCAGGCGATGCCGTCTTGACGCAAGGCCGCCACCACCGCCGCCAGTGCGTCCGCTGCTCCCGACAGGACCACCTGGTCCGGCGCGTTCACCGCCGCCACGGCCAGGCCTGTCACGCCTTTCAGGGCGCGGGCGACCCGTGCTTCCGAGGCCGCCACCGCCGCCATGGCGCCGCCTTCGGGCAGAGCCCCCATCAGCTGCGCCCGGGCGGCGATCAGGCGGATGCCGTCCTCCAGGCTGAAAACGCCGGCGACGCAGGCGGCGACATATTCGCCGACGCTGTGGCCCATCACCACCGCGGGCGTCACCCCCAGGGCCTGCCACAGGGCGAACAGGGCGTATTCCAGGCAGAACAGGGCGGGCTGGGTGTATCGGGTGCGGTCGAGGCAGGCGCAGTCTTCCGCCAGAAGGAGGTCGGTCAGGGGAACGTCGCAGTGATCGGCCAGCAGCGCGGCGCAGCGATCGATGGCGGTGCGGAACACCGGCTGGGTGTCGTACAGGTGCCGGCCCATGCCCGGATACTGGGAGCCCTGGCCGGTGAACAGAACCGCCAGTTTCGGGGGCTCGGCCTCTTCGATGCAACGGCCGGTCAGGGGGGCGGGATCGCGCCCTTCGGCGAAATCCTCCAGCCGGTTGGCGAAGGCGGCGGTGGTGTCGGCGACGATGGCCAGGCGGTGCGACAGATGGGCCCGGTCCAGGGCGGCGGAGGCGCACAGGTCGCGGGGGGCGGTGGCGGGATAGGCGCGCAGATGGTCGCACCAGCGCCGGGCCAGAACGGTCAGGGCTTCCGGGGAGCGCGCGCTCATCGTCAGCAGCCGCGGCGTCCGATCGTCGCCGGCGGGGGGCGGATCGGCGGCCGGTGGCGCCTCCTCCACCAGGATATGGGCGTTGGTGCCGCTGAAACCGAAGCTGCTCAGCCCGGCGATCCTGGGGCGCCCCCCCCGGGGCCAGGCGACGGGCTCGCGCACCACCCGCAGCGGTTTGTCGGCCCAGGGAAAGCGCGCTGTCGGCTGCGGACAATGCAGGTGGGGCGGCAGCGTCTCGTGCCGGAGGGCGAGGACCAGTTTGATCAGCCCGGCGATGCCTGCGGCGGCCTCCAGATGGCCGATATTGGTCTTGACCGATCCGACATGCAGCGGATCGGCGCCGGGCCGGCCGGTCCCGAACACCCGGTCCAACGCGCCCAGTTCGATGGGATCGCCCAACGCCGTGCCGGTGCCGTGGGCCTCGACATAGGACACGCCGTCCGGGGCCAGCCCGGCATTGGCCAGGGCCTGGCGGATGACCTGTTCCTGGGCGATGCCGCTGGGGACCGTCAGTCCGCCGCTGGGGCCGTCCTGATTGACGGCCGATCCGCGGATCAGGGCCAGGATGCGGTCGCCGTCGCGCTCGGCGTCGGACAGGCGCTTGAGCACCACCATGCCGCAGCCTTCGCCGCGGACGTAGCCGTCCGCCGCCTCGTCGAAGGTTTTGCAGCGTCCGTCGGCGGCCAGCATCCGCGCCTTGGAGAAATTGACGCTGAGCCCCGGTTCCAGAATCAGGTTGACGCCGCCGGTCAGCGCCAGGTCGCATTCCTTGCGCCGCAGGCTGTCGCAGGCGAGATGCAAAGTGACCAGCGACGACGAACAGGCGGTGTCCAGGCTGAAGCTGGGACCGGTCAGGCCGAGGCAGTAAGACAGGCGGCCGGCGGCGACCGCCGGGGAGGTGCCGGTTCCGGCATAGGCGTCGATGTCGGCGATCCGGGCCGGGGCGAACAGGCGCTGGCCGAAATCCTGGCCCATAATGCCGATGAATACCCCGGTCGGGCTGCGATACAGGCCGGTCGGCGGCAGGCCGGCATGTTCCAGCGCCTCCCAGGTCACTTCCAGCAGCAGCCGCTGCTGAGGGTCCATCGATTCCGCCTCCCGCGGCGAAATGCCGAAGAAATGAGGATCGAACCGGTCTATATCGGCCAGGAATCCGCCATGGCGCGAGGACATCTTGCCCGGCGCGGCGGGATCGGGGTCGTAATAGGTTTCGATATCCCAGCGGTCGGCCGGCACCTCGCCGATGGCGTCCCGCCCGGCCGCCAGCAGGTCCCAGAAGGCGTCGGGATCGTCGGCGCCGCCGGGAAAGCGGCAGGCCATGCCGATGATGGCGATCGGCTCGCGCCGTTCCGCCTCGTAGGCCCGGACCTGGGCCTGCAATTCGTCGATCCTGAGCAGTGCTTTGCGGATCAGGTCCCGCTGTTCGCCGTTCTCGCCGTTCCCGCTCACGGCCTCCCCCCTTCCTCGAGGGCACCGAGCTTGGCCGCCAGCAGGGTTTCGAGTTCGTTGTCCGACAACAGGTCCAATTCGGCGGCTCCATCGGCGGCGGGGGCGACGGCCGCCTCGACGGGCGAATCGGGCAGCAGCGTGCCCAGGTGGTCCGTCAAGGCTTCCAGGGTGGGATAGTCGAACAGCAAGGTCGTCGCCAGCGGGTGCTCCAGGGCGGACGACAGCCGGCCGCGCAAATCCACCGCCATCAGCGAATCCATGCCCAGATCGAACAGGGGGCGGCGCGGCGACAGACCCTCCAGATTACCGCCCAGGACCTGGCCGATCTCGTCGCGCAGCAGGGTGGCGAGCAGGGCGCGCCGCGCCGCCGGCGGGGTCCGCCGCAACCGGTTGAGCCATCCTGTCCCGGTTCCCGTGGCGCGGTCCGGCCGCAGCAGGGCCAGCAAAGGCTGGTCCTGGGCCTGCGGGGCGTGGCGGAAAAAGGTCGGCCAATCGATATTGGCGATGCCGATCTGGGCGAGCCCGCCGGCAGCCACCCGCTCCAGGGCGTCGAGGGCCGTTTCCGGCGGCAAAGCGAGCAGGCCCATCCGGGCCAGACGGCGGCTCTGCGGATCGTCGAGGCGCGCGGCCATGCCGGTTTCCCCCCAGGGTCCCCAATTGACGGCGAGACCGGGCAGGCCCTCGGCGCGGCGCGCCAGCATCAGGGCGTCGGCATAGGCGTTGGCCGCCGCATAGGCGCCCTGGCCGGCGGCGCCCATCAGCGACACCATGGACGAGAAACACAGGAAGAAATCCAGGGACAGGGCGCGGCTGTGGTGGTCCAGATGCCGCAAGCCGACGGTCTTGGCCGCCAATACCCGGCGGAGCTGGTCCAGAGTCAGCCGGGCCAGCATCGCGTCCTCGAGCAGGCCGGCGGCATGAACGATCCCCGCCACCGGAATCTCGGCTTCGGCCTGGGCGAGGGCGGCGGCCACCTCTTCGCCTCGGGTCAGATCGGCGCGGATGATCGCCACCCGCGCGCCGCCTTCGCCGAGTTTCGCGGCGAAGGCGGCGGTTTCCGCCGTCGCGCCGCGTCCGCACAAGGTCAGATGGCGGGCGCCCCGCGCCACCAGACGGCGGGCGACATGGCGGCCCAGCCCGCCCAGTCCGCCGAAGATCACATAGCCGCGATCGCCCCGCACCGGCAGGGGCTTTTCGGATGCCGGCGGACGCATCCGCGCCAGCCGCGCCACCCGCCGCTCGCCGCCGCGGTGGGCCGTTTGGGTCTCGCCGTCGGCTGCCAGCAGTGCGCTCAGCAACAGGTCGGGCGGCGGCACGGTCCCGTCCGGGTCGAGATCGGTCTGGCGGATGCCAAGCTCGGGATGTTCCAGGGCGACGGTCTTGACCAGACCGGCCAGGGGCGCCTGGGCGGGCTCCACCGCATCGGCGGGATCGGCGGCCAGGGCGCCCCGGGTCACCACCGCCAGCGACGGGGGCGCGCCGCTCCGCCGCGCCAGCGCCTGGACGAGATGCAAAAGCGGGGCGAGGCTGCCCAGCAGAATGGGCTCCAGCGCCGTCCCATCCTCCGTCCGCGCGTCCAGTCCCCACAGATAGGCCACGCGGATCGGGCGATCGCCGGCGGGACAGGCGGCTTCCACCAGTTCGGCCATATGCGCCGCCGCCAACGGGTCGATTTGATAGATCCGCCCGTCACGGCTGAATCCTTGGCCCGGACGGACCTGGGTAACTGGGTTTCCCCGCGCCCGCAGATGGGCGGCCAAGCCTTCTCCCACCCCGTCCCCATCGGTGAAGATCAGCCAAGGATCGGCGGTCGACGCCGAGGCGGCGGGCGCCGCCGCCCGCCATTGGATCTGGTGGAAGCAGGATTCCGGCACCGGGGCGGCGCCGCGCAACAGGGTGTCCATGGCGCCGTGGCGGCCCTCCAGTCCCCGGCATTCCGCCACCAGCGCCCCCGCCTCGTCCATCAGCCACAAATCGCCGACGATCCGTTCGGGCGTATCGGGCAGCGTCCGGCGGCGCGCATAGGCGGTCAGGCGTTCCTTTCCCAGGGGGCGGATCAGGGTCAGTTCGGCGACGGCGAAAGGCACCAACGGCCGGTCGCCCTCGACGCCGACCATCGC
>JAJZUL010000054.1 GCA_021848545.1 Pseudomonadota bacterium
CACCGCCGACGGCGTCCGCCAGCCGCAGAACCGTCGGGTGGTGATCGTTCTTCACTGACGATGCGATCTGCTTGAATCAAGACGGCGGGGCCATCGGCTCCGCCGTTTTTGTTTCCACCGGCTCCGCCGTTTTTGTTTCCACCGGCTCCGCCGTTTTTGTTTCCACCGGCTCCGCCGTTTTTGTTTCCACCGGCTCCGCCGTTTTTGTTTTCATCGGCTCCGCCGCTTTTGTGTCAGCGGCGTGCACTGCAGGCATGAGAGTCGAACGGGATGCCGACCACATCGGCGGCCAGACGCGGCAGTCGGGGCGTGGGCAGGGCGGCGGCCTCGGTCATCAGATGGGCCTGGGCGCCGCAGAAATCGGCGGTCTGGCCGCTGGCCAACTGGGCTTGATTGGACAGGCGGGTCAGGTAATGGTCCAGGGCGCCGGGTCGTTGGCCACGACGGGCGAACATCGCCCGCAGCGTTCGGGCATTGCCCGCCATCAGCGGATGGACGTGACGCATGAACGTGGCGTAGGGGGTCCGGAAATCGCCGCCGCCGTCGCATTTCAGGGTGGCGACCATCAAATCGATCTGAAACTGGCGCATTTGCATGGCGCGGATTTCGGCCAAGCTCTGGCAGCGCGGAGCGGCCGTGGCTACTGTCGTCCCGATCATCCCCAGGGCGAGGGCGGCGAACATGGCGGTTCGGCTGACGATGCGTGTCTTCATGCCTCCGTCATAGCAGAATCGGCGATTCCGGGCGACGATATTGCACGCGAAAAAAAAGGCGGGTGATGTCCGGCCCGAATCGGGTGCGATCGGGTCCGATCGCCTGCGCGATTGGACCCGATCATTGCCCCCGATCTAGAACAGGTTGTCCACGTCGTTGGAAAGCGTGCTGGTCTGTTGCGACCATGATCCACTGTAGCGGTAAAGATTATGGGTTTGCAGGAAGTTTTTGACGAAATGGAAGTGGTAGTCCGCCGCGATCTGAAACAGATAGAGGTCGCTGTCGATATTGACGTAATCCGTCCCGTAACGATCTTTGCGGGTCGTCGCTTCGATCATGCCGGCCAGCACCGCGTTCGCGTCCGGCTCGTCATCCACGTTGATCAGCGCGGCGGGCGGATCGCCGAAGTTGGCCTGCCAGGCGTCGGCCGAGGATTTCCGGCCGTTGATGCCGCCGGTCAAGGCGCAAGGGGTTCGGATGGCGCGCTCGGCCTTTTCCATGGCGGACTGGAACGATGAATTCACCTGCACCTGTCCTTTGTTGGCCGCCTGCTGCAACAGGCTGATCAGTTCGGCCCAGGCGAATTTGTATTGGTTGGGATTGTCGCGCTCGACCGGCCCTTGGGCCGGGTTCCACCAGCACGGCTTGTAGCGGAATTTCGTAAAGCTGAAATCGGGCAAATGGCCCATCCAGCCGTGCCCCAGATAGGTCGTATTGTTCGGCACCGCCTGCAGATTGGCGTTCGACGTAACGGAAAGAACGGTATCCCTCCAGCCGCCGGTGGTGCCGTCGTCGTAGGAAATGGATTGCCGCCCAACCCCCCATTTCGACGGGTTCCAGGAATTCGGGTCGTAATTGACGTCCCAGTAGGTGTTCAGCACGTTGCTGATGCCGCTGAAATCCTGGTGCGCCCAGGTATCGGCGATGACATGCGCCCGTACGCCGAGGAGAATGAGCCGGAACCGGCGCAGATTGTCCCCACGGTTCGCCCCGAGGATGTATTTCCCGCCCGCCGCGTAACCGAGAATCGCTTCCAGCCGGGATTCGTCGGTGGCGCACCGAATGGCGTCCTTGATGATTTTTCGGGAAAGAGCGCTCTGCGGGCGATTCAGCATGAACCCGTAGCGCAGGTCATTCATGAAGCTTTTTCGCTGGTCCGCCGTATACCAGTTGCTGTCGAGTATGTTTCGTCCGCCATTGGTGTCGCGCGTTTGGAATGGCGGCAGATAGTTCGCCATATCTCCGCCGTGGACGGCTTCCCGGCTGGGCGTATCGGGCGGGTCGTCGTAATTGCCGGGGGTGAAATGATAGGAGCACCATAACCCGTCTTCCGGGGCCAGTCCGGTGCTGAGAAAGCCGCCCTGAAAGGTATAGCGCGGGTAATCCATGCTGGCGACGATGTCATAATTTTTCGACGGTGTCGTATTGCTCACCAGCTTCCAATAGGCCGCGTAGGTGGTTTCATTGAAGAAGTCGATGAAGTTCGCGGCCTTGGCGATCAGTGTCGCCTCGTCGTTGCCGAAACCGCCCTGTCGTGCGGCATAATAGGTTCCGTAATAGTGGAAATCCTGATCCATGACATGTCTCCGATCGTCGTGCACACCTTGGGCTGTGACGCTGAGTGTCGCAACCATCAAAAGTGGTGTAACACGATCGAAGGCACTCCGAATACGGGAATCGTGCTTTGATGCATTGATTCGGGGACGGGTGGGAAATCCGGGTTAAGCGGACATTTTCGTAAGCGCGCCTTTGAACGGGCGCAGGAATCCCAGGAATTGCCGGGCGACCGCGTCCCAGGAAAAGCGCTGGGCATGGATGCGGCAGGCCATGGGCGACAGGTCGAGCGCCGCCATCGCCGCGCGGCCCAGATCCTCGTCCAGCACGCCGACGGCCGCGTCGCCGATCACGTCGCGGGGGCCGGACACCGGAAAGGCGGCCACCGGCACGCCGGCGGCCAGGGATTCCAGCATCACCAGTCCGAAGGTGTCGGTCCGGCTGGGAAAGACGAAGCAATCGGCGGCGGCGTAATAGCGCGCCAATTCGGCGTCGCCGTTGGCGATGCGGAAATGGGCGCGGGGAAAGCGGCGCATCAGGCCGGCGCGGGCGGGGCCGTCGCCCACCACCAGTTTCGATCCCGGCAGGTCCAGGGAAAGAAAGGCGGGCAGGTTCTTTTCCACCGCCACCCGCCCGACATACAGGAACAGCGGCCGGGGCAGGTCGATGAAGTCTTTCGGTTGCGGATGGAATGCCGTGGTATCGACGCCGTGCGACCATTCCACCGCATTGGTGAAGCCCCATTCCTTCAACTCGGCATGGACGGAGGCCGAAGGACACAGCACGGCCCCCGCCGGTCCGTGGAAGCGCCGCATCACCCCATAGGGCCAGGACAGGGGCACGCCGGTGCGGGCGCGGATGTAATGGGGAAATTTGGTGTGATAGGCGGTGGTGAAGGGCAGATCGCGGGCCAGCGCCCAGGCCCGGCCGGCCCAGCCCAACGGTCCCTCGGTGGCCAGATGGACGGCGTCGGGGGCGAAGGCGTCGAGCATGCGCGCCAGACGGCGGCGCGGCGCCAGGGCCAGGGGGATTTCCGGGTAGGAGGGGCAGGGTACGGTAACGAAGGCGCCGGGTTCGATCACCTTCACCGTATGACCGAGTTCCGCCAGCTTCCCGCCCAGGGTGGCCAGGACCCGTACCACGCCGTTGCGTTGCGGATGCCAGGCGTCGGTAACGATCGCGATGCGCATGGAAAAGCCCGGTCGGTGGGGGGCGGCGCGGCGCGCCCTCTTTCCGCATCGGTAAAAGGTGGGGGCGGTTCGGGCAAGTGAAAGGTCGATGAAATCGCGGGCGGATTTCGGGTCGGGCTCTTACAGATCGACGATGGCGACCGGCGGCTCCCGGCCCAGTTCCGGCAGCAGGCGGGCGGCCAGACGGGTCATGCGTTCGGCGGTATCGGTGGCGGTCAGGGTGATGGGGGCCGGTTCGCCGGCCCCGCGCCGCGCGGCCAGCCCGGTCCGTTCCAACAGGATCGCCACTTCGTCGGCCACCGCCTCGCCGCAATCGATCAGGGCCGGTTCCGGCCCCACGATCTTGCGCAAGGTCGGCAGCAGCAGGGGGAAATGGGTGCAGCCCAGCAGCAGGGCGTCATTGTCGCGCCCGTCGCCGAACAGGCCGCCAAGATAGGATTGGGCCACCGATTCGGCGATGGGGCCTTCGGTCATGTCCTCTTCGGCCAGGGCGACGAAAAGCGGGCAGGGGACCTGGGTGACATTCGCCGCCGGCCGGTGGGCGGCGATGGCGCGGGGAAAGGCGCCGGAGCCGCAGGTGCCCTCGGTGGCGATGACGACGATCCTGTCTCCGGCGCCGGCCGCGGCGCGGGCGCCGGCCTCGATCACGCCCACCACCGGAATGGGGCCGCAAAGATCGGCCAGGGCCGGCAGCGCGTGGGCCGAGGCGGTGTTGCAGGCCACCACCAGCAGCTTGATCCGTTGTTCCAGCAGGAAACGGGCGGCCTGGCAGGCATAGCGCACCACGGTTTGCGGCGATTTGGTGCCATAGGGCAGACGTGCCATATCGCCCAGATACAGCAGGGCTTCCCCCGGCAGGCGCCGGCGCAGAACGGCGGCGACGGTCAATCCGCCCGCGCCGGAATCGAAGACGCCGATGGGCAAGGACGGATCGGGCGGGGCTGGTATCACGGAACGGGGCTTCTCTCGGGGTGACGGGCCGGACAATATCACGGTCCATCCCCAATCCGAAAGCCGCCCTCCGGCGATTGGCCCGCTTGCGCAAATGGCGTATAACCCTGGACGCTTGCAGGAATTCGAAAAGATCAGCTTTCGTTGGGCCGGAGCGCGGGGGTTACGGCCCAATCCGTGTCAGTCTTTTTTTCACCCATGGCCGCAAGTTCGTGACCGCGATATGAAGGATCGTCGATGCGCGTTATCGTCTGCACCAAACGTGATCTGATCGGTTGCATTCAGCTTAACCAGGTATTGCCCCGTCTGGCCGGCGCCGAGGTGATGGTGCTGTTGTCGGACAAGACCCGCGGCGCCGAGACGACGGTGCCGGAATTGGGCGAGCTCAAATTCCTGGAGCGCGAGTTGCCCATCGACACCTTGTTCCCCTTGATCGACGAGGTCGGCGGCAACGCGGCGATGGCGACCTTTCACGCCATCCCCGAGCGTTTCGGCGTGCCAGTGCGGGTGGTGCATTCGATCGCCAAGCCGGAAACGGTGGCGCTGGTCCGGGATTTCCAGCCGGACATCATCATCTCGATCCGCTTTTCCCATATTTTCCGACGCTCCGTGTACGCCATTCCCCGCTTCGGCACCTTCAACGTCCATCCGGGGGCGCTGCCGCGCTATGCCGGCCTGTTTCCCTCCATGCGAACCATCGCCGACGGCGAGACCCGATTGGGATGCACCCTGCACCGCGTCGATGACGGCATCGATACCGGTCCGGTGGTGGGGATCGGCTATGAGGATATCGATCCCGGCCGGTCGTTGCTGTGGCACATCGTGCGGTCCTATCGGCCAGGCATCGAGCTGTTCCTGGACATGCTGGCGCGGCTGGAAAAAGGGGAATCGGTTCCCGAAACCGTTCAGGACCCCGCCGGCCGTCAATACGCCTCCATGCCTGACGCGGCCGCTTTCGCCGATTTCCGGGCCAAAGGGTTCCGCCTTTACGATCCGGCCGAATACCGCGACATGCTGGCCCCGTTCCTGCCGCCCGGTTTCGACCCGATGGTGTAAGAGCCCGACCCGAAAGTCGCCATGGCGGCCTTCGGGGCGGGCTCTAACCGCGGCCGGCGCCAGCCATGAAAAAACCGCGCTTTTTCATCACCCGCCCGTGGGTCATGATAAGGCTTCGGCTGGGCGGGAGGCGCTCGTGACCAATCTGTTCAAGGCCTGGCTGGCTTATCAGACGGCCGTCGTCGACGGATGGACCGGAATGTGGCGACTGGGCCTGTGTAGCTGGGAACGCTACGCCGCGCTGCAAATGGAACTGCTGAACGGCGGCGCTCCGCCGCGGCGCCAGGGAGACCGGTGCCCGTCCGGCGCGTCCTTTACCGACGGGTATGGTCGCCGCGTCCACGATATCGATCCCGAACGGGACGTATGAGAGCCCGCCCCGAAGGTCGCCATGGCGGCCTGCAAATGGCGGTTTTCTGCGCTTCCGCTGCTCACGTACATAAAGTACGCTCCGCTGCGGTTCTCGAAAATCGCCATTTTCGGCTCACCCTGGCGAGTTTCGGGTCGGGCTCTGATCACCCTGCCCGCCGCCCGCCATTTCGCCTTTCGGCAGGGTTGAATTCTGGTTATTCTGATGTCAATCGGGGTGGATGGGCTGCCCATATGAAAAATATCGGCAATATATATGAATAATTGTGTTTCGTTTGGCGGCGCGTCTTTTTATTATTCATTCAGTGTTTTTTGAGGCGGGCAATGAGCAAAGCGCCCGGTCCGCCCGCTGAAGTTTCTGTTTCCGAGAATATCGCGCTGCTTACCGCGGACGAGCGGGAACACATCATCCGGTTTCAGGAAGAGGGGCTGAAAGCGGCCGTTGAGGGGCGGGATCCGCGCCAGTCGGTCGACCGGTTGTGCCTGTTGGCCGAACAGCTGGTTCCGAACGCGGTGGCGTCGGTGATGCTGCCGGATGAAGATGGGGCCCTGAACGTTTTCGCCGCGCCTTCCATGCCATCGGAGGCCATCGCCCGGTTGAACGGGTTGCGGCCGGGGCCGCACGCAGGGTCTTGCGGAAACGCCCTGTACCGGCGCAAGCCCGTCTATGTATCCGACACCCTGGCCAGCGAGGAGTGGCGCGACCTTCGGCAATTCGCACGGGATTTCAACCTGATGGCCGGCTGGTCGGTGCCTGTTCCGGGGGACGGCGACAGCATCGTCGGCACGTTCGCCCTGTCCGGTTTCGAGCGTCGTTCCCCGACCGCGTTCCATAAACGATTGCTGGGCGCCGGCGCCTCCATCATCGGTCTCATCGTGGAACGCCGGCGCCAGGTCGAGGCGCGGCGGGCCGGCGAAGAGAAATTCCGCACCCTGATCGAGGGGGTTCCGGCCGAGCTGGTCGTTCATGTGGACGGGATCGTCCGTTTCGCCAGTCATGCGTTCATGTCCTTGTTCAAGCTGGAACGTGCGGCGGAAGCCATCGGGCGCCGGATGCTCGATTTCGTCCAACCCGACTTCCACGACATCGTCGTCGAGCGGATGCGGGAGGTGGAAACGGCACGGCGTTCCGTTCCGGCGTGGAACATCATGATGCGGCGCGCCGACGGTTCGGCTTTCGCCGCCAAGATGAGCGGCAACGTCATCGAAATCGACGGCGAACAGGCCGTTCTGAGCATTGTTCACGACATCACCGCACACCAGGCCGCGAAAGCGGTGTTGCGCGAGCGGGAGGAACTGTTCCGGGCCACGTTCGAACAGACCGCGATCGGCTTCACGCTGGTCTCCTTCGCAGGCGGGATCGAAGCGTTCAATAGCCGCTTTTGCGACATCGTCGGCTATCCGCCCGAGGACGTGGCCGGCCTGGGCTGGCGGGACATCACCCATCCCGACGATATCGCCGCCAGCGAGGCCAATATGGGCCGGTTGGTGGCGGGAAACGGCGGAACCGCCTCGTTCGAGAAGCGCTATATCCGCAAGGACGGCCGGGCGGTGTGGGTGCGCCTCAACACCACCCTTCGCCGCGACGAATCCGGACGGCCGATCCAGTTCATCACCGCCGTCGAGGACATCGACCGCGAGAAGGCGGTGGAGGCGAAATTGCGGCTGGCGGCCAACGTGTTCGCCCATACCCGGGAGGGCATCACCATCACCGACGCCAGGGGGCGCATCCTCGACGTCAACCCCGCCTTCACCCGGCTGACCGGCTATGGTCCCGACGAGGTCATCGGCCGCAACCCGAGCATCCTGCAATCGGGCCGCCATGGCCGCGAGTTCTATGAGCGGATGTGGGCGTCCCTGCTGGCCGACGGGCATTGGAGCGGGGAAATCTGGAACCGTCGCAAAAGCGGTGAAACCTATCCCGAATGGCTGGACATCTCGGCGGTGCGCGACGATCACGGGGCGGTCGACCATTTCGTCGCCGTGTTCCACGACATCAGTCTGCTGAAGAACCAGCAGGAGGCGCTCGATCATCTCGCCCACCACGACGCCCTGACCGGGCTGCCCAACCGGGTGCTGCTGGCCGACCGGATGCGTCAAATCATCGCCGAGGCCGCGCGCCGGCCGCAGACGTTCGCCCTTGCCTACATGGATCTCGACGGCTTCAAACCGGTCAATGACCAGTACGGCCACGCCGCCGGCGACGCCCTGCTGGTGACGGTCGCCGGCCGCATCGGCGCTTCACTGCGCACCGGCGACACGGTGGCCCGGCTGGGCGGCGACGAGTTCGCCATCCTGCTGCGGGGACCGGGCGGGCGCGAGGAATTCGAGGCCATCCTGGCGCGCATCGCCGCCCAGGTCGGCGAACCGGTGGCCCTGCCCGACGGCAATCCCCCGGTGACGGTGTCGGCCAGCATAGGGGTGGCCCTTTACCCCGACGATGCCGCCGACCCCGACCTGTTGCTGCGGCACGCCGATCAGGCGATGTATCACGTCAAACAGTCGGACAAGGGCCGCACCCGGTTCTACGAAGATTGCAACGCCGTGAGCCGCCAACGCGAGAAGGCGGTGGAACGGCTGCGCCAGGCGCTGGAGAACGGCGAATTCGAGCTGTACTACCAGCCGAAGGTGAACATGCGGACCGCCACCGTGGTCGGGGCCGAGGCGTTGATCCGCTGGAACCATCCCGAACACGGCCTGCTGTTGCCGGGACAGTTCCTGCCCGACCTTTTCCACAGCGACCTTGAGCCTCTTCTGGGCGAGTGGGTGATCGAAACCGCGCTCGCCCAGATGGAGGAATGGCGGCGGCGGGGAATAAACATTCCGGTCAGCGTCAACGTCGCCGCCCCCCACCTGCTGGGGGCGGATTTCGTCGGACGGCTGGCCGCCCTGCTGTCCCGCCATCCCGAAGTGCCGCCCCGGATGCTCCAGTTGGAGGTGCTGGAAAGCGCCGCGCTGGAGAACTTGACGGAGGCGGCCTGGACGATCGAGGCGTGCCGCAAGCTGGGGGTCGGATTCGCGCTGGACGATTTCGGCACCGGCTATTCCTCGCTCGCTTATCTCAAGGCGTTGCCGGCGGAGGCGCTGAAGGTCGACCGTTCGTTCATCGCCGACATGCTGCGGGCGCCGGGTGACCTGGCGATCATCGGCGGAGTGGTCGGCCTGGCCGAGGCCTTCGGTCACCACGCGGTGGCGGAAGGGGTGGAAACGGCGGAGCAGGGGCGGATGCTGCTCAAACTGGGGTGCGACGTGGCCCAGGGTTTCGGCATCGCCAGACCGATGCCGGCCGGCGAACTGCCGGCTTGGATGAGCGCCTGGGAACCCGATCCGTCATGGACCAGGGAGCAGCGCCTGTCGGCCGATGATTTTCCCCTGCTTCTGGCCGAGCAAAGGCATCGCGCCTGGGTCGAACGGCTGGTCGCGGTGGTGTCCGGGAACGCCGCCGAGCCGCCCTTTTTGAACCCGTCGGATTGTTGGCTCGGCCGATGGATTCAAGGGGCCGGCCGCTCTCGTTACGGTGAACAGCCGTACTTCGTCAGGCTGGAAGAGGAACACCGGCAAATCCACGATTTGGCCGAAAAACTGGTTGCGCTCGTCGGCCTTGGACAGCAGGACGAGGCGCAACGGCGACTGCCCGATCTTCTGGCCCTTCAAAGCGCGATCATTGCCGCTATCAACAGGTGTATGGTCGGCGATCGCTCCTTTACGGCTCCGGGAGATCCGTCATGACTCTCATCCGTCCGCTGGCGCGGATCATCCCCTCGGTTCAGACCTCCGACGGGGGCGGGGTGACGCTTCGGCGCAGTTTGGGCAAGGACCAGGCGTCCCGCCTCGACCCCTTTCTCATGCTCGACGCCTTTTCGTCCGAGGACCCCGAGGATTACATCGCCGGCTTTCCGCCCCATCCCCATCGCGGTTTCGAAGCGGTCACCTATATGCTGGACGGCCATATGCGCCACGAGGACAGTCTGGGGCATAGCGGCGAGCTGAAGGGCGGCGGCGCCCAATGGATGATCGCCGGGCGCGGCATCGTCCATTCGGAAATGCCCCGGCAGGAGGCCGGACGCATGCGCGGTTTCCAGCTTTGGATCAATCTGCCGGCCCGGGACAAGATGTGTCCGGCCTCCTACCGCGATATCCAGGCCGATGAGATTCCGGTGATCGATCTGGCCGGCGGCGGCCGCGCCAAGGTCATCGCCGGCGCCTTCGTCCACGACGGGCGGACCGTTGACGGGCCGGCCAGGGGCGGCGCCGTCACCCGGCCGCTTTATGTGGACGTGACCCTGCCCGCGGGCGCATCGCTGACCAGCCCCCTGCCGGACGGCCATGCGGCTTTCCTGTATCCCTATGAGGGGCGGTTGGCGGTCGGACCCGAGGACGACACCAAAATCCTCGAAAACCAGAATGCGGGAATCCTGGCCAGGATCGGCGACGTCGCCGTCGCCGCCTTCGACGGTCCGGTTCGTTTTCTGCTGCTGGCGGCCCATCCCCTGGACGAGCCGGTGGTCCAGCATGGTCCCTTCGTGATGAACACCAGGGAAGAGATCGAGCAGGCGGTGGCCGATTACCGCGCCGGCACCCTCGGCCTACCCTGATTTATTCCTCGTTGGCGCCCCGTCTGCCGATGACCACGTCGCGGTGGACATAGGCGTTCATGATCAGCCCGAAGCCGAACAGGACCGTCAGCATGGCGGTGCCGCCATAGGACACCAGCGGCAAAGGCACCCCCACCACCGGCACCAGCCCCATCACCATGGCGACGTTGATGAAGAAATAAAGGAAGAAGGTGGTGGTGACGCCCAGCGCCATCAGCCGGCCGAAATGGCTGCGGCATCTGAGCGCGATGGCGAAGCCGTAGGTGACCAGCAGCACGTAAAGGGTCAGTAGAACCAGCCCGCCGATCATCCCCCATTCCTCGCCGAACATGGTGAAGATGAAATCGGTCTGTTTCTCGGGCAGGAAGTCCAGCCGGCTTTGGGTGCCCATCATATAGCCCTTGCCGAACAGGCCGCCGGACCCCAGCGCGATCTTCGATTGCAGGATGTGATAGCCGGCCCCCAGCGGGTCGGCGCCGGGATTGAGGAAGACCACCAGTCTTTCACGCTGATAGCCGTGCAGGAAATGCCAGGCGACGGGCAGGCAGGCCAGGCCCAGCACGATCACCACGGCGAATTTCCACAGCCGCACCCCGGCCATGAAGAAGATGGCGCCGGCGGCCATCACCAGCATCATGGCGGTGCCCAGATCGGGCTGTTTCAGCACCAGCGCCACCGGCAACCCCACCATGATCAAAGGCGGGACCAGGAACAAAGGCTTGCCGATCTCCTGGATGGTGGCGCCGTGAAAATAGCGGGCCAGGGCCAGGACCAGCCCCACTTTCATGACTTCCGAGGGCTGCAACTGGATGAAGCCGAGACTGATCCAGCGTTGCGCCCCCAGGCCGATGGTGCCGCGGATCAGCACCGCCACCAGCAGCAGGAGCGCGATGCCGTAGATGGGGTAGGCCTGGCGCAGCCAGAAGCGGATGTCGATCAGCGCCACCACCAGCAGCACGCCCAGGCCCACGCCGAAACGGATCATCTGTTTCAAGGCCCAGGGATGTATCGAGCCCTGCGCCGCCGAGTAAAGCGTAAGGAACCCGATCGCGGCCACGGCGGTGATCAGCGTGATCAGACCCCAATTGATCTGCCACACCTTGTCGCGCCACGTCATTTCGTTGGGATTGAGCGCCGAGGAATAGCGGCTGCGAAAAGCCATGGGATCAGCCGGTCCAGGTTTGGGTTCGTCGTTCGCCTTCGGCCAGGGCCTGGGCGCGTTTCTGCACTTCGATCAAAAGATCGCGCACCACCGGCGCCGACGCCGACGCCCCTTCGCCGCCATGCTGAACCACCACGACGGCGGCGAAGCGGGGCGCGTCGGCCGGCGCATAGGCGACGAACAGGGCGTTGTCGCGGTATTTCCACGGAAAATCGGCGTCGCTGGTCAGGCCCAACTCCCGCTCGCGCCGGGTGATGCGCCGGACCTGGGCGGTGCCGGTCTTGCCGCACATGGCCATGGAGGGATCGAGGATGCGTTCGTAATAGGCGGTCCCGCCCGGCTTGTTGACCACTTCGTACATGCCCTTGCGCACGGCCGCCAGATGGTCGTCGGCGATATTGCAGGACGGCCAGTCCGGCGGCGGCCGCGGCGAGACGGTGGCGCCCTTGATCAGGTCGCGGGCGAGATGGGGTTTGACCGCGAAACCGCCATTGGCGATCCGCGACACCATCACCGCCAATTGCAGCGGCGTGACCAGGATATAGCCCTGGCCGATGCCGGCGATCAGGGTTTCGCCCGGATGCCAGGGCTGGTGCAGGGTGCGGCGCTTCCAGGCGCGGGTGGGAACCAGACCGGGCATTTCGTTGGGCAGGTCGATGCCGGTGGGATGGTCGAGCCCCAACCGCATCCCCATGTCGTGGATGCGGTCGATGCCGGTGCGCTGGGCGGTATGATAGAAATAGACGTCGCAGGATTGCTGGATGGCGCTGGGCATATCGATCAGGCCGTGCCCGCCCCGCTTCCAGCAATGGAAGACCATGTTGCCCAGCTGCATGTAGCCCGGGCAGAAGAATTTGGTCTGGGGGGTGATGGCGCCGCTTTCCAATCCGGCCAGCGCCGTATTCAGCTTGAAGGTCGAACCGGGCGCGAACTGGCCGGCGATCGCCTTGTCGATCAGCGGGGCCAAGGGATCGTCGGTCAGATTCTTCCATTCCGCATTGGTCAGGCCGCGGTTGAAATCGTTGGGGTCGAAGGAGGGCGTCGAGGCCATGACGATGACGTCGCCGCTATGGATGTCCATGACCACCGCCGCGGCGCTTTGGCCGGCCAGACGCTGGGCCGCGTATTCCTGAAGGCGCATGTCCAGGGTCAGGTTCAGGTTGATGCCCGGTATCCCGTCCTGGCGGTCCAGTTCACGGACCACCCGGCCCAGCGCATTGACCTCGACCTCCTTCTTGCCGCCCTTGCCGCGCAAGGCCAGGTCGTAGACCTTCTCCACCCCGGCCACGCCGATGCGGAAGCCGGGCAGTTCCAGCAGGGGGTCGTTGGGTTCGGCCCGCAGATCGGCGGCGGTCGGCGCGGCGACATAACCCAGGATGTGGCCGCCCAGCTTGCCCAGGGGATAATAGCGGCTTTGGCCGACATCGATGGTCACCCCCGGCAGATCGAGGGAATTGACCTCGATCCGGGCCACATCCTCCCATGACAGGTTGTCGCGCACGGTGATCGGCACGAAGGGACGGTGCCGGCGCGCGTCGCGATGGACCCTTTCGCGGTCGGCATCGGTCAACAGGATGACGTGGGATAATTGATCGAGGGCGTAATCGATCGAGGGGGCCTGCTCGGGGATCAGCAGAACCCGGTAATTGTGCCGGTTGACGGCCAGCGCCGTGCCGTTGCGGTCGAAGATCAGGCCCCGGGGCGGCGCCAGAAGCTGGGTGGAGATGCGGTTGCTGTCCGATTGCAGCCGGTATTTCGCCGCCTCGACCACTTGGAGATAGTACATGCGGGCGACCAGAGTGCCCACCAGAGCGACCTGCCCGCCACCGAGCAGAAGGGCCCGCCGGGTGAAAAGTTTGGCGCGGTCGTTGTCGTTATACATTGACGGTCACATGCATCGGCGGTCGCGGTCCCCGGAGTCAGACATCTTTCAAAAAGGCCAGTTGCATCTGGGCCAGAAGCCGGGTCAGCACCGGAAACAAGCCCACCATCACCACATATTCCACCGCCACCGAACCGAGCCCGATCAACCGGCCGTCCAGCAGCGACACCAGCAGCCAGGACAGGCCGACGGCTCCCGCGGCCAGGATCGCGAACGCCCACCAGGCCACCAGAAAGGATTTGGCCAGGAAGAATCGCCGTTGCGACGCCGTGACGCTCTGGACCAGCAACAGAACCAGCGCGTTCACCCCGAGCGGTGTGCCCGCCAGGATGTCGGCCAGCAATCCGATGGCGAAGGCCGCCCAGGCCGGAAGCAGGTCCGGGCGGTAGATCGCCCAATAATAGACCGCCATGACCGGCAGCATGGGTGCAATGCGGGCATAGCCCGGCAGACCTACGGGCATGACGGAAAGCAAAACCAGGCCCATGGTCATACCGAAAGGAACAAGGTGCCTGACCCAAATGTCCATGCGGACCCAGGGCGAGGGCTTCATCGCCGCCCCCCGCCGCGGCGATGAAGCTTGCCGGCGGTGTCGGGGAAGGTCTGAATGCCGCCCAGCCCGTAATCGACGATGGTCACGTATTGCAGTTGGTAATGGTGAACATAGGGCGACACCCAGGCGACATGGTCGCCCACCGCCGAGATCACCCCGATGGGCAGGCCGGGCGGAAAGGCGCCGCCCGACACCGAGGTCACCACCCGGTCGCCGATCCGCAGGGTGGGGTCGCCGGCCACATAGGACAGGCGCAGACGGGTGCGATTGTCCCCCGACAGGATGGCGCGGGCGTGGGTGGATTCGATCATCACCGGAATATGGGCGTTGATGTCCGACAGCAGCAGCAGCCGCGACGAGCGTCTGCCGACATTGGAGATATAGCCGACCAGGGTCTGGCCCGAGAGCACCGCCTGGCCCTTGCGCACGCCGTTGCGCGCTCCCGCACCCAGCAGCATCGACTGGCCATAGGCCGATCCCATGTCGCCGATGACCCGGGTGGTGAGATAGGCGGGGTCGGGATCGGGAACGTAATTGAGCTGGTTGCGCAGGATTTCGTTCTCGTCCTCAAGATGCCGCGCGACGGTTTCCCAGCGCAGCAGCCGCGCGTTCTCTTCGCGCAGGCGGACATTGTCGGCGCGCAGATTGGCCAGATCGCGAATCTGATGGGCGACGTCGGCGACGGCGCCGGCGGGGCGGGCCAGCGCATGGAACACCGGCGCCACGGTGTCGACCACCGCCGCGCGGACCCGGTCCACCAGAGCGGAATCGGCCCGCCCCAGGATCATCAGGAAAAAGGCCAGGGCCAGCAGCAGCACAAAGGCGAAGCGCTGCACCGTCTGCCGGGCCGTCGCCAGCCGGCCCATCGCCCCCGATGCCTTGCTGCGCATCACGCCTCCACCGCCACGCCGAAACGGACGGCGAGATCATCGCCGCCTGATGGTAATCCGATCGCGAGAAATGTCCGCTTGCTCAAGGCTCAAACGCCGCCCTTGCTCACGGGCGCGATGCGGTCCGACTGCGCCGCGCTCCGGAACGCTGGATAATGTGGTCCGGGTCAGAACCTTACTACATTTAGTGCCGCGGTGTGATCAAAAGATTTTCACCCCTTGACTGCGCCGCTTACTAATATCTTGATTTACAAGGTAAATTCCCGGTCTTGGCGATCGGTTCGCCAAGGGCTCAATACATGCTGCTCAACACGTTCTTGAGCTTGGGCATTTCCTCCAGCGCCCGGCCGGTGCCCAGGGCGACGCAGGACAGGGGGTCGTCGGCGATGGAGACCGGCAGGCCGGTGGCGTGGCGCAACACGTAATCGAGATTGGACAAAAGCGCGCCGCCGCCGGTCAGCACGATGCCCTTGTCGACGATATCGGCGGCCAGTTCCGGGGCGGTATGCTCCAGGGCGACTTTCACCGCCTCGATGATCGCGCCCACCGGCTCGGCCAGGGATTCGGCGATCTGGCGTTCGCTGACCACCAGTTCCTTGGGCACGCCGTTCATCAGGTCGCGGCCCTTGATCTCCATGGTGCGGCCTTCGCCATCCTCGGGCGGGCAGGCCGAGCCGATTTCCTTTTTGATGCGCTCGGCCGAGCCTTCGCCGATCAGCAGGTTATGATTGCGCCGGATATAGGCGATGATCGCTTCGTCCATCTTGTCGCCGCCGACCCGGACGCTGCGCGAATAGACGATGCCGCCCAGCGACAGGACCGCGACCTCGGTGGTGCCGCCGCCGATATCGACCACCATCGATCCGGTCGGTTCGGTCACCGGCAGACCGGCGCCGATGGCCGCCGCCATCGGTTCCTCGATCAGGAACACGCGCCGGGCGCCGGCGCTTTCCGCCGATTCCTGGATGGCGCGGCGTTCCACCGCGGTCGAACCCGACGGCACGCAGACGATGACGAGCGGGCTGGCGAAGCTGCGCCGGTTATGCACCTTGCGGATGAAATGCTTGATCATTTCTTCCGCCACCTCGAAATCGGCGATGACGCCGTCGCGCAAGGGGCGGATGGCCTGGATGTAGCCGGGGGTGCGGCCCAGCATCAGCTTGGCTTCGTCGCCGACGGCCAGGACTTTTTTCTTGCCCCGTTCCTCGGCTATGGCGACGACTGACGGTTCATTGAGGACGATGCCGCGGCCTTTGACGTAAACCAAGGTGTTGGCGGTGCCCAGATCGATGGCCATGTCCGCGGACATCCAACCCGTCAGCTTCGAAAACATTATGCCTCGCTTCAGATCATTGACCGTTCGGAACGGCGCGACCGGGAGCCCGTCCCCGGCTATCCGCGCCGCAAGCGGCTCTTATATCAGGCCATCAACGCCGCTGGAGCGGTTTTTTGGCGTTTGACCAAAAGTTTGTTGAGCGCGTTCACATAGGCCCGCGCGGACGCCACCATGGTGTCGGTGTCGGCACCCTGGCCCTGGACCGTCTTGCCCCCTTCCTCAAGGCGCACGGTCACCTCGGCCTGGGCGTCGGTGCCCTGGGTCACCGCCTGAACCTGATACAATTGCAGGCGCGTTTCATGGGGAACCAGGCTCTTGATGGCGTTGAAGATGGCGTCCACCGGACCGTCGCCGACGGCGTTGCACGATTTGACCTCGCCATCGACCTCCAGCTCCAGATCGGCCTTGGGCGGATTGTGGCGGGTGCCGCACAGCACTTCCAGGGAAACCAGGCGGATGCGGACATTGTCGCGGACCACCTGATCGTCCACCAGGGCGACGATGTCCTCGTCGAACACGTCCTTTTTGCGGTCGGCCAGATCCTTGAAGCGGGCGAAGGCGGTCTCGACGGCGGCCTCGTCGAGCTGATAGCCCAGCTCGCGCAGTTTGGCGCGAAAGGCGGCGCGGCCGGAATGTTTACCCATGACCAGATTGGAGCGGTTCAGCCCCACCGATTCGGGGGTCATGATCTCGTAGGTCTGGGCGTGTTTGAGCACGCCGTCCTGATGGATGCCCGATTCGTGGGCGAAGGCGTTCTTGCCGACGATGGCCTTGTTGGGCTGGACCGGAAAGCCGGTGACGGCGGAAACCAGCCGCGACGCCCGGGTGATGGCCTCGGTGCGGATGCCGGTGGTGAAGGGCATGCGGTCGTGGCGGGTGCGCAGGGCCATCACCACCTCTTCCATGGCGGCGTTGCCGGCCCGCTCTCCCAGGCCGTTGACGGTGCATTCCACCTGTCGGGCGCCGGCGCCCACCGCGGCCAGGGAATTGGCCACCGCCAGACCCAGATCGTTGTGGCAATGAACCGAGATGATCGCCCGGTCGATGTTGGGCACCCGGTCGAACAGCAGCCGGATCAGGGCGGCGAATTCGTCGGGCAGGGCGTAGCCGACCGTATCGGGAATGTTGACGGTGCCGGCGCCCGCCTTGATCGCGGCCTCGACGCAACGGCACAGGAAATCGGGTTCGGTGCGCGATCCGTCCTCCGCCGACCATTCCACGTCGTCGGTGAAGGTGCGCGCCAGCGTCACCGATTCGGTGACCTTTTCCAGAACCCGCTCCGGCTCCATCTGCAGCTTGTATTTCATGTGCAGCGGCGAGGTGGAGATGAAGGTGTGGATGCGGCCCCGCGCCGCCGGCCGGATCGCTTCGGCGCAGCGTTCGATATCGCCCCTGGTGGCGCGGGCCAGACCGCAGATGGTGGCGTTCCGGATGTGCGAGGCCACGGCCTTCACCGCCTCGAAATCGCCGTTCGACGCGATGGGGAAGCCGGCTTCGATCACGTCCACGCCCATCTCTTCGAGCACCTGGGCGATCTTGACCTTTTCTTCGAGATTCATCGAGGCGCCGGGCGATTGTTCGCCGTCGCGCAAGGTGGTGTCGAAGATGATGATTCGGTTTTTGTCCATCCGGTCGTCGCTCATGGTGCCGCTACTGCGATTTTGCCGCTACCGCGATTTCCGCCATATCGCCCGGATGTTCGGGAATCCGGCCGGGGCCCTTGCGGCGACGGGCGACGAGTATAGGAAGTCCGACTGGGCCGGGCTTGTCAATGGAACTTATCGTCGCGACCAGGGGAATCGGGTGAACCCGCTTCCCCTGCATTATGTATATTTCCCTCAATCGCCGGGCGGGCGCGTCCGCGCCCTTGGCTATCCTCGCTTGCGCTCCGAGGCCCCGATGGAGCCTCTCCGCACG